>NZ_DASXQG010000089.1:0-37158 GCF_036493135.1 Nocardioides sp. | reverse complement strand
GCCGCCAGTTCCTTAAACGGGTCATCAGTACTCATGGCGTCTTCTCCTTTCAACTGGAAGGGAGCATGGAATTCAGAGGTCGCGGCCGCTAATGAGCACCTACGCTATATCCGTATGCAAGTGACGACGCGACATCGTTCCACCCGATGTCAACAAGATTGGCTCGCATTCCGCCACCCTGATCGTCATACGCAAACGAGTCAGAGGTCCAGAGCTGGTCGCCCCCAAAACTGATGTCTGAGTACAGGACGACCCAGGCGATCGTGCCGACAGGGTTTGCATTCACGTTCACGTCCATGGAGGAAACCTGGTCATTGATGTTGATATTCGACCATCCGTAGACGTGCCGAAAGTCGGGAATTGGCCCCCAACCGGGGTAGAAGTTCCATTCGTGGCCCTGGTAGTAGATGTGTTCGTAGAGCGAGACGTAGCCTCCGAACGTCACTCCTTGCGCTCCCGGAGCGTCTGCGGTTCCCGGTGTCCACGACTGGAAGCCGGTCGCTTCCACGGCGTGCTCGGGGGCCGTGAAGATCGACAGCTCTCCTGTGGCGAGCGTGTTGTCATCGAGAATGTAGATCAGCGGCTGACCATCGAGCCGTTGGACCGCCCTTGGCGGCTGGCTCTCTCCGTCGATCCGGACTCGCCGGCGTGGAACTCGATGAACCAATCGCGGAACTTGGAACGGGAGCATCGGGCGCGGTCTCTCCGTTGCCGCGGTCGGTGGAATCTGCGGAGCGGATGCAGCTTCATTCACACGGGAGTCAGTGGTCGTGGTGGTCATGAGTGCCTTCTTCCAGGCCATCCATGCCAGCGCGGTCGGCTGCGTGCGCTGAGCCTTGATGGTGGATTCGTCGAGTCGGCGTGTGTCGTCTGATGCAGGTCGGGCATGTGACTCGAACGTACGCGGTCCGCCGTTACCCACGCGTTATCGTTGAATGCTTGTCGAGTTCGACGCGCGCTCCAGGGTCTCTCGCGAACCGTGCAGGCATCTGCTCCCGGTAACGCGCCGCCCTCGTCGCCTGATACTCCAGCGACAGTGCTCGACCGGTGAGCGCGTCTTTCCGCCGCGAGTAGACCGGGCACATGTTGCTTCCGCTCTGTCTCGCGCCCCTGTGAACAGGGCAATGCCGGGAGACCTGAGGCCAGGTCTGGCGTGCTCGCGCCGAGGGGAGTATGCAGGGATCAACCGGCGGTGCCGGACCGGGCACTGCCCCTGTCCCAGAGAGGAGTGGGCCGTGTACGCACGTTCCACCACGTTCCAGGGGATGCCCGCCAACATCGACGCCGGCATCACGTTCATCAACAACGAGGCCGGACCCACGCTCGACAAAATCGAGGGCTGCCGCGGTCTCTCGATGCTGGTCGACCGCGAGACCGGGCAGTGCATCGCAACAAGTTCCTGGGAGAACGAGGCAGCCATGAGCGCCAGCGACGGGCAGCTTCGCCCGATCCGTGATCGCGGGCGGGACATTCTCGGCGGCTCCATGCAGGTAGACGAGTGGGAGATCGCCATCATGCATCGCAGCCAGCATGGCGAGTGCTGCCGAGTCAGCTGGCTGCAGGGCGACCTCGATGCGATGACGGAGACCATGCGCGTCGGGATCCTTCCCGAGCTCGAGCAGACCCCCGGGTTCTGTAGCGCCAGCCTGCTCGTGAACCGGTTGAGCGGCCTGGGTTGTGCCACCACTGCCTGGGAGACCCGCGCAGCGATGGAAGCTAGCCGCCGGTCAGCCGACGACATGCGCAGCCGGACCGCGAGCGAGGCAGGCGGCAAGATCGTCGATGTGCACGAGTTCGACCTCGTCTACGCCCACCTGCACGTCCCCGAGATGGCTTGACGACCACCTGTCGCGGCCGACCCCGCATCAGGCGGGCTCGGCCGCTCCTTGTCGGCAGCGGTTGGTGGCGGCGGACAGTTTGTCGCCTGCAGACATTCCGAGAGCCAGGCGGTCGCTGTCACGCAAGCAGCGGCCTCTCGGCGGACGCACCCCGGCGGGCCGGGCGAGACCTCGCATGCCCGCCGCTCCCGATAGATCCACCCGGATCTAGCTTCCGCCAGCCAGCGCAAGCCGAACGTACGTCAATTCGCCGCGAGGGCGCAGGTCGTCGTGCGGATTCCTCGACCTCGGCCAGCGCGTGGCCCTGTTCGATCCCCTCACTCCCGGGTCTGTCGCACGGGAGTCCACGGGGACCAACCATGGGTGGACGCGAACGCGGTGCCAACCGTCCAGGGACGTGCGATGGCACCACCGATGACCCCGGTGTACTCGACTACAACCCCGCGCTGGAATGACGCCGGGAGATGTCGAATCCAGGGAAGAGCGATCGACGCATAGATGAGAGCGGCCAACCGGCTGCCGGGGGAAAGGATGAAGCATGACCGCGACCTACACTTTCGACGTCTTCACCAGCCTCGACGGGAACGGCTCCTAGGGGCCGCCCCGTGACTGGGGCGGATATTGGGGCAACCAGGGCCCGGAGTTCCTGGATCGCCGACTCATGGCGTACGACGGCGAGCAGCGAATGGCTTTCGGCGCCAAGACGTTCGGGTTGTTCCTGCAGATGCTGCCCGCCCTGGTCGAAGAGGACCCGGACCCGTGGATGGACCGGATGATCAACTGTCCGGGCACGGTCGTGTCGTCGACGCTTCGGGGACCCTTCGACTGGCCGGACGTCACGGTCGCCAGCGGCGACGCCGTGGATGTGGTGCGGCGGATGAAGGAGGAGTCCGACGTGCCGATCCGCTCGCACGGGAGTCTCTCGCTGAACCGCACGCTCTTGGCTGCCGGACTGGTGGACCGGATCCAGGTCACGGTCTTTCCGGTGATCGCTGCCCAGACCGGAGACGAGCCCGTCTTCGCCGGAGCGGGGGACTTCGATTTGGAACTGCTGGAGACCAGTACGTTCGACGGTCGCAGCCAGGAATTCGTCTACCGACCGACGCTCCGCGTCTGGAGTGAGACGTAGCGAGCCTGGCGGCGCTGAGGAAGCCGCGCACAAACCGAACTGTCCACACGAGGCCAGCCGCGGGCCTTCGCGAGACGCATGGCGTCTGCAGCCCGCGAATAGCCACGTCAATCCGCCTGGATACGGCGCGCCCCGACCTGCGTCATTCCATGCCGGGCACGCGTCAAGAAGTGCCGGCGCCGGCGCGTATCGGCGACGGCCTCGGGGTGTCATTACGCGCTCTCGTTGAGGGTGGCCTGGACGAGGGCTGCTGCCATCCACGCCATGACGTCAAGGGCAGTGTCGTGGTCGACTCCGGCGATGTCGGTGCTCCAGATGACGGCGTCGGCTCCGAACAGGGGAGTGAGGGCGATCGACAGCCGGTCGCGCGCTTGTTGGGGGACGTGGTCGGGTAGGCCGTCGAGCAGGGTGGCGATCCAGGTGTCGCGGTTCGTGCTGGCGCGACGGTCGAGCTTGGCTGCGCCCGGGGGCCCGAGTGAGAGTCGCATGAAGGTTCGCAGCTCGTTCTCGTGGTCGAAGGCCCATTCGCCCATCGTGCGGACCAGGGTGGAGGCTTGGCCGGCAAGACCCTGTGGGGAGTGGTCGTCGGGCGGGCCGGGGTCGGGCGGCGGTAGGGCAGGGCCGGCGCCGTCGGTGAGTGGCATGGTGGCGTGCACGAGCACCGAGTCATTGTTGGGGAAGTACCGGTACGCGGTTGCGCGGGAGACGCCGGCGAGGTCCGCCGCGGCCTGCACGGTGAGTGGCCCGCCCGTTCGCAGCAGCTCGCGGGCGGCCTCGTTCAGCAGGCGGCGGGTGCGTTCCCGGGCACTCGGCCTCGGCGGCCTGGTCGGTTCAGCTGTCATGGCAGCCCGGCGTCGGCGGTGGCCCGGCCGGCGACACCGAGGGCGAACTCGTACGACACTCGGACCAGTCGCAGGATGACCTCGCGTTCGGCTTCGTCGCGAGGGGCGTAGAGCATGGTGAGGCTCGGCGGCGCCTGACCGGTGTGCACCAGGTAGTGGGGCTCACCCCAGCCCGCCTGCTGAGCAGCCGTCGCCAGGTGAGGTGGGAGCGCGGCGTGCAGGCTCGAGTCGCCGCCTGCATGCCCGTGGCAGAACTCTCGACCGATCATGAACGCCTCGGTGGGACCGGTGTCGGCGTCTTCGGTCAACACCAGGGCCCGGGACCCCTCGACGGCGATCCGCGAGGGCTGGATCGTCACGTGTGGCCAGGTCGCGGCTTCGGCCAGCACGGAGTCGAGGTCGCGGGTGCTGGCGGGCTGCTGGTCGAGCTGTGAGTGCGGCAGGGTGGCGGTGGCACGCGGTCGGTCACCGGCGCGGAGCGGCAGATCCATCGATGTCATCGTCTCAGCCCGCCGTCCAGAACAGCTCGACCGGGATGCCATCAGGGTCGCTCACCACCAAGGTCGCGTGGACCGGCTGGTCCTGATCGTGGATGGGCCCGTGCTCGACGCCCAGCGCGTCGAGCCGATGAGCCCACGCGTCGAGGTCCGCCCGGCTGTCGACGGACATCGCGACGTGGTCGAGTCCGGTACGGCGCTCGTCGAAGCGCTCCAGGTCGGCCTGCGGGTGGTAGTCCAGGCCGAGGAACAAGAACGTGTCGGCACGGTTGATGACCACGGTGTGCCCCCCACCTGTGGGGTGGTCCTCGACGAACACACGAGTCATGCCGAGCACGTCGGCGTACCAGCGCTCGCTCTGGTCGATGTCGCGCACGGTCAGCCCGAGGTGATGGAGTCCGGACAGGCTCGGCAGGGGTGCGGGCGCTGCTTCGGTGTCGGTCCGGGCGGTTGGTGTGGTGGTGAGTGTCATATCGGTACTCCTTGGTTCAGGCTCGAGTCGAAGGGGGGGTTCAGGGACGGTAGGGCTCGGTGGCGTAGCGGGCCATGACCTCGAGCACGTCGGCGGGTACGAGCACGCCGTCAGGGCCGGGTCGCAGGTCGGCGAGGTCGCGGAAGTAGCCGAGGTAGCGCTCGGGGGTCACGCTGCACAGCAGCGTGGCCGGTGCATCCGCGTCGGCGTTGAAGAACGTGTGCGGGTCGCCGATTGGCGCGGTGACCAGGCTGCCCGCCTCGGCCAACAGCTCGTCGGATCCACAACGAAAACCCACCACACCCGACACCACGAAGAACGTCTCGTCGTGCTCGCGGTGGACGTGCTGGGGAGGGCCCGGCCACCCAGGGGCGATGACGCACTCGGCCACGCCGAACCTTCCGTCGACCCCGACGCCGTCCTCCAGGATCCGGAACCTGACCGGACCGCTCGCGAAAGCCTCGCCCTCCCCTGGTGATGTCACCCGCACAGTCATGTCATCCCTCTCGTGATACACACTGTCTCGTTTTGAGACACCATGTATCATTGAGCCTCGTGGGACGGCCTGTCAAGGGCCGGGGCGAACGACCCTCAAGTCTCCAGGCTCGGTAATCGGCACGGCGCCAGCCACGTGGCCCACGATCCCCGGCCCAATCAGATTCACGAGTCATGCCAGGGGCGAGTCGAGCTCGAGGGGCTTCGCGGGAATGATCTGGTCCGAGGAGACGCTGGGAGCCAGACAGCCTCGCGACGCGGCGGGGCCGGGTCTCGCAGCGAGGAGTCAGCAGATGTCGAAGGTCATCGTCATCGGCGCCCACGGCAAGGTCGCTCTGCTTACGGTGCCGCGCCTGGTCGCGGCCGGTCACAAGGTCACCGGTGTCATCCGCAAGGCCGAGCAGGCCGAGGACGTACGGAGGGCCGGCGCCGAGGCCGTCGTCGCGGACGTCGAGAACTTGTCCACCGACGAGATCGCTGAGACCCTCGCGGGCCACGACGTGGTGGTGTGGTCCGCTGGCGCCGGCGGGGGCAGCCCGGAGCGGACCTACGCTGTGGACCGTGACGCGGCGATCCGCACGATCGACGCCGCCGAGCGGGCCAACGCGTCGCAGTTCGTCATGGTGTCGTACTTCGGCGCCGGTCCCGACCACGGCGTGGATCCGAGTTCCGACTTCTTTGCCTACGCCGAGTCGAAGACTGAAGCAGACGCCCACCTGGCCGCCTCGAGCCTCGGCTGGACGCTCCTGCGACCCAGCAGCCTGACCGAGGAGGCCGGCACCGGCGGCATCGAGACCGGCCCCGGCGTCACCGGCGGGGAGGTCGCGCGGACCACGGTGGCCGACGTGATCACCGCCGTCATCGGGGCCCCCGACGGGGCGAAGGGCCTGACCCTGGAGTTCAACGACGGCGAACAGCCGATCGGCGGCGTCACCGCCGGCTGAGCACCCCTGGCAGGCAAGGGCGCTGGGTTGTGCTCCTGGGCAGCGATCGTCCGCGCACTGCGGAAGCGCCGCCGTTCACCCAAGTCCCGCCCGCACGTACCCGGTCGATCATGACGCCACAGCGCCCCATCGGCACGGGCCGCCAAGGGCAGCCAGGCCGGCCACGTCGAGGGGCTTCCTCACGCAGCAAGGAACGCCCGCTCCTATGCCGCTGGCGGACGTGCGTCATATCGCCGGCTGCGGTCCCATCAGAGTGTCACCGGTGTGCGTGGGAAGGCGCTAGATCCTAAGGAGGTGGACCCCTCCGCGACCTGAGGGCGCGTCCGCCCGTCCAGATTGGGCGTTCGCCCAGAATGGGCTGCCTGTTGCCTCCGGCAGCTCTTGTCGGGTGTAGAACCGGACTCATGACTGCGACCACTGTGAGCAACGCTGGGGAGTTGGCAGAGGCGATCCACACTGGTGTGGGCGAGATCGTGGTGGAGGGCACGATCACCGGATCTCCGTCGGTCACCTTGCCGCCCGGCACGACACTGCGCGGCGGTCAGTTGGTGTTCAGTGCCAAGGGGGTGCGGTTGACCCGGGACAACACGTTGCGCGACATCACGATCACCACCACGCCGTACGAGGTGGCGGTCTACAACGACACGTCCGTGCCGGACACCGGCACCCTGGTCTTCGAGAACGTGTCGGCTGCACACCATTTCCACGGCGGCCTCGGGGAGCAAGGGCCTGGGTGGCGGCGACAGGATCCAGGCGACAATGGTCTTCGAAAGGATCGTCTAGCCAACTCAAATCACTCAGAGGCCGGCGGGACAGCGCGTTGCGAAGTCCCGCGTGCTTCCGCCAGGAGCCGGCCCGATCTCAGGCCGCGTCACTTCGCCGCGACAGAGGAGGGGTCACATCTACACGACCGACGGCTTGGCCAACTGAGGTGAGGCGCGGTTGCGTGTTCGGGTAGGACGGATGTATGCGTACGGGCTCCGCAATCAGTGCTGGCCTGATCGCCTGCCTGCTGTTGTCCTGTACCGGCCCTCACTCATCGGACGACGCCGGCGCAACTTCGGGCAGTCCGCCGACGATCAGCGTCACGCCGTCGGAGCCGGATGCCGCATCCCTTTCGCCAGCCTCCAGATCTCCGGGGACGCTTCCGGGCGCTCCATCCGCCCAACCGAAGGCGTTCGCCCACGAGCTGAACCGCACCGTGGCCACACTGCGGAACGGACGATCCACACCAGCCGAGGTGCGTCGGGCGGGGCGGTACCAGCAGCTCGCCGTGCGCAGACTTGCGAGCGAGTCGAGTGCGTTCCGCCGCGCAGTGCTCGCTCGCACGGGACGCGAGGCCGCGGCCATCTTCAGGGGCGATGTTCGGTCGGCCCACTCCCTGATCCAGCTGACCGCGCCGCAGAAGCGCCTACCGCAGTGGCGGATCATCTCGCCGCCTTCCGTGGACGAGCTGCGCGGCTACTACACGGAAGCACAACGTATGACCGGCGTGCACTGGACGTTCCTCGCGGCCATCCACCTCGTTGAGACGCGCATGGGCCGGATCCGGGGAACCAGCCCCGCGGGTGCCCAGGGGCCAATGCAATTCATGCCGTCGACGTGGAAAACCTACGGCGCGGGCGGCGACATCGACGACCCGCGAGACTCAATCCTCGGGGCGGCCCGCCTCCTGCGAGCCAACGGTGCGCCCGACGACATGGCAGCGGCCCTCTACCGCTACAACCCCTCACACCACTACGTCCGCGCGATCACGCTGTATGCCCGCACCTTGCAACGAGCGCCCTACACCCTCCGCGGCTACTGGCACTGGCGAGTGCTATACCGCGACGTCCGTGGGTTGTACCTCCTGCCCCGGG
Source organism: Nocardioides sp. (assembly GCF_036493135.1). Classification (GTDB taxonomy): domain Bacteria; phylum Actinomycetota; class Actinomycetes; order Propionibacteriales; family Nocardioidaceae; genus Nocardioides. The sequence goes on along the minus strand of NZ_DASXQG010000089.1, from coordinate 29,082 downwards.
GCTACCCGCACGTACACGCCGTGCTCCTGGAACCCCGCTGAGCAGCGCCGCGGACGATCCCCACACCCGGACGACGTGCACGTGCGGCCCGTCGCATCCCATAGCCGCTGATACCGGTCACGCGCAATCGGTCCGGTCGACCGTCCCGCTTCTCAGGCGCGTCTTTCGCCGGGTGTCAGCCCTTCGAACCGGCACTCACAGCCGATGAGGGTCGAGTTCCAGCACTTCCGATGAGGCTGATCGGTACCCTCCGCAGCATGGCCGCGGAGACCTTCAGATGGAGCTGGCGCGGATGGGCCCGTTCTTCGGAGGGATATGCATTCCGCCTGATGGGTCGCACTGACCTTCAGTACACGGACGAGTTCGGCGACCTCCACATCTCCGCTGAGGTCATGAGCAAGCCGTCGACAGAGATCGTCGTCTACACCTCCACCATCCCTGACCGGCCGGAACGACCCCGTAACGAGGTACTGGCGCGTCTGCGTCGGGCGTTCGCCTACAAAGGTTGGGCCTTGATCGCGGAGGACGGCTGAAACGACCGCTCCTATGCCGCGATCAGGTGCGGCCTGTCCGCCGGTTGAGGACCGCGTCCTTCCTCCGCCATCGGCGCTCTAGCTAGGGCCAAGAACCCCGCGAATCGACCGAAGAGGCGTTGCGTGCCCTTGGTCCAGATCAGGTGCCCAACAGCGGATTTTGGGGATCGACCGGCATTCGACTCGACCCCGACGAGTGGGAGTCGTACCCGCTCCAGCAGCAGGAACCAGCCTGCCCATCTGCGGGCACACTCACGTCTGGTCGAAGGACGACGCGCGAATCGTGACGTGGGCATGACCACGTGGCCGTGCAGGCTCACCGGGCACCCGCTGCGCCCACTCTCAGCCTGCATACGAGGCGGGAAGAACCGATGCGGATCGGGACGTGACCCGATCCCACCGCGGAGTGCTGCCGCCGGAGAAGGACCGAAACTGACGGGTGCCCGCTAGGCCCTGACGGCCGGACGCAAGGACGAGACCGGCAAGGGAACCGCGGATCGCGTGACCCCGATCGAGGTCCATCGTTGGCAGTTTCGGCAACTGCTGCCAGAGAGCGACACTCACCCGAGGAGTCACCATGCGCGTGCCCGTCCCACGCTCCCATTCCGTTCGCCGGCTGCTCGGCCTGGTGGCGGCCGGCGCCCTCCTCGGCGCGGCCATCACGCACAGCGGATCCGCCGTCGCGAGCTCCCCTGCCGAGGGCACGGTCAGCGACTCGTCGACCTCCGTGTCGTGGACGGGCGGACCGTTCGCCGTGCCCAACGTCACCGGCACCGCCCTGGACGCCCCGGACTGCACCGCGCCGCAGAGCTGCGACGACTTCACCCTGCACGTGTCGACGCCGGCGGGCTACGGCGACACCCACTCGCTCAAGATCGATGTGAACTGGCCGCAGACGGCTGCGGACTTCGACGTCTACGTCCTCGACCAGGCCGGCAACCCGGTCGGCCAGGCCGCATCCAGCGCCGACCCCGAGCAGGTCGTGTTGCCGCCGACGACCGGCACGTACACCGTCCGGATCGTCCCGTTCCTCCCGCTCGGTCAGAGCTACTCCGCGAAGGCGACCCTGGTGGACCAGCCCGTGCCGCCGCCGCCCGGCACCGCGACGCCTCCCGGCTTCACGACGTACCCCGCACCGAAGGACCTGAACCCGGACGTGAACAGCGCCGGCGAGCCCTCGATCGGCAACGACTGGAAGACCGGCGCGACGATGTACCAGTCCTACCTGTCGACCTACAAGGTCGCCTTCGACGACAGCACCAGCCCAGCGACCGCGCACTGGTCCGACGTGTCCGCTACGGCCGCCACCGGCTGCCCTCAGGGCGGTCTCACCAGCCTCGACCCGATCCTGTTCACCGACCACGCGACGGGACGGACCTTCGAGTCGCAGCTGTCCGGGCAGGACTCGCTGACCTGCTACACCGACGACGACGGCACGACGTGGAACCCCAGCACCGGCGGCGGGATCCCGTCCGGGGTCGACCACCAGACCATCGGCGGCGGCCCCTACAGTCCCAACGGCCTCGGCCCGCTGCCCACGTCGACCTACCCGAACGCCGTCTACTACTGCAGCCAGGACATCGCGACCGCGTTCTGCGCGGCGTCGCATGACGGCGGTACGACGTTCGGCCCCGGCGTCCCGACCTACAGCCTCCTCGACTGCGGCGGCCTCCACGGACACGTGAAAGTGGCGCCCGACGGCACGGCGTACCTGCCGAACAAGGCCTGCGGCAGCAACGCCGCGCTCGTGGTCAGCAAGGACGGCGGCACCAGCTGGACCGTGAACCCGGTCCCCGGCAGCAGCCCCAGCGACGCCGACCCGTCCGTGGGGATCGGCGCGAACGGCACCGTCTACTTCGGATACGTCGGCTCCGACGGCAAGCCCGCAGTCGCCGTCAGCCACGACCAGGGCACCACCTGGTCAGACCAGCAGACGGTCGGCACCGAGTTCGGGATCAAGAACGCCGTGTTTCCCACGATGGTCGCCGGCGACGACGACCGCGCCACGCTGGCCTTCATCGGCACACCGACCGGCGGCAACTACCAGGACACCGCCAACTTCAAAGGCGTCTGGCACCTCTACCTCGCCACGACGTACGACGGTGGGAAGTCCTGGGTCACCAGCGATGCGACGCCGAACGACGCGGTGCAGCGCGGATCCATCTGCACCGGCGGGACGACCTGCGGCAACGACCGCAACCTGCTTGACTTCATCGACGTCACGGTCGACAAGACCGGCCACATCGAGGCGGCGTTCGCCGACGGCTGCATCGACGCCTGCGTCACCGACACCAGCCACACCAGCGGCGCCGGTCCGGCCGACGCGCAGGCGGCGTACGCGACGATCGCGCGGCAGAGCAGCGGGCTCGGCCTGTTCTCGGCGTACGACCCGCAGGCACTCAAGCACAAGTTGCACAAGCCCCACGGCGGCACGGGTTGACGGGCGTGCGCTGGTGAACCGCCGCCTGCTCGCCGGGCCCGTGGTCGCGGCCCTGCTGCTCCTGCCGACCGCCTGCAGCAGCGGTGACAGCTCCGAGGCTCGGGATCCCGACGCCGGCGGCTTCTCGGCGGCCGCCGACACCGACACCTGCGTCAAGGACGCGAACGAGGTGACGTCGACGCCCGACGGCTATCCGGCGGGCTTCCCGCTGCCGGCGGGCACCCTGGTCTTCCACATCGAGGACCGGGGACAGGAGGGCGTCATCGCCACCGGCGTGACCGCGACACCGTTCGACGACGTGCTCACCGCAATGAACGCCACGAAGAAGTCCGGCTTCGAGGTCACCAGCGGCGAGACCGAAGACGACGACGCCGAGGCCAACTGGACCGGCAACGGCTATGTCGGACGCTGGGCGATCAAGAAGTCGGCCGCGTGTCCTGGCGAAACCGTGATTCAGCTGCTGTCGAAGAAGAGCTAGGCGCTTCGGGGCCTGCCGTGCGCAAAACGTGGGCAGTCGTGACGTTCCCCCCGACCCGGATGAAGTGCTCAACCGCGGGGTTCGGAGATGAGACTGATGCCGAGAACTGGATGTCTCAGACTCGCCTTGACACGGATCGTGGATACGGCGCGATGAGTGCGCCATTCCGCCGGATGTGGACTCAGCCGTCGAGTGCCTGAGAGGGCTTGTCGGCGTTCGTTTCGTCGAGGAACGCATCGCGCATGCGTGCGTCGCAGCGCGGGTCGGCGATGCCGCAGCATGACTTCAGCTTGACGTGGACGGTGATGGACCCGACCACAAGGAACGCAAGGAAGCCCATCACTGGGACCGCGAACACCCACGCCATGGCACACCTCTCGCCCTGCTCGCCGCCAGCCTAAGGCCCGGATGGCGGGTCCGAGTATCCCGCGTCTGCACCAGGATCGTCGCCGCATCGAGCGAGGTCGTGCTGGCGGCCACCTGGGGTTTGGACGTGACCACCACACTGCACTCGGCGACGTCGTGGGCCGCGAGCTGAGCGGGACATCTGAGATCTGGCCGTGCGTCCGGGAGGAGCGGCTCGCGAGTTGACTCAGGCGACCTGCGAAGCGGCGCGCTGGTCGAGCCGGCGTCCGACTGCCTCGGGGCCCTTCGCCGGCGCGAGCACGGACATCGCCTGTCGGGACATCCCCGCCAACAGGATCACGCTGCTGACCATGACGATGGCAACGCTGCTGGCCGTGAACCCGACGAGCTGGACGACGATCCCGACTGCGAAGAGCAGAGTTGCCCACGCCGGGGTACGGCGACTGCGCACCAGCGCGATGCTGAGCAGGATCGTGCCCACGAGGAACCCGAGGCCACCGACGGCGAACACGACCGTGCTGCCGCCTGCGTTGTCGAAGCGGTCGATCACGGCCGCCATCTGCTGACGGTCGGCGCCGTGCCCGACCATCTGCCAGACCATCAGCTGGGACATCGCGTCTCCGATCGCGATCAGCGTCCCGAGGCCGAGCGCGGTGCCACCGATCGCCGCGAGCCGAGGTGACCCGGCTGCCAGCCGGACCAGGGCGAGCACGGCCGGGACGAACGCCATCGTGCCGACGATGAGCAGCAGTGTGTACGCGTACCAGCGATCGGGGTTCCGGCCGATGATGGCGAGCTGCTCGGAGGAGTCGGCCGCCAGCTTGGGAGAGACCGCCTCTGCGGCCAGCCACAGCAGCGGTGTCGCGATCAGTGCGGAAGCCAGGGCCAGCCGGCCCGCGCTGGGTGAGCTTTCGTTCATGGGAACTCCGTTCATGGGATCTCCTGGGTTGGGTGCGAGTACGACCCGCCGAAACTAGGCCTGCAAACGGGGGCGCTGCTGCGGCCACAGGAAGGGTTCGGTTCATCCCTGAGAACGAATCGGTCCGGGTGCTGCCGCGCGTACGATCCGGAACGTGTCCCAGGGGCGTGACGAGACTCCCTGGCGGCGCCCCCAGGTGCTGGTGGACGTTGCCGCGGGCCTGGTCCTGATCGTCACGTTCGAGTCCCTGGCCTGGTCCCACTTCGGGCCTGGCGAACACATCGCGGGCCCACAGTGGCTGACCGCCACACTCCCACTGCTGATGATCGTGCCGCTGTGGTGGCGCCGGCGGTGTCCCCTGGCGACCTGGCTGCTGGTGCTCACCGGCCTCGTCATCCAGTCCGTCACCAGCCGGAACTCCGCCGAAGGTCTGGAGATCCTCATCCCATTGGCGATCGGCAGCTACTCGGTGGCGGCGTACGGCGTGCGACGCAACGCCGTCGTGGGTCTGTTCGCGCTCCTCGCGGGCTACTCGGTCTTCGCATTGGAGGACCGGAGCTTCCGCAGCGGTACCGCGGACGCACTCTGGGCGACGGCGTTCTTCGGTCTGGCCATGGTCGCTGCCTGGCTGATCGGCAGTTTTGCCAGCAGCCGGCGCGAGGCGGCGGAGGCGGCAGCGAATGCTCGGCAAACCGAGGAGTTGGCCCGGGAGGCCGTGAATGCGGAGCGCAGCCGCGTGGCCCGCGACCTGCACGACATCGTGTCGCACAACCTCAGCGTGGTGGTCCTCCAGGCGGCTGGTGCCAGGGCGAGCAGCCAGGGGCAGCCGGCGGACGGGGCGCTGGAGAAGATCGAGAGGAGCGCCCGGGAGGCGCTGATCGAGATGCGTCAGCTGCTCGGCGTGCTCCGCACCGACGACCACGCGCGGATGCTCTCGCCCCAGCCGGGGCTCGGTGACCTGGACGCGCTGATCGAGCGGGTTCGCCAGGCCGGGCTGCCGGTCGATCTGACGGTCGAGGACGGGCTCGCCGGGCTGCCTGCGGTGATCGGGCTGTCCGCATACCGGATCGTCCAGGAAGCCTTGACCAACACCCTCAAACATGCCGGTAGTGCCCGGGCGCGGGTCCGCGTCGGTCGTGACAACGGAGCCGTCATGATCGAGGTGACCGACGACGGTTGCGGACCCATGCCTGGCCAGGAGCTGGGGCAGGGCCTGGTCGGGATGCGGGAACGAGCCGTCTTGCTCGGTGGTGATCTCAGTGCCGAGGTGGGCGAGGAGGGCGGCTTCGTCGTCAAGGCGATGCTGCCCCTGGCCGGGACCACCACATGACAGGCGTACTGCTGGCAGACGACCAGGCGCTGATCCGCGAAGGCCTGCGGCTGCTTGTGGAGGCCGAGCCCGACCTGCACATCGTCGCCGAGGCCGACACCGGCACGGCCGCCGTGGCCGAGACGCTTCGGCATCGACCAGACGTGGTGCTGATGGACATCCGGATGCCTGGTCTTGACGGCATCGAGGCCACCAGACGGATCATCGCCGCGGGCTCATCGGCCCGAATTCTGATCCTGACCACCTTCGACCTCGACGAGTACGTCTACTTGGCGCTGAAGGCGGGTGCGAGCGGCTTCCTCCTCAAGGACGCAGAACGGGCACAGCTGATCAACGCAATCCGGACGGTGCACGACGGTGACCACCTTCTGGCGCCCGGCATCACCCGACGGCTGATCGCAGACTTCTGCCGCGGCCCCCAGCCCGGCGACTCCGGTGCCACCACGGCGGGGCTCAGCCCGCGTGAGGTAGAAGTGATCCGACTCCTCGCCAACGGCCTGTCCAATGCAGAGATAGCCGAGCAGCTGTTCCTCGGCGAGACGACCGTCAAGAGCCACATCGCGCGAATCCTGGCAAAGCTCGATCTCCGCGATCGGCTCCAGGTGGTCGTATTCGCATTCGAGAGAGGGATCGTCCGGCCCGGGGGCCCGTGAGTAGACGTCGCCTCTCGGTCTGCCAAAAGGACCAACGGTGGTTGGTGGTCAGAACTCCTGGGCCGCGCCGCTTCCGGGCTCGTGCGCCTCGTCCGGCGATCACTCGACCGCCCGTCAGACCGTCATCGCGGCGTAAGGGTGCGTATCGCGCAGACAGCGGCCATTTGTGAGTGCGCGTTCGAGGAACCAGGTGCTTCTATCCGCCGCCTGTTGGCCAAGAACGCGCACCCAGCGAGCCTCTGTCACCTGAGACCGGTGCTGGGATCGATGCGCCAGTGATTCGTGCGGAGGTCCCGGCCCGCGAACGTCGTGTTCCGCTCGCCGACCAAGGTGAACCCGACGGACCGGCAGAGCGCGTTTGACGCGGCATTGGTCACGCCCGGGAAGGCGTGGACGACCCCCCAACGTCCGTCGTCGCGAGCCCTCTCGAGCATGTCGCGGACTGCCCGCTTCGCGTAGCCATGGCCCTGGAACTCCGGCAGCACCATCCAGCCAATCTCGGTCAGCCCCGCCTCCTCGCCCTCTTCATGCGACCAGAGCGCGACCGTGCCGGCGACGACCTCGGGTGCGGCGGCGTCGGGAACGATCATGGACACCCACCACTCGTCGGCGCGGGTCCTTCGGACATCGGTGTCGACCTTCGCCTCAATGCCATCCCGGGGAAGCGGCCCACCCAGCTCGGCCATCATCGCCGGATCGCAACGCATCCTCACGTAGGCGTCGGCGTCGCTGGCCTCGACGTCTCGCAGCAACACGCTGGACCTCCATCTGAAGTAGTCACGACACCTGGAATGTGGCTCAACCTCCAGATCGACTATCCCGCGGCCGGAACCGCGGACGCCACTCGCGGCGCGTCGTCCAGCCGGCCCGAACGCGGGTCGCCCGACCTGCGTCACTGCGCCGCGAGTGAGCCGAGCTTGCTGAAGCTCTCGCACCACCATCGTCCGTACCGACCCTCGGTGCGTTGTGGGCCGGCGACCGCCACGAGAGCGAGGCGCCCGACGGTACTGTCGCCCGGGCGTGCTGACAGGCAGGCGCGGTCCAGGAGGTCACGGGTGCGGGTGGGCGAGGCGGAGTGGGTTCCCCGGACCGACGATCCCGATGCTGTCTACGACGCCGTGACCGCCTGGGTCGAGCAGCGGGGCCTCAGCCTGTACCCGCACCAGGACGAGGCGATCATCGAGCTGCTCGGCGGCAGCAACGTCGTGCTGGCCACCCCGACCGGGTCCGGGAAGTCGCTGGTGGCCATGGCCGCGCACGCGGCGGCTCTGGCGGCCGACCGGGTGAGCTTCTACACGGCGCCGATCAAGGCGCTGGTCAGCGAGAAGTTCTTCGCGTACTGCGAGATCTTCGGGCCCGCGAACGTCGGGATGCTGACTGGCGACGCATCCGTGAACCCCGAGGCACCCATCATCTGCTGCACCGCGGAGGTGCTCGCGAACATCGCGTTGCGAGAGGGCCCCGACGCCGACGTCGGTCTCGTCGTGATGGACGAGTTCCACTTCTACTCCGAGCCTGACCGCGGCTGGGCTTGGCAGGTCCCACTGCTCGAGCTGACCCAGGCGCAGTTCGTGCTGATGTCGGCGACGCTCGGCGACGTCGGCACGATCGCGACCGACCTGACCCGGCGCAACGGCCGGCCCACGGCAGTCGTCGACAACGCCGAGCGCCCGGTGCCGCTGGTCTTCGCGTGGGCGATGACCCATCTCGCGGACACCGTCGCAGAGCTGATCGAAGGCCGGCAGGCCCCTGTGTACGTCGTGCACTTCACGCAGGCGGCCGCCGTCGAGCACGCCACCTCGCTGCTCGCCGCCAAGCCGGGTGTCCAGCTGACCCGGGAGGCCCGCGACGCGATCAACGAGCGGCTGGTCGGCTTCCGATTCGGTGCCGGCTTCGGCAAGACCCTGCACAAGCTGGTACGTCGCGGCATCGGCGTCCACCACGCCGGGATGCTGCCGCGCTATCGCCGCCTCGTGGAGCAGCTGGCCCAGGCCGGACTGCTGGTCGTCATCTGCGGGACCGACACCCTGGGGGTCGGCATCAACGTGCCGATCCGGACGGTGCTGTTCACCGGGCTCGCGAAGTTCGACGGCACCCGGCAACGGATCCTGCGCTCGCGCGAGTTCATGCAGATCGCGGGCCGCGCCGGCCGCGCCGGCTTCGACACCGTCGGGTACGTCGTCGTCCAGGCTCCCGAGCACGTCATCGACAACGCGATCGCCCTGAAGAAGATCGGCGACGATCCCAAGAAGCAGCGCGGTTACCGCCGCAAGAAGGCACCCGACGGCGAGGTCGTCTGGTCGGAGGAGACGTTCGACAAGCTGGTCTCGGGCACCCCCGAGCAGCTCGTCTCGCGGATGAAGGTCGACAACGCGATGCTGATCAACGTCGTCGCCGGCGAGGCCGACGCCTTCCCGATCCTGCGACGGCTGCTCACCGACAACCACGAGAGCCCCCGCAACCAGCGGAGGCTGGCGCGCCGGGCACTTCGGTTGGCGCGCAGCCTGGTGCACTCAGGCGTGCTCACCCGGCTCGCGGAGCCCGACGAGCTCGGACGGCGCTACGTGCTGACGGTCGACCTGCCGGACGACTTCGCCCTCAACCAGCCGCTGTCGCACTTCGGGCTGGCGGCGTTCGACGTACTCGACCCCGAGTCGGATGAGTACACGCTGGACCTGCTGTCGGTCGTGGAGTCCGTGCTCGAGGCGCCGCGGCAGATCCTGGCTCAACAGCAGTACGTCGCCCGAGGCATCGCGGTCGCGGAGATGAAGGCCGACGGCATCGAGTACGACGAGCGGATGGCGCTCCTCGACGAGATCACCTGGCCGATGCCACTGCGCGAGCTGCTGGAGGCGACGTACGCGATCTACCGCGAGACCCATCCGTGGCTGCCCGAGGACGCGCTGTCACCGAAGTCGGTCGTTCGGGAGATGTACGAGCAGGGCATGAGCTTCACCGACTTCGTGACCCGCTACCAGCTGGCTCGCTCCGAGGGCCTGGTGCTGCGCTACCTGACGGACGCCTACCGGACGCTGCGGCAGACCGTCCCGGACCAGCACCGCACCCCGGAGCTCGAGGAGCTCTCCGAGTGGCTGGGCGAGACCGTGCGCCAGACCGACTCGTCGCTGCTCGACGAGTGGGAGGCGCTCACCGACCCCGAGGCGGTCCACCGCCACGCCCTCGAGCTGGCCGAGCACCGCCCGCCGCACAATCCGAGACCCATCTCCCAGCAGGAGCGGGCGTTCGGCGTGATGATTCGCAATGCGATGTTGCGACGCGTGCAGCTCGTGGCCCGCGACGACCTCGACGGACTGATGGCGCTGGAGCGCGCAACTGCCGACCGGGTGGATCCACCGGCCGAGGTGGTGATGACGCGATCCGTCTGGGACGCCGGCATCGAGGGCTACTACGCAGAGCACGAAGAGGTGCTGCTCGACGCGGACGCCCGCGGGCCCGACCTGCTGCGGATCGTCAGGGCCGGACGGTCATGGCCGGTCACCCAGACCCTTCACGACCCGGCTGGTCACCACGACTGGGTCATCGAAGCGCTGGTCGACGTCGACGCGTCGGACGAGGCCGGCGAGCTGGTGCTCGTCACGCAGGCGTTCCGCAGGCTCGACGCGTGATTGCGACGCGTGATCGACGCCGTGCGAGCGTCGTCCGTCGAGCTGAACCTCGGGTCCGAACGTCGGAGCGAGCTGTGAGGTCCGTCCCTGCCGTCATGGCTCACTCGTGACGCCGAACAGCCGGTCGGCCAGCACGGCCATGGCCGCCAGGGTCGGCAGGTCCGGCTCGGCCTCGGTCAGGTCATCGGCCAGGCCTCGACCACGCCCAACGCCCACTCCGCCCACTGGTCGACCATCAGCTGGCAGTCGTGCGGAAATCGACCGGTGAGGATCAGCCATGGGAGCCGCTCCGGGAACGCGCCGACCCCGTCCAGGTAGTCCCGAGGGATCGCTCGGGACTCGTTCGCCTGCTTGCGTGCCCACATGGCCCAGGTGCTTGGCCAGCCGAGACCCGGCGACCCCGTGGAGCTCTCCGACCCTGGAAGAGGGCAGTTCGCGAGCAGGGCCCCGACCGTCGAGAACAGTTGATCAAGGTCGCTGATCTGACCGCGGACTCGAGACCAGACGTCTCGGCGGCACACAGGACCCTCGCCAACGAAACGACCTAACGCCTCGAGGTGTGGTCACGCACGCCGGGCTCAAACATGATGATCGACCGCGCGACCAGGGGGTCCAACGCCGAAGTTTCGAGCTGTGCAAGTTGATGCCAGTGATGCTGCGAGGGCCGTCCAGGCCGTTTGTCGCGATGGGGACAACAGGGTCATTGAAGACGTACTGCACGGCCGGCTGGGTGGTGAGAGCCCTTCCGCCCTGAGCCGGCACCAGCGGGCCATAGCCCGAATAGAGGGAACGTCCGATTCATAGACCTGGACGATGACGCCGCCCGCGTGGCCATCCCGTCTGGTGGCTGGACCGAAGTTTGTCTCAGCCCGCCGCGTCCGTGGCGCACCATGAGCATCCGCGTCAGTCCGCCGGCTGAGGGGGCAGGAGCAAACCGGCTGCCACCCATACCGCGGGGAACTGTCGGTCTGCGGTTGGGTCAGGGTTCGGACGCGCTCGCTGCAAGCACCTTGCGAAAGGCTGCCGCCAGGACCTCGACCTCGTGTGCGGTCAGGTGGTCGGCGAACTCACGTTGCACGGCGGCGACGTACGTCGGTGCAGCCTTGCGCAACGCCGCCCGACCCGCCGAGGTAAGAGCTGCGAACGCCGATCGGCCGTCGTGCGGGTTGGGTTCTCGAGTCACCAGTCCGGCCCGCGCCAGCTCGTCGACGACCCGGCTGACCCGGGTCCGGCTCACAGCGGCGACCGAGCCGAGCTGTCCCATGGTGAGGCGTCGGCCTGGTGCACCGTTGAGCTCGAGCAGCACGTCGTACCAGGTCAGAGGCAGACCCTGGGCGTCCTGCAGCTCGCGGTCCAAGCGCGGCACCAGCGCGGCATGCACCTTGAGCAGTGCACCCCATGTCTCGGAGGGATCCGTTCGCATGACTGCAGCATACTGGATCTTGTGCGTGCGCACGCACTTTGATATAACTATGTGCGTACGCACATACCTGCTGGGAAGGAACCGCCATGACCACCTTGCTGCACATCTCCGCCTCCCCTCGTGGCCAACGCTCCGAGTCACTCGCCATCGCGGCGACGTTCCTCGACGAGCTGCGCGCGACCCACCCCGAGGCCACGGTCGAGCACTGGGACCTCTGGGACGGCACCCTGCCCGAGTTCGGCCCGCCCGCAGTGGCCGCCAAGATGGCTGTCTTCGGCGGCGCCGACCCCGAAGGGGACGAGGCCACTGCATGGCGCGCCGCGCATCGCACGTTCAGGCGCTTCGACTCCGCCGACTACTACCTCTTCACCGTGCCCATGTGGAACGCCTCAGTGCCCTACATCCTCAAGCAGCTCATCGACGTCATCAGCCAGCCCGGCATGATCTTCAGCTTCGACCCCGAAACGGGCTACACCGGCCTGCTTGACAACAAGCGGGCCGCCGTCATCTACACCGGCGCGGTCTACGGCCCCCATCGGGGCCGGGGATTCGGCAACGACTTCCAGCAGCCGTACTTCGAGGACTGGTTGCACTGGGCCGGCGTCGACGACATCCGCAGCATCACGTTCCGCCCCAACCTGGCCACCACCGACCCCGAACCCGGACGCCGCGCCGCGCACCTCCACGCCACGGAGGTCGCCCGAGAGTTCCTCTCCCCCGCCGGGCCTGCCCTGCTGGCAGGATGACCCCCGGGTCCCAGCGGCCGCGTCATCGCTCCAGACCGGCGCTCGGCGCCCGGGCTGAGGTAGCCCATTTCGGCGCGTGGTGTCACACAACTAGCGCACTGCTCGGGGCGCCTGGTGATCGTGGCGTCCCAGCACCCGAGCGCCGGGACGCCACGCGGTGCGCGTCAGGTGTTCGGGTTCAACACGAACCGGCACTGACCGGAGACCCGACCACCCACCGTGCTGTAGGGGTAGTCAGCCGGGAGGGTCGGGTCATCGTCCGCATCGCCGAACTGCGGTGCAGGGGACATGCCTCGGCAGGTCAGGTTCCCGCCGATCATGTCGTGGACGATCTCGTTCCCATCCGGGTCGTCGTTCTTGATGTACTTCAAGATCACATTGCCGTCGATCTGCGACCGGATCACGCCGAACCAGGTGGTCTTGAGACCCTTCACGACCAGGTTGCCGTGGATCACATCGTCCTTGACCGAGAACGGGATGAAGCCCCCCTGCTCGAAGACGAAGCCCGCGCCGCCGCCCTGGGAGCGCACGTTGCCACCGACCTCCACGCCGTTGATCGCGGCGTCGAAGACGTACCTTAGGTTGACGTTGCCGTCCACCGTGGTGTCCGAGAACGTCGTACCCCCCTCGCAGCCGTGCGCTGCGGTGCAGCCGAGTCCGAGGAACGAGCCGTGGTAAGCCCGGACGTTGCCGCCGATGTGCACCGTCGAGGGCGCTGTGTCCGCAATGAACTGCGCTCCGGGCTCGACGACCAGGTTGTGCACCACGATGACCTCGGCGCCCACGGGCACGGTGCACTCGCCGGTGATCCTCAGGGTCTGGTACGTCCCGGAAGCGATGTCGCCCCCGCTGCAGGTGGTCCTCCAGTGCGAGTCGCCGCGCGCCGCCGAGCTGAGGCCGCTGAGCGCGAGCGCCGTCGCCGCCACCAGTAGGACACTGCGTGGCAATCTCATGATCTCCCCCTTGCCGAGGGATGTCGGCAATCCCTCCGCCCACGAGACAACACGAGCACCCACCCCGGGTTGCAATGGTCCGTGAGGACCCCGAAGGGGGCGCATCCCAGCACGAAGCGTCGAGTCCCACCGGGACGAGCACGGCCGCCGCTGCAAGCCAGTTCCGTCGTCAGTGAACAACACTCGAGCCGTCCAATCCGGCGCTGGCCTCTGTCTTGGTGACCTCCGGCGCGCACTCACTAAGCCGAATCCCATGTACGTCGGCCTGACGGGACTGCTCTTCTGGACGATGGTTCGCCCGAACGGCCAGAGCGCGAAGAGCCCGATGCGGAACGACGCGACGCCGAACGGGATCCCGATGATGGTGATGCACCACAGCACGCCCACGACCAGGTAGGCGAGGAACATCCAGAACCCCGCCAGCACGAGCCACAGCAGATTCAGCACGAAGCGCCCGTCCACCACCCTGGCACCTGCGGCTGTCGGGCGCCTACTCCGACAAGAGCCGGCGCAGGATTCGGGACAGGTGGGCGCGGTCGGTCTTGGACAGCTGCTCGAAGAGCCGCTCCGACTCCAGGCCGCGGGCGCGTCGTACCTCTTCAGTGAGCTCGACGCCGCGGGGGGTCAGGGAGACCAGGGTGGCGCGGCGGTCGGTGGGGTCGGGGGAGCGCTGGACGAGGTTCTTGGCCTCGAGGGCGTCGACGACCTCGGTCGCGGAGCGGGGGGCGATGCGCAGGAGTTGGGCGAGCTCCGAGGAGCGCACGCCTCCGTCGTGGGCGGTGAGTACCCGGACGGCTCGCATCTGGGAGGGCGTGACGTCCCAGGCAGAGAGAGAAGCCATCGAGGCGGCGCGGAGCCGGCGGGCGACGGCGCCGAAGGCATCGCCGAGGTGCTGGGCCGGCGTCACTCGCGTCATGGGAACAGGGTAGCGCGAAAAGGTGTTGTACCCTCATGATGAGGTAACCTCAGCAAACCGGCTTCGAGACGGCGCCGGCGCGCCTCCTCAACGAGCGAAGCAGCTCTCGACCACCGATAGAACGGACCACACTTGGCTTCCACCACACCCATGAGCACCGGCCGCGGGGGGCGGTTGCGTACCCCCGACAAGCCCACCGCCGAGGAGAAGCGACAGGCGAGCGAGGTCTCGCTGGGCCGGATCGCGCGGCTGTTCTCGCCGTACCGCTGGTCCGTGCTCGGCGTCGTCGCGATCATCGCCGCCTCGTCGATCGTCGGCCTGGCCTCGCCGTTCCTGCTCCGCGGCATCATCGACGTCGCTCTGCCCGGGCAGGACCTGCGGCTGCTCGTCGTGCTGACGGCCGCGATGGTCGTGGTCGCCGGCGTCACGTCCGCGCTCGGCGTCGTGCAGACGTGGGTCAGCACGAAGGTCGGCCAGCAGGTGATGCACGGTCTCCGTACCGACGTCTTCGCACATCTGCAGCGCCAGTCCGTCGGCTTCTTCACTCGCACTCGCACCGGCGAGGTGCAGTCGCGGATCACCAATGACATCGGCGGCATGCAGTCGGTCGTGACCTCGACCGCGACCTCGATCGCCTCGAACCTCACCACCAGCGTTGCCACCGCCGTCGCGATGGTCGCGCTGTCCTGGCGGCTCGCGCTGATCTCGCTCGTCGTACTGCCGCCGGCGATCTGGCTCAGCCGCCGGGTCGCCCGGATGCGCCGCGAGATCACCGCCCTCCAGCAGCGCGAGCTCGCCGACCTCAACGTCACCATCGACGAGGGACTCTCGATCAACGGCGTCCTGCTCAGCAAGACGATGGGCACCGGCCCGTCGCTGGTACGACGGTTCACCGAGTCCAGCGCCCGGCTGATCGACCTCGAGCTCCGCTCGCAGCTCGCCGGTCGCTGGCGGATGGCGTCGATGAGCCTCATCTTCGCGGCGATTCCCGCCGTGATCTACCTCAGCGCCGGGTTGCCGATGACGAGCGGTCGGGGCGGCGCGATGACGATCGGCACCCTGATCGCGTTCACGACGCTGCAGAGCCAGCTGTTCCGGCCGCTGATGGGACTGCTCAACACCGGCGTCCAGGTGGTCAGCTCGCTGGCGCTGTTCCAGCGGGTCTTCGAGTACCTCGACCTCCCCGTCGAGGTCGCCGAGCCCACCGACCCGGTCGACATCGACACCTCGACGGTCCGCGGCCACGTGCGCTTCGAGGGTGTCGGGCTCACCTACCCCGGAGCCGACGTACCGGCTCTCGAGGGCGTCGACCTCGACGTCCCGGCCGGTACGACGATGGCGTTGGTCGGCGAGACCGGGTCCGGCAAGACGACCCTCGCCTCGCTGGTGGCCCGGCTCTTCGATCCGACCGAGGGGCGGGTCACCATCGACGGCGTCGACGTACGACGCCTCCGGCTCGCCGACCTCGCCGAGATCGTCGGCGTGGTCAGCCAGGAGACCTACCTGCTGCACGCGACCGTGCGCGAGAACCTCCGCTACGCCCGCCCGGACGCCACCGACGCCGAGATCGAGGACGCCGCGCGCGCCGCCCGCATGCACGACCTGCTGGCCTCGCTGCCCGAGGGCTACGACACCGTGGTCGGCTCGCGCGGGCACCGGTTCTCCGGCGGGGAGAAGCAGCGGCTCGCGATCGCCCGCACCCTGCTGCGCAACCCGCGGATCCTGGTGCTCGACGAGGCGACCAGCGCACTCGACACCGAGACCGAGCGCGCCGTGCAACAGGCCTTCGACACCCTGGCCGAGGGTCGTACGACGATCACCATCGCGCACCGACTCTCGACCGTGCGAGACGCCGACCAGATCGTCGTCCTCGACCACGGCCGGGTGCACGAGCAGGGCACGCACGACTCGCTCCTCGCCGACGAGGGCCGGTACGCCGCGTTGGCGGCCTGACCCTTTTCGTCAGGCCGGCGGGTCCAGCGAGGGCAGTCGTGGCATCGCTCGACGCTCACGACATCGCATCGCCGCAGGAGTCCAGGCGGGCGTGGCGGGCCGACCGTCAGGCCGGAGCGAGCGACTGTCGCTCCGCGTGGCATGCGCGAGTGTGCAGGTCTGCCAGGTGCTCGGTTGACTCGAGCAGGTCGACCACCTCGGCCTGCGTCCGTCCTCGCGCGTCGTTCCAGTGCGTGAGGTCGAGGAGGCGCATCGTGCGTACCTGCGGCGACGGGCACGCGACCGCGGGAGGGTCGACATCCTCGTGCAGGGCGTGCCAGGTGAGGTCCAGGGTCCGCTGGACGAGCTGCGTCCGCGCCATCTCCGGGCCGCCCGCCGCGTAGACGACAGAGCCGACGAGACAGGCGCCGGTGACCGGATGGTCGCGCACCATCCGCAGGTCGTAGACCGTGACCGCGACCTGCCGCACGGGCGTGGCCACGGTGAACCAGGCGCCCTGCACCCAGCCGTGGCTGACCACCTCGGCCGCCTCCGAGAGGACTGCCCGGATGGCGTGCAGCTCGGCAAGGCGGGAGGACAGGGTGTCGCAGCGGTCCAGGCGCCGCCGCTCCGACCTGGGGTCGGGCCGAGCCTGGCCCACCGGCGGACGAGACCAGGTCACGAGACTGCCCACGAGGACCTCCCTCTTGTCGCGAAGTCGAACGACTCCACTGTCCGCCGCCGCCGTCCAAGAGGCAACCGCAACTTGGGGTCACGCCCCAGGCGGGCGGTGGAGCGGTGGCGAGCCTGGGGTTGATCAGCGCCAGCCGTTCCTGACCGATCGCGCCGGTGTCCGAGGCGGTGGTCGGCAGCAATTCGGTCTCGCCGCAGAGCCTTCGCTGCATAGGCTGAGGCAGCGCATCGACCCACGGAGGGCGACCGGCCTTGCGATTCACCGAGTACGAGCTGACCGCGGCGCTCACGGGGGCCGCGAAGGCGGTCCTGGCGGCCCAGCGCAAGGACGTACGCCGCGGCAAGGCCGACATCGACACGGTCTGGGACGAGCTGGACCGCTACCAGCGGTTCCAGATCCTCGACCAGCTCGGCGGTCAACTCCTTCCGGTGCTGGTGGCGTTGCCGGACGTCGAGGTCGCCCCCGGCACGCGACCGTCGTACACCGACCGCGAGGTGAGCGAGACCGTGGAGGCCCTCGTCGACGACTCCGTGGGAAAGCTCCGCCGGGCGGTCATTGTCAAGACGCGTACGGCGCTCGTGCAGACCGCGCTGGCCCACCTCCCGCCGCGCCAGGATCCGGATGCGCTGATCGTCCCCGACCATCTCTAGGCGCGAGCCGCGGGTCAGCGCCAGACCGGCGCGATCTCCTTGCGGTAGCGGCGACCGAACAGCCCACTCAGGATCGTCAGCACCGGACCCGGGACGCTCTCGCGCAGCGCGGCCCGCTCCTCCGGTGTGGCGCCGTCCTGTACCCAGGAGAAGAAGATCCCCGCCTTCGGCGGGCCCGTCCGGCGGCTGAACTTCTTCCCCATCTCCTTGATCGCCGGATCGCCGTCGTGCTTCACCAGCGCCGGCTCGGTCTCACGCTCCTCGTGGTCGAGGTGGGTCACCGTGGTCGCCCGGAGCTTCTCCATCGCGGCGGCCGCGGCGTCGGCGTCGGCGCGGGTCGCCGTACGGTTCAGCGTCGCCATGGCCGCCCGCGTGGACGCGAGGTCGGCGGCCATCGCCTCGTGCTCGGCGTCGAAGGCGTCGATGGTGACTCCGGAGATGCCGATCGCCTTCATCGCCGGCCAGGCGATCTCGTGCTCGCCCTCGTGGTGCTCGGTGAGCTGGGCGTCGAAGTTCGCCCAGGCCCGGTGGAGTGCCGCCGCCCGGCGACGGTCACCGTCGGTGAACGCGTCGAGGGCTCGGCGAAAGCGGTCGAGGTCGCGTCGGACGGCGGCGTGGATGACCTTGTTCATGCTCATGCTCGGAGTGGAAGCCATGGGGCCACGCTAGTGGCGCGCGCGTTGGAAGGTGTTGAACGGTTGGCCTGAACAGGGTGCGTGCATCGCAAGGCGTCGGAGCGAAGCCACACCCGTTCGTCTCGCGAGGGACGGCAACGCAGCGAGGTGCGTGTCATGTGTGCGCGAAGCGCACAAGAACTTCCGACGCGCGACACGAGGAGCCGGCCGCCACGATGCCACCGGGCTCGGCTCAGGAACCGTAGGCGTCGTGATAGTTCCACCATCGGTACGGCGGGGTCTGCGGGTAGCCCTCCGGGGAGTCCTCCCCCTCCTCCTGGCGACCGAGTGCGGTGATGTCGAGATAGTTCCAGGTGCCCCCCATCGCCTCGTCGCCACGAATGTTGATGAAGTAGGTACGGAACACCCGGTCGTCGTCGCGGATGAACGCGTTGGTGCCGTGCCAGTCGTCCACCCCGAAGTCGGCGTCGAAGTCGTCGGTCAGCGTGTACCACGGAATCGCGTCCCACCCGTGCCGTGCCTTCAGGCCCTCGATGTCTGCCTGCGGAGCCCGTGACACGAACGCCAGCGAGGTGTCGCGGGCATTCAGGTGTGCCGGGTGCGCCACCTGGTCCGCGACGAGCGAACAGCCGACGCAGGCCCGCTCCGGGTACGAGCCGCCCTCGGCGTACGTCGTGATGTCGGGCCCGTAGAAGGCGCGGTAGACGATCAGCTGGCGGCGCCCCTCGAACAGGTCAACCAGGCTGGCAGGTCCGGTCGGTCCTTCGAAGCGGTAGTCCTTCTCCACCGCCATCCACGGCATGCGCCGGCGTTCGGCCGCCATCGCATCGCGCGCCCTGGTGAACTCCTTCTCCTTCACCAGCAGTCGCTCCCAGGCGGCTTGCCATTCCGCCGCCGGAACCACAGGGGGTGTCTTCATCAGCTGGTACCTCCTTCGGCCACTCGCGGGCCTCGCAGCACGAGTCAGAACACCACTCGACCCTACCGTCGGCCCGACCTGCCGGCGGCGCACGAGCTGACGACGCCTGGTCGCTGTCGGTGGGTTGAGGCAGGCTGCCCCTATGGCGTCGCAACCTCGGGACGAATACGCAACCAAGCCGCTCACGGCCGAGACGTGGGATGACTTCGCCGCTCTGGTGGAGGCGAACAACGGCGTCTGGGGCGGGTGCTGGTGCATCGGGTTCCACCCCGAGGGCATCACCAAGGACAGCACGGCCGACGGCAACCGCGAGGCCAAGCGTGCCCACGTCGCCAACGGGACGGTCCATCAGATGCTCGTCTACCGGGCCGACGAGTGTGTGGGCTGGATGCAGTACGGGCCGCCCGCCGAAGTGGCCACGATCAAGAACCACAAGGCCTACGAGAAGGAGCTCGTGGACCTGCCGGACTGGCGGATCGGCTGCGTGTTCACCGGCAGCCGTCACCGGGGCGAGGGCGTGGCGCGCGCAGGACTGGCCGGGGTGCTCGGTGCCATCGGCCGGGCCGGTGGCGGCACGGTCGAGGCCTACCCCGAGCAGCTGGAGGGGCGCGGACCGCAGCGGGGCGCCTACCTGCACACCGGACCGGAAACCCTGTTCGAGGAGTTCGGCTTCGTCCGCGACCGTCGCATCGCGAAGTGGCGCTGGGTCATGCGTACGACGGTCGCGAACGGCGCGGAGGGCTGACTCGACCGGACCACGACGAGCGGTGCGGAATCCGCTCGCCCAGCGACGCGACCGCGCCTAACATCGAGGCGTCCGTCTCCGCGATGACGCAGGCTGCAGACCGTGACACTGCAGCCAGGGGTGAACCGGGATCGGAGCGGGATGGCGAGGACCAAGGCCGAGGATCGCGAGGTCCGGCGCACTGTGGAGATCGCCTGCGACGAGTCGGGATTCGTGGGCGGATCGCTCTTCGGGGCCAGCCGGGTCTTCGCGCACGCGAGCGTGCACCTCGATCTGCGTGGTGCGATCGATCTCGCCCGGGAGGTCCGGACGCGCACCGGTGCCGGCTCGCACGAGCTCAAGGCGTCGCGGCTGAATCGACCCTGGGGTCACCCCGTTGCGGCGTGGCTCTGCGGTCCGGACGGACCACTGCAGGGGCGTGCCTTTGTGCACGTGACCGACACCCGACTGTTCGGACTCGCGCGGCTCGCACAGGTGTTGCGCAACGACTCGTCCCCCGAAGGTTGGTGGAGTGCCCAGGAAGACCCGACGACCTGGGACCTCGTGCTCCGCCTGCACGCCCTGGTGGCCCGTCTTCCGCAGACGCAGGAGCGCCGGATCCTCGAGTGCGCGCGCGACGTTCTGTGGGTGAACCGCAACCATCGCCGTCGCGACTCGATCGAGGCGTGGACCGACGTCGTGGGTGCGGTCGCGGGCCGGCTGGAGGACGCAGACGATCGGTGCTTCCTGGCCGGCTGGGCCACGCCCGAGGCAGTACGACGTGCCCGCGACTACCTGGCCACGCCGCCGGTGTCGCCGCTCACCGAACCCCTCCTACCGGCGCTGCGCTGGGCCGTCCACCACTGGAGTGCCCGCGGTGACGTCAGCGTCGTACACGACGAGCAGTCCGTCCTCACTCCGGCGCGGGTGGCGGCCATCGCCGAGGAGCTCGAGGGCTCGAGGCCCGGCCGCCGGCTGACCGGGTTCACCCGGGTCGACTCGCGTGAGGACGAGCGCGTGCAGCTGGCAGACCTGGTGGCCGGTGTCGTCCGCCGCACCGTGGAGGACCGACTCTCCGGATCTCCGAACGCGCTGACCGTGCCGATCAGTCACCTCGTCGCGGACGGGTCGCCCGTCGTCGAGTACGCCGTTCGGCCCTCGTGAGGCCGCGTCGGCTCAGCCTGGATCCGTGCTCAGAGGCCGCGGCGACCGCCCCGCACGCGATTGAGGATGTAGATCGCGAGCGCGATGATGACCAGGATGATGAGGATCGTCCACAACATGGTGGGGCTCCGTCCGATTGAGGGTGGGCGCTGTCGTCGAGGAGCCGACTAGCGAACGCAGGCTCGCCCAATCAGCGCCCGTCGAACTCCACCCGGTGCCGTACCCCCGTCGAGGCCCAGCAAACGTCGGCGGGTGTCGTGGTGACTCCGTGAGGGCCGCGGTCGATGCGAGGATGACCGGGTGCGTCGCGCCGTGGCTCCGCTGCTCACGCTGACCGTGGCGCTGGTACTGGCGGACTCCGCAGTCGTCACGCTCGCCCTGCCCGACATCCTGGTGAACCTGCACACGACGGTCGGGCAGGTCGCCTGGGTGCTCATCGCGTTCAACCTCGTGCTCGCGATCGTCGCCGTACCCACCGCCGTCGTGTTCGGTCGGGCACAGCCGCGCCTCCTCACCGCCGCCGGGATCGCGGTGTTTGCCGCATCATCGGCGTGGTGCGCGTGGGCGGGTTCGATCGAGGTCCTCGTCGCTGCTCGCTGCCTGCAGGCGCTCGGGGGCGCCTTCGCGCTGATCGGCTGCCTCGAGCTCCTGGTCGCGGTGTACGACGAGCGCCGCGGCGTGGCGACCTGGATCACGGCCGGCGTCTTGGGCACGGCCGTGGGACCCGTGGTGGGCGGACTGCTCACTCAGGCGTTCTCGTGGCAGGCCATCTTCGTGGTGCAAGTGCCGTGCGCGGTGCTGGCGGTGCCGGCCGCGCTCGCCGTACACGCTCCGCCCGAGCGCGCACCGGACCGGCACCGTCCGGCGTTGCGTCCCAACCTGGCCCTCGCGCTGCTGTCGGCCGCACTCACGGCCGCGCTGTTCCTCCTGGTCCTGCTGCTGGTCGAGGGCTGGCGCCGTTCTCCCGCGACGGCGGCGCTGACCGTGTCCGTCGTACCGGTCGCGGCCCTGGCGGCTCGCCCGCTCGCCCGCCTCCTCCGTCCGCCGACCGAGGTCGAGGTCGCCTCGGGCTGCTTCCTGATCGCCGGCGGGCTGGTCGGCCTGGCGATCCTGCCGTCCGCCGACCTGGCCTGGACGGTCGCACCCCAGGCGCTCGTGGGACTCGGACTTGGACTCACCATGGACCGGCTCACCTCGTCGGCGATGCAGCTGCGCCTGCCGCGGGTGCGGCACGCGGCGTGGACGATCGGCGCTCGTCATATCGGCGTGGTCCTGGGGCTGGCGATCCTGACGCCGGTGTTCACCGCGAACCTGAGGGATGCGCAGGTGCCCGCCCAGGAAGCGATCACGTCCTTGGTGCTCGACGCCCCGCTGCAGCCACAGGACAAGGTGGCGGTCGCTCACGCGCTCGGCGACGAGCTGACGTCGCAGCAGGGACGCATCCCCGACCTGCACCGGGCCTTTGCGACCTTGGAGGTCGAGCCCGAGGCGCGTCCCGCCACCGCCCGGCTCGAGCGCGACCTCGACGGACAGCTGGAGCGCGCCGCCACCCGCGCCTTCCGCGACTCGTTCCTGCTCGCCGCCGGCCTCGCGCTCCTCGCCCTGCTCGTCGCCGTCCTTCCTCGCCGGAGGTCGACGCCATGACCGGCGGTTCTCGCGTGATGCTTCTGCCGGTGTTCGCGCTGGTCCTCGTGAGCGGCGTGCTCGGGATCCAGCTCGCCCACGGCGGAGGCTCCTTCGCACCACTCCGGCCGGCCGACCCGTGCGCCGTACGCGATGTCACCTCGCAGGTCGGCGGCATCGACGGTCTCACCGAACGCCTCGTGCTCCTCGGTCTCGACGGCGCCGCGTGCAGACTCCACGTCAGCCGTGAGGCGCTCACGCTGGAGCTCGCCCAAGCCGGCACCCCCTCGGACGCCGACATCGAAGCTCTCCGCGCCGGACTGTTGTCGGCCGTTCAGCGGATGAAGGCTGCCGACACCCTCCCGCGCGCCTCCGACCTCGTCGACGAAGCCCTCGACTCCACCGACCTGAACAGCTTCGTCAAGGCTGCCATCCGTGCCCTCCCCGACTCGGTGGTCGACACTGCGCTGAAGACCGACGACGTCCTCACCCGCACCATCGACGACCTCGACCTCCGCACCCTCCTGGCCAACGTCGACGACGAGCAGAGCCTCACTCAGCAACTGGACGCCGCCGTCACCCAAGCGGTCAAGGACTCCCTGACCGCCCGCCTCCGCGACCTGCTGTGAACGCCGGCCTTCTCGTCGTACCCACGATCGCCTTCCTCGGCCTCGCCGATCGCATCCGAAAGGGAAGCCAAGCGCGGCGTCGTCGTCAACGGCAGTGTCGTTCGGCCGCGACCCGGCTGCACGGATCAATGAGCCAGACCAGCCGCAACGACGAAGTCGCGCAACAGCAAGTTCACCTGAATTGGATCGCGTAGGTGGGGCGCGTGGCCGCACCCTTCGAGCGTGATCAGGTGCGCGTCCGGGATCGCCGCAGCCACTGCGGCCCCGCGCGCGGGACCGACGACAGCATCCGCCGATCCCTGGATGACCAAGGTGGGGCAGGACACCTGCCCGCACAACCGGAGTGCGCTGTCCCGATCATTCGCCCATTCCGCGTCCATGCCGCGCAGGATGGTCTCCGCGTCGGTCTGCAGGCCCCACCCGATCGCATCCTCGATCTGCTTCGTCGAGTGGCGCTCGGTGAAAGTCCGCGCAAAGAAGAACTCCACGAAACCTGGCCAGTCGCGCAGAAAGTAATGGCGATTCCACTTCGCCCAACCCTCTGAGGCGTCGAGCTCCTCCTCGAACGAAAAGGGGCCCTCCTCGGCGGCAGGATCGTCGCTGAGCAACAGGTCCGGCGCGATCAGCACCAGGGCCGCCACCCGATCAGGGTGCTCGACCGCGAGAAGGAGATCATCGCCCGCGCCACACCACGAGACCAGCACCACGCACGCGGCACCCACGTGATCCAAGACCGCAAGGGCGTCGTTCGCGGTTGCGCGCCGGTCATTGTCTCGTCGGATGCGAGGACGGTCCGAACGCCCGCTGCCGCGCCGGTCGAACGTCACCACCTGCCCGTGGTGCGCGAAGTAGGGAACCTGGCACTTCCACGTCCGCGAGTGCACGATCTCCCAGGTCGGTAGGAAGACGATGGTGGGCGATCCAACGCCGAACACCTCGAAGTAGATCTTGACGCCGTCGCGCTCGACGTAGCCGTCATCAGTCGGTTGGCACGCCCGCATCAACGGACCTTCCTCAACTGAATCGCTCCAAGGTTCCGCGGAGCAACCCGCTGGCGTTGGGTATCTCAGGATAGTGCCCCCGATGCTGAAGCCTGCCCGGCCCGGTCCGGCTCTGCCTCGTGGCGGCGAGCGACGTCGTCGACGCAGCGATCCGGCTGATGGCGCTCGGGCGGGTCGACGTCTGCTTCGCCGACCTCACCCACCTGTCAGGCTGGCCGGGGGCGCGGCTTCGGAGGCGAAGAGGTTGAGTCCGAGGCGTTCGGCGAGGTACTTGGTGACGAGCTGACCGCGGACACTGTTCCCCGCCGAATCCAGCGGGGGCGAGAAGGTGGCCAGCCCGCCTTTGCCGGGGGAGACGGTGAGGATGCCGCCGCTGACACCGCTCTTGCCGGGAACCCCGATCTCGTAGAGCCAGTCTCCCGACAGCTCGTAGAGGCCGGCGGTGGCCATCACTGCCAGCACTCGCCGGCACACTCCAGGAATGATGACCACGTCACCCGTCATCGGGTTCACGCCGCCGTTGGCCAAGGTGGCCGCCATCACCGCCAGGTCGTGGACCGTCACCTCGAGAGAGCACTGACGGGTGTAGAGGTCGGTGGCCTGATCGGGATCGAAGTAGAGGCGGCCGTAGCTCTCCAGGAGATGGGCGATGCCTTGATTGCGAAGGTTGGTGGCGGACTCGGAGGCGTAGACCTCCTCGTTGACGCTCAGCCGACGGCCGGCGAAGCGGGACAACCCGTCGTGGATCCGCTCCCACTTCTCGTCCACGGTGGCTCCGGGCACCAGACTCGTGGTGGCCATCGCGCCCGCGTTGACCAACGGGTTCATCGTCCGGTCGACGTTCAGCTCGACCGCCATCAGCGAGTCGAAAGGAAAGCCGGTGCTGTTGACCCCGAGCCGGTGCCGCGCCTCGCCGTACCCGATCGCCTCGCACACCAGAGCGAACACGAAGGGCTTGGAGACGCTCTGGATCGAGAACGCCGTGCCGACGTCCCCGATCTCGAAGGACCTGCCCTGGGTGCCGACCACGGAGATCCCGAACCAGTCCTCGGAGGCGCCAGCGAGGACCGGGATGTAGTCGGCCACGACTCCATCCCGGTTGGTGCGATAGCGCTCGTACGCCTCGGTCACAACGTCCCGAACCACGTCGGGTCGGGGCAGATCACCGGTCGAGACCTGCGGGGGTGTCGTCTCCTCGTCGAACGGGAGCCGCTCGTGCATGGGGAGCTTGGTCATGGATCGCCTCTACTGCGGGTGGCGTGGAGCCTACGACACCCCAGGATGGCCGCGAGCCCCATCCCGTTGCTGCCTCTGCGCCCTCGCGGCCGAGGAACGTGAGGACCGCGAGGACGCGACGGTTCTCGCGCCGGTCCTCGTTGAGCTGGAGCTTGGTGAAGACGCGGCTGACGTGAGTCTCGACCGTCTTGAGCTCCACCGTGAGCTGCTCGCCGATGGCGCAGTTCGACCGACCGTCGGCCATCAGCTCGAGGACCTCCAGCTCGCGCGGGGACAGTCGGTTGAGCAGGTCGTCTCGACCCGTCCTGCCGAACGTGCGGTCGGCGGCGCGCACGGGACGCGGCAGTGTTGTGGTCATCGCTTCTTCGTCATTCCGGGTGGCGGATTGTTTCCCTGTCACCTGTACGTCGAACCGGAGGCCGCAAATGCGACATCCGGGTGTCGATTTCCGGCGCGGGGAACTCCCGCATCGTGCGGGAGCTCACGCTCGGGGATGGCGCGGCTGTACCCGAGGAGGTCCAGGGGGCAGCGACGCTAGCCGCCGCGATGCTCCTGGTCGGTGGCATCCCCGTCGCCGGCGCGACCCGGTTGGACCAGTCCCGACTCATAGGCCAGCACCACCGCATGGACGCGGTCGCGGACGCCGAGCTTGGCCAACACCCTGGTGACGTGATGCTCGCCCGCATGATCTGCCTGGGCATCGCCGTCCTGCGCGCGCGTGCCCTGCCCCGCTGGGTCGGCGTGCTGTTCGTCGTCGTGCCCTTCCTCGGCGCGGCCGGTCCACAGGGCGCTGTCTCACTGGCTCCCGACCACCTGCTGTTCATCGGCCTGTTCACCGTGGGCGTCACCCAGCTGCGCGAGATCCACGCGCCCCTGCTCACGTCCGCCGCCCAGCGGTCGAGTCAGGTCGCCGCGAGCGGGTGAGGAGTGGGTGACGATCGAGGGCTAGGTTCACACGAGTGGCGACTGGTTCCTCTGTGGGTTTCGCGGCCTCGGTCGGCGGTCTCGCCGGTGCCTCGCTGGCGGCGCACCGTGGAGTGAGGTCGGCGGCGGGCGCCGCCCTCGTCGGCGCGGTCGGCCTGGGTACGTCGGAGGCGGTCGCCCGGGCACGCCAGAAAGAGGGAGAGATCCCGGCGCTGTGGCAGCGCATCGCGGTGAGCGCCGCGCTGGCGGCGCCCCTGGGGTGGGTGGCCGGGAAGCTGACCGGCGCCGGGCCACGCACGGTCGGCACGGCGACGGGCGCCGTGGTGGGCGCGATGGGGGTGCGGCCGCAGAAGGTGGCGCTCGGCCCGGTCGTGGGCGCTTCCGTCGGGCAGGCCCTGTCCCGTGGCCCGGCGCCGGCGGCCGTGGTGGCGAGCAGCACGGTCCTGGCCTATCGCAGCACCTCTGCGCTGGTCTTCCGCGACGCACAGGTCAGCCTGCTGGCGGAGCGAGTCAGCGCCGCCGATCTGCCGTTCGTCGTACCCCGGCCGGCGCGGTCGAGGTACGTCGGCACCGGGTACGTCCGGGAGCTGGCCGAGGAGCTCGGCGCCGAGTACACCGCCGACGCCCCCGACACCGGGATCGTGGCCTCCCTCGAGGCGTTGGCGGGACCGGCGTTCGACCCCGGGCAGGTCGATCCGCTGGTCCGGGAGTTCTACGAGCACACCACGCGGTTCGCCCTGGACATCGTCCCGCAATGGCGGCTGTGGGTACGTCCCGGCTATCTGCTGTACCGCACCGCGGTCGCGCGGCCCCTCGGGCAGGCCAGCATCCCGATGAACCAGCGCGAGGCCCAGCGCGGGATCCGCAGCCGGATCGACACGATTGGCGCGGTCGACGGCGGGGTGGACGGCGCGGTGTCGGTGCGCGGGTGGATCCGGTCGTTCGCCGACGACGACGAGCCGATCATGGTGGGCATCTACACGACGTACGCCCACGGCGACTCCGGCTACGTCAGCGTCGGCTTCCCGGTGCCGGAGGGCAGCTTCACCGCCACCCTGCTCCCGCGGTCACGTCCCGATCGCGGACTGACGCTGACCAGCGGCGTCGACGACGGCCAGGCCGGGCACTACCTCACGTACGTCGACACCGCGGCGGGCGAGCTCACCGCGCTGGCCGTGCACGGCTTCGAGGAGCAGCTCGACGTCTTCGTGGAGGGCGGCGTGCTCCGCGCGGAGCACGCGTTCTGGCTCTTCGGCTTCCCGTTCCTGACCCTGCACTACCGGATCGCCCGCAAGCCCGCCGGCTGATCAGCAGCGGTTGAGGCGGCGACGCTAGCGCGCCCCCTCGACCACCGGCGACGCCTCGTGGTGCGGGCGCGACTGCCACAGCGCCCAGTCGGCGGAGACGTCCCCCGCGGCGCGGAGGAGCTTGGGGAGGTGGGCTTCAAGGAGGTGCTCGGTGCTGGTCTCGGCGGCGTGGACGGTGACGTTCATGGCGGCGCGGACTGCGCCGGCTCCGTCGCGGACGGGGACGGCAACAGATCTGACGCCGGGCGCGAGCTCCTCGTCGGCGAGGGCCCAGCCCCGGGCCCGGATCTGGGACAGCTCGGCCTCGAGCTCCTTGCGGGAGTGGTCGACGTGGGGCGGGACGCCGGAGCGGGACGGGATCTCGAGGACCTCGTCGAGCTCGTCACGTGAGAGAGCAGCGAGCAGGACCTTTCCCTGGGACGTCTGCGGTGCTGGGAACAGGGTGCCGATGTCGACGCGGAGGGCGATGATCTTCGGGACCGAGACGCGGGCGACGTAGACGATGTCGTTTCCGTCCAGCTGCGCCATCGACGAGGACTCACCGGTCTGGCGGACCAGCGCCTCGAGGTGGGGGCGGGCGACGTCCCACAGCCCGAGCGAGGCGACGTACGCCGTGCCGAGGGTGATCACCTTCGGGGTCAGCGAGAAGGCGCCGTCAGCAGACCTGACGTAGCCGAGCTCCCCGAGGGTCAGGAGGAGTCGTCGTGCGGTCGGGCGCGCCAGACCCGTCGCCGAGGCCACCTCGGCGAGAGACATATCGCGGTGATGCTGGTCGAAGCACCGCAGGACGTCGAGGCCGCGCGCGAGCGACTCGACGAAGTCCGGTCCCGAGCCACGGCCGGCCACGCCGCAGACCCTACGAGTCCGAGCCGGGGTCGCCGAACATCGTCCCGCGTGCGCCGTGGGTGGCCTCGGACTGGTAGTCGGTGTACTGGTACGGGTTGTCGAGCACCTTGCTGCCCTCGGGCATCTCGGGGTGCATACCGGCGTCCCAGGTCTCCTCGCCCATGGCCGACCGCAGGTGGTCGACGGTGGCGTCGATGTCGCGTCGTACGGCGCCGGCGTCGAAGCCGACCAGCTTGCCGTCGCTCTTCACGACCCGACCGTCGACGACCACCGTGTGTACGTCGCCGCGCTGTGCCTGGAAGGCGACGTGGCCGTAGGGGTTGACGATCGGGAACGAGACGGGGGAGTCGTCGTTCTTGATCAGGACGACATCTGCCTTGGCTCCGGGGGTGAGCCGGCCGAGGTCGTCCCGACC
>NZ_DASXQG010000088.1:0-4209 GCF_036493135.1 Nocardioides sp. | reverse complement strand
AAGACGATGATCCCGGCGCAGGCCGCGACCCAGAAGATCCGCCGCCCGGCCACGTGCAGGTCGTACAGCGGGTTGGCGGCCCGCCGCTGCCGGATCACGAACGCGCTGCCGGCCGCCACGGCGACGATCGCCATGCCCAGCACGAACGTGCCCGCGTTGGGTACGGCGGCGAAGTTGATCCCGATCACCACCGCACCCACCAGGACGATCGACAGGATGCCGCCGGCGTTGTCGACCGGCTCCGTCGTCTCGTTGACGTGGGCCGGGACGTAGAGCCACGCCAGACCGAGCGCCACGACGGCCAGGGGAAGGGTCACCAGGAAGACCGAGCCCCACCAGAAGTGCTGGAGCAGGAATCCCGCCAGCAGCGGGCCCAGCGACGAGATCGCGCCGCCGAGCGCCGACCACAAGGCGATGGTCTTGGTTCGCGAGGACCCGGACCACAGTGCCGCGATCAACGCGAGCGTCGTCGGGAAGGCCATGCCCGCCGCCACGCCCCCGAAGATCCGGGCGGCGATCAGCACCGTGTCCGAGGGTGCGTACGCCGCGAGCAGGCAGGCCGGGATCGACAGCGCGATACCCAGCACCAGCATCAGCTTGCGGCCGTACCTGTCACCGAGCGCACCGAGGTAGAGCACCGAGGCCGCGAGGCCGAGCGAGTAGCCGACCGCCGTCATGTTGAGTGACGTCTGCGAGGAGTCGAACGCCTTCCCGATCGACGGCAGGGCGACGTTGGCGACGGCGAGGTTGAGGTTGGCGACGGCCGCGCCGAGGATCAGCGCCGTCAGGACCAGGGGAGCTCGGTCGGGTCGCCGGTCCGCACCGGCAGATGTCGTCCCAGCTTCAGATGGCGCGTCCAACGTTCGTCCTCCGACCACGGCAGGCCCTCAGAGAAATCAGCGGGCGTGGCGTTCATCGCACCACGTCCGGGCGGGGGTCTGCGTCATACGCGTCGGGTGATGCCGTCGCAACGCGGGCCGCGGATCCGGACCACCTCCAGATCCCCCTCCCGGGGGGATGTGACCGGCCGGACCGTGGATCGACTGTGGAGAGTCACGGCAATGGGCCGTGTGCCAGAGAGTTTGCCGACCACAGACTGTGAGGTGCTGGGACGTGAGTGTCACCAACTCCCCCTTCCCCCCGATCGCGGACTACGGATTCCTCTCGGACTGCCATACCGGCGCGCTGATTGCTCCGGACGGGTCGGTGGACTGGCTCTGCCTCCCCGCGTTCGACTCCGCCAGCGTCTTCGGGAACCTGCTCGACCGCGGAGCCGGGTCCTTCCGGTTCGGCCCGTACGGCATCAACGTGCCGACCGCGCGCACCTATGTGCCCGGCACCAACGTGCTGATGACCACGTGGCACACCCCCGGCGGCTGGATCGTGGTGCGCGACGCGCTCGTGATGGGACCCCGGATCAGGCCCGACACCGTGACGCCGCACACCAGGCCGCCCGCCGACGACGACGCCCTGCACCTCCTGGTGCGCACTGTCGAGTGCCTCGACGGGACGGTGGAGGTCGAGCTGGTCTGCGAGCCGGCGTTCGACTACGGGCGGGAGGAGGCCGCATGGACCGAGGTCGACGGACACAGCGCGGACGCCGCCGGAGCGGGGCAGGGTTTCCGACTGAGCACCGACATGCTCGTCGGCATCGAGGGAGGAGCGGCTCGCGCCCGCCATGTGCTGGCCAAGGGCGATCGCGCCTTCTGTGCGTTGTCCTGGGCGGAGGACCTGGCCGTGCCGGCCGACGTCGCCGAGGCGGAGGCCCACATCGCCACGACCATCGACTTCTGGCGCAACTGGCTGGCCCGGGCCCGGATCCCGGACCACTCTCTCCGGCATCCGCTCGAGCGGTCGGCGCTCACGATCAAGGGTCTGACCTACATGCCGACCGGTGCGACCGTCGCGGCCCTGACGACCTCGCTGCCGGAGACACCGGGCGGTGAGCGCAACTGGGACTACCGCTACACGTGGATGCGCGACACGACGTTCACCCTCCAGGCGCTCCACTACCTGAACCTCGACTGGGAGGCGGACGAGTTCATGCACTTCGTCGCCGACCTCGAGCCCAACCCCGACGGCGCCCTCCAGATCATGTACGGGATCGACGGCAGGCGCGACCTGTCCGAGTCGACGCGCGACGAGCTGTCGGGCTACGAGGGCGCGAAGCCGGTGCGGCTCGGGAACGGCGCCTTCGACCAACGCCAGAACGACGTGTTCGGCGCGGTCCTCGACTCGCTGCTCCTGCACACACGGCGCAGCAAACACCTGCCACGGCGGTTGTGGCCGCTCGTCCAGTCGCAGGCGGCGGGAGCGACCGCCGCCTGGCGGGAGCCCGACCAAGGCATCTGGGAGGCGCGCGGGAAGCCGCAGCACTACGTGTCGTCGAAGCTCATGGGTTGGGTGGCGCTCGACCGCGCCGCGAAGCTGGCGGCGATCCGCAACGACGATCAGCTCGAGAAGGAGTGGACCGTCACGGCGGAGGAGATCAAGGCCGACATCCTCGAGCACGGGGTCAGCGACCGAGGGGTCCTGCGTCAGCACTACGAGACCGATGCGCTCGACGCCTCGACGCTGCTCGCCCCGCTGTTCGGCTTCCTGCCGGGCACCGACGAGCGCATCCGCAACACGGTCACCGCGATCTCCGAGGAGCTGACCGAGAACGGGTTCGTCATGCGCTACCGCACCGACGAGACCGACGACGGGCTGTCGGGCAAGGAAGGAACCTTCCTGATCTGCTCGTTCTGGCTGGTCTCGGCGCTCGCGGCGGTCGGCGAGATGGAGCAGGCGACCGGCCTGATGGAAAGACTGCTCCGGATCGCCTCACCGCTCGGGCTGTACGCCGAGGAGTTCGAGGTCGCGCGTTCCCGGCACCTCGGCAACTTCCCGCAGGCGTTCTCCCACCTGGCCCTGATCCAGGCCGCGGGGCGGATCATCGTGGCCGAGCGCCTGGAAGAGCTGTCGCTGTGACAGGCGGGATGACGGTCGTGGTGCTGGGCGGCGGGCTGGCCGGGGTGGCCGTCGCCCACAAGCTCGGCGACGAGGGTGTCCCGGTGACGCTGGTCGACCGCAACGACTATCAGCAGTTCCAACCCCTGCTCTACCAGGTGGCGACCTCGCAGCTGCCTGCGCTGGATATCGCTCGGCCGCACCGAACGATCTTCTCGGCCCATCCCTCCGTCGAGGTCGTGACGGGCCATGTCGACGAGGTCTCCTTCGCCGACCGGTCGCTGCGACTCTCCGACGGTCGGACCCTCACCGGGTCCCACCTGGTGATGGCGGCCGGCGCGCGGCCCAACTTCTTCGGCGTACCCGGAGCGGACGAGCACGCCTTCCCGCTCTACTCCGTGGCGGACGGCGAACGCCTCCGCCGACACCTGCAGCGCCAGATCGGCGCAGCCTCGTCGGGGGCCTCGCAGGGCGACGGCACCCTCGACGTAGTCGTCGTGGGGGGCGGACCGACGGGGGTCGAGACGACCGGCGCCCTCGTCGAGCTGATGTCCGCCCTGGAGGCGACGGCGCAGACGCCGTACGTGGGTCGGATCACGCTCGTCGACCGCGGAGACGCGCTGCTGGGCGCCTTCGCGGACAAGGCTCATCTCTACGCACACGCCAAGCTCACGACCGGTGGGGCGGACATCCGCCTCGGGGTCGGAGTGGCAGCCGTGCACGCCGACCGGGTGGAGCTCACCGATGGGCAGACGCTCCCGGCCAGGACGGTGGTGTGGGGAGGCGGCGAGTCCGCAGCCCTGATCGCACAGCGCACGGGTTCATCCCCTGGCCGCGGTGGGCGGATCGACGTACTGCCCGATCTGTCCGTCGACGGCTACCCGGGTGTCTACGCCGTCGGTGACGTCGCCAACATCCCCTCCGACGAGGGCCCGCTGCCCCAGCTCGGCTCGGTCGCCCAGCAGTCCGGGGTGTGGGCAGCCCAGAACATCCTGCGCGAGCGAGGCGGCGGCAAGACCGAGCCGTTCCACTACAAGGACAAGGGCATCATGGCGATGATCGGCCGCAATGCCGCCGTCGCCGAGGTCGGCAAGCGACATCACCTGGTCGAGGGCCCGCTCGCGTTCGCGGCGTGGCTCGGCGTCCACGCGACCCTGCTCAGTGGCGCCCACAGCAAGACCGACGCCTTCATGACGTGGGCGTGGGACTACTTCGACCGCGACCACGCCGCCACGATCGAGGCCTCGTCGGACCCGCGGC
>NZ_DASXQG010000087.1:0-96502 GCF_036493135.1 Nocardioides sp. | reverse complement strand
CAGCCGCCGAGCACGATGCCGTAGATGCCGATCGAGCCGACCGCCAGCACGAACAGCACGGCCACCGGCATGTCGGTCAGCTGGAGCGGGGTCTGCCGGTCGCTCCACGGCAGCGTGACGACCGGGCCGAACGGGATCACCGAGAACGCCACGAACGCCGGGACCGTGGCGATCACCGGAGCGAGGATGAAGACGGCCTTGTCGGCGGCCGTTGGGATGATGTCCTCCTTCAGCGCCAGCTTCACGCCGTCCGCGAGGCTCTGGAGCAGACCGAACGGGCCGTTCACGTTGGGGCCGATGCGGTGCTGCATCCGGGCCACGACGCGGCGCTCGAACCAGATGTTGAACAGCGTCAGCAGCACCAGGATCACGAAGATCAGCAGCGCCTTGATCAGGATCAGCCACCAGGGGTCCTGGCCGAAGGCGCCCAGGCCGTTGGCCCCGGCGCTCGGGGAGAGATCGAGGACCGTCACTGCTCGGCTCCCTTCAGGCGTACGCCGGACCCGGGCGAGGCCAGGTCGGCGAGGATGCCGTTGCCGGTGGAGTTCGCGGGTACCCAGACCACGTCGTCGGCGAGGCCGTGGGCCACCTCGACCGGGAGCGTGACCGAGCCGCGGTCTCCCTCGAGCGTGACCATGGCGCCGAGCGCGGCGGCGGCACCCGGCGAGACGCGGCAGACCGGCGTACGACCGGTGGCGCGGAGGTACTTCTCGCCGTCCTGCATCGAGCCGTTGTCGAGCATCAGCTTCCAGCTGGCCAGCGCGACCTGGCCGTCCTGAAGGGCCGTCGCCGAGCCCGGAGCGGGGGTGTCGGGCAGCGTCGCGCGTTCGCCGTCCCACGGCCCCATCTCGACCATCCGGTCGTGTGCCTCGGCCGAAGTGCGGAAGCCGAGCGGTCGGCCCAGCTCCTCGGCGATGCCGGCGAGGACCCGGGCGTCGGGCAGGGCGTTCGGGTCGACGAAGACCGCGTCGAACTCGCGGGGCCGGCCCTCCCAGGTGACGAAGGTGCCGGGCTTGTCGGTCACCGGCGCCACCGGGAACACGACGTCGGCGGCGCGGGTCACGTCGGTCTCGCGCTGCTCGAGCGCGACCACGAAGCGGGCGGACTCCAGCGCCGTCCGGAACGCCGCGGGATCGGCCGTGTCGTCGGGATCGACGCCGCCGACGACCAGGCCGCCCAGCGCACCGGACGCGACGGCGGCGACGATCGCGTCTGCGTCCCGACCGGGCTGCTCGGGCAGGCCGGCCACGCCCCAGGCGGTGGCCGCGTCCACCCGGGCCGAAGGATCGGTGACCGGACGGCCACCGGGCAGCAGGTTCGGGAGGCAGCCGGTCTCGAGTGCACCGCGGTCGCCGGCCCGCCGCGGCACCCACGCCAGCTTGGCGCCGGAGGTGCGGGCCAGTCGGGCGACGGCGGTGAGCGCGCCGGGGACGGTCGCCATCCGCTCGCCGACCAGGATCACGCTGGCGCTGTCCAGCTCGACGCCCTCGTCGTGGGCCAGCCCCGAGACCACCTCGGCCTCGGTACCGGGCCTGGCCGCGATCAGCGTGCCGCCCATCTTGCTCAGCCCCTTGGTGGCGTACGGCGCGACCGACCAGACCCGTGTGCGGTGCTCGCGATTCGCCTTGCGCAGGCGCAGGAAGATCGTGCCCGCCTCGTCCTCGGGCTCGAGCCCGACGAGGACGACGGAGTTGGCGGCGTCGAGGTCGGCGTACGTCGCGCCCTGCCGGAGCACCACCTCGGCCGCCAGGAAGTCAGCCTCTTCCGCCGAGTGCGGTCGCGACCGGAAGTCCACGTCGTTGGTGCCCAGCGCGAGCCGCGCGAAGGTGCTGTACGCGTAGGCGTCCTCGGCGGTCACCCGGCCGCCTGGCAGGACACCGGTCGCACCGGCCTCGGCGAGGCCGCGCGCCGCGACTGCGAACGCCTCGGGCCACGACGCCGGCCGCAGCTCGCCTTCTTCACGGATCTGCGGGTAGCCGAGCCGGTCGTCGGTGCGCAGGTAGCCGAACGCGAAGCGGTCCTTGTCGGTGATCCACTCCTCGTTGACCTCGGGGTCGTTGCCGGACAGCCGACGCATCACCTGGCCGCGACGGTGGTCGACGCGGATCGCCGCGCCGCACGCGTCGTGCTCCGCGATCGACGGGGTCGAGACCAGGTCGAACGGGCGCGAGCGGAAGCGGTAGTCGGCGCTGGTCAGCGCGCCGACCGGGCAGATCTGGATGGTGTTGCCCGAGAAGTAGGACTCGAACGGCTCCTTCTCATAGATCCCGACCTGCTGGAGCGCGCCGCGCTCGAGCAGTGCGATGAACGGGTCGCCGGCGACCTGCTCGGAGAATCGCGTGCACCGGGCGCAGAGCACGCAGCGCTCACGGTCGAGCAGCACCTGGGCGGAGATGTTGATCGGCTTGGGGAACGTGCGCTTGACCCCGCCGGTCACGGCGAACCGCGACTCGCCACGGCCGTTGGACATCGCTTGGTTCTGAAGGGGGCACTCGCCGCCCTTGTCGCAGACCGGGCAATCCAGCGGGTGGTTGACCAGCAGGAACTCCATGATCCCCTGCTGCGCCTTGTCGGCGACCTCGCTGGTGGCCTGGGTGTTGACCACCATGCCCTCGGCGACCGGGATCGTGCAGGACGCCTGCGGCTTGGGCATGGGCCGGCCGTTGCCGGCGTCGGGTACGTCGACCAGGCACTGCCGGCAGGCGCCGACCGGCTCCAGGAGCGGGTGGTCGCAGAACCGCGGGATCTGGACGCCCACCTGCTCGGCCGCCCGGATGATCAGGGTGCCGGCGGGCACGCTGACCTGGACGCCGTCGATGGTCAGGGTGATCAGGTCAGGGTGCTCGACCTCGGAGATCGCCATCAGCGGGCTCCCTCGGACACGAAGAGGGTGGAGGCGACCGGGTCGAAGGGACATCCGCCGTTCGAGAGGTGCTGGAGGTACTCGTCCCGGAAGTACTGGATCGAGCTCGAGATCGGGCTCACCGCACCATCCGCGAGTGCGCAGAACGAGCGGCCGAGGATGTTGTCGCACTGGTCGAGCAGGACGTCGAGGTCCTCCTCGCGGCCGACGCCCTGCTCGAGGTTCGTCAGCATCTGCACGAGCCACCAGGTGCCCTCGCGGCACGGCGTGCACTTGCCACAGGACTCGTGCTTGTAGAACTCGGTCCACCGCAGCACGGCCCGGACCACGCACGTCGTCTCGTCGAAGATCTGGAGGGCCCGGGTGCCGAGCATCGAGCCGGCCGCGCCGACCGCCTCGAAGTCCAGCGGAACGTCGAGGTGCTCGGCGGTGAGGATCGGTGTGGACGAACCGCCCGGCGTCCAGAACTTCAGCTCGTGGCCGTGCCGGACCCCGCCCGCCAGGTCGATCAGCGTGCGCAGCGTGATGCCCAGCGGCGCCTCGTACTGCCCGGGCTTAGCGACGTGGCCGGACAGGCTGAAGATCCCGAAGCCCTTGGACTTCTCGGTGCCCATCGAGGCGAACCAGTCGGCGCCGTTGCCGATGATGCTCGGCACCGACGCGATCGACTCGACGTTGTTGATGACCGTCGGGCTCGCGTAGAGACCGGCCACGGCCGGGAACGGCGGTCGCAGCCGCGGCTGTCCGCGTCGGCCCTCCAGACCCTCGAGCAGCGCGGTCTCCTCACCGCAGATGTAGGCACCCGCGCCCGCGTGCACAACGACGTCGAGGTCGTAGCCGGACCCGTGGATGTTCGTCCCGAGGTGACCCGCGGCGTACGCCTCGGCGACCGCAGCCTGCACCCGCCGGATGACGTGGACGACCTCGCCGCGGACGTAGATGAACGCGGTGTTCGCGCGGATCGCGAAGCTGCTGATGATCACACCCTCCACGAGCGTGTGCGGCGACGCCATCATCAGCGGGATGTCCTTGCAGGTGCCCGGCTCGGACTCGTCGGCGTTGACCACGAGGTACTTCGGGTTCGGGTTGTCCTGCGGGATGAAGCCCCACTTCATCCCGGTCGGGAAGCCGGCGCCACCACGGCCGCGCAGCCCGGAGTCCTTGACCGCGGTGATGATGTCGTCGGGCGCCATCGACAACGCGTTGCGCAGGGCGCGGTACCCGCCGTTGCGCTCGTACGTCGCGAGCTTCCAGCTCTGCTCGTCGGCCCAGTCGGAGGTGAGGACCGGGGTGAGCGTGTCAACCATCCTGGTGGCCCTCCTCGTGTGTGGTGTCCTGGCCGGGCGCGGTCCAGCCCTGCTCGCGGGCGATCTCGAGGCCAACCAGGGACGGAGGACCGGCAGCCGGACCCTCGTCCACCAGATCGTCCGGGAAGCCGGCGAGCACTCGTTCGACCTCGCGCCAGGTCGCGACCCGCGGTCCACGCGTCGACCGGACCTCCGCGCCCTCCCGGAGGTCGTCGACCAGTTGCGTGGCCGACTCGGGAGTCATGTTGTCCATGAACTCCCAGTTGACCATCATCACGGGGGCGTAGTCGCAAGCGGCGTTGCACTCGACGTGCTCGAGGGTGATCTTCCCGTCGTCGGTCGTCTCGTCGTTGCCGACGTCCAGGTGCTCCTTGAGCCGCTCGAAGATCGCGTCGCCACCCATCACGGCGCACAGCGTGTTGGTGCAGACCCCGACGTGGTACTCGCCGACCGGACGACGCTTGTACATCGTGTAGAAGGTCGCCACCCCGCTGACGTCGGCCGCGCTGATGTCGAGGATGTCGGCGCACGCCTCGATGCCCTCCGGCGTGATGCGACCCTCCGCGGCCTGCACGAGATGGAGCATCGGCAGCAGGCCGGAGCGCGGCTGCGGGTAGCGCGCTGCGATCTCCCTCAGCTCGGCGTATGTCGTGTCGCTGAGCCCGGTTGCTTCCTGGGTCACCGGTCGACCCCTCCCATCACCGGGTCGATGCTGGCGATCGCGACGATCACGTCGGCGACCATGCCGCCCTCGGACATCACGCTGGTGGCCTGGAGGTTGGTGAACGACGGGTCGCGGAAGTGCGCGCGGAACGGACGCGTGCCTCCGTCGGAGACGACGTGGGCGCCGAGCTCGCCGCGCGGCGACTCGATCGGCACGTACGCCTGGCCGGGCGGAACGCGGAAGCCCTCGGTGACCAGCTTGAAGTGGTGGATCAGGGCCTCCATCGACTCACCCATGATGTGGCGGATGTGGTCGAGGCTGTTGCCCATGCCGTCGCTGCCGATCGCGAGCTGGCTGGGCCAGGCGATCTTCTTGTCGGCGACCATCACGGGCGCACCGTCGAGGTTGGCCAGCCGGTCGGCCGCCTGCTCGACGATCTTCAGCGACTCCCACATCTCCGCCAGCCGGATCCGGAAACGTCCGTAGGAGTCACTGGTGTCCCAGGTCTGGACGTCGAAGTCGTAGGTCTCGTAGCCGCTGTAGGGCTGAGTCTTGCGGAGGTCCCACGGGTAGCCGGTCGACCGTAGGACCGGGCCGGTCAGACCGAGCGCCAGACACCCGGCGAGGTCGAGGTGACCGACCCCCTCGAGGCGGCCCCTGAAGATCGGGTTGGCGTTGCAGAGGTCGGCGTACTCCGGCAGGCGCTTCTTCATCAGCGCGACGAAGCTGCGGATCTCGTCGAGCGCGCCGGGCGGGAGGTCCTGCGAGACGCCACCGGGCCGGATGAACGCGTGGTTCATCCGCAGCCCGGTGATCAGCTCGAAGAGGTCGAGCACGAGCTCGCGCTCGCGGAACCCGATCGTCATCACGGTCAGGGCGCCGATCTCCATGCCGCCGGTAGCGATGCAGACCAGGTGGGAGGAGATCCGGTTGAGCTCCATGAGGAGGACCCGCATGACCTGGGCCTTCTCCGGGATGTCTTCCTCGATCCCGAGCAGCTTCTCGACACCGAGCACGTAGGTCATCTCGTTGAAGAACGGCGCGAGGTAGTCCATCCGGGTGCAGAACGTGACGCCCTGCACCCAGGAGCGGTACTCCATGTTCTTCTCGATGCCGGTGTGGAGGTAGCCGATGCCGCAGCGGGCCTCGGTCACCGTCTCGCCCTCGAGCTCGAGGATCAGCCGGAGCACGCCGTGGGTCGACGGGTGCTGCGGGCCCATGTTGACCACGATGCGCTCCTCGACGTCGTCGAGGCCCTGCGTGATGGAGTCCCAGTCCTGGCCGGTGACGGTGAAGACCTTGCCCTCGGCGGTGTCGGCGGTGCCGGCGTACAGGTCTTGTGTCGTCATGCCTCATCTCCACGAGACGTCGGGGTCCCCGGGGCGTTGTTCGACGGGGAAGCGGCGCGGCGGAGGAGAAGAACGTCGTGGGGTGACATCAGGAATAGCTCCTTCGCTCGTCGGGCGGTGGGATCGTCCCGCCCTTGTACTCGACCGGGATGCCGCCGAGCGGGTAGTCCTTGCGCTGCGGATGGCCGGGCCAGTCGTCCGGCATCAGGATCCGCGTCAGGGCCGGGTGGCCGTCGAACACGATGCCGTACATGTCGAAGGTCTCGCGCTCGTGCCAGTCGTTGGTGGGGTAGATGCTGACGATGCTCGGGACGTGGGGGTCGGCGTCGGGGACGCTGACCTCGAGCCGCACGCGGCGGTTGTAGGTCATCGACAGCAGGTGGTAGACGGCGTGCAGCTCGCGCCCGGTGTCGCCGGGGTAGTGGACGCCGCTCACGCCGGAGCAGAGCTCGAAGCGCAGCGCGTCGTCGTCGCGGAACATCTGTGCGACGAACGGCAGGTCGTCACGCCGGATGTGGAACGTGATCTCGTCGCGGTCGATGACGACCTTCTCGACGGCGGCCATCAGTCCGGTGGAGCTCAGCCGTGCCTCCAGTGCGTCGGCGACCTCGTCGTACCAGCCGCCGTAGGGGCGCTGGTTGGCGCCGGGGAAGATCGTCTGCTTGACCAGACCGCCGTACCCACTGGTGTCGCCGGACCCGGAAACGCCGAACATGCCGTGGCGGGTGCCCATGCTCTCGACCGAGCCGGGCTGGGCCGGGACGTTGCTCTGCTCCGTGTGGTCGTCGGGGCTCACCGCATCAGGCCCTTCATCTGCGAGGTCGGGGCGGCGGCGAGGGCGGCGGTCTCGTGCTCAACCTCGGCCTTGCGGGCGTTCGGGCCGAGCGGCTTGTGCTGCACCTGGTCGTGGAGCTTGAGGATCGCGTCGATCAGCATCTCCGGACGCGGCGGGCAGCCGGGCAGGTACATGTCGACGGGGACGACGTGGTCGACGCCTTGTACGACGGCGTAGTTGTTGAACATCCCGCCGCTGCTGGCGCAGACACCCATCGCGAGCACCCACTTCGGGTCGGGCATCTGGTCGTAGATCTGGCGCAGCACCGGGGCCATCTTCTGGCTGACCCGGCCCGCCACGATCATCAGGTCGGCCTGGCGGGGGCTGGCCCGGAACACCTCCATGCCGAAGCGCCCGAGGTCGTACTTCGGGCCACCGGTGGTCATCATCTCGATGGCACAGCAGGCCAGACCGAAGGTGGCGGGCCAGAAGCTGGCCTTGCGCATGTAGCCCGCGACGCCCTCGACGGTGGTCAGCAGGACGCCGCTCGGAAGCTTCTCTTCCAGACCCATGGAACAGCTACCTCAGTCCCAGTCCAAGCCGCCGCGTCGCCAGACGTAGGCGAAGGCGACGAAGACGGTGGCGATGAACAGCACCATCTCGACGAGCCCGAAGGCCTTCAGTGCGTCGAACTGCACGGCCCAGGGATAGAGGAAGACGATCTCGATGTCGAAGATGATGAACATCATCGCGACGATGAAGTACTTGATCGGGAAGCGGCCGCCGCCGACCGGCTGCGGTGTGGGCTCGATGCCGCACTCGTAGGAATCGAGCTTCGCGCGGTTGTAGCGCCGGGGCCCGACCCCGGCCGACATGATCACCGAGAGGATCGCGAAAGCCGCCGCGATCGCCGCCAGTACCAGGACGGGCGTGTAGAGCTCCATCCAGATTTCCTTCCCTGCTGCGGTGTCCGTCCGTGACCCACGTCACCGAGATTGTGACTTTGTGAACGCCTTCACGAACCGGCCGTCGGCCAGTCTAGGACTCCACCATCGGGCGTGCATCTCCGGGTCCGTGGACCGGCAAACGGCCTCTCACCTGGGCATTTAACGAACTCCGATGTGCCCTAAATGCCGTACCTGCCACCCTGCTCAGGGTCGTACGACGAGCCGGATGCCGCCAGCGACGGAGCCGGCCGTGTCGAAGATCTTCGCCGGACCGGTCGCGGTCGTCGGCGGGATCCTGACGGCCACCGTGAACGCCGAGCTCGCGCCGTGAGGATGCACGGTGGCCAGGGGACCGATCCGGTACTTCGACTGAAGCACGAGCTGCAACCTGGGGATCGTCCGCCCCGTGCCGGCTCCACCGGCCGCACAGTCGTCGGTGAAGTGGATCCCGCGCAGGCGCAGGGTCTGTCCGGGATGGACCGTCAGGGGACCACGCTTCCCGGCGTGCCCGACGACGGTCAGCTTCGGCGGCGTACAGCCGCGCTCAGGACCGTCATCGCTCAAGGACGGTCGATGGACCTTGCATCCGCTCGCCGAGACGAGCAGCAGGCACACCAGGCCGAACCAGCCGACTCTCTTCATGCCGCTCCCTCATGCCGTTGCCCGATGCAGCGCGACGATGCCGCCGGTGAGGTTACGCCACTGCGGACGCCGCCACCCGGTTTCTCCGATCATGTCGGCGAGGGCCGGCTGGTCGGGCCAGGCCCGGATCGACTCGGCCAGGTAGACGTAGGCGTCGGGGCTCGAGGAGACCGCGCGCGCGATGGGTGGGAGCGCGCGCATGAGGTACTCGACGTACAGGGTCCGGAACGGCGCCCACGTCGGGTGGCTGAACTCGCAGACGACGAGCCGACCCCCGGGCCGGGTGACGCGCCGCAGCTCGCGAAGCCCGGCCAGCGGGTCGACGATGTTGCGCAGCCCGAACGAGATGGTGACCGCATCGAAGACGCCGTCGGCGAAGGGCAGCCGGGTGCCGTCCCCGGCCGTGAACGGTAGGTACGGCTTGTGCTGCTTGCCCACTCGGAGCATGCCGAGCGAGAAGTCGCAGGGCACGACGGTCGCGCCGGCGTCGGCGAACGGCTGGCTGGAGGTGCCGGTGCCAGCGGCGAGGTCGAGGACCAGCTCGCCAGGCTCGGGCGCGACGGAGTCGAACACGTCCTTGCGCCAGCGCCGGTCCTGGCCGAGGGACAGCACGTCGTTGGTGACGTCGTACCGCTCGGCGACCGTGTCGAACATCCGGCGTACGTCGCTCGGCTGCTTGTCCAGGTCTGCGCGGGCCACGGCACGAGAGTAGGGCTCGGTTCTGTCCGCACCCTGTGCCGGTCCGATGAGAGCACGTCCGACGACGCGTGGCGACTGCAACCAAATGCCGGGTTTTCGCGTCTTCAGGATCGACACTGAGGCGTCCTCGCCACGCCTCGCCCGACCGCCGAGCCGTGGACTTCCCCGGAGGAGAACAATGAAGGTCCTCAAGATCCTGCTGACGCTGGTGCTCGTCATCGGCGTGCTCGGCGGCGCGGCGTACGCCGGAGGTCGGCTCCTGAAGGACCACGACCAACGCTCCGTGGCGTCGTCGGGCAACCTGCCCGGCGGACCCTCCTCCACGACGCCGCCCTCCTCCACGACATCGCCGACGTCACCGACGTCGCCGAGCTCCCCCAGCTCCCCGAGCTCGTCACCGACCCACCACGTGCAGGCGGACGCCGACGTGCTGAAGCCCGGATCGAAGGGCACCCAGGTCCGCGAGCTG
The DNA here is from genome assembly GCF_036493135.1 of Nocardioides sp. Lineage (GTDB taxonomy): Bacteria > Actinomycetota > Actinomycetes > Propionibacteriales > Nocardioidaceae > Nocardioides. The sequence continues at coordinate 86,787 of NZ_DASXQG010000087.1, read as the reverse complement.
CAGCAGCGGTTGTTCCAGCTGGCGTGGCTCCCCGAGACCACCACCGGGGACTACGACGCGACCACCGCCGCCGCGGTCAAGGGCTTCCAGGGCAAGCACAGCCTCCACCGCACGGGGGTTCTCGACGCGAAGACCTGGAAGCAGCTCCGGGCGATGACGACCACGCCCACCCACGACGCGATGTTCAACGTGCTCCACGCGGGCAAGCCCCTCTTCCAGTCCGGCGACAACGGCCACGACGTACGTGCGATCCAGGCGCGCCTGCGCCAGATCGCGTGGTACTTCGGCGACGTCACCGGCACCTACGACTCGCAGACCCTCACCGCGGTCAACGGCTTCCAGGCGAAGCGGGCCATCCCGGTCACCGGTGCCGTCGACCAGCGCACTCTTGACCGGCTGGACGCGATGACGACAACCCCGACCTCGGCCGAGCTCCGGAACGAGCTGCCCTCCCCCGGCAAGCTGGACCCGCGCTGCCTCACCGGTCGCGTGATGTGCATCGACAAGACCACGCGGACGCTGCGGTGGGTGATCGACGGCCACGTGCAGCAGACGCTCGACGCCCGGTTCGGCTCGACGCTCAACGACACCCCGACCCGCGAGGGCTTGTTCCACGTCTATCTCAAGGACGCCGACCATGTGTCGCGCATGTACGGTTCGTCGATGCCGTTCTCGATGTTCTTCTCGGGCGGCCAGGCGGTGCACTACTCCTCGGACTTCGCGACCGTCGGTTACAACGGCGCCTCACACGGGTGCGTGAACATCCGTGACTACGACGGGGTCAAATGGCTGTTCTCGCAGGTGCAGGTCGGGGACAAGGTCGTCGTCTACTGGTCGTGACCTTGGCGACAGCAGTTCCCGTCGACGCGTGGCTGAGGTCGGCCGCCCGGTACGCTTCCCGACTGTGACGAGCCCCGCGGCCACCCCCGCGTCGCCCGGTCTGTCGGTCCGGACGACCGAGATCGACGACGACGACCCCCTCCTCACCATGCTCCCCGCAGACGACGCCGTGACCTGGCTCCGCCGCGACGAGGGACTGGTCGGTTGGGGCGTCGCCGCGCAGATCCGGCCCCGCGGCATCACGCGCTTCTCCGACGCCGACAAGTGGTGGACCGAGACGGTCGCTCGCGCCGACATCCGGGACGACGTCAGCGAACCCGGCTCGGGGCTGGTCTGCTTCGGGTCCTTCGCGTTCGCCGACGACCCCGGGGAGTCAGTGCTGACGGTTCCGCGGGTGGTGGTCGGCCGCCGAGGCGGCCGCACCTGGCTCACCGTCGTCGACGGCGCGTCGTACGCCGCGCCGAGGGGGGCGGCCGAGGCGCCGGAGGACGTCGTCTTCAGCGACGGCGCGATGGACGGCGAGCACTGGATGGCGGTCGTGGCCGAGGCAGTCGGCCGGATCACGGCCGGCGCGCTCGGCAAGGTCGTGCTCGCCCGCGACCTGGTCGCCACCGCCGCCGGCAAGATCGACGTCCGCTGGCCGCTCAACCGCCTCGCCACGAGCTACCCGATGTGCTGGACGTTCCACGTCGACGGCCTCTTCGGTGCGACCCCGGAGATGCTCGTGCGCCGCGAGCGCGGCCTCGTGACCTCGCGCGTGCTGGCCGGAACCATCCGGCGTACCGGCGACGACGAGCGCGACCTCGCCCAGGCCGCCACCCTCGCCCGGTCGAGCAAGGACCACGAGGAGCACGAGTACGCCGTACGCTCCGTCGCCGACGCGCTCGAGCCGCATTGCTCGTCGATGATCGTCCCCGAGACGCCGTTCGTGCTGCACCTCCCCAACGTCATGCACCTCGCATCCGACGTGGCCGGCGTCGTCCACGACGCGAGCACGGTGTCGTCGCTCCAGCTGGCCGCGTCGTTGCACCCGTCCGCGGCCGTCGGTGGCACGCCGACGACCGAGGCGGTCGCCCTGATCGCGGAGATCGAGGGCATGGACCGCGGCCGGTATGCCGGCCCGGTCGGATGGATGGACACCAGCGGCGACGGCGAGTGGGGCATCGCCCTGCGGTCGGCCGAGATCGCCGACAACACCGTGCGCCTGTTCGCCGGGTGCGGCATCGTCGCGGACTCCGACCCGGAGGCCGAGCTCGCCGAGTCGCAGGCCAAGCTCGTGCCGGTGCGCGACTCACTCGGCGCCGACTGACGTCGGTCTCCGCGACTACCGTGCCGGGCATGGACGAGTTCCCGTGGCTGATGCACACCGCGATCGACACCACCGACTGTCGCGGGCTTGCTGAGTTCTACCGCGACCTGCTCGGGTTGCAGTACCGCCCGGGCGACGAGCCACCTGTCGACGGGCTCGACGACGCGGACTGGCTGGTGCTCGTCGACTCCGAGGGCCGTCGGAAGCTCGCCTTCCAGCAGGTCGACCGGCTCGAGCCGACGACCTGGCCCGAGCACGACGTACCGATGCAGATGCACCTCGACTTCTCGGTGTCCAGCGCCTACGAGCTGGCTCGCCAGCGTGACCGAGCGCTGGCGCTCGGCGCACGCATCCTGCTGGACCGCACCGACGAGGAGGACGAGGCGCTCTACGTGCTCGCCGACCCGTCGGGACATCCGTTCTGCCTGCTCGTCCGCTAGGCCCTGGGCGTCAGTCGAGATCGGCGCCGTCGGGGAGGCGGAGGTACGTCGAGGTCTCCGGCAGGAGCAGGCCGTAGTGGCCATCGACGATCTTCAGCCCTGCCTCGGAATAGATCCGGTCGTGGATCGCGACGTTGCGCGGGGCCCCGACAGCTCGGGCGAAGTCGACACCCTCGGCCGCGCGCATCCACGGCGCACAGACCGGCACGCAGAGCACGTCGACGCGCTGCTCCGGGACGGTCAGTGCGTCACCCGGGTGGTAGACCGTCGTACCGCCGAGGTCGAACAGGTAGCCGGAGTTGAAGAAGCGCGGTAGGTCCGGGTGGATCACGGCGTGCAGCTCGCCGACCGACTCCGCCGGGATGCCGGGGTCGAAGGACTCACCCGGCGCCACCACCGTCACCCGCTCGCTGATCGCGGGTGCGTCGTCGCGGATCTTCGCAGCCACCGCCGCGATCGTGAACACCGGCGCGTCGGTGCGAGAGAGGTGATCGGGCAGGTAGTGGTCGGGATGCTCGTGGGTGATCACCACCGCGTCCGCCCCGTCGACCGCCTCCGGATCGGTGAACATCCCCGGGTCGAGGACGACCACCTTCCCGTCGTGCTCGAGCCGGACGCAGGAATGGCCGAACTTCGTGATCCGCATGTCCTCAGCCTAGGCACGTCGGGCGACTGTCATTTCGGCGCGATCGCGCGGTTATGACACCCGAAGAGCGCTCTGGGATGTCATTCCAGCGCGATCGCGCTGTTACGACACTCCGCCACCCCACCTTCGAGGACCTCGCTCAGGCGGTGGCGTGGTGGATGTAGCACCAGCGCCAGTCCTCGGCGGGCTCGGCGGACTCGATCACCGGGTGCTGGTACTCGTGGAAGTGGGCGGTGGCGTGGCGGCGGGGTGAAGAGTCGCAGCAGCCGATGTTCCCGCACTCGAGGCACTGGCGGAGCGCGACCCACGCCGTACCTTCGCGGAGGCAGTCACCGCACTCCGGTTCCGCGACCGTCTCGATCGCCGGGAAGGAGTCGAGGTCCGCGCACGAGACGCCGGTACGACGCTGCGCCGCCGTCACCCGGATCTCCTCGCGACTGTCCTGGCTGATGTCCAGCATCGACTCCTCGACGTCGAGCATGGCCAACACGTCGCTGACCACCTCGCTGGCGACGGTCCCGGACTTGCGGATGTCGAGCACCCGCTGCCGCTCGGCGGCGATCATCTCCAGCCGTACCCGGGTGTACAGCTCGCTGGGGGCCTCCTGGTCGGCGACGGTGCCGAGCCGCTCCCACGCCGCGAAGTTGCGCTGCTCGATGCGCTGCTTGAGGAGCGCGAAGACGCCGTGGCGGTCGTCGTACTCCAGCTCGTGCAGCTTCTTGAAGCCCGCCTTGGACGCCTGCTGCAGCACGGTCGCGCGGGCCAGCGCGTCCTCGAGCGGGTCCGGTGCGGGGACGCGCAGCCGACGCGCCAGCCAGGGCAGCGAGAGGCCCTGGATGAACAAGGTGCCGGCCACGACGGTGAACGCGATCAGCAGCAACACCTCGCGGTACGGCGCGTCGGCCGGGATCACGAACGCCGCGGCCAGCGTCACGACGCCGCGCATCCCGGCCCAGCCGAGAAGGAACGTGAACGACGCCGGCGGCACCTGGCCGGTGATCGGGTCGGGACCGGGTCGGACCAGCAGGTAGCGGGCGAAGAACACCCAGACGAGCCGGAGCACGACGCAGGCGAGGAGCGTCAGCCCGCAGACCAGGACGACCCGGCCGGCGGGGGTCCCGCCGTCGCGGACGCCCTGGAGGATCCACCGCGCCTGCAGACCGATCAGCAGGAACACGGTGTTCTCCAGGAAGAACGCGATGGTCCGCCAGTTGATGCGCTCGGCGATGCGCGACTGCGCGGTCTGGATGACCGGCGCCTTGTGGCCCAGGAGCAGCCCGGCGACCACCACGCTGACGACGCCGGAGGAGTGCACCTCCTCCGAGATGATGTACGTCGCGAAGGGCACCACGAACGAGATCGCGGTGTCGAGGATCGGGTCGGTGACGTGGCGACGCATCGGGGCGATCAGGAGGAACACGGCGAACCCGATCGCCGCGCCGCCGATGGAGGCGACCAGGAAGTCCGTGCCCACGCTCCACGTCTCGACCCCTCCGGCACCGGCCGCGATCGCCGTCCGCAGGGCGACGAGTGCGGTGGCGTCGTTCAGGAGCGACTCCCCCTCGAGGATCGTCACGATGCGGCGTGGCAGGCCGATGCGTCGCCCGATCGCGGTCGCCGCGACAGCGTCGGGAGGCGCGACGACGGCGCCGATGGCGAGCGCGGCCCACCAGTCGATGCCGGGGAGGAGGGCGTGGACGAGCACGCCGACGCCCACAGTGGTGAAGATGACCAGGCCGACGCTGAGCAGCAGGATCGGCCGGCGGTTGGCGTTGAAGTCGACCAGCGAGGTCTGGATGGCTGCGGCGTACAACAGGGGCGGCAGCAGACCGAGCAGTACGACGTCCGCGCTGAGGTGGACGGTCGGGACACCGGGCACGTACGACGCCACGACACCGACGACGATCAGCCCGAGCGGCGCGGGGAAGCGAACGCGCTCGGCGAGCGCCGTCCCCGCGAGCACGACGATCGCCAGCGTCACCAGCTCGAACGCGATCTCCACGCGGACATTCTTGCCATGCGCCGACGGCGGCGCGGATCACGCCCGGTCCGCGACCCACCTCATCGGGTCGCCCCAGCCCAGCTCGTCGTGGCCGAGGCGGCTGAACGCGAGGACAACGACCGTCCGGCGGTACGCCGCGAAGGTCAGCACGTGGGCGATCATCCCGCCGTACGTGAACACCTCCGCGCGCTCACAGAGGGCGTCGACGAACGTGTCCTCGATCCTCCCCTGGTCACAGACCTCGCGCACGTGGGCGAGGTAGCGCGGGCCTTCGATGCCAAGGCGACGTCGCATCGAGCTGATCGACTCGTGGTCCTCGGCGCTCCAGTCGTAGTCGCGGGTCGCCATCGCGGCGTTCCACATGCCCATCTGGCCGACGAGCCGGCTGAGCAGCGAGCGGATCGTCTGGCCCTCGTCGTCGTCCTCGACCACGACGGTCTCGTCGAGCTGGTCGTCGGTGAGGTGACCGGCGACCCGGACCATCTCGCCGGTCAGCCAGACGTGGTGCGCGACCATCTTCTCGAGCAGGTCGGGCCCGCGGACGACGTCGCGCGAGGGCAGGCGGATGCTGGCCGGAGGCACGAAGTGCACGCCGTTCGCCTCTCCGATCTGGATGTGGCCCGGCTTCTTGCGCCACTCGCGCGGGGCCACGTCGTACGCCTTGGTGAACGCGCGGGTGAACGCCTCGTGCGAGGAGTAGCCGGCCTCGACGGCGATGTCGAGGAGCGGCGCCCGCGTGGTGATCATCCGGTACGCCGCGCGCTCGAGCAGGATGCGGCGACGCAGCGCCTGCGGCGGTTCGCCGGCGACGGACTTGATCATCCGGTCGAAGTGGTAGCGCGAGAAGTGGTGGCGGGCGGCCCAGTCCTCGCCGGTCGCCTCGTGGTCGTCGAGCGCAGCGGCGAGCCCGTCGACGAACTCGGCGAAGGTGTCGGCGGCGACGGTCATGAGGACATGGTGCCCCGCGGCGAGGGCGGTGTCTTGACCGTCCTTGCGCCGGCTCGGTCAAGGAACGGGGACGGTCGTGGTCGTGTCCGGCGCCCGGGCCGCCGCGAGCAGCTGGGCGGCGGTGTGGAGGTCGCCGGCGAACACTGCCCCGCGCGCCAGACCTGGGAGCGTGAGCGTGCCGTCGTCCGCGATCACCCCGATCAGGTTGTCGTTCATGAGTGGTCGCCAGGGTGTGCTGTCGAAGTCGGTGGCGTCCCGGTGGAGCACCACCGCGATCCGGCCGAGTCCGGCCATGCCCGCGGCGAACCGGTCGGGGTCGGCGAGCGATGGCACCAGTACCCGGAAGCTGATGGGGCCGTCGCCCGGCGTGATGGCTCCCGTGCCGTCGGCGACCGTCATCGTGACGACCACCGTTCGGGTGTCGGCCGCCATGTCGTCGAAGTCGACGACGGTGTAGTTGTCATCGTCGCGCCAGGTCACACCGATGCCCTTCCTGACCCCGGTGACGGTGCCGAGGGCGAGGGCGTCCGAGTAGGAGGCGACCTCTCCGGTGTCACCCAGCGCGTAGCGGTGGTTCGGCAGGGAGTCCTCGAGGGTGGGCGCAGCTCCGCCGACCTCGCCGTTGTTGTGCCGCAGCCGATCCAGCGCGTACGCCGGGTCGCCGGCAGCGATCGCGCGCGCCGCGTCGTCGGTCGCGCCGTCGGTTGCGTGGTCGCTCGCTTGGGAGGAGCAGCCGGTGAACATCCCGACGCCGACCAGCAGCGCGGCCACGCCGGCACGAGCGTCCATACCGCGATGATGACGGCCGGGTCGCCGTCGCGGAATCGTCGTGGCTGAGTCGTGACCGACTAGTGCGCCTCGGCGAGGGCGCGGATCCGGGCGTCGAGGTCGCGCCTGTTGTCGCGGCGTACGACGGCCTCGACGACCTCGATCCCGCCGTTGGGAGTCGTCAGGGCCTGCTCGAGCTCGACGCGACTCGTGACCTTCAGGTGCGGGGTACGGGTCGCGGCACAGAGGCTGGCGATGTCGACGCCATGGGGCGTGCCGAAGAGGCGGTCATAGCACTCGGCGTACTCCTCGGCACCCTGCTCGAGGGTGGCGAAGATCGAGCCGCCGTCGTCATTGGTGACGACGATCGTGAGGTCCGGCCGCGGCTCGTCGGGGCCGAGGACGAGTCCGTTGCTGTCGTGGAGGAACGTCACGTCGCCGACGAGGGCGAGGCTGCGGTCGGACCGGCGGCCGAGGGCGGCGCCGACGGCGGTCGAGACGACGCCGTCGATGCCGGAGAGACCGCGGTTGGCGATCACCTTGCGGCGGCCGCCCACCTCGTAGCGCGGCACCATCAGGTCGAGGTCGCGGATCGGGTTGGACGCGCCGACGACAAGGAGCCCTTCGCGCGGAAGGGCCAGCGCGACCGCACCGGCGACGTCGTACGCCGTGAGGTCGGGCTCGGCGGCGAGCAGCGCGTCCAGTGCTCGGCCGAGACGGGCGTCGGCCTCGCGCCAGCGGTCGAACCACGTCGTGTCGGCGCCCTCGGCCACGGAGAGCCGGCGGAAGTCGTGGTCGACGGCGAACGGTCGCTGGGTCCAGGTCCCCCACCCGGAGGGCCCGCTCCAGACCTCGACGTCGTCGCGGGCCAGCAACCGGGAGACCGGCCGCGACAGCGTCGGATGCCCGTAGACGACGACCCGTTCGATCTCGGTGCCGAGGTCGGCGTCGAGGAGGAGACGGTAGGTCCGTATCGCATGGGTGCCGGTGCGCGAGCCGCTGGAGGGCTCGGCGAGCAGCGGCCAGCTCGCGCGCTCGGCCAGCTGTCGAGCGGGCGGTCCTGCGTCGTCACCGGCCACCACGACCGTCCGCGGCCCGAGCGGGATCACCACCTCCTGGTGCGCGTCGTTCTCGAAGCGTCGCCACCCCGGTCGTTCCTCCCGCTCCGTGGCCGCGGGCATGTCGGTCCACCGGTCCTCCGGCACCAGCGGATCGTCCAGCCGGAGGTTGAGGTGGAGGGGTAGTCCCTGACGAAACGGTTCCGATATCGCCTTGAGAAGGACGGTTTCGTCAGGGACTAGCCCGGAAATGTCCACGGTGGGGAGGAGGTGGCCGAAGATCCCGACCTGGTCGGTGGTCTGGTTGGCGCCGGTGCCGCGGAGGCGCGCGGGGCGGTCGGCGGTGACGGCCACGAGGGGCACACCGGCATGGGTGGCCTCGAGCATCGCGGGGTGGAGGTTGGCGACGGCGGTCCCCGACGTGCAGATCACGGCGGCTCGCGAGCCGACCTTGGTCAGTCCGAGAGCGAGGAAGCCGGCGGTTCTCTCGTCGATGCGGGTGTGCAGCCGGACCACACCCGTCTCGGCCGCGTCGTACGCCGCGAAGGCCAGGGGTGCGTTCCGCGACCCCGGCGCGAGGACGATCTCGCGCACCCCGGCCTCGACCAGGCGGCTGATCACCGCCCGCGCGAGGGCGGTCGACTCGTTCACGAGTCACGATCCTGTCGGACCGCCCGCACGGCGGCGAGGCGCTCCTCCCACCACGCCGCCCGGTCCGGCGACGCGGCGACGGCGTCCAGGAGCGAGGGGACGACGGTGGGTACGCCGACGGCCAGCGCGCCGTTCACCGGCACCAGCTCCGGCGTCGCGACGTCGGCGATCAACAGCGCCCGGGTCGCGAGCCCGCACGCGTGCTCGAGTGAGGGCAGTGCGGCCGCCAGGGCGACCCCCGCCGCCAGCCCGAGCGAGGTCTCGAGCGCGGACGAGACGACCACCGGCATCCCGATGTCCTCGGCAATCCTCAGACAGGCCCGCACCCCACCGAGCGGCTGGACCTTGAGCACCGCGATGTCGGCCGCCCGCAGATCACGCACGCGGTACGGGTCCTCCGCCCGGCGGATCGACTCGTCCGCCGCGATCGGAACGGCGACCCGACGGCGTACCGCGGCGAGGTCCTCGACCGACGCGCAGGGCTGCTCGACGTACTCGAGGCCGCCCGCGGCCCGGTCGAGCGCGGCGATCGTGGCCACCGCGGTGGCGACGTCCCACGCGCCGTTGGCGTCGACGCGGACCTTCCCGGTCGACCCGAGCGCGTCACGCACGGCCTCGACCCGGGCCAGATCGTCGGCCGGCTCGGTGCCGGGGTCGGCCACCTTCACCTTGGCCGTGGCGCAACCCGACCGAAGCACGAGCTCGTGGGCCGCCGCGGGCGAGACGACCGGGACCGTGGCGTTGACCGGCACGAGGTCGCGCACGGGCGCGGGCCAGTCGCCGGCCGCGGCCTCCTCCGCACATCGCAGCCACGGCTCCGCGACCTCGGGGGAGTACTCGGTGAACGGGCTCCACTCGCCCCACCCCGACTCCCCCTCGATCAGGGCGCCCTCGCGCACTGCGATGCCGCGGAAGCGGGTCGTCATCGGGATCGAGAACACCCTCATCGGGCGGCCCTCGCCAGCTCGCGAACGGCGAGCCGGTCCACCTTGCCGTTGGCGAGCATCGGCAGCTCCGGTACGACGACCACCTCGCGCGGCGCCCAGGCGCGCGGATGCTTCTCCCCGACCCATTCGCGTGCCTCAGCCAGCGCGAGATCACCGACGACGACGGCGACCACTCGGTGGCCCCACTCGGCATCGGTCAGCCCCACGACCTCGGCCGCCTTCACCTGGGGGTGCTCGCGCAGCCGTGCGGCGACGGCGGCGGCGGGCACATTGACCCCGCCGCTGACCACCATGTCGTCGTGCCGACCGAGCACCTGGAGCCGCCCGTCCTGGTCCAGCCGCCCGGTGTCCGACGTGTGGAACCACCCGCCGACCAGCACCTCGTCGGTCGCCGCCGGATCGTCGAGGTACCCGTCGAACAGGGTCGGCCCCGCCAGCCTCACCCGCCCGTCGGTGGCCAGCGCGAGGCCGACGCCGTCCAGCGGCAGTCCGTCGTACACGCAGCCACCACACGTCTCTGCCATCCCGTACGTCGCGACCAGCCGGATGCCGACACTCCGCGCGCGGTCCTTGAGGTCCGTGTCGACCGGTCCTCCGCCGACCAGTACGGCGCCGAAGGCCGCGAGCGAGTGGGCATCATCGGGGTCGCTCAGCCAACGGTGGAGCTGGGTCGGCACCAAAGAGAGGTACCCGCCGACGACCGAGGCGTCCCGGGGTGAACGCTCGCCCAGGGGGACCGGCCGATGGCCGGCGAGCAACGACCGCACCATCACGTTCAGCCCGGCGACGTACGACGACGGCAGCGCGAGCAGCCACGGCCCCGACCCGCCGAGCCGTGCGGCCGACGCGGCGGCCGACGCGAGGACCGCGGCGCGGGACAGCACGACCTGCTTCGGGGCGCCCGAAGAGCCAGAGGTGGCGACGATCGCCGGTCCGGGATCCTGGTCGGCAAGCCACGCCTCCACGGCGTCGATGTCACGGTCGACGACACCGCCCAGCCGCAGACCCATGCGACGAACGCTAGGGCACGACTGCTTGAATCCCGCCATGCCCTCCACCTCTGACTGGGTCGCCGGCGCTCGTCCCCGCACGCTGCCCGCCGCGATCTCGCCCGTGATGGCCGGGACCGCCGTCGCGGTGTACGACGACGGTGCGGTGTGGTGGAAGGCGCTCCTCGCCCTCGTGGTCGCGCTGGCCCTTCAGGTCGGCGTAAACTACGCCAACGACTACTCCGACGGCATCCGCGGCACCGACGCCGACCGGGTCGGTCCGATGCGCCTCGTCGGCTCGGGTACGGCGTCGCCCGGTGCCGTGAAGCGCGCGGCGTTCCTGGCGTTCGGGGTGGCGGCCGTCGCCGGCCTCGTGCTCGCCGCGACGACCGCCTGGTGGCTGGTGGTCGTCGGCGCGCTGTGCGTGCTGGCCGCGTGGTTCTACACCGGCGGCTCGAAGCCCTACGGGTACCTGGGTCTGGGCGAGGTCATGGTCTTCGTGTTCTTCGGCCTGGTCGCGGTGGTCGGCACGACGTACGTCCAGACGCAGGAGTGGCAGGCCGCCGCGTGGTACGCCGCGGTCGGCATCGGCGCGATCGCCTGCGCGATCCTGGTCGCCAACAACCTCCGCGACATCCCCACCGACCGCGGCGCCGGCAAGATCACCCTCGCCGTCCGGCTCGGAGACGGGCGCACGCGACTCTTCTACGTGCTGCTGATGCTGCTCGCCCTGGTCGCCCTGATCGGCGTCGCACTCACCACCAGCTGGTGGGCCCTGCTCGCCCTGGTGTACGCCGTTCCGTCGCTCAAGGCGTCGCGCGTCGTCCGGTCCGGCGCCGGAGGCCCGGGGCTGATCCCGGTGCTCCAGCTGACCGGCGTCGCGGAGCTGCTCTACGGGCTCGGTCTGCTGGTCGGCCTCGCTGTCGCCACCTGACCGGCCGCACCACCGGCCGCGCCGAGCCCACCTCAGCAGCGGTGCACCACGTGGGAGGCAAACCAGAGGCCACAACCGTTGCCGGACCGCTGGGCTGCCACAGCTCGACCCGATTGCCGGGCCGCCGCCCACCGGCCGTCTAGGCTGGTCACATGTTCTGGTTGATCCTGCTGGTGATCGTGGTGGCCGGGTTCGTGGCGTGGAAGATGCGGGTGCCGCTGCTGGCCAAGATCCTCGGTCAGTCCGAGTCGCGCATCAACCGCCAGATCAACCGTCGCAAGTAGCCGTAGCCGGCCGCGGTCCAGGTGACCGTCAGTCGACGTCCTCCTTGGCCTTCAGCTCCTCGAACTTCTCCGTCGCGCGACGGGCGCGTTCGTCGACGTGCCGGGCCAGGGCGGTGCGCTGGTTGCCGAGCAGGAAGTACGACGCCAGGCCGCTGACGGCCAGGGAGAGGATCAGGATCCACATCACGCTGGCCGAGTCCGAGACGGCGAGCCAGACGCCGCCGATCACGACCACCGAGGCGGCGAAGAAGATCAGCCGCAGGCCGGTGTAGATCCAGAACTCCTTCACACCCACAGGTTAGTCAGCCCGTCGAGGACGGCCAGAATTGGCAAGTCGCGCCCACGGACGACCAGCGCCGTCCTAGTCTGGTGCCGTGTGGAGGTTCGTACTGCTGCTGGTCGTTGTCGCGGTGGGCTCCTACTACGCCGCACGGTTCCTGCTGGAGGGCTTCCCTCGGCGACCTCATCGGGACGACGACGAGTATGTCCGACCGGTGGGCCCCGATGACGACGACGAGTTCCTGGCCCAGATCTCCCGGCGGGACAAGGGTCCCGACGACCCGAGCTGAGCCTGCAGCGTCATCCGTCCTGAGGTAGGTGGGCGACGAGGCTGCTCGCCGGAGCGCCACTCGCATAGGAGTGTTGGCTCGTCGTCGAGAAGTAGTTGATCCCGATGAAGTTGAACCACAGCGTGGCCACGCCGACCAGCGCCAGGATGGCGGCGTTCCGGCCGCGCCAACCGGCGGTCGCGCGTGCGTGCAGGTAGGCGGCGTACACCACCCAGGTGATGAAGGCGCACACCTCCTTGGGGTCCCAGTTCCAGTACGACGACCAGGCCTCGTGCGCCCAGATCGGTCCGGTGATCAGCACCGCGAAGGTCCAGACGGGGAACGCGAACGCGTGGATCCGGTAGGAGACGCGGTCGAGGGTCGTCAGCGCGGGGAGCCGGGCGATGTACCCCTTGTCGGGGACGCGTCCGCGCTTCTCGGCGCGCGCCCGCACGAGGTACAGCGCCGAGGTGATACCGCCGAGGGTGAACGCGCCGGTGGCGATCATCGCGGACATCACGTGGATCACCAGCCAGTACGACCGCAGGGCTTCGGTCAGCGGCTCGACCGGGGCGTAGAGCCACAGCACGGAGATCATCAGGAGCACCAGCACGAGACCGGTGACGATCGGCCCCATCCAGGCCAGGCCGAAGCGCTTGCGCAGCAGGAGGTAGCCGGCGACCACGACGAATGATCCCGAGATCGTGAACTCGTACATGTTGCCCCAGGGCACCCGCTGCGCCGCCTCCGCCCGAGCGAAGAGCCCCACGAAGTGGGCGACCGCGGCGATCACGGTGAGCATCAGCGCGAGGTTGCCGAACATCGCGATCCGGAACCGGATCGACTCCTCCGGCCCGGCCGTGGCCCCTGACGGGACATCCTCGACCGGCGGCGCACCGGCGGTGGCCCGAGCGGGTACGGCCACGCGCGCGGCCGCCTGCACCGGTACGGTGCGCAGCGCGCTCCACTCCACCAGGTGAGCCACCAGCGCCAGGAAGTACACGACACCCGCCGCTGCGATCGCCTGGTTGCTGAGGTGCTCCCACGTGCCCGTGCCGATGCCCAGGTCGACGCTCATGCGTGTGTTCCCTCCTCGGCCTGCAACGAGTCCACCACCGACGAGAGTACGGGTGCCAGGTCACCGCCACCCGACCGGTCCAGGGCGGCCACCTCGACCAGCGTCGTCCCGTCGCGACGACGAGCGCGCACCCAGACGCGCCGGGGTCGGATGAACAGCGAGCCCAGCAGGCCCACGAGCGCCAGGACGACACCGAGCAACGTGAGCCACACGTCCGGGGTACGGCTGATCTGGAGCCGGGTCCAGTGCTTGACGCCGTGGAACGTGACCGAGCCGGCGCCATCGGGCAGCTGCACGGTCTCGTGCGGCTGGATGTCGACGCGGAACACCTTCCCGTTCGGCTTCTTCAGCTGTCGCATGTTCGCCTTGTCCATCGCGTAGACCGACTGCGGCACCCCGGTGTTCAGGCCGAGGTCGCCGACGTACGCGAGCATCGACAGGGTGGGGTTCTTGTCGTCGCCCATCACGTTGATCGGCTGGCCCCGGACCAGCGCGAAGGTCGGGTAGAACAACCCCTCGAGCCCGATGTCCTGGCCTGCCCGGAGGCCGGCCGCCTTGACGACGCCGAACGACTCGAAGTTGGAGCTCTCGGGGAGGAAGACCGTCGGGCCGTCGTAGAGCTTGTGGCCCTGGGCGTCGCGGACGGTGATCACCGGGGCGTAGCCGTGGCCGATCAGGAAGATCTGGGTACCGCCGATCGTGAGCGGATGGTTGACCCGCAGGTCGTAGCTCTGCTGCGCCGACCATGACGACTCGTCGCCCTGGCAGGAGTTGCGGTAGGTCAACGGCGCCTGGAAGCCGCGGGCCAGGCCCTGCCGCGGACCGCTCTGGATCCACTGCACCTTGAAGTCGTGCACGGTGAAGCAGAACGGCTCCATCTTGTCGGCGTCGAAGAGCGAGCCCGGGTCGAAGTCGTCGTACTGCGTCAGGGTGTTGGAGAAGCCGTTGCCGACGATCAGGATGACGCCGCCCTTGTACCCGAACAGGCTGCCGATGCCGAAGCCGACGAGGACGACGAGTACCGACAGGTGGAAGAGCAGGTTGCCGGCCTCACGCAGCTGCCCGCGCTCGGCGGAGACCCATCCTCCTTCCGCGGGCGGGCCCCAGCCCTGGTCGGTCGAGCTCGTCGAGATCCGGTTGCCGGGGGACAGGCGCCGCGCGGCACGCTCCAGGACGACCGCCGGCTCCTCGTCGGTGGTGTACGACGCGTGGTCCGGCAGGCGGGTCAGGTTGCGTGGCGCGACGGGTGGCTGCTTGCGATAGCCGCGCCAGTAGACGAACAACCGCGGCACGATGCAGCCGACCAGCGAGACCATCAGCAGCAGGTAGATCGCGGCGAACCACGGTGAGTGGTAGACGCTGAACAGGCTGAGCTTCTCGTAGATCGGCGTCAGGTGCGGGTGAGCCGCCTGCCAGTTCTGCGTCTTCAGCGCGTCGACGCCGCTCTGCGGGATGACCGAGCCGGGGATCGCGCCGAGGGCGAGGAGGAGCAACAGGACCAGCGCGGTCCGCATCGAGGTCAGCTGACGCCACGTCCAGCGCAGGAACTCCCACGCGGTCAGCTCCCCGGCACGCCGGTGGTGGTCGCGGTCGCCGCTCGGCTGCCAGCTCCCCGTCTCCTCGGGCTGGTCCGTCCGGAGGTCGCTCATCCGAGGGCCCTCACACTGCCACCGTGGAGTTGTTCACGAGGTGGACCTGCAGCCAGCTGACGGCCTGGTCCCAGTAGCCGGTGATCAGCGCGAGCCCCACCAGGACCAGCATCAGGCCGCCGACCCGGGTCACCCACTGCTGGTGACGGCGGACGAACTGGAACGCGCCCAGAGCGCGGCGATAGGCCAGGGCCGCGACGATGAACGGCACTCCCAGCCCCACGCAGTAGACCCCCGCCAGTAGGGCGCCGCGGTTGGCGGTGCCCTCGTTGAGACCGAGGGTGATGATCGCGCTCAGGGTCGGCCCGACGCACGGCGTCCAGCCGAGCCCGAACAGGAAGCCGAGCAGGGGCGCGGCACCGAGGCCGACCGCGGGGACCGAGTGGACGCGCACGTCACGCTGCAGGAACGGCACGAGCCCGGCGAACGCCAGGCCGAGGAGGATCAGCACGATGCCGAGGACCACCTCGAGCTGGGTGCGCGAACGCACCAGCCAGGTGCCGACCGAGCCGGCGGTGAACCCGATCACGACGTAGACCACCGAGAAGCCGAGCACGAACAGGACGGCGCCGGCGAGCATCCGCCCCCGCCGGGCGTGCTCGAGGTCGGCGCCGGACAGGCCGGTCGCATAGGAGAGGTAGCCCGGCAGCAGGGGGATCACGCAGGGCGAGAAGAAGGAGACCAGCCCGGCGACCAGGGCCACCGGGATCGCCAGCACCAGCGAGCCGGAGAGAGCCTGGTGCTGGAACCAGTCACCCATGCACGATCACGTCCTGCACCATCTGGACCAGCGTCAGCTGCGACGGCACCGCGCCGATGATGCTCGCCGCGACGCGACCCTGCGCGTCGAGCACCACGGTGGCCGGGATGGAGTTGGGCGTCAGCGTCCCGGGGAACGCCAGCAGCGCCTCACCACCCGGGGAGTAGAAGGACGGCCAGGTGATGCCGAACTGCGACTCGAAGGTCTTCGGTGCGGCGGTTCCGCCGTCGCGGACATCGACACCGACGAAGTGGGCCCGGTCGCCGAGCTGCTGCTGGGCGCCGACCAGCAGCGGTGCCTCCTTGCGGCACGGCGGGCACCCGGCCCACCACACCGAGATCACGGTGGGCCTGCCCCGCAGCGCGGCCAGCGACAGTGGCTTGCCGTCGAGGTCCTTGCCCGTGAAGCCGACCGGCCGGCCCCGGTCGGCCACCGCGACCTCGTGGACGCCACCGTCTCCCTGGACGAAGTCCTTGCCGTCGGTGCCGTTGAGACCGTGGAGGGAGGAGCAGCCGCTCGCGGTCAGCAGGAACACGGCCGCCGCGACCGTCGAGAGCACGCGCCTGGACACCATCTACGGCTTTCTCGCCTCCGGGGCGTCGCCGGCCGAGAACGGCGCCAACTTGTCGCGGACCGGGATCAGGTCGCCGGCCGGCTCCGAGTAGCTGATCGTGGTCAGCTCGTCGCCGGTGAACTGCAGCGAGGTCACCGAGCACAGCGTGCACTGCCGCTTGCGCGGGTCGTGCAGGAAGGAGCGCTTCTCCAGCGAGAGCCGGGTGATCCAGATCGGCAGCTGGTGGGACACGATCGCGGCCTCGTGGCCGACCGCGGCGTCACGGGCATCGTGGACCGCGGCGATCATCCGCGCGACGACCTCCTTGTACGGCTCGCCCCACGACGGCTTGAACGGGTTGCGGAGATGGATCCACGTGCTCGGCTTGCGCAGGGCGTTGTCGCCGTGACCGAAGCGCTTGCCCTCGAAGACGTTCCCGGACTCGATCACGCGGGGATCGATCACGGGAGTGAGGGCCAAGGCCGCCGCCAGTGGCGCCGCGGTCTCCTGCGCACGCTCGAGGGGCGACGTACGGAGGTGGACGATGTCGCGGTCGCCGAGTGCGCCGGCGATGCGCTGGGCCATCTCCCGGCCGAGGTCGGAGAGGTGGTACCCGTCGCGGCGGCCGTAGAGCACGCCCTCGGGGTTGTGGACCTCACCGTGACGGATCAGGTGCACCGTGGTCTGGTCCTGGGTCCGGTCAGCCACGCGAAGCCTCCCGTGCGGCCGCGGCGGCGTGCGGCAGCGCCTCCAGAACCGTCGCCACGGCGTCGTCGTCGTGCGCGGAGGAGAGGAACCAGGCCTCGTACGCGGACGGCGGCAGGTAGACACCGTGGTCGAGCATGGCGTGGAAGAACGCGGCGTACGCCGCGGTGTCCTGGCGCTGGGCGTCGTCGTAGTCGCGGACCGGGCCGTCGGTGAAGAAGACCGAGAACATCGTGCCGGCGGACGAGATCGTGTGCGGCACTCCCGCGTCGGACAGGGCCTTGTCGGCGGCGTCCTTGACGGCGTCGCCGGCGGTGGTGACGTGGGTGTAGACGTCGTCGGTCGCGAGCCGCAACGTGGTCAGGCCGGCCGTAGCGGCGATCGGGTTCCCCGACAGGGTGCCGGCCTGGTAGACGGGTCCCAGCGGCGACAGCATCGCCATCACGTCGGCGCGGCCACCGAACGCCGCGGCGGGGAAGCCGCCACCCATCACCTTCCCGAAGGTCATCAGGTCGGGGGTCCAGCCCTCGAGCGCGCCGTCGAGGCCCCACTGTCCCTGGCGCGATGCACGGAAGCCGGTCATCACCTCGTCGCTGATGAACAGCGCGCCGTGCCGGCCGCAGGTCTGAGCGAGGAACTGGTTGAACCCCGGGTCGGGCGCGATCACGCCCATGTTGCCGGGTGCTGCCTCGGTGATCAGGCAGGCGACGCGGTCGCCCTCGTCGGCGAAGAGCGCGGCCACGGCGTCGCGGTCGTGGTAGGGCAGCACCCGGGTCAGCGCCGTGGCGGTCTCCGGGACACCCGGGGTGCCGGGTACGGCGAGCGTGGTGAGCCCCGAGCCGGCGGAGGCGAGGAGCGCGTCGACGTGTCCGTGGTAGCAACCGGCGAACTTCACGACGACGTCGCGACCGGTGAATCCGCGCGCCAGACGGATCGCCGACATCGTGGCCTCGGTGCCGGAGGAGACGAGGCGGACCTGCTCGACCGGCGTCCGTCCCACGATCTCCTCGGCGAGGTCGACCTCGACCTCCGTCGGCGCGCCGTACGACGTGCCGCGGGCGAGCGCGTCCTGCACGGCCGCCATCACCTCGGGGTGGGCGTGCCCGAGCAGCATCGGACCCCACGAGCCCACCAGGTCGACGTACTCGTGGCCGTCGACGTCGGTCATCCGGGCACCCGAGGCGGAGTGGATGAAGCGCGGCGTCCCGCCCACCGCGCGGAAGGCGCGCACCGGGGAGTTGACCCCTCCGGGCGTGACGGCGCTCGCGCGCGCGAACAGAGCCTCCGACCGGTCGTGAGTCACCGGGCCATTGTGGCCGAGGCGCCCAACCGAGCCGCAATCGAGGGTCTGTCCCGCTTGGCCGAAGTGGCCCACCCCACGCGTACCGACCCGTAACATCGAACGGTCTGGCTCGTTTAGACGGGGGTCAGGGAGGGAAACCTGCACCCCGGAGCCATGCTCCGTGGGTCGGTCGTCGCGAAGACCCCCTCCGGGTCGGCTCCACGAGGAGGAAGGGTCGATGGGCAGGTACGGACGCGCACAGAAGGCGTCGGCACTGCTGCCGCTGGCTGTGCTCTCGGCGGCGTGGACGGCCGGACTGGCCACCACCGGGTCCAACGCGTCGGCTGCTGCCGACTCGCAGACCCTGCCCGACGGCACCCGGGTGCCCGCGCAGGCGGTGCGGGCCCCCGCCAGCCTCATCCCGTCACACGGCCTGACCCGTGCCAACGCTCAGCAGGTGGAGTCCACCGCCTCGGCGAGCGGCATCCCCGAGGTGGCCCTCGCGGCGTACCAGCGCGCGGCCACCGTCATCGACGCCGCCGACCGTACCTGCCACATGCCCTGGCAGCTGGTCGCGGCCATCGGCCGGGTCGAGTCCGACCACGGCCGCGCCGACGGCAACGTGCTGACCGACCAGGGCATCGACAAACCCGGCATCCTCGGGCCGGTGCTGGACGGCACGCACGGCACCGTGAGGATCGCCGACACCGATGCCGGTCAGTACGACCACGACACGAGGTTCGACCGCGCGGTCGGCCCCATGCAGTTCATCCCC
This sequence comes from Nocardioides sp., assembly GCF_036493135.1. Classification (GTDB taxonomy): domain Bacteria; phylum Actinomycetota; class Actinomycetes; order Propionibacteriales; family Nocardioidaceae; genus Nocardioides. The sequence goes on along the minus strand of NZ_DASXQG010000087.1, from coordinate 67,621 downwards.
TCGACCTGGGCGATCGTGGGTGTGGACGCCGACAACGACGGCCAGCGCAACCCGCAGGACATCTACGACGCCGCGCTCGGCTCGGCCGTCTATCTCTGCTCAGGACCCGACGACCTCGCGACGACGGCCGGCCAAAGGTCGGCGGTGTACCGCTACAACCACAACCAGAGGTACGTCGACCTGGTGCTGGCCATCGAGCAGGCCTACCTGGCCGGCGACTACAGCTCGGTGCCGAACGGCACGACGACCACCGGGTTCTCCCTGGGCAACCCGCCGCTGGTGAGCAACTCCGTGCACCACGGCCGTCACCACCATGGCCACCATCACGGCAACCAGCCCCCGGGGACGACGCCCCAGCCGACGTCCGGGCCGACCGGCGGGCCGACGTCCGGGCCGACGTCCGGGCCGACGACCGGGCCGACCTCCGGTCCCACCCGCGACCCGAGCTCGTCCGCGACGCCTCCGCTTCCTCCGATCACGGTGCCCGGTGGTCCGACGCTCAGCGTGCCGCCGTTGCCCACGCCGACGGTCCTGACCACCGCAGAAGCGATCGTGCAGTGCCTCGCCAACGGCCTACTCCAGGGAACGAGCGCCTTCAACCAGTGCGTCTACGACCTCACGCACTGAGCAGGCGCGCAGCCTCCAGGGCCCAGTAGGTCAGCACCACGTCGGCGCCGGCACGCCGGATCGAGGTGAGCACCTCGAGGATCGCGCGCTCGCGGTCGATCCAGCCGTTCTCGGCGGCGGCCTCGACCATGGAGTACTCGCCCGAGACGTTGTACGCCGCCACGGGCACGTCGACCGCGTCGCGCACGCGGCGTACGACATCGAGGTAGCCCAGCGCGGGCTTCACCATCACGATGTCGGCCCCCTCGGCGATGTCGAGCAACACCTCGCGGACGCCCTCGCGGGCGTTGGCGGGATCCTGCTGGTAGGTCCGTCGGTCGCCCTGCAGTGATGAGTCCACGGCCTCGCGGAAGGGGCCGTAGAAGGACGAGGCGTACTTCGCGGAGTAGGCCAGGATTGCGACGTCGGTGTGGCCGGCGCCGTCGAGGGCACCACGGATCGCCGCGACCTGACCGTCCATCATCCCGCTGGGGCCGACCATCTCGACGCCCGCGTCGGCCTGGGCCAGCGCCATCTCGGCGTACACCTCGAGGGTCCGGTCGTTGTCGACCCGGCCGTCGGGGGTGAGGACGCCGCAGTGCCCGTGGTCGGTGAACTCGTCGAGGCAGAGGTCGCTCATCACGGTCAGCGCGTCGCCCACCTCGGCGACCACGTCGGTGATCGCGACGTTGAGGATCCCCGACGGTGCCGTCGCGCCGGACCCGAGCGCGTCCTTATCCTGCGGGATGCCGAACAGCATCACACCGCCGAGCCCGAGGTCGACCGCCTCGTGGGCAGCCTTCAGCAGGGAGTCGCGGGTGTGCTGGACGACCCCGGGCATGGTCGAGATCGGTCGCGGTTCGGTGGCGCCCTCACGGACGAACATCGGCAGTACCAGCTGCTCGGGCGCGAGCCGGGTCTCGGCGACCAGGCTCCGCAGACCCTGGGTCGTGCGAAGGCGCCGAGGCCGGGTGACCGGCCGCGGGACCTGCGCGCCGAGCTCGTCGGTCATCGCGACGAGGTGGCCTTGCTCTTGCGGGTGGCCGGCTTGCGCTCGGACGGCTTCGTGACCGGCAGGCCGGCCTCGAGCAGCTCCGCGCGGCGGGCGGCGCCGAAGTCGGCGAGCGCGTCGACCAGCTCATCGACGTCCGGCTTCGACGCGAGGACGTCGACCCGGAGCCCGTGGTCCTCGGCGGTCTTCGCCGTGGCCGGACCGATCACGGCGATGACCGTCGACGGGTGCGGCTTGCCGGCGATCCCGACCAGGTTGCGTACCGTCGAGGACGACGTGAAGACGACCGCGTCGAACTTGCCGCTCTTGATCGCATCGCGCACCGGCGCCGGCGGCGGGGCCGCGCGGACCGTGCGGTACGCCGTGACGTCGTCGCACTCCCAGCCGAGGTCGATCAGTCCGGCCACGAGGTTCTCGGTGGCGATGTCGGCCCGCGGCAGGAAGACCCGGTTGATCGGGTCGAGGAGCTCGTCGTACTCCGGCCAGTCCTCGAGGAGGCCGGCCGCGGACTGCTCGCCGCTGGGGACGAGGTCGGGCCGCAGACCCCAGTCGGCGATCGCGGCGGCGGTCTTGTCGCCGACGGCAGCGATCTTCAGGCCGGAGAAGGCACGGGCGTCGAGTCCGTAGTCCTCGAACTTCTCGCGGACCGCCTTGACGGCGTTGACGCTGGTGAACGCGATCCACTCGTAGCGACCCTCGACCAGGCCGCGGACCGCCTTGTCCATCTGCAGCGGATTGCGGGGCGGCTCGACCGAGATCGTGGGCACCTCCTCGGGCACGCCTCCGAAGCCACGCAGCCGGGCCGAGAGCGAGCCGGCCTGCTCCTTGGTGCGGGGCACCAGGATCCGCCAGCCGAACAATGGCTTGGTCTCGAACCACGACAGCGCGTCGCGCATCGCGACCACGTCGCCGATCACGGTGACGGCGGGCGGAGCCATCCGCGCCGCGCGGGCGTCGGCCGCGATGTGCTCGAGCGTCGAGGTGACGGTGTGCTGGTCGGTGGTGGTGCCGGTCCGTGTCATCGCGACCGGGGTCTCCGGATCGCGACCAGCGGCGACGAGCGCCTTGGCGATGTCGGAGATCGAGTTCACGGCCGAGAGCAGGACCAGGGTCTTGGTCTCGGCGTACCGACTCCAGTCGACCTTGTCGCCGGCGGTGACGACGGTGACCTCGCGGTGGTCCTTGGTGGTCAGCGGGATGCCGGCGTACGCCGGGACCGCGGCCGCCGACGAGACACCGGGGACGATCTCGAAGTCGAGACCGGCCTTGGCGCACGCCGCGGCCTCCTCGGGACCGGATGCGTAGACGAACGGGTCGCCGGTCAGCAGCCGGACCACGCGGGCGCCGCGCTTGGCCTGCTTGACCACGACCTTGGCGCGGGCCGCATGGGTCAGCGGCTGACCGTCTTCGCCGAACCCGCCGTCGACCAGCTCGGGACCGCCCTCGGCACCCTCGGGCAGACCGAGCAGGGCTCGGACCAGTGCCGGGTGCTCGGGACCCTCGGTGATCACGATCTCGGCCTCGCGGATGAGGTCGGCCGCACGCACGGTCAGCAGACCGGGATCACCCGGCCCGCTTCCGACGAACGCCACGCATCCGGGCTTGGCGGAAGTGGCCCGCGCTACCCGGGTCGGGGTCGCGCTGCTCACCGTGGTCTGGGACTGGGCCCTCTGGGCTCGCGTCATGCCTCTTGCCTCTCGCAGTCGGTCACCGGCTGCTCACGCGGTGTCATCGGCTGTGTCCTGTGCTGGATATCCGTCAGCTGTCCTGCCCCCTCGTCGAGCATCAGCCCGGCGAGACGGTTCCCGACGCCGCCGGCGTCGGCCGGGTCGCCGGTCGCGGACATCCGCACCGCCAGCGTCCCGTCGAGTGAGAGCGCGGCCGCTCGCACCCAGAGCTCTTCTCCCTCGTCGCCCTCGACGACCTCCGCGAGGACTCCGATCGGGGCCGCACACCCGCCCTCGAGCGTCGCCAGCACGGCACGCTCGGCGGTGACGGCGGCCCTGGAGTGGGCGTCGTCGAGGACGGCCACGTCGTGCATCAGGTCGTCTCCCTCCCGTGTCTCGACGGCCAGCGCGCCCTGCCCCGGGGCCGGCAGCATCTGAAGCGGGTCGAGAACCTCGGTGGCCTCGTCGAGGCGAGCGAGGCGGGCCAGCCCGGCGCGGGCGATGACGACCGCGTCGTACACACCCTCACGGACCTTGCGGATCCGGGTGTCCACATTGCCGCGGATGTCGGCGATCTCCAAACCGAGGCCGAGGGCGTGCAGCTGGGCGGCCCGACGCGGAGAGCCGGTGCCGATCCGGCTGCCTGCGGGGAGCTCGCCGAGCGTCAGCCCGTCGCGGGCGACCACCACGTCGCGCGGGTCCTCGCGGAGAGGTACGGCGGCGAGCGTGATGCCGGCGGCCGGCTGGGTCGGCAGGTCCTTCAGCGAGTGCACCGCGACGTCGATGCGGTCCTCCAGCAGCGCCTCGCGGAGCGCGCTGACGAAGACTCCGGTGCCGCCGAGCTGCGCCATCGGCTGGGCGACGCGATCTCCTTCGGTGGTGATCTCGACCAGCTCGACCTCGCGGCCGAGAGCCGAGGTCAGGCGCTCGCCCACCCAGCGGGACTGGGTGGTGGCGAGCACCGAGGCGCGGGTGCCCAGGCGGATCGGCCCGGTCACGACTCGGCTCCCGGGTGGCCCGGCTCGATCGGCCGGGTCATGGCGTCGACCGCCTCGGGGTCGAGGGCGAACAGCTCGGCCAGGGCGGTGGCGTAGGAGACGGCGTCGCGGTCGCCGAGCTCCTTGGCCCGGATCGTCGGCTGGTGGACCAGCTTGTCCGCGACCCGGCGCAGGGTGTGGCGCAGCTCGGCACGCGTGGCCTCGTCGAGGCCGGGCAGCCTCCGCTCGATGCGGTCCATCTCGGACTCGACGACACTCGTGGCCATCGAGCGCAGGGCCACGACGGTCGGAGTCATGCTCGCGTGCCGACGCGCGGAGAGGAAGGCCTCGACCTCGCCGTTGACGATCGTGCGGACCGCCTCGACCTCGGCACCGGCGTCGGAGGCACGGAGCTCGTCGACGAGGTCGGCGAGGGTCACCAGGGAGACACCCGGCAGGTCCGTGACGGACGGGTCGATGTCATGGGGCAGCGCGAGATCGACCAGTGCGATCGGGCCTGGCGCGGCGGCGACCGCGTCGCGGGTGACCAGCACCCCGGACGCACCGGCACAGGCGACGACGATGTCCGCCCCGGCGACCTCGGTGGCGACCGCGGTCAGCGGCGCCCAGCGCACGCCGTACTCGGTGGCGAGGCGCTCGGCGCGCTCGGGCGTGCGGTTGATGACGACGACCTCTGTGGCGCCGCGGCGTACGACGGTGGCGACGCTCAGAGCGGACATGGCACCGGCACCCACGACGGCGACCCGGCGTCCGACCAGGTCGCCGGCTGCCCGGTCGAGCGCTGCGGAGACCAGGGTCGGGGCCGCCCGGTCGATGCCGGTCTCGGCGTGGGCGCGCTTGCCGACCCGAAGGGCCTGCTGGAAGAGCGTGTTGAGGACCGGGCCGACCGAGCCCTGCTCCTGGCCGATGCGCAGCGCGTCGCGCGTCTGGCCGAGGATCTGCGCCTCACCGACCGCCATCGAGTCGAGACCGGCGGCGACCCGGAACAGGTGGGAGACCGCGCCGTCGTCGTAGTGGACGTAGAGGTTCGGGATCAGCGACTCGACGCTCCCGCCCGCTGGCTCGACCAGGCGTTGGGAGATGTCCTCGACGCTGCCGTGGAAGCGGTCGACCGCGGCGTAGATCTCGAGCCGGTTGCAGGTCGCGACGACGGCAGCCTCGGAGACGTGGGGGTAGGCCAGCACGTCCTCGACCAGCTTGGCGGCACCGTCGGGGTCGACGGCGAGGCGCTCGAGGAGCGCGATCGGAGCGGAGCGGTGGGAGATGCCCACGACCAAGGCCGTCATGCGGTCTCCTGGGTCGCTTTGCGCTGCTCGTGGTAGGCGAGCACCTGGAGCTCCTTGGAGAGGTCCACCTTGCTGACCGCGACGTGGTCGCCGACGTTGAGCACGGTGGGTGCGAAGTTCAAGATGCTGGAGATCCCGGCATCGACCATCTGGTCGGCGACGTCCTGGGCGGCGGCGGCCGGGGTGGCGATGACACCGATGGCGACGCCGTGCTCACGCACGATCGCCCGCAGGTCACTGAAGGGGCGTACGACGACGCCCGCCACGACCTCGCCGTGCCGTTGGCCGTCGGCGTCGAGCAGGGCGACGACGCGGAAGCCGCGGCTGCGGAACCCGGAGTAGTTCGCGAGCGCGTGGCCGAGGTTGCCGATCCCGACGATTACCACGGGCCAGTCGCGGGTCGCCCCCATCTCGCGGGCGATCTGGTAGCGCAGGTAGTCGACGTCGTACCCGACCCCGCGGGTGCCGTAGCTCCCGAGGTAGGACAGGTCCTTGCGGAGCTTGGCGCTGTTGACGCCGGCGGCCGCGGCGAGCTCCTCGCTCGAGCAGACCGTGGTGCCCGCCTCCGACAGCGTGGTGAGCGCCCGCAGGTAGACGGGGAGTCGGGCCACGGTCGCCTCGGGAATCTCCCGGGCGGTGTCGTGGGACGTCCGTGCGGTCAAGGCCTTCGTCTTTCCAGCCGCCGGACACGGAGGTCGAGCCCTGAGGTGGGACAGGACCGGCCCGAGCGGCGTCGTTCACTGTAGGAGTTTGTGAACGCGAGAACAAAATCGGTACGACGGGCTCGTGCTGAGGTCGTCAGGCGTAGCGGTGACTCTTGGCGGAGTGCCCCGCCTCGCGGGTGCACGTACGCCCGCTGATCGCGCGATGGCCGCACAGCTCCCCACCCGCGTCGGTCTCGGGGAGGTCGGCCGGAGGCAGGACGGGGTGAGTCGGCCCGGCCTGGGCGCCGCGGGCCTTGGCCTGTTCGTACCGGGCCTCCCGCATCGCCCGCAGGTTGTCCATCTTGCTCATCGTCGCGTCACACCGGCGACCCTACGGCCGGACGCCGACAGTTCTGTGTGGGCGCGCGTCAGTCGCGTGGGCGTGCCGGGACGAGGTGGATCTGTCCCGAAGGTGAGGTCCAGCGGTAGCTGCCGTCGGGCCGGCGTCGGTAGTGCCAACGGCCGAAGGTCTTGGCGCGATGGTGGCCTCGGCAGAGCGGGGCGAGCTTGTCGGGGTGGGGTCTGACCGCTGTCGTGGGAGAAGGTGCGTACTGCCCAGTGCAGGGTTGCCTATGCGCGCGCGAGCCTGGCCAACGCGTTCATCGACGAGATGCGCCGAGCGCACCGGCGCCGAGAGTCTCTGCCAGTGCACGTGATGCCCGCCGATCCGGTCAGCGACGATCCGGACGTCGACCTGCGGCGCACCATCCTCGACGCCCTCGCGACCCTCGGGCCACGACAGCGGGCGGTGGTCGTGCTACGGCACTGGCACGACCTCGACGTCGAGCAAACCGCGCGGCTGCTCGGCTGTTCACCGGGAACGGTGAAGTCGCAGAATGCACGAGCACTGGCACATCTGAGGCACGCCCTCCGTGTGGTCGACCATGACACCGTCCGGGAGCTGGGCTGATGGACGATTCCACCCGCGTCAAGCGCGCACTCGAACACGTCCTGCCCGAGAACGCCGTCACCGCCGACCCCTACGACGACCTCGCCCGCGCCCGCACCGCTCTCCGGGCTCGCTCGCGTCGACGCTTCCGGATCGGGCTCGGCGCACTGGCTCTGGCGACGATCGCGGGGGTCGGTGTGGACGGTGTGCTCAACCGGGCGGCGCAGCCCGAGAACACGACACCGTCGGTCACCTCGGGGTCGATCGAGCTGCTGGCGACGACGTTGCACGCGAAGCCGTACTCCTTCGATCTGACGCCCCGGGGATGGTCGGTGCAGTCGCAGAGCCCGTACGCCGTCACGATCGTGCCCGACGACGGCTCCACGTCACCTCACCCGAACGACTTCGTCGGCAAGCTCGTCATCACCTTCGACCACAATCCGCTGAGCGGTCAGCTCGTGGCCGGGAGCGGCCGGCAGGTCTGGATCCACGGGGACTCGGGTTACACGACCCTTTCGATGAGGACCGTGGCCGGTGAGCCGGCAGGCGTGGTCCGGATCCAGTACCCCGACAACGCCGGCTGGGACCGCTCGGCGATGGTGCGGTTCCTGCGCAGCGTTCACGTGGGCGCCGGCGCGAGAGCCTCACTCGGCTGAAGCGGGTCAGGTCAGCGCGGCCCGGAGGCGGGTGGGGTCGACCCGCCAGTAGTCGTGCTGCCGTCCGTCGACGAAGGTGACCGGGACCTCGTGGCCGAAGCGGCGCTCGAGGTCGGCGTCGTCGGCGATGGAGATCTCGTCGTACGACTCCCCCAGCTCGGCACAGACCTGCTCGATCAGCACCCGCGCGTCGTCGCAGAGGTGGCAGCCGGGGCGGGTGTAGAAGGTGACGCGGGACGTCATTCGAGCAGCCCGAGCTGCCGACGCCGCTCCATGCCGCGAAGCCGGCCCTTCTGCACCTTGCCGGTGACCGTCAACGGCAGCTCGTCGACGACCTCGATGCGCGAGGGTTGCTTGAACCGAGCCAGGCGTACGGCGCAGTGGTCGCGGACCGCGGCGGCGACACCCTCTGCCCCGCCGGTCGGTACGACGTACGCAACGACGGCCTCGCCGGTCGCCGGGTCCTCGACGCCGATCACCGCGGCCTCGGCGACGCCGGGTACCTCGCGGATGACGTCCTCGACCTCGACCGGATAGACGTTGAAGCCGGAGACGATCACCAGCTCCTTGAGCCGGTCGACCAGGAACAGGTCGCCCGAGGCGTCGAGGAAGCCGACGTCGCCGGTGCCCCACCAGCCGTCGGCGTCGGGGCCGCCGTCACCGTCGGGCCAGTAGCCGCTGAACACGTTGGCGCCGCGAATCCAGATCTCACCCGGGTCGTCGCCCTCCGGAGGGACACCGACCTCGTCGACGAGCTTGATCTCGATGCCGGGCAGCGCCGCACCGACCGAGCCGCTCTGGAGCTCGACGCTGCACAGCGTGCTGGTGACGATCGGCGCGGCCTCGGTGAGGCCGTACCCCTGGTGGACCGGGATGCCGGTCGCCTCGGTGAACTGCTCCTTCAGCTCCGGCGAGAGCGGGGCCGAGCCGGACAGCATCAGCCGGACCGGGCCGAGGCGCTCGCGCAGGTGCTCTTCGGGCATCCAGTACGCGAAGACCGGTGGCGCGACCGGCACGACGCTGACCGCCTCGTCGTCGATCAGGTCGAGGGTCGCCTGGGGGTCGAAGTGCTCGACCAGCACGAGCTTGGCTCGGTGGCGCAGCACGCCGCCGAGCACGGCGTTCAGTCCGTAGATGTGGAACAGCGGCAGCACTCCGAGCACGACGTCGTCGCCGTGGATCATGGGCGGCTCGACCTCGGCGGCCTGATCGATGTTGGCGATCAGCGCGCGGTGGGTGAGCATCGCCGCACGCGGCCGGCCCGACGTCCCGCTCGTGTAGAGAAGGCAGGCGAGCTTGTCCGGGTCGGGCAGCGGAGGAACGGGCCGCGGCGCCGAGGCACGCAGCGCGTCGTACGCCTGCTCGCCGTCCTGGGGCTCGGCACCGACGACGTACACACGGGGGTCGTGCGACCGTTCGACGAGGTCGGTGTCCAGCTCGTCGGTCTCGCCGGCGCGGGACGCCCGCACCAGTCGTACGGCGTCCCGCACCGTCGCGATCGTCTCCGAGTCCGCGATCACGAGCCGCGACCCCGAGTCAGCGATCATCCGCGCGAGCTCACCGGACGTGGCGCGCGGGTTCACGGGGACGGCGACGACCTGAGCGCGCAGCACGCCGAGGTACGCCGTGACGAACTCGATGCGGTTGCCCATCGCGACCAGCACCCGCTGGCCGGCCACCAGCCCCGCGGCGCCGAGACCGGTCGCGATCCGCGCGACCTCGTCCTCGAGCACACCCCAGGTGACGCTGCGCCCACCGGACTCCACGACGGCCAGCATCTCCGGGCGGTCGAGAGCCGCGTCGGCCACGAGCGAGGACACGTCGTGGGTGGGCATGCGGGCAAGGATCGCACAGCACGAACGCCTTCCCACCCCCTAGTGTTCGACCCGTGACTCCCGAGAAGAGCCGCAAGCCGCTGAACCTCCGACAGCGCTCGACTCTCGCCGGTGAGGCCGCTGCCGCGGCCGCCGAGGTGGAGACCGCACTGGCCACTCCGGCCGATCCGACGGCAGCCGCGTTCTTCGACGTCGACAACACCTTGATGCAGGGCGCGAGCATCTTCCACCTCGCCCGAGGGATGCATCGGCGCAAGTTCTTCACGACCCGCGAGATCGCCTCGGCGGCCTGGAAGCAGGCCTACTTCCGGATCGTCGGCGTCGAGGATCCCGACCACGTCGCACAGACCCGCGTGAGCGCCCTGTCGTTCATCTCCGGCCACACGGTGAAGGAGCTGGAGGACCTCGGCGAGGAGATCTTCGACGAGGCCATGGCCCACCGCATCTGGCCGGGCACCCGCGCGCTGGCGCAGATGCATCTCGACGAGGGCCAGCGCGTCTGGCTGGTGACGGCCGCGCCGATCGAGATCGCCCGGATCATCGCCCGCCGGCTCGGACTGACCGGCGCCCTGGGCACCGTCGCGGAGCACGTCGACGGCGTCTACACCGGTCGGCTGGTCGGCGACATGCTGCACGGTCCCGCCAAGGGTGAGGCGGTGCGGGCCCTCGCCGAGCGGGAGGGGCTCGACCTCGCCGCCTGCTCGGCGTACTCCGACTCGTACAACGACCTGACCATGCTCTCGCTGGTCGGCGACCCGTGCGCGGTCAACCCCGACGCCCGGCTGCGGGCCTACGCCAAACGTCAGGGCTGGCGGATCCGCGACTACCGGACCGGCCGGAAGGCCGCCAGAGTCGGGCTCGTGGCCGCCGCAGTCGCAGGAGCCGCGACCGGAGCCGTCGCCGCGGGTGCCGCCGTACGTCGCCGCCGGTAGCGGTGTTCCGCGTTTTCGTCACAGCGGGTTACACCTGCGGCGTCTCGCACTTACCATGAAACTGCGCCAACCCCCTGGTGCTCGGGAGGGACAAACAGCCATGACGTGGGCCCACCACGACACGGCACGCGGACTCGACGACCTGCGCGCCGCTGTGCTCGGCGTCCTCGACCTGCGACCCCAGCCGGCCGGGGTCCCGTCCTGGATGCTGCTGAGCGAGGCGACGGTCGCCGGCGGGCCGTCGTCCGGAGGCGGCTTCGACGACTCCGACCAAGCCGCCTCCTCGGAGGACTCCGAGGCTGACCGCGCCCGGCTGATCGCCCTCGTCGAGCTCGCCCGCGGCGGGGACAGCGAGGCGTTCGGGCAGCTGTACGACCACTACCAGGGGTCGGTCTACCGGTTCGTCTACTACCGCACGCGGTCGCAGACCCTCGCCGAGGACCTCACCTCCGAGACCTTCCTGAGGGCCCTGCGCAACATGAGCGGGTTCCGGTGGCAGGGCAAGGACTTCGGCGCCTGGCTGATGACCATCGCCCGCAACCTGTGCACCGACCACTTCAAGGCGGGCCGTACCCGGCTCGAGCAGACCACCGAGGACATGGGCGCCCACGACGACGCCACCGAGGGACCGGAGAACGCGGTCATGGCCGGGCTCACCAACGAGGTGCTGCTCGACGGGCTCCGGCAGCTCTCCGACGAGCAGCGCGACTGCCTGATCATGCGCTTCCTCCAAGGCCTCAGCATCGCGGAGACCGCCGAGGTCCTCGGCCGCAGCGAAGGGGCGATCAAGCAGCTCCAGCTCCGCGGCGTGCGCAACCTCGCCAAGCTCGTGCCGGCCGGGTGGCGCGATGAGTAGACCCGCTCGGGACCTTGGTCCCGTAACCCGCTGCGAGGGCCGCTCGTTGAGCGGCGTGTCAGGCACACGCCGCGACACTCCCGACCAGCATCGAGGTTCATCGTGACCAGGGGGCGACGCGCTCAGCAGTTCCAGGAGCTTGTCGAGGACAGCTCGACGGGAGGCGCACGCCTGCCCGAGTACGCCGACCTCCTCGACGTCGTGGGTGCCCTCCGCGCCGTTCCCGCACCTGTCGCCGACCCGGTGTTCGTGGCCGCCCTCCGAGACCGGCTGCTGGCCGAGGCCGAGTCCGTGCTGATCGCCGCGGCCGCCGAGCGCGACGACACCGACGCCCGGCTGCGCCTGCGGCCCACCACCCCCCAGACCCGGCGCCGGCACCGTCGGCTGGCGGCCGTGGTCAGCGGCGTCGCGCTCGTGGGTGCCTCCGCGACCGTGGCTGTGGCCGCCCAGAGCGCCCTGCCGGGCGACGGGCTCTACCCGGTCAAGCGCGGCCTGGAGAGTGCTCACGCCGAGCTCACCTTCGACCGCGGCGACCGCGGTCGGGTCCTGCTCGGCAGCGCCGGCACCCGCCTCGACGAGGCACAGGAGCTCAGCCGCGAGCACGCCGACCCGGCCCGGATCAACGAGGCACTCGACGCGTTCTCGCAGCAGGCGATCGACGGCTCCGACCTCCTGGTCGCCGACTACGAGGCGACCGGCGACCGGTCGTCGATGACCGCGCTGCGGGCGTTCACCGCCACCAGCATGGATCGGCTGAAGGTGTTGCAGTCCGAGGTCCCGCCCCAGTCTCTCGACCCGCTCCTGCAGGCCGCCCAGGTGCTCGACCAGGTCCAACAGACCTCGCTCCACACCTGCCCGTCCTGCCAGGGTCCGGCGATCACGTCGGTGCCGAGCGTGCTCGTGCAGGCGACCCAGGCGACCGTTGACTCCTGGCTGGTGGCGGCCCCGAAGCCACGTCACCACGGCCCGCTGCAGCAGGGCTCCGACGGCGGCCCGCAGCTGCCGCAGATCCACGGTCAGCTGCCGCCGGCGAGCGTCACCGACCCGGGCACCTCCAGCACCGACGACCCCGGCGACACCACCCAGTCGCCGACCGCCGGCGACGTCCAGCACACCGTCCAGCACCTCACCGACGGGCTGACCCACGGTCACCAGAACGACGTGGCCTCGACGGTCACCGACACCGCGACCAACCTCCTCGACGCGGTGGGTCAGGCCGGCGATCAGGTGGCCGGCGTCCTCGGCGACACCGTCGACGGGGTGGGCAGCCTGCTGCCCCTCCCCTGACGTACGGCGTACGGCGTACGGCGTCAGCGCCAGACCGAGGTCCGCTCCATCAGCAGCGAGTACAGCGACTGCTGGATGGTTTCGCGCACCTGGTCGGTCACGTTGAACACCAGCATCGGGTCGTCGGCCGACCCCGCGTCGTACTCGTCGGTGCGGATGGGCTCGCCGAACTCCATCAGCCACTTCGAGGGCAGGGGCACCAGCCCGAGCGGACCGAGCCACGGGAACAACGGCGTGATCGGGACGTAGGGGATGCCGAGCAGCCGGGCCAGCGAGGGGACGTTGCCGACCAGCGGGTAGATCTCCTCGGCACCGACCACGGACAACGGCACGATCGGGACACCCGTGCGCACGGCCGCCGCGACGAACCCACCCCGCCCGAACCGCTGCAGCTTGTAGCGCTCGGTGAACGGCTTGCCGATGCCCTTGAACCCCTCGGGCCAGACTCCGACCAGCTCGCCGCTGGCCAGCATCCGCTCGGCGTCCTCGTTGCACGCCAGCGTCGCGCCGCCCTTGCGCGCGAGGCTGCTGATCAGCGGCATCCGGAACACCAGGTCGGCCCCGAGGGGACGCAGGAACCGGCCGGTCTGCTCGTGGATGGTGAACATCGTCATCAGGCCGTCGACGGGCAGCGTGCCGGAGTGGTTCGAGACCACCAGGGCGCCCCCCTCGGACGGGAGGTTCTCGACGCCGCGGGCCTCGATCCGGAACCACTTCTCGGCAATCGGCCGCAGGCTGGCCAGCAGGAGCTTCTCGGCGACCTCTTGGTCGAAGCCGTACTCGTCGACGTCGTACTCGCCGGTCAGCCGGCGACGCAAGAATGCCAGGAGTCGCGCCAGCTGCGGCTCCCAGTCGTCGCCGAACACCTGGGTCGCCCCGGTCTGGAACGCCGCCAGCCACTCGCCCGGCGTGATGCCCGCCATCGGAGCACGGTCCTGCGTCGTCGTGGCCGGGCGCTCGGGCCGGGACTCGGGCTCCGGCGCCAGCGTCGGCCCGCGTCGCGCAGCCGCCTTCGCGCCGCCGGCCAGTGTGCGGGATGCCTTCGACGGGCGCGCACTGCCCGTGCCACGGCCGGGCCGGCCGCCGGTGCCGATCGGGATGATCTCGGCGTCACCCATGGCCTGCTCCCGTCGTCGCGGGATCGGGCAGGGCCGACGCGAGCCCGTCGAAGACGCGCTCGACCGGGCTGGCCGACCGGCCGGTCGACGCGGCGAAGTCGGCGAACGCCTGCTCGGTGGTGAACGTCGGCTCGAAGCCGAGCTCCGCACGCATCCGGGAGGTGTCGATGCCGCGGCCGAAGGTGAGGAACCCGAGCTGCTCTGGCGAGAAGTCGGCCATCCTGGCGGACTTCAGCACCGCGGCGACGCCGCCCACCGCCGGCCGCACCAGCGGGACGGTGGGCTTGCGGAGTCGGCGTACGGCCTGCGACAGCAGCATCACGCCGTCGCCCGCGACGTTGAACGTGCCGGGCACGTCGGTGTGGACGCAGTGCGTGAGGACGCTCATCAGGTCGGTCTCGTGCACGAACTGCAGGCGCGGGTCGAAGCCGAGGACGGTCGGGATCACCGGGAGCCGGAAGTACGACGTGATCGGACTCAGCACGTGGGGGCCGAGCACGTTGGCCAGCCGGAGCGTGGTCACCCGGACGTCGGGGCGACGCCGGGCGAAACCGCGGACGTAGCCCTCGATCTCCGCGACGTCCTTGGCGTAACCGGAGCTGGGCTCGCGGCGCGGACCCATCTCCTCGGTGAACATGGCCGGGTCGCGGCTGCTCGCGCCGTACACGGTCGAGGTGGACTTCACGACGAGGTGGCGGATGCTCTCGGACTTCTGGCAGGCCGCGAGTAGCTGCATCGTCCCGATGACGTTGAGCTCCTTCATCGTGCCGCGGCCGCCGGCGGTGCCGGGCGTGGCGATGACGCTCATGTGGACGACGGTGTCGACGTCCTCCTTGGCGATCACCTTGGCGATCACGGGGTTGCGGATGTCGGCTCGGACGAACGAGACGTCGCCGATGTCGCCACGTGGCGGCACGGCGTCGACGCCGACCACCCGGGCGACGTCGGGCTCAGCGGCCAACCGTCGCGCGAAACGGCGTCCGAGGTCTCGGGAGACCCCGGTGACGAGCACGACCTTCGTGTCGGCGCCCACGGTGTTCCCCGGAGGAGGGGTCTACTTCCCGAGCTTGCGTCGCTGGACGCGCGTCTTCTTCAGCAGCTTGCGGTGCTTTTTCTTCGCCATCCGCTTACGACGCTTCTTGATGACCGAACCCACGAATACCTCTTCCGACCGACCTGTCCGGGATCCCGGACCTGCCGGGACGACCCCGTCAGCCTAACGGCCTGCGGGTGAGGCGAGGAATTCGGCGCAAACTACCGGAGGGCTGCTCCGGTCTGGGTGGGTACAGCGGATGTCAGCCGGCGCTGTAGAAGCTCTTGCGGAGGTACTCGTTGACGTCCTCCTCGGTCACCCGGAACGAGCGACCGACCCGCACCGCGGGCAGGTCACCGCCGTGGACCAGGCGGTACACCGTCATCTTGGACACGCGCATCATCGCGGCTACTTCGGCCACGGTCAGGAACTTCACGTCGGAGATGTCTCCGGGCTCGTGGGCAGGCATCGCAGGCACCGTCTCTCTTGGCAGGCACGCACCGGCTTCCCCTCCGGTGACCGACGTCCCGCGCTTTCGTTGGTGAGAATAGGGCCTCATGTGACTCATGGGGAAGGAAATCCCTATAGAAACTCACGATACCTACGCGTGTCGAGTTGAAACGGACGCCAATTTTACCGTCCTGAACCGTCCGGAAGGGTCACGGGAGCGGGTCCAGGCCGTGCCGCGGGAAGATCTCCTCTCGGGTGGCCAGAATGGACCGGTCGAGCCAGGTCGCCGGGTCGTAGCCCTCCGACCAGTCCCGGTACGCCGGGTCGCGACCGTCGGTCATCACCGACGGCGCCGTCCGGCCGAGGGCCTGCCGCACGTGGGTGCGCCATGACTCGGGGACCGCCGTGCCGGGCTCGAGCGGCTGCCCGGCGACCACGGCGAGCAGGTGGGTCCAAGCGCGCGGGACCACCTCCACCAGGGCGTAGCCGCCTCCACCGGTCGCCACCCAGCGACCTCCGGCGACCTCGTGGGCGAGGTCGTGGAGGGCGAGGTACGACGCGCGCTGCCCGTCGACGCTGAGCATCAGGTCGGCGAGCGGGTCGTCCCGATGGCTGTCGCAACCGTGCTGGGTCACCAGTACGTCGGGCGCGAACTCGCGGACCAGTGGCGGCACGACCGCGTGGAAGGCCCGCAGCCAGCCGGCGTCCGACGTACCGGGTGGGAGTGCGACGTTGACGGCGCTCCCGGCGGCGTCGGGGCCGCCGCAGTCCTGCGGAAAGCCGGTCCCCGGGAACAGCGCCTGGCCGGTCTCGTGCAGCGAGATCGTGAGCACCCGCGGGTCGTCGTAGAAGATCCGCTCGACGCCGTCGCCGTGGTGGACGTCGACGTCGACGTAGGCCACCTTCTGCACGCCCTGGGCGAGCAGCCAGCGGATGCCGACAGCCACGTCGTTGTAGATGCAGAAGCCGCTCGCGCTGTCGGGCATCGCGTGGTGCAGGCCTCCGCAGATGCTGACGCTGTGCAGGCTGTCGCCGCTCCACACCTGGCGAACGGCCTCGACCGTGGCGCCGACCACGTGGGCGGCCGCGCGGTGCATGTCGTGGAACACCGGGTTGTCGTCACTGCCGAGCCCGTGGGTCGGTTCGAAACCGATCGGGTCGGCACCGGCGCGCTTCACCGCCTCGATCAGCCCAGGCTCGTGGACGGTGGCGACCAGCTCGTCGTCGGCCACCGGCGCGGTGACCGTCCGCAACCCGTCGAGCACCCCGAGGTCGCCGGCCAGACGCATGGTGAGGTCGACCCGGATCGGGGACATCGGGTGGCTCGGCCCGAAGTCGTACTCGGTCAGCGTCGGATCGAAGACCACCGTCGCGGGACCCGAACACGCTGGCATGCGCTTCACGCTACCGGTAGCCTGGGGTCGTGCTTCGGAACCAGAACCTCTGCTGGTGGCCCGCCTGACGGCGGACCCCCGATCGAGCACACCCTCTTTCCACGGCCGCCCACGGGCGGCCGTTCTTCGTGTCCTCCGCTTTGTCGAGACCTCCGCCCGTGGGCCCCCACACAGGAGCCCACCATGGACCGCAACCTCTCGCTCATCACCCCGACCGGGCGGCTGACGCTCGGCAACCACCTCGGCGCGCTGCGTCGCTTCGTGGAGGCGCAGGACGCCGCGTCGTCGCCCGACGACTGCTTCTTCGGGCTGTGCGATCTGCACGCCCTGACCACCCCGCAGGACCCGGCCGAGCTGCGG
Source organism: Nocardioides sp. (assembly GCF_036493135.1). Taxonomy (GTDB): domain Bacteria; phylum Actinomycetota; class Actinomycetes; order Propionibacteriales; family Nocardioidaceae; genus Nocardioides. The sequence continues at coordinate 50,538 of NZ_DASXQG010000087.1, read as the reverse complement.
GCGACCATCACCGAGATGGCGACCCTGTTCCTCGCCGCGGGACTCGACCCGTCGCGGGTCACGTTGTTCCGCCAGAGCCGGGTGCCGGCGCACCGCGAGCTGTCCTACCTGCTGGAGTGCACGGCGTACACCGGCGAGCTGAACCGGATGATCCAGTTCAAGGAGAAGGGACGCGGCGTCCCGTCCACGCGGGTCTCGCTGTACACCTATCCGGCGCTGATGGCGGCCGACATCCTGCTGTACCGGCCCTTGGTGGTGCCGGTCGGCGACGACCAGCGCCAGCACGTCGAGCTCACCCGCGACCTGGCGATCCGGTTCAACCACACGTATGGGCCGGTCTTCGTGGTGCCCGAGGTGCGGACGCCGGCCGCGGGCGCTCGGGTGATGGACCTCCAGGACCCGGCGAAGAAGATGTCGAAGTCGATCGCGAACGACGCAGGCGTGATCCGGCTGACCGACGCACCCGACGTCGTACGCCGCAAGGTCGCGCGCGCGGTCACCGACTCCGACACCGGGCCGGACGCGGTCCGCTCCTCGGAGGACAAGCCGGGGGTGACCAACCTGCTCGACATCCTCACCGCGTGCGGAGGATCTGCGGACGGGATCACGACGTACGGCGCCCTCAAGTCGGCGGTGACCGAGGCGGTGGTCGCGACGCTGGAGCCGTTGCAGAAGGCGTACGTCGAGCTCGCCGACGACCCGGCGTACGTGGCCTCGGTCTTTACGTCGGGCTCCGAGCGGTGCCGGGAGGTGACGGCGTCGGTGCTCGCCGACGCGACGGCGGCGATGGGGCTATGACGTCGGTGGCGTGTAGAGCCATGCCCGGTTGACGGGCTCGGCACCGTCGGCTCCGTAGTCGGTGCCGCCGAACGCCAGCAGCTCCCCGGCGGCCCAGGCTGCCGTCACCCCCTCGTCCTGGGCGCCGTCGGGTCGCGGCAGCGTCCAGGCGCGGCCGTGGGACACGTCGTAGACCAGACCCCAGGAGGCGGCCCACGGTCCCGGACCGACGGCGTTCGGCGACCACGGGTCAGGCGGCGTCTCGAGGGCCGAGTCCGGGAGCGGGCTCGCCTGCCCGGTGGACGGGTCGAGCGTGCCACCGAGGGAGACGCCGGGAAGCATCCGGTCCATCCCCTGGTGCTGGTAGGAGTCGAAGTCGACCATCCGGTCGCCCGCCCAGACCCAGTCGTTGCCCTCGATGTGCGTCATCGGGAAGCGACGCCACGACCTCCCGTCGTACAGGTCGGCGGTCACCCCGTCGCCGGTCTCCGGGCCGTTGATCGCGAGCTGCCCGATGACGACGGGCCCGTCCGGCGTTGCGGTGATCCGTCGCTCGGTCATCGGGGGCTGACGCGAGTCCCCGGGCAGCAACGTCCAGCGGAACGAGCGCACGTCGTACACCGCGACCCGGCGGCCGACCAGGGCGTAGACCTTCGACCCGTACGCCGACGGCAGGTCGCGCACGCCGCGCGGGACGTTCCCGATCCGCGACCAGCGGTTGTGGTCTGGCTCGTAGGTGAACCACCGCGACCCGTGCTGCTGCCAGTGACGCAGCACGACCACGCCGTCCGCCGCCAGCAACCGGTCGCCGGGACCGACCGGAACGGGCGCGGACGCGATCCGGTGCCAGCTGTTCGTCGCAGGGTCGTACGCCGCACCGTCGCGCAGCTCCACATCCGCCTTGACGCAGCTCGCGTTCGGCGGGCAGGGATCGGTTGAGCCGCCGAGCACGATCACCTCGCGGCCGGTCCACACGGACTCGGCGTACGCACGCGGCGACAACGGGGCGGCCGGGAGCTCGCGCCAGTGACCGACGTCGTGCGAGGGGCCGACCGACACCCTCCCGGTCCCGACGAGGGTCCCGCCGACGGCGACGGTCACGATCGCCACCGCGGCGGCCCCCACAGCCAGCCGGCGACGCGCGCGCAGTCGCGCGCCGGTACGACGAGCCACATCGACGTCACCGCCCGACGGCTCGAGCGCGCCGAGTCGCTCGGCGTACGTCTCCCGCAGCTGCTGCTCGACGTCCATCACAGCCCCTCTCCGGCTCGGCTCGGGTGGTCCACCCGGGTGCGCAGGGTGGCCAGGGCAGCCGACGCCTGCGACTTCACGGTGCCCGGGCGGCAGCCGAGGACGTCGGCGATCTGCTGCTCGCTGAGGTCCTCGTAGTAGCGCAGCACGAGCACCGCCCGCTGGCGGGGCGGCAGCGACGAAATCGCCCGCCACAGCTCGTCGTGGGCGAGCGCGACGTCCGGGCTCCCGGCATCCGCGCGCTCCGGCGGCTCGTCGCTGGTGATCTCGTGCCGACGGCGGGCGAGACGACGGTCGTTGAGCACCTCGTTGACGGCCATCTTCCGGAGATAGGCCACCGGAGCCTCCATCTGCGAGATCCGGCGCCAGCTGCGGTAGGCCTTCGCGAACGCCGTCTGCACGGCGTCCTCCGCGACACCGAGGTCACCGGAGACGGCGTACGCCGTGCGCACCAGGCGCGGCCACAGCGCGGCGTACACCTCGTCGTACTCCGGCACCGTCATCGCACCTCCCCGTCTCGCTCGCACCTCAGGAACGTCGACGGGCGGACGTTCGGTTCGGTTCCGGGATCACGGTGAGTGGATCCAGGCCCGGTTGGTCAGCACCCGCCGCAGTCCGTCGTACGACGCTCCCCCGAACACCACGAGTCGGCCACCGGCCCAGACCTGGGTGCTCCCGTAGCGCGCCGCGGGGGTGGGGCCCACGGGCGTCCGAGCCAGGCTGGCGCTTCGCAGGTGGGAGAGCCGGTGCCAGCGCAGGCCGTCCCAGCGGTCGGCGAGAAGCCGATGCGGGTGATCGGCGGCGTACCCCGTGATCACGGTGCCGGATGGGCTCGCGGTCACCCTGCGGCCACGGAGCGCGGGCCGGAGTCGGTCGGCCGGCAGCGGTGTCCACCGATCGAGCTGGACGCTGTAGACGACGACGTGACGCTCGGAGATGGCGTACACCTCCGAGCCGAGCGCGGACGCGACCGACAGGTGCGCGGGCAGGTGTCGCATCCGGGACCACAGGTCGATCCTCGGGTCGAAGCGCCACCAGGCCGCGGACCGGCCGGGCCGGGCGTGCCGCAGGACGGCCACACCCGCTGCGGCCACGGCGTGGTCCCGGTCCGTGACCGCGACCGGCATCCGCAGATGGCGCCACATCCCGGTCCGGAGGTCGTACGTCGCGCCGTCGCGCAGCACGGACCCTTGCCGTCCTCCGAGCACGAGCACCCGGTGGCCGACGTGGACGCCGAGCGCGTCGGTACGCGGAGACAGGGGTGGCGTGGCGAGCTGCTGCCACCGTGCGAAGACGTGCGCGGTCACCGGCTGGTCGCTGCCCGACAGCAGGACCACGCCGACCGCCGCACCGAGGAGTGTCGCGAGCGTCAGGGTCACGGCCCGGGTCAGCCTCGGACGGAACATCGGAGCCTCCTCGGTCAGGAGACTAGACCGGCAGGACCGCCCGACGCGCCCCGGTCAGGAACCCTCGGCGAGCTCGGCCGAACGATTGCGCGCGGCCTCCATGGCTGCCAGGAAGGCCGCTCGGACCTTGTGGATCTCGAGCTCGCGGAGCGCGGCGGCGGTGGTGCCGCCGGGCGAGGTGACCTGCTCGCGCAGCACGGTCGGATGGGTGCCTGTCTCGCGCAGCATCTTCGCCGACCCGACCAGCGTCTGGACGACCAGCTCGGTCGCCGTGGCCCGCGGCAGTCCGAGATGGACGCCGGCCTCGATCATCGACTCGACGACGAAGAACACGTACGCCGGGCCGGTCCCGGAGATCGCGGTCACCGCGTCCATCTGCTTCTCGGGCACCCGGAGGACCTGACCGGTCGCGCCGAGAAGCCCCTCGGCGATCGCGAGGTGTTCGTCGTCGCAGTGGGAGCCGGGAGCGATCGCGGCCATGCCCTCGTCGACGAGGGCCGGCGTGTTCGGCATGACCCGGACGACCGGGACGCCGTCCGGCAGCCGCGACTCGAGGAACGACGTGGTGATGCCGGCCGCGAGTGAGACGACGAGCTGCCCGGGCCGGACGGCGGGCCCGATCTCGTCGAGCAGGGCGCCCATGTCCTGCGGCTTCACCACCAGCGCGATCGTGTCCGCACGCTTGGTGGCGTCGAGGTTGGAGACCACGGAGACGGCGTACTTCTCCTCGAGCTCGCGGGCCCGCTCGGGACGCTTCTCGCCGACGAGGAGCTCGGCGGGAGGGCGTCCGGCGCGGACCAGTCCCGAGAGGAGGGTCTCGCCCATGACGCCGGCGCCGATGATCGCGGTGGTGCTCACGGGCGACATCTTTCTCGTGGCTACTTCTTGGAGACCAGGGACCGGACGAAGAATGTCAGGTTCTGCGGCCGCTCTGCGAGGCGTCTCATGAGGTATCCGTACCACTCGGTGCCGTAGGGCACGTAGACGCGCATGGTCTCGCCGGCCGCCACCAGTCGGCGCTGCTCCTCGGGGCGGATGCCGAAGAGCATCTGGAACTCGTAGCTGCCGGCCGCGCGGCCGTTGCGGCTCGCCAGCGAGGAGGCGATCCGGATCAGCCGTGGGTCGTGGGTGGCGATCATCGGGTAGCCCTGTCCGGCCAGCAGGACCTTGAGGCAGCGGACATAGGACTTGTCGACCTCGAGCCGGCTCTGGAAGGCGACCTCGGCGGGCTCGTCGTACGCTCCTTTGCAGAGGCGGACCCGCGAGCCTTCGTAGGCGAGGGTGCGGCAGTCGGCCTCGGTGCGGTGGAGGTAGGCCTGGAGGACGGCTCCGGTCTCGGGGAAGTCCTTGCGGAGCTCGCGCAGGGTGGCCAGCGTCGCGTCGGTGGTGGTGTGGTCCTCCATGTCGAGCGTGACGGTGGTGCCGGCGTTGCGTGCGGCGCGGCAGATGGTGCGGGCGTTCTCCAGCGCGATCTTGTGTCCCTGCTGCGGGATCGCCTGGCCGATGGCCGACAGCTTGACCGACACCTCGGCCCACCTGGTCAGCCCGCGCACGGAGAGGGCGCCGAGCAGGTCGAGATAGGCCTGGACGGTCGCGTCGGCCTGGTCGGAGTCGAGCGTGTCCTCGCCGAGGTAGTCGAGGGTGACCCGGAGGTGCTCGTCGACCAGGCCGGCCGTCGCGTGCACGGCGTCCGAGGTGTCCTCGCCGGGGACGTAGCTCCGGACGATCCCCGCAGAGACCGGCATCGTGCTGACCAGGCGCTTGATCCGGCCGCTGCGTGCGAGCAGCAGCAACGGCTGGCGGAGGAGCGGCATGGCGACAGGCTACTTCTTGGGGTGACGAGGCCCCGGGGGACGGGATAGTCCCTGACGTTTCCGTTCGCTCCCGGCGGCTCGGGGGACGGAAACGTCAGGGACTATCGACTTCGGGGTCAGGGGGTACGGCGGCGCAGGGTGGCGGCGCCGAGGCCGAGGGAGGCGACCGCGAACGCAACGACGATGCCCAGGTCGCGCCAGACGTCGCCGGTCGCCGGGGTGCTGACCAGGGTCTGCATGGCGTCGGTGGCGTAGCTCAGCGGCAAGAGGTTGCTCACCGCGTGGAGGAAGTCGGGCAGCGACGACCGCGGGACGAACAGCCCGCACAGCAGGATCTGCGGGATCACGAACAGTGGCATGAACTGCACCGCCTGGAACTCGGTGCGTGCGAACGCACTGACGAAGAGGCCGAGCGCGGTGCCGAGGACGGCGTCGGCGACCGCGACGACACCGAGTAGGAGGACCGGCCCTTCGACCTCGAGTCCCAACAGCCCGACGCTCAACGCCACGGCGAGGGCGGCCTGGACGGCCGCGACCACGCCGAACGCCACGGCGTACCCACCGAGGAAGTCCAGCTTGCCCATCGGCATCGCCAGCAACCGCTCGAGCGTGCCCGAGGAGCGCTCGCGGAGGGTGGTCACGCTGGTCACCAGGAACATCACGATGAAGGGGAACAACGCCAGCAGGGCCGGGCCGAAGCGGTCGAAGAGCGAGCCGGGGATGTCCTGGAACATCCACCACAGCAGGGTCATCAGCGCGCAGGGCAGGACCAGCAGCATCGCGGCGGTACGGCGGTCGCGGCGCAGCTGGGTGAGCACGCGCCGGGCGACGGCGAGCAGGATCCGGGGCGTCATGACGCGCTGCCCTGGTCGGAGCGGTCGCCGTCGACGAGGGCGAGGAAGGCGCCCTCGATGTCCCGGGTCCGGGTCTGCTCGCGGATGTGGGCGGGAGTGTCGTCGGCGATGATCCCGCCCTCACGCATGAGGAGCAGGCGGTCACATCGGTCGGCCTCGTCCATCACGTGGGAGGAGACGAAGACCGCGGCGCCGGCCTCGGCCAGCTGGTGGAACAGCGCCCACAGGTCGCGGCGCAGGACGGGGTCGAGTCCGACGGTCGGCTCATCGAGCACGAGCAGGTCCGGGGAGTTGAGCAGCGCGACGGCCAGGCTGGCCCGCGACCGCTGCCCGCCGCTGAGCCGGCCGGTGACCTGGTCGGCGTGACTGGCCAGGTCGACCGTCGCGATCGCTTCGTCGACGGCCGCGGTGTCGGCGCCGAGCACCTGGGCGAAGAAGGAGAGGTTCTCGCGGACGGTGAGGTCGTCGTACACGCTGGCGGCCTGGGTCACGTAGCCGATCCGGCTGCGCAGCTCCTTGCTGCCCGCCTCGACGCCATCGATGATCACCCGACCCGATGTGAGCTGCTGCACCCCGACCAGCGAGCGCATCAGCGTGCTCTTGCCGCAGCCGCTCGGGCCGAGCAGCCCGGTCACGCTCCCCTGCTCGATGGTGATGTCCAGCCCGTGCAGCACGCGCCGGCCGCCACGGTCGACGACGAGGTCCCGGATCTCGACCAAGTTATTCACCATGTGTTGAATTATGAGCGGCCAACGCGACCCGGGTCAAGGGCGGGCGGTCACTCTCGAGCCGCCACCAGAAGTACCGGAGCGGTGCGTGTCGCCGACCACGACGCGACGGCCGCCGTACCGGCACCCGCGGCGAGCGCGGCGACCGTCAGCCCGATCCCCAGTGTCCAGGGGACCTCGAGGATCGGCACCCCCAGCGTCCCCTCGATCCCGTGCCGCATCCCGAGCAGGCAGCCCGCGACCACCGCCGACCCGAGCGCCACCCCGATGGCGCCGACGCCGAGGGACTCCAGCGCCGCCGCCGAGACGACCTGACCGCGCGAGGCCCCCGTGACCCGTGCGACGGCGAACTCGCGCCGCCGTTGAGCGGTTCCGATGGCGACCGCGTTGACCAGGCTCAAGAACGCGTAGAGACCGCCGAGCCCCGCCAGCGCCTCCATCACGCCGTTGTTCTCCCGGCCCTCCTGGTGGGCCAGATGCTGGGCCCAGACCTGCAGCGTCGAGACCCGCGAGACGCCGGACAGGCCCGCCAGCCTGGCCCGGACGTCGCCGGCCGAGGAGCCCGGCGCCACTCCCACGAACGTCGTCGTCTCCGCGTGCGCCAGCAGCGACACCGGCACGTCGTCGCGGTCGACCACGACGTCGGCACCCCCGGCGATGGTGGTGGCCACCCTGGCGACGACCGCGAGTCGCCGGCCCCCCACGAGCACGGCGGACGGCCGACCGAGCCCGTCGTCAGACGCCGACGGACCGAGCACGGCACGCCCGCCGGTGAAATCCACGAGGTGTCCGGCAGCCAGGGGCTGGTGGGTCAGCCGCCGGTATGCCGCGGGGTCGACCGCGGTCACGACCGGGGCATCCACCCGCGCCCACCCTCCCCGCGGCGTCCTGACCCGCACCGGCAGGCTGACGGTGGTCTCGGGCGAGGCGACCGTCACTCCGGGCGTCGCTGCCACCCGCCCCGACACGTCCCCGTGCGAGACCACGACCAGCTGGGCCGAGCTCTGCTGCACGCGCTCCACCCGGGACGCCTCCGTCTGCGTCTCCAGGATCCCGAGCAGGCCGACGACCAGCCCGAACAGCACGATCACCGGACCCGCCGTGGTGGCGCTGCGTCGTACGCCGTCGCGCATGCCCGCCTGCGCGAGCTCGCCCACGACGTGCCGCCGAGCCGGCAGCGCCAGCAGCCGCGCGACGAGAGGTACGACGAGCGGGCTCAGCTGCTGCAAGGCGATCGAGCCGGCCACGATCACCAGGAGCCCCACCATGATCGCGACCAGGACGTCGCCGCTGGCCTGCGCCAGCATCGCACCCACCATGGCTGGAATCCCCAGCATCAGCGCCCAGGTCCAGCGGGCCACCGTCATCACCCGGCTCTGCTCGCCGGTCTCGCGCAACGCGTCGAGCGGTCGCACGCGCCCCGCCCGCCGCGCAGCCACAAATGCACCGGCGAGTGCCGAGCCGACACCCGCGCCGAGGTCGATCAGCAAGATCCACGCGGGAACGCCGACGTGGAGCAGCCCAGCGTCCAGGCCGGCCCGGTGCACCAGTCGGCCCTCGACGGCCGTCGAGAGCGGGGCCAGCAAGGCACCGAGGCCGGTCCCGGCCAAGCCCACCACGAGGCCTTCACCGACGAGCAGCCGCCGCACCTGCCGTCGTGAGGCGCCGTTCAGCCGGAGCAGGGCCAGGTCGCGACGCCGCTCGACGACGGTGAAGGCCATCGTCGACCCGATGATGAAGACCGACAAGAAGACCGCGAGGAAGATCGAGATCCCCATCAGCGAGCTCATCCCCTCCACCGTCTCGCGCACAGCCCGGGCCTCGGCAGGCGTCGAGGCGGGCGCCGGATGGGTGCGTGCGGCGGCGACGAGCAGCACGGTGCTCGACTGCACCAGCGCGACGCCGAGGGCCACGCTGAGCAGCGCCCCGACGAACAGCGTCCATCGGTCGCGCAGGGTCCGCAGCGAGATCGACCACAAGGCTCAGCCCTCCAGGGCCGCGAGGCGGGCGGCGACGGTGGCGGCGTCGGGGCGTTCGAGCCGGTCGACGATCCGGCCGTCGGCCAGGAACACCACCGTGTCGGCGCGGGCGGCGGCCGCCGGATCGTGGGTGACCATGGCGATGGTCTGGCCGCGCTGGTCGACCAGATTGCGGAGCATGGTCAGCACCGACCGGGCCGATGCGGTGTCGAGTGCACCGGTCGGCTCGTCGGCGAACAGCACGGCCGGCTCGGTGACGAGCGCCCGGGCGATCGCGACTCGCTGCTGCTGGCCACCGGACAGCTCGCGCGGGCGATGCCGGGCCCGGTCGGCCAATCCGACCGACGCCAGCACCTCGCGCACGCGGGCCTTGTCGACGTGGCGGCCGCCGAGCCGGAGCGGCAGCGCGACGTTCTGGGCAGCCGTGAGGGCGCCCATCAGGTTGAAGGACTGGAAGCAGAAGCCGATCTCGGAACGACGCAGCCGCGTGAGCATCTGATCGGAGGCCCGGGTCAGGTCGTGGCCGGCCAGCCAGACCTGGCCCTGGTCGGCGCGCTCCAGCCCGGCCGCGACATGGAGCAGGGTCGACTTGCCGGAGCCGGACGGCCCCATCACGGCGGTCCAGGTGCGAGCGGGCACCTCGAGCGAGACACCATCGAGTGCGGTCACCGTGCCGGCGCCGCGGCCGTAGCTCCGGCGTACGTCGTGCAGTGCGAGGGCGGGGGTGGTCGCTCCGGAGGCGACAACGGGTGCGGGACGCAGATCGGTCATGGGTCCATGCCACCGGACGCGGGCCTCCGGATCACTACGTCCTGCGGGCGTCTGTGCGGTAGCGCCAGCACTACCGACAGCCTCGTGAGGGCGCCGTAGCGTGGCACCGTGCCGCCCGCGACGACTCCCGACGACAACGCCTGGCGGGCACTGCGTCGACGGCGGTTCCTGCTCGGGCGGTGGCCCTGGCGCGCGCTCGCGCACACGATGTCGACGCTCGTGGTCTGGGTGGTGTTCGCGATCCCGTGCCTTGCCGTGGGCGTACCGATCGGTGGTGCGATCGCCGAGCTGAGCCGGGGGCAGGTCCTGTCCGCGTCCGGCCTGCTGCTGCTCGGACTGGCTCTCGGCTTCATCGTGCTCCCGCTCCTGGCCACGCCCGTGCTAGCGCTCGACCGCTGGCGTGCGCGACTGGTCGACCCGACCCGGCTCGCGGCGCCTCCACGCGCGCCGTCGGTCCCCGGCGCGTGGCTGCGAGACCGCTACCTCACCGTGCGGCGTTGGCGGTACGCCGGCTACGCCGCCGCGACCTTGGTGCTCCAGGGCGCGATCCTCGCGACCGTCAGCCTGCTCGCGACCTCCGCAGGGGCGCTGATCGCCGCGCCGGTCCTGGTCTCGGACGAGGACCCGGTCAGTGTCGGCCCGTGGCAGACGACCAGCTCGTCGGCCGCGCTGCTGCTGGCCCTGCTGGGCCTGGCCCTCCTGGTCGGTGTCGTCTACGCCTGGACCGCCGGCGCCTGCCTCCAGGTCGCCCTCCTCCGCCGCACGCTCGAGGCCGATCACGCTCGGCGGCTGGCCGAGGAGCTGACCGAGGTGGGCGCGTCGCGGACCCGCCTGGTCGAGAGCTTCGACAGCGAACGCCGCCGGATCGAGCGCGACCTGCACGACGGGGCGCAGCAGCGGCTCGTCACCCTGGCGATGGGGCTGGGTGTGGCCCGGCTGGAGGTGGTCGACGCGCTCGGCGCGGACCACCCGGCCGCGCACGGGGTCGCCGCAGCACACGAGCAGGCCAAGGTGCTGATGGACGAGCTGCGCGCGTTCGTCCGCGGCATCCATCCGAAGGTCCTGACCGATGTCGGGCTGGTGGCCGCGATCGACCAGCTCACGGCGTCGTTGCCGTTCCCCGTCACCGTCACCTCGAGCCTCACCACTCGGCCGGCCGCGCACGTCGAGACGACGGCGTACTTCGCGGCCTCGGAAGCGCTGACCAACATCGTGCGCCACTCCGGTGCGAGCCGCGCCAGTGTCTCGCTCGGCCGCGACGGGGGCGACATCGTGGTCGAGCTCCGCGACGACGGGCATGGCGGCGCGACTCCCCGACCCGACTCCGGACTCACCTGGATGGCAGATCGGCTCGCCGCGGTCGGCGGCTCGCTCGGGCTGTCGAGCCCGCCGGGTGGCCCTACCGTGGTGCGCATGCGCATCCCGGAGTCCCGTTGACGCGCGTGGTCCTCGCCGAGGACGGCACCCTGCTCCGTGAGGGGCTCGTCGGCCTGCTGGAGCGGCTCGGTTTCGAGGTCGTCTCGGCGGTCGGCGATGCCGAGGCGTTGATCGCTGCGGTCGACGAGCACGACCCCGACCTCGTGGTCACCGACATCCGGATGCCACCGGGCTACAGCGACGAGGGCCTGCGCGCGGCCTGCCGGCTGCGCACCCGGCGGGCGCTGCCGGTGGTGGCGCTGAGCCAGTACGTCGAGCGCAGCTACGCCGAGGACCTCCTCGACTCGGCCGGCGGACGGGCGGTCGGCTACCTGCTCAAGGACCGGGTGGTCGACGTCGCGGAGTTCGGTCAGGCGTTGCGCACCGTCGTGGGCGGCGGCACAGTCGTGGACCCGGAGGTGGTCCGCCAGCTGATGCGCCGCTCGGACCCGCTGGACCGGCTCACCGAGCGCGAGCGCGGGGTGCTCGCCCTGCTCGCCGAGGGTCACTCCAACCTGGCCATCGCCGAGCGGCTCGTGGTCACCGAGGCGGCCGTGAACAAGCACGTCGGCAACATCCTGTCCAAGCTCGACCTCCCGCCGAGCGCGGACAGCAACCGTCGGGTGCTGGCGGTGCTGACCTGGCTACGTCGTCACGACTGACCGGTCAGGGAGACCCCACGTCCGCGGCTGTCGTAACTGCGCGATCGCGCTGTTGTGACAGTCGGATCGGCCATTTCGATGTCACAACGGCGCGATCGCGCTGTTGTGACATCTCAGGGCACATCCCCGGTCAGGTAGTGCTGGATCACCGGGGCGTACGTCGCCACCACGGTCTCGGCCGGCATCGACGCGATCGGCTCGAGCCCGATCACGTAGCGGGTCAGGATCAACCCGGCCACCTGGCTGATCACCAGCGGCATCCGGAGGTCGGGTCGATCGATGCCGAGCGCCTCACCGACCGGCAGCAGCACCACTGGCACGAAGCCCTGCGTGAGCAGTCGCTCACCGCCCGGCTGGAGCGCCGAGCGGACGATCCCCACGAGCACCGGCGCGATCTCGGGGTCGTCCCACAGCGAGAGGAACGCGCGGAGCAGCCGCTCCCCCGCGCCCACCGGTCCACCGGCCATGGCCGGACCGATCACGTGGCGGGGGTCGAACGGCAGCTCCATCGCCGCCAGGAACAGGTCGTCCTTGGTCCCGAAGTAGTGGTGGACCAAGGCCGCATCGACGCCGGCCGTCGACGCGACGGCGCGGATCGTGGTCCCCGCGAACCCCTTCTCGGCGAAGGCGGAACGCGCCGCGTCGAGGATCGTCGTCCGCGTGTCCGGGGCTCCCGGACGCCGTCCACGGCGCGGCGCACGGGAGGTCGACGGCATGCGCGCAGGCTACGCCGGAGGTACGTCGATGCCCGGCATGCCGGCGGAGCAGCCCGGCCGCCTCCTCCTAGGATGCGTGCTCAGCCCAGGCCAAGGGGGGCCGCCGGGGCGCCGGCGGCGAGCAGCGCCTAGATGCCCTCGAGGTCGCCCTCCCAAGCCGCGCCGTGCGCCCGCCGACCTCGGCGTTGACGTCGTCTGGAGGAGCCGACTCGTCGCGCACCTCGACACCGCTCACGGCGACGCCTCCGGCGCACCTGGCCCGATGCCACGCCGGGCGCTCCTCAGGCTCGGAAGTGCATGCGGGCGAAGTCGCGCGACTCGCGCAAGTCTGCATCACGCTCCTCGCGGGTGGAGGCCTTGCGGGTGTTGATCTCCAGCACGATGTGGCCGGTGAAGCGGACGCTGGACAGGTACTCCAGGAAGCCTTGCGCATCCATGGCACCGCGGCCGGGGACGAGGTGCTCGTCCTTCGGCGACCCGGACCCGTCGGTCAGGTGGACGTGGCGTAGCCGGTCGCCCAGCCGCTCGGCCATCTCGACCGGCGAGGTCTGGGCGATGGCGGCGTGGGAGAGGTCGACGGTGGTGTTGGCGTAGTTCTCCTCGGACGGATCCCAGCCGGGCAGGTACATCTCGACGCCTCGCCGCGGCGAGGCGCGCCAGGGATACATGTTCTCGACCGCGAACGCCAGGCCGGTGGACTCCTCCATGGCCGCGATGCCGTCGACGAATCCCGCGGCGTACTCACGCTGCCAGCGGAACGGCGGATGGACGACCACGACGTCGGCGCCGACGGCGTGCGCCATTTCGGCCGAGCGCTCGAGCTTCCCCCACGGGTCGGTGCCCCACACGCGCTGGGTGAACAGCAGGCACGGCGAGTGGATGGCGCAGATGGGGAGCTCGTGGTGGTCCGACAGCTGCTTGACCGCGGCGGTCTGCTGGCTGAGCGCGTCGATGCCCACCATCACCTCGACCGCGTCGTACCCGAGGGACTTTGCGTAGGCGAACGCGTGGGCGCTGGACTCCGGGTAGACCGACGCCGTCGAGAGAGCGACCAGGGCCACCGCTAGATCCCGTCCGGGCCATCGGCCAGGCCGACGGCGTCGATGCGTTCGAGGATCACGCCCTCGCGGAGCGCCCACGGGCAGATCTCGAGGGTGGCGAGCTCGAAGATGTCCATCACCGCCTCGGCGACGAGGGCACCGGGCACGATCTGGTGGGCGCGACTCGGCGAGACGCCGGGCAGGGCGGCGAGATCCTCGGGACCCATCCCGACCAGGCGCGGGATCCAGCCCTGCAGATCGCCGAGTGCGAGGGCCCGGTCGACCAGTGGTCCGAGCTCGCTGGGCGCCGCGCCGCAGATGCGGGCCAACGACCGGAACGTCTTGGACGTCGCCGCCGCGACATCGGGTGGCCCCGCTCGCAGGAGGCGACCGGCGTCCTGGGCGATGTCGGCGCGGATCTTCTTGCGGAGCGCGCGGATACGGCTCTCGTCGGGGGGCCCGTTGCTGAAGTAGTCGCGCGCCAGCCGGGCCGCACCCAACGGCATCGACCAGGCCACATCGGGTTCCTCGTCGGCGCCGCCGGCGATCTCGAGCGAGCCGCCGCCGATGTCGAACACGGAGAGCCGCCCGGCCGACCACCCGAACCAGCGTCGTACGGCGAGGAAGGTCAGCCGCGCTTCGTCGTCACCGGGAAGGACCGCGATCCGTACCCCGGTCTCGTCGGCGACACGGTCGAGAACGGCGTCGGAGTTGCGCGCATCGCGGACCGCCGACGTTGCGAACCCCAGCATGTCCTGGGCTCCCTTGTCCTCCGCCACGACGACGGCGTCGGCCACGAACTTGGTCAGCGCCTTGATCCCGCCCTCGGTCACCTCGCCGTCCTCGAGGTGCTCGGCCAGGCGTAACGGCTCCTTGTGGGAGTACGCCGGAAGCGGCGCCGCCCCGCGATGTGCGTCGACGACGAGCAGGTGACCGGTGTTGGAGCCGATGTCGAGGACGCCGAGGCGCATGGGTCGAATCTACAAGCGCGCAGCCGGACCCGAGGTACGCGGGCCCGGCGTGGACGCCCGTAGGCTGGACCGGTGCCCGAGGTCGATCTGGTGTTTCCGCGTGCCTACGTCGAGTTCGCCGACCCGGCCGACGCCGACCAGGTCTTCCGCTGCGACCTCACCTGGTTGACCTCCCGCTACACCTGCATCTTCGGCCAGGGCTGCCGGGGCATCTACGCCGATGCGCCGGACGTCGGGTGCTGCGCCCTCGGTGCGCACTTCGCGGACAAGGCCGACGAGAAGCGCGTCGCGTCGTACGTCGACCAGCTCGGCCCGGACCTGTGGCAGTTCCATCCGAAGGGCCATGCGAAGAAGTCCGACTGGATCGAGAAGGACGCCGACGGCGAGCGCAAGACCAAGGTCGTCGAGCACGAGGGGCAGTCGGCGTGCATCTTCCACAACCGTCAGGACTTCGCGACCGGCGCGGGCTGCGCACTGCACTCGCTGGCACTGCAGCAGGGGCGCAACCCGCTGGAGACCAAGCCGGACGTCTGCTGGCAGCTGCCGATTCGCCGGACCTTCCGCACCGTGGAGCGCCAGGACGACACGTCGTACACGGAGGTGTCGATCGGCGAGTACGACCGGCGCGGCTGGGGGCCGGGCGGCCACGACCTCGACTGGTACTGCTCGGGCAACACCGAGGCGCACGTGGCGCGCGAAGCGCTCTACGTCAGCAACGAGGCGGAGCTGGTCGCACTGATGGGACGCGCGGCGTACGACGAGCTGGTGACGCACTGCGAGCGACACCTCGCCGCACGCGACCGGCTGGCGATCCATCCGGCCGACCCGAGCTGAGGCTCCTACCACCTCTCGACGTCGAGAGACACCGACCCCCCGTCCGGATCGGCGTACGTCGTGGCGCAGAATGCTCCGCATGCGCCTGGACCATCTCAGCTACGCCGCCGGCCCGGACGGCCTCGCCGGCACCGCCCAGCGCATCGGGGGGTTGCTCGGCCGTGACTTCAGCGAGGGTGGCATCCACCCTCGGTTCGGGACCCGCAACATGGTGCTGCCGTTGGCCGACCACACGTACCTCGAGGTGGTCGAGGTGCTCGACCACCCGGCGTCAGACAAGGCCCCGTTCGGTCAGGCCGTTCGTGCCCGCTCGGCTCTCGGCGGCGGCTGGCTCGGCTGGGTCATCGCGGTCGACGACATCGCGCCGCTCGAGCGTCGGCTCGGTCGCGAGTCGGTGGCCGGCAACCGCCGTCGCCCCGACGGCACCGAGCTGCTCTGGAAGCAGATCGGTGTCAACGGGCTGATCTCCGACCCGCAGCTGCCGTTCTTCGTGCAGTGGCTGAGCCCCGAGGGGCTGCACCCGTCGACCGGAGGTGTCGACGACTGGTCGCTAGCCTGCCTGGAGATCGCCGGTGACCCGCAGCGGGTGAGCGAGTGGCTCGGTGAGACGGTCGAGGCACCGCTGGAGGACGTCAAGGTCGAGTGGGTCGCACCGCATGGCACACCCGGCATCATCGCCGCGCAGTTCCAAACCCCGAACGGGCTGGTCCGGGTCTGACGGGTCCCGAGGGCCTGCCGCGGGGCTCGGTCCGCAGCCCCAACATCTGGGAGCACCCCGCGACGTACGAGCTCGAGAACCGCGCGGTCGACCGCGACGGGGTGCTCGGGTCGACGATGTCGTCGATCGCCGACTGGTCGTCCAGGGAGGTGCTCGATCTCGGGTGCGGGTCCGGCTTCCAGCTGCCGGGGTTCGCGGCGTCCGCGGCTCGCGTGTACGGCGTCGAGCCGCATCCCGCCCTGCTCCGGCTGGCGGCACGTCGTACCCGGGGGTCGGCCAACGTGACGCTGCTGCACGGCACCGCCCAGGCCGTGCCGTTGCCGGATGCGTCGGTGGACGTCGCGCACGCTCGGTGGGCGTACTTCTTCGGGCCCGGCTGCGAGCCGGGACTGCGCGAGCTCGCGCGCGTCGTACGTCGCGGCGGCACGGTGTTCGTCATCGACAACGACGCGACCCGCTCGACGTTCGGGCGGTGGTTCCGGCGCGGCTACCCGAAGGTGGACCCGGTAACCGTCGAACGTTTCTGGGCCGGCCAGGGCTGGGCCCGCGTGCCGCTCGACCTCGACTGGCGCTTCGACGATCGTGCGGACCTCGAGGCCGTCGTCCGCATCGAGTTCAGCCCCGAGGTCTCCGACGCGATCCTCTCCGAGCACGACGGCACCACCGTCGACTACGCCGTCAACCTCTGGTGGCGGCGCTTCTGATCCCCATCTTCCTGGCCTTTCCTGATGCTTCTGGGGCGTTGCCGCGGCCACGAAGCATGAGATTCACCGCGTAGGCGCTGAAACCGACGCCGGGCTCACCCCGACGACAGGCGCACGGCGAGGGTCGGGGAGAGCAGCACGCCGGGGCCCGCGACGGGTGGGGTGGAGAGCAGGCCCTCGAGGGCCTTGATCACCTCGACCGCCACCTGCTCGAGGGGCTGGCGCACGGAGGTGAGTCCGCCCGGCACCACCTGGGCCACCTGGGAGTCGTCGAAGCCGACGACGGCGATGTCCTGGCCCCAGTGGATGCCGCGGTCGCCGAGGGCGTGCAGCACGCCCATCGCCAACGTGTCGGACGCGCAGACGAACGCCGACGGATGCGCCTC
Organism: Nocardioides sp.; assembly: GCF_036493135.1. Taxonomy (GTDB): domain Bacteria; phylum Actinomycetota; class Actinomycetes; order Propionibacteriales; family Nocardioidaceae; genus Nocardioides. The sequence goes on along the minus strand of NZ_DASXQG010000087.1, from coordinate 33,511 downwards.
GTCCAGCAGGACCGATGCGGCCTCCCGGCCGGAGGCCACCGTGTCCTCGACCCGCGACGCCAGGCCGGTCGTCGGCAGGTCGCGCGCGTGCATGGCACGCGTCCAGCCCGATCGCCGGTCCTCACCGATGAAGGAGTCCTTGCGCCAGCCGATCCAGGCGATCCTGGTGTGGCCCTTGTCGAGCAGGTGGTCGGTCGCCAGCTCGGCGCCGGCGGCGCCGTCGACGTCGACCCACGCGTGGGTGGCGTCCGGGTTGTCCCACGGCCGGCCGAACGCGACGAACGGCGCGCGCCGCGACGTCAGCCAGGCTGCCTGCGGGTTTCCGAGGTAGGTGTCGGTCACGATGAACGCGTCGACCGCGGTCGAGCGGAGGAGGGCGTCGTACCCCCCGAGCGGGACGTCGGTCGTGCCCGAGAACAACAGGATGTGGTAGCCGCTCTCGCCCGACGTCTCCACCAGCGAGTGGACGAAGCGGTCCATCGCGGCGTTCGCCGTACCCTCCTGCGCGGGGTTGAACTTCAGGCCGATCAGGTGGGAGGCGCGAGTGCGCAGGTTGCGAGCGGCGCGGTTCGGCGAGTACCCGAGCTCGGCGATCGCGTCCTGCACGCGAGCCAGCGTGTCCGGGCGCAGCAGCTCGGGGCTGTTCACGGCGTTGGAGACGGTCTGCCGGGACACGCCGGCCCGCTCGGCCACGTCGGCGAGCGTCGGCGGCGTGACCGACATTCGTCCGGACCACGCCATGGAGCGCTCCCCTCGTGATCGTCCCCTTGATCGATCCAACGGCTGAGGATACCGTCCGCGATCGCTCCCGTCCGCGCTACACCCACACGGGTACGACGCGTCCGTCGACGTGTCTGCGCGGGCCTGTCGGCGCCTCGGCCTAGCGTGCCGATCATGTCGAAGACCCCGCGCGCGTCCTACCAGTGCTCCGAGTGCGGCTGGACCTCCGCGAAGTGGGTCGGGCGCTGCGGCGAGTGCCAGGCGTGGGGGTCGGTCGCCGAGGCCCTGATGATCCGTACGGCGACACGAGGGCCGCGGGCCGAGGCGGCTCCGGTGACGAGCGCCGCGTTGCCGATCGCCCAGGTGTCGGTGGAGGCCTCGGCGTTCCGCAGCAGCGGTGTGCCCGAGCTCGACCGGGTCCTGGGCGGCGGGCTCGTCCCGGGTGCCGCGATCCTCCTGGCCGGCGAGCCCGGCGTCGGCAAGAGCACGCTGCTCCTCGAGGTCGCGGCCCAGACGTCGCGCTACCAGCGCCGCACCCTCTACGTCACCGGCGAGGAGTCGGCGTCCCAGGTGCGACTGCGCGCCGACCGCACGGGCGGTGTCCACGACGAGCTGTACGTCGCCGCCGAGACCGACCTCGGCGCGATCCTCACCCATGTCGAGCAGGTGCGACCCGAGGTGCTGGTGGTCGACTCGATCCAGACCATCGGGGCCTCGGGCCTCGACGGGGTCCCCGGCGGTGTCACCCAGGTGAAGGAGGTCGCAGCCGCCCTGATCCGCGTGGCCAAGACCCGCAACATCACCACGATCATCGTCGGCCACGTCACCAAGGACGGCTCGATCGCCGGCCCGCGCGTCCTCGAGCACGTCGTCGACGTCGTGCTCCACTTCGAGGGCGACCGCAACTCGCGATTCCGGATGGTGCGTGCCCTGAAGAACCGGTTCGGGCCCGTCGACGAGGTCGGCTGCTTCGACCTCGCCGCCGACGGCATCACCGCCGTCACCGATCCGAGCGGCCTCTTCGTGGAGAACCACCAGTCGCGCGTTCCCGGCACCTGCGTCGCGGTGGCGATGGACGGACGCCGGCTGATGCTCGCCGAGATCCAGGCGCTGGTCGCCAAGACCCCGCTGGACCGTCCACGACGTACGACGTCCGGGCTCGACTCCGCCCGGGTGGCGATGATCCTCGCCGCCCTCCAGCAGCACTGTCACATCGCGCTGCACACCCACGACGTCTTCGTGTCCACGGTCGGCGGCGCCCGGCTGGCCGAGCCGGCCAGCGACCTCGCCATCGCGATCGCGCTGGCGTCGGCGGCCATCGAGTCCGCACCCCCGCACGGCGTGGTCGCGCTCGGCGAGATCAGCCTGGCCGGAGAGGTGCGCAAGGTCCGCGACCTCCCGCAGCGGATCGCCGAGGCCGCGCGGCTGGGCTTCCGCGTGGCCGTGGTGCCGGTCGGCGACCGCAGCGCGACGCCGCGACGGCGCACCGTCGACGGGATGACCGTCGTCGAGGTCGGTGACCTCCGCGGCGCGCTGAGCGCCCTCGGCCTGGCGGGCCACGGCTCGCCGGCGCGCCCCGGCGCCGACTGACGTCTCCCTTGCGCGCCCCTCATGGGGGCGACATCCTGCCCTCATGGCGCAGCAGAGCGAGGCACGCAACGACGTCGCCGGCCAACTTCGCGCGGTGCCGATCGGCGACCACGGCTTCCTCAGCGACGGTGAGGTCTCCGCACTGCTCGCGCCCGACGGCTCGGTGGCGTGGATGTGCGTGCCACGCTTCGACTCGGCGTCCGTCTTCGGGTCGATCCTCGGGCGCCTGGCCGGGTCCTTCCGGATCGCACCGCTCGACGTCAACGTCCCGGCGAGCCGACGCTATCTGCCCGGCACGATGATCCTCGAGACCAGCTGGGGCACCCCGACGGGATGGATCATCATCCGCGACGTGCTGCTGATCGGACCGTGGCACCACGCGATCGACCGCTCGGCGACGTACCGCCGGACCCCGAACGACTACGAGGCCGAGCACATCCTGCTGCGCACCGTCCGGTGCGTCTCGGGCGAGGTCCAGACGGTGATGGACTGCGAACCGGTCTTCGACTACGGCCGTTGCCCCGCGCACTGGGAGTACACCGGCACCAGCTACCACCAGGGGATTGCCACCCGCGACGGCGGCGACGTGCACCTGACGCTGACCACCGACATGCTCCTCGGCTTCGAGGGCGGCCACGCCGGGAGCCGCACGCTCCTCAAGGAGGGCGACGTCCGCTTCGTCGCCCTCTCCTGGGGCGGGGCCGAGCCGCCCACGACGTACGACGACGCCTACGCGCGGCTGGTGTGGACCGCCCACCACTGGCAGCACTGGCTGGCCCGCGGACGGTTCCCGGATCACCCCTGGCGCAGCTACCTCCAGCGCAGCGCGTTGACCCTGAAGGGCCTGACCTACTCGCCGACCGGCGCCGTGACCGCGGCCGGCAGCACCTCTCTGCCGGAGACCATGGGCGGCAACCGCAACTACGACTACCGGTACGCCTGGATCCGCGACGCGACGTTCGCGCTGTGGGCGATGTACTCCCTCGGCCTCGACTGGGAGGCCGTCGACTTCTTCTCGTTCATCGCCGACATGGCGGCCGGCGACCAGGACCTGCAGATCATGTACGGCATCGGCGGCGAGCGCGAGCTCGAGGAGTTCGAGCTCGACCACCTGCCCGGCTACGCCGCCTCTCGCCCGGTGCGCATCGGGAACGCCGCCTACTCGCAGCGCCAGCACGACGTGTGGGGAGCCCTGCTCGACTCGGTGTACCTGCACTCGAAGGCGGCCGACCACCTCGACAACCGGATCTGGCCGATCCTCGAGCGCCAGGTCGGGGAGGCGCTGAAGAACTGGCGCGAGCCCGACGCCGGCATCTGGGAGGTGCGTGGCGAGCCGAAGCACTTCACGTCATCCAAGATCATGTGCTGGGTTGCGCTCGACCGCGGCGCGAAGATCGCCCGGATGGGTGGCGCCGTCGACAAGGCGGCGGAGTGGGAGCTCGCCGCCGACGAGATCAAGCAGGACATCCTGGACAACGGGGTCGACGAGCGCGGCGTGCTCACGCAGTACTACGGCAGCACGTCGCTCGACGCGTCCTTGCTGCTCGCCCCGCTGCTTCGCTTCCTGCCGCCCGACGACCCGAGGATGCGGGCGACGGTGATGGCGATCCGCGACGAACTGACCGTCGACGGCCTGGTGCTGCGATACAAGGTGGAGGAGACCGACGACGGGTTCAGTGGCGAGGAGGGCACCTTCACGATCTGCTCGTTCTGGCTGGTCTCGGCGCTCTGTGAGATCGGCGAGCACCAGCTGGCCCGGCAGCTCTGCGCCAAGCTCCTGTCCTTCGCCGGGCCGCTCGAGCTGTACGGCGAGGAGATCGACCCGCGCAGCGGTCACCACCTCGGCAACTTCCCCCAGGCGTTCACCCACTTGGCCCTGATCAACGCCGTTCTCCACGTGATTGCCGAGGAGAGGGACGGCGGGATCGACGAGCGGCCGACGTCCTAGGAAACTGCCGGCCACCCCCTACACTGACGCCGCGGCTGCGCGCATCGCGGTCGCCAGTCTCGACGAGGGGAGGCCGGCGTGCCCGGCGCCACGGTGAACGACGACACGATGCGCCTGCGCGCCACGCTGTCGGCGATCGCACCCGGCACCGCACTGCGCGACGGCCTGGAGCGCATCCTCCGGGGACGCACGGGCGCGCTGATCGTCCTCGGCCACGACCGGACCGTCGAGTCGATCTGCACCGGCGGCTTCACCCTGGACGTGCCCTTCACCGCCACCGGGCTCCGCGAGCTGGCGAAGATGGACGGTGCGATCATCGTCGAGCGCGACCTCACAAAGATCACCCGGGCGGCCGTCCACCTGATGCCCGACCCGTCGATCCACTCCGAGGAGACCGGCACCCGGCACCGCACCGCCGACCGGGTCGCGCGGCAGACCGGTCTCCCGGTGATCTCGGTGTCGCAGTCGATGCAGATCATCGCGGCGTACGTCGGGGAGACTCGGCACGTGATCGAGGGCTCGGCCGCGATCCTCTCGCGGGCCAACCAGGCCCTGGCGACGCTCGAGCGGTACAAGCTCCGCCTCGACGAGGTCTCGGCGACGCTGTCGGCGCTCGAGATCGAGGACCTCGTGACGGTCCGCGATGTCGCGGTGGTCGCGCAGCGGCTCGAGATGGTGACCCGGATCGCCTCCGAGATCGAGGACTACGTCCTCGAGCTCGGTACCGACGGCCGCCTGCTGTCGCTCCAGCTCGAGGAGCTCGTCACCGGAGTCGACCAGGAGCGCGAGCTGGTGGTCCGCGACTACCTGCCCGCCGGTCGGCGGTCCAAGGGTCCCGAGGCCACCCTGGCCAGGCTCGAGGGCCTCTCCTCCATCGACCTGGTGGACCCGGCCTCAGCCGCACGCGCGCTCGGTCTCGGTGAGCACCTCGACGGTGCCGTCGCGCCCCGTGGCTATCGACTGCTGGCCAAGGTGCCGCGGCTGCCCTCCACCGTCGTCGAACGGCTGGTCGAACACTTCGACACCCTGCAGAAGCTGCTCTCCGCCGGTGTCGACGACCTCCAGGCCGTCGACGGCGTGGGTGAGCTCCGGGCACGCAGCGTCCGCGAAGGACTCTCGCGGCTCGCCGAGTCGTCGATCCTCGAGCGCTACGTGTGACGCGTCAGTCGACCGCCGACTTCTTCTTCTTGCCGTGGTGCCCGTTGTGCGGGTGCGCGGTCTTGGTGACCTCGGCCGGGCTCGGCGTGGTCAGCAGGAACGTGACGTCCTGGGGCTGACCGGCCAGCGCGGCGACGTGCAGGTGATAGGTGCCAGGCAGCGCCCACGCCGTCCGCACCGGGCAACCCGGCTCCGAACGCCGTGCGTCCCAGGTCAGCTTCACCCTGGTCGGCTGGGCCTGGCGGAGCACCAGGTCCTGCTGCGGGATCGCACGGGCGCACTCGGTCGTGGTCCAGATCAGGTCGTTGCCCGAGGTGATCTTCAGAGCGAGCGTCTTCCCCGAGATCGTCCAGGTGCACGCCGGCGTCTCCAGGCTGGAGATGTCGAGCACCAGCGAGATGTCGCGTCCGGCCACGGGCTCCGGCACCGACGGCGTGATCGCCACGTCGCTGGCCGCGCACGGACCCGACGGCATCACCACGGGGGTGACCGGGTCGTCGGCCTGCTTCCCGTGGTGCTTGCCGCTCGTAGCGCTGTCGCCGGTCGCTGGGCTGCTCGCGACCGGGCCCTGGGTGTGCTGCGACCTGGCCGCGACGTTCTGAGCGGTGTCGTCGCCAGACGACCCGTCGCTCGAGCCGCCGAGCATCTTTGCGATGCCCACGACGAGCAAGGCGGCGATGCCGAGAACCATCAGCCGGCGTACCCAGTAGACGCGCGCCGGCAGCCGCCGCCCACGCGTCCTTCCACTCATGCGGTCACGCTAATCAGCCTGAGCCGGCCCTCGTGGTTGCCACGCCCGCAGCGAGCTCGCTTGCGAGTCCGACGATCAGGCACGCTTGCTCGCGAGTCCTACGATCACCGGGTGTCCGACGTCCACGCGCCGCTCCTACGCTGGTACGACGCGCACGCGCGTGACCTGCCGTGGCGCAGGGCAACCGCGACGTCATGGGGAGTGCTGGTCTCGGAGTTCATGCTCCAGCAGACGCCCGTCACTCGCGTGCTTCCGGTGTACGACGCGTGGCTCGCACGCTGGCCGCGGCCCGCGGACCTCGCGGCCGAGCCGTCCGGTGAGGCCATCCGGGCGTGGGGACGACTCGGCTACCCCCGCCGTGCGATCCGGCTCCACGCCGCCGCGACCGCGATCACCCAGGACCACGGCGGCGAGGTCCCCGACGACTACGACGCGCTGCGTGGGCTCCCCGGCGTCGGCGACTACACGGCCTCGGCCGTGCTGGCGTTCGCATTCGGACACCGGCAGGCCGTCCTCGACACGAACGTCCGCAGGGTCCTGGCCCGCATGGTGACCGGCATCGAGCTCCCGCCGAACGCCGTGACCGCCGCCGAGAAGGCGCTCGCGGTCGAGCAGCTGCCCGACGACGACGCCACGGCCGCGACCTGGTCGGTGGCCCTGATGGAGCTGGGCGCGCTGGTCTGCACGGCCACCGCTCCGCGGTGTGACGACTGCCCGGTACGCGACAGCTGTGCGTGGCGCTCGGCCGGGCATCCGGCGTACGACGGGCCACCGCGACGCGGGCAGTCCTGGTCGGGGACCGACCGTCAGTGCCGGGGCCGGCTGATGGCGCTGGCCCGCGAGGCCGCGGGCCCGGTCGGCGCGAGCGCCCTCGAGCGCGCCTGGCCGGAGGCCGACCAGCGCGGGCGCTGCGTCGCGTCGCTCCTGGCGGACGGGCTGCTCGTGCGAGACGGCGCGGGCTACGCCTTGCCCGGCTGAGACCGTCGGCCCCAGCGCGCCTCCACCGCGTCGGCGAGGTCGCGGACGGCCCTTCGCTGCTGTGCCGTCGAGTCGAGCTGCTCGTCGAGCTGGAGCCCCATGAACGTCGCATCGACCAGGAGGGTGACCCGCCGCGCGGCGGTCGCCGTCAGGCCCACGCCTCGGAAGTGCGCCGCCACCGCCAAGACCCACAGCGCGTTGGTCTCCTTGACTGCCGTGGCGTACGGCTCGCGCCCGAACAGGCCGAGCGCGGCGGCCTCGACGTACAACCACTGACAGCGCTGCTGAGGGCCAGTGGTCACCGCGCGCCACAGGTCGAGCACGGCGTACCTCAGGCCGGGCGAGGGCGGCAGCGCACGCAGGCTGCGCACCGAGCGCTCGCTCGTCGTGCGCAGGATGGTGGCGACCAGGTCGTCCTTGTCCTCGAAGTGGTACAGGAGCATCCGGTCGCTGGTGCCCAGGGCCTGGGCGAGCGGCCGCAGGCTCAGCCCGATCAGGCCGTGCTCGAGGGCGTAGTCGGTGGCCGCCTCGGCGAGCTCGTCCCGTCGTGTGGCCACGAGCACACCTTAGCGAGCGATTTCGCTTTGAACAGGCGCCGTAGCGAGCGCTACAGTAGTGTATGTAGCGATCGCTACATCCGCCTGGAAGGAGTGTGACCATGCTCAGCCCGTTCGTCGTCCTTCTTGCCGCCATCGGCATCGAGGTCGGTGCCACCACCGCACTCCCGCGCACCCGGGGGTTCCACGACCTTCCGTGGTCGCTTGTCGTGCTGGGTGGTTACGCCCTGTCCATCTGGCTGCTCGCCGTCGTGGTGCACCACATGTCGGTCTCGGTGGCGTACGCCGTCTGGTCCGGGCTCGGCACCGCGGCCATTGCAGCCATCGGCGTGCTGGTCCTCGGGGAGCGTGTGGACGCGGTGAAGCTCACCGCCCTCGGGCTGATCGTGCTCGGCGTCGTGGTGCTCAACCTGCACGCCGCTCACTGAGCCCGGAGCGAGAGCGCCGGCCGCGGCGGTTCAACGCCGGGCGTGGCGCTGGATCCGGTCGATGACCCGGGCTGCCTTCGGGTGACGCCCCCGGGGTCGGAACACGCGCTTGGGCACGTCGTACGCCCCGTCGAGCAGGGCACGGACCTGCCGCCGCGCCTCCTCCGGGGGCCTCGGCGCACGCTCGCCGAGGTCCGGGTCGACCTCGACCAGGAGGCCGAGCCGCGACAGCGTCTCGAGGTCGTCCAGGGCGGAGCGCTCGTAGAGACGCTCCAGGAAGGCGGCGGTCTCCGCCTCCGAGAGACCGAGCGCCAGGATGGCGCTGATCGAGCGCGCCAGGGGCGCGCGGTTCCGGTGCTGGCGGACGTCCTCGCCGGAGGACAGCAGCGCGATCCACTTGCGCACGAACTCGTCGCCGTTGTGCGACTCGTAGTGGAGGAGGCTCAGTCCGGGGTCGGTGTGAGCGTCGACCCGGTCGCCGGTGGTCGTGTCGATGACGTGGTGGACGCCGAGGGCGAGGTCGTGCGAGGGCCTGAGTCCGGGCTTCCCGGAGATGTGCCCGCGGAAGTACGACCGCTCCTTGGGCTCGGCGATCACCCCGAGCTCGTGCAGCAGCTGAAGCTCGTCCTGGTCGAGTCGCCGCTTGAACAAGGTCGGGTCACCGTCGGGGTGGAGTCGACTGACGGCCTCCAGCGGGAGCAGCCGCACGGATCGTGTCTCCGGGTCGAGCCGATCGAGGACCGTGCGGTCGATGCGGGCCACCTCGTCGCCGTCCAGCATGAACATCCACTCGGCCCACCCGAAGCCGGCCGCGAGGCGGGAGATCAACGCGGCGTTGATGATCTGGCGCTCGTTGAGACCGCCGACATCCATGTCGCCCCACCACGTGCCGTGCGCGCGGACGTAGGACACGTCCGGCTGATCGTCGAGGTACTCCTCGACGTCGGGAAGTGGCGCGTCGAGGAACATCACCAGGTGGTCGATCCCACCGCGTAGGTTGCGCTGCACGAACTTCTCGACGTTCTCACGCGAGTCCTTGACCGTGCTGGCCGACAGGATCACGCGGCCTCCTTCGGGTCACGAGCGGGCACCGACCGCGCTCGAGCCTCTCACGCGGCCGCGGGCCCTCCCAAGGCGGCACAAGACCCGGCCGCCCACCGGAGTGGGTCGACCGGGTCCGTGCTGCCTCGGTCAGTCGGCCGACTTCTCCACGTCGCTCGGGCCGGGCGTCTCGTCGCTGCCCTCGCCGCGTCCCGCCGGACCGGATGCGGGCTCGACCGCCACCGTCTCCAGCGGTGGCAGATCGGGCAGCTCGGCCATCTTCTGGCCGTGGAAGGTGAACGTCGCGGTCTCGCCCTCGCCCTCGACGTCGACCAGCACGATCTGACCCGGACCGACCTCGCCGTACAGCATCTTCTCGGCCAGGACGTCCTCGACCTCGCGCTGGACGGTACGGCGCAGGGGCCGCGCGCCGAGGACCGGGTCGAAGCCACGCACGGCCAGGAGGTTCTTCGCCGCCTGGGTGAGCTCGAGCGTCATGTCGCGGTCCTTCAGCCGGAGCTCCACGGACGCGATCATGTTGTCGACCATGTGGACGATCTGCTCGCGCGACAGCGGCGGGAACACGATGACCTCGTCGACACGGTTCAGGAACTCCGGCCGGAAGTGCTGCTTCAGCTCCTCCTGCACCTTGTTCTTCATCCGCTCGTAGGAGCCCGCCACGTCGTCGGTCTGGGCGAACCCGAGGTTCATGCCCTTGGCGATGTCTTTCGTGCCGAGGTTCGTGGTCATGATGATCACGGTGTTCTTGAAGTCCACGACCCGACCCTGGGAGTCGGTCAGCCGACCCTCCTCCAGGATCTGCAACAGGCTGTTGAAGATGTCGGGGTGGGCCTTCTCGACCTCGTCGAACAGCACCACGCTGAACGGCTTGCGGCGCACCTTCTCGGTGAGCTGGCCGCCCTCCTCGTAGCCGACGTAGCCCGGAGGCGAGCCGAACAGCCGCGAGACCGTGTGCTTCTCGCTGAACTCGCTCATGTCGAGCTGGATCAGCGCGTCCTCGTCGCCGAAGAGGAACTCCGCGAGCGTCTTGGACAGCCAGGTCTTACCGACGCCGGACGGGCCGGCGAAGATGAACGAGCCGCCGGGACGCTTCGGGTCCTTCAGGCCGGCACGCGTACGACGGATCGCCCGGCTGAGCGCCTTGACGGCCTCCTCCTGGCCGATGACCCGGCGGTGGAGCTCGTCCTCCATCTTGAGCAGTCGCGTGGACTCCTCCTCGGAGAGCTTCACGATCGGGATGCCGGTCGCCACGGCGAGCACCTCGGCGATCAGCTCCTCGTCGACCTCGGCCACCTCGTCGAGGTCGCCGGCGCGCCACTGCTTCTCGCGCTCGACCTTCTTCGCGGTCAGCTGCTTCTCCTCGTCGCGGAGCTTGGCCGCCGCCTCGAAGTCCTGGCCGTCGATCGCGGCCTCCTTGCGCTGCCGGACCTCGGAGATCTTGTCGTCGTACTCGCGGAGGTCTGCCGGCGCGGTCATCCGGCGGATGCGCAGCCGCGAGCCGGCCTCGTCGATCAGGTCGATCGCCTTGTCGGGCAAGAACCGGTCGGAGATGTAGCGGTCGGCCAGGGTCGCGGCCGAGACCAGGGCCTCGTCGGTGATGGTGACCCTGTGGTGCGCTTCGTACCGGTCGCGCAGGCCCTTGAGCATCTCGATCGTGTGCGCGATCGACGGCTCGGCCACCTGGATCGGCTGGAAGCGGCGCTCGAGCGCGGCGTCCTTCTCGAGGTACTTGCGGTACTCGTCGAGCGTGGTCGCGCCGATGGTCTGGAGCTCGCCGCGAGCCAGCATCGGCTTGAGGATGCTCGCCGCGTCGATCGCGCCCTCGGCCGCGCCGGCGCCGACGAGGGTGTGGATCTCGTCGATGAACAGCACGATGTCGCCGCGCGTGCGGATCTCCTTCAGCACCTTCTTCAGGCGCTCCTCGAAGTCGCCGCGGTAGCGCGACCCGGCCACCAGGGCACCCAGGTCGAGGGTGTAGATCTGCTTGTCCTTGAGCGTCTCGGGGACATTGCCGCGGACGATGTCCTGCGCGAGGCCCTCGACGATCGTGGTCTTGCCGACGCCGGGCTCGCCGATCAGCACGGGGTTGTTCTTCGTACGGCGCGACAGGATCTGCATGACGCGCTCGATCTCCTGCTCGCGCCCGATGACCGGGTCGAGCTTGGACTCTCGGGCGTCCTGGGTGAGGTTCCTTCCGAACTGGTCGAGCACCAGGGACGACGACGGGGTGTCGGCGGGTGCGCCGGCGGTCGCGGCTTGGGTGCCGGCCTGTTCCTTGCCCTGGAAGCCGGACAGCAGCTGGATGACCTGCTGGCGGACGCGGTTGAGGTCGGCGCCCAGCTTCTGCAGCACCTGGGCGGCGACGCCCTCCCCCTCGCGGATCAGGCCGAGCAGGATGTGCTCGGTGCCGATGTAGGAGTGGCCGAGCTGGAGCGCCTCACGCAGGGACAGCTCGAGCACCTTCTTGGCGCGCGGCGTGAACGGGATGTGCCCGCTCGGGGCCTGCTGGCCCTGGCCGATGATCTCCTCGACCTGCGCGCGCACGGCCTCCAGGGAGATGTCGAGGCTCTCCAGGGCCTTGGCAGCGACGCCCTCGCCCTCGTGGATCAGGCCGAGCAGGATGTGCTCGGTGCCGATGTAGTTGTGGGAGAGCATGCGGGCCTCTTCTTGGGCCAGCACGACCACCCGCCGGGCTCGGTCAGTGAACCGCTCGAACATGCCAATCTCTCCTCAACGCGGGTCTGGGATCACCCGCCTGCACCAAACACTGGAAAACGTGGAGACGCCCACGTGTGGCTCCACCCCGGGCGTCGCTGCTTCCAACTGGTCTCCCAGCCTACGTGTTCCCGGGTCCGGACACCCGCCGTCCGCCGAGAGCGAACACACGCGTTGAAACCGGCGACGGCCGCCCCGCTGCTGCGGGGGCGGCCGTCGGCGCTGGTCGAGGCAGGGTCAGTGCGCTGCCTCGAAGGCCTCGCGGACCACAGACGGGATGCGGCCCCGGTCGGGCACCTTGTGCCCGTTCGAGCGTGCCCAGTCGCGGATCTCGCGGGCGCTGGTGCCGACCTGGGTGCGGCGCTTGGCGCCGGACGAACGACCGCCTGCCCGTCGGGCGGCCGCGACGTACTTGGCCAGCGCGTCACGGAAGGCCTTGGCGTTCTTGGTGTTCAGGTCTATCTCGTAGGAGCGGCCGTCGAGACCGAAAGCCACGGTTTCGGCGGCGTCGCCACCATCCAGGTCGTCCTCGAGCGTGATGTGCACTTTCTGTGCCATGTTCAAAGTCCTCTCGGGGTGACGGATCCACGATATCCGTGCCGGCGTGCGTGCTGCACGAAAACATACTCGGAAGGCGCGATGCCACACAAACCTGACGGGCTTCGAAGATCGGTTAAGGCGGTGATATCGACGTATTAACTCGCGCGAGGTCAGCGGTTACGTGCGTAGACCAGCTCGAGCCCGCGCAGCGTCAGCCACGGATCATGGGCGGTGAAACACCCACACTCGTCGTACACGAGCGGCGCGAGGTAGCCGGTCGCGATGACGGACACCTCGGCCTCGTCGACGCCGAGCTCGGTGATCATCCGGGAGACAATTCCGTCCACCTGACTGGCGACCCCGAACACCATTCCCGACTGCAGCGCCTCGACCGTGTTCCGGGCGATCACGGTCCGCGGACGCCGCAATTCGACCATGCGCAATTGTGCGCCCCGCCGTTCCAGCGCCTCGAGTGATATCTCGATGCCCGGCGATATGGCACCGCCGACGTACTGTCCCTGCGAATTCACCACGTCGAAAGTCGTCGCCGTACCACCGAAGTCGACGACCACCGCCGGGCCGCCGTACCGGGTCGCCGCGGCCAGGGCGTTGACGATCCGGTCGGTGCCGACCTCGCGCGGGTTGTCGGTGAGCACCGGCACGCCGGTGCGGACACCGGGCTCGACGACGACGCTCGAGACTCCGCCGAAGTGGTCGGTGAGCATGGTCCGGAACGCCTGGAGCACCGAAGGCACCGTCGAGCAGACCACGATCCCCTCGACCTCCTCCTCGCGCGGCCCGAGCAGGCCGCGGATGAGCACGGCCCACTCGTCGGCCGTCCGCGACTCGACGGTGGCCACCCGCCAGTGCGCGACGACCTCGCTGCCGCGGACCAGGCCCAGCACGGTGTGGCTGTTGCCGATGTCGGCGGCAAGGAGCGAGGGCGCGGTCATCGCAGGTCCAGCCCGAGGTCGAAGACCTTGACCGAGTGGGTGAGTGCGCCCACCGAGATGAAGTCCACGCCCGTCCCGGCCACCTCGCGCGCGCGGTCGAGGGTCAGCCCGCCGGAGGCCTCCAGGGTGGCGCGGCCGCCCGTGATCCGGAAGGCCTCTGCCATGGTGGCGGTGTCCATGTTGTCGAGCAGGATCTCGGTGCACCCGGCGTCGAGCAGCTCCCGCAGCTGGTCGAGGTCGGTGACCTCGACCTCGACCCGCAGGGTCGGGTTGGCCGCGCGCACCAGCTCGTACGCCGGCACGACTCCGCCGGCCGCGACCACGTGGTTGTCCTTGACCATCGCCCGGTCGGACAGGCTGAACCGGTGGTTCACGCCGCCGCCGCAGCGCACGGCGTACTTCTGGAGGGCGCGGTACGTCGGCAGCGTCTTGCGGGTGTCGAGGACCCGTGCGCGGGTGCCCTCGAGCGCGGCCACCCAGTGGCTGGTCGCGGTCGCGACCCCCGAGAGGTGCGAGGCGAAGTTGAGGGCCGTGCGCTCGGCGGTGAGCAGGTCCTGGACGGGGCCGGACACGGTCATCGCCACGTCGCCGGCCGCCACGTGTGTGCCGTCGGCGAGCCGACCGGTCACGTCGACATCGAGACCCAGCGCGTAGACGAAGACCAGCTCCGCGACGCCGAGCCCGGCGACCACGCCGCTCTCGCGAGCGGCGATGTCGCCGATGCCGTTGCCCATCGGGGGCATCGCGCTGCTGGTGACGTCGCGTCCGCCGTCGGGCAGGTCCTCATCGAACGCGGCCACGACCATCTCGTAGACGGATCGCGGATCCAGCCCGGCGCCGGCGAGCTCGTCGACGAGCGCGCGCGGCAGGTCGGCGTACGACGCGCGTGCGATCGTCATCGTGCCGCGGTGGTCAGGTCGGTCGGTGCGGCCGGGCGGAACACGTGCTGGGGGACACCGCCCGCGTGCCACCAGTCGTGGTGACCCGACTGGTGCGCGTCGTCCCGCTCGGGGAAGTCCTCGCGCCAATGGGACCCTCGGGTCTCCTCGCGCAGCAAGGCGGCCTCGGCCAGCAGCGAGCTCACCGTCACCAGGTTGGTGGTCTCCCAGGCATCCTGGTCCACCGTGACCGCGGGAGTGTCGGCCAACTCCTCCAGCGCGTGGCCGGCCGAGCGCAGCCCGTCGGCGGACCGGAGCACCCCGACCCGACCGGTCATCTCCTCCTGCAGCGCTCGACGGCACGACCCGTCAACGAGCCACGGCTGGTGCAGATCGGCAGCCGCGTCGACCCACGCGCGCAGCTCGCTGGGCAGCACCTCGGCGATCCGACGCGAGAACACCAGCCCCTCCAGGAGTGAGTTGGAGGCAAGCCGGTTGGCTCCGTGCACGCCGGAGCAGGCGACCTCGCCCGTGGCGTAGAGGCCCGGCAGTGTGCTCCGCCCCCAGACGTCGGTCGCCACGCCACCGGACGCGTAGTGGCACGCCGGAGCCACGGGGATCAGCTCGGTGACCGGGTCCACGTCGTACCGCCGGCAGGTGGCCAGGATCGTCGGGAAGCGGGTCTCCCAGAACGCTCCGCCCAGGTGCCGCGCGTCGAGCCACATGTGCGGGTGGCCGGTCTCGATCATCCGGCGGGTGATCGCCTTGGCGACCACGTCCCGTGGCGCGAGGTCGGCCAGCTCGTGGACGCCCTGCATGAAGCGGGTGCCCTCCCAGTCGACGAGGAAAGCCCCCTCGCCCCGGACCGCCTCGGAGATCAGCGGCTGCTGGCCCAGGGAGTCGGGGCCGAGCCACATCACGGTCGGGTGGAACTGCACGAACTCCAGGTCGCGCAGCACCGCGCCGGCCCGGTAGGCCAACGCCATCCCATCGCCGGTCGCGACCGACGGGTTCGTGGTCTGTGAGAACACCTGACCGAGCCCACCGCTGGCCAGTACGACCGCTCGGCAGCGCACCGCGCCGACCCCGTCACGCTGACCTTCCCCCATCACGTGCAGGGTGAGCCCGGCTACGCCGCCGTCCTCGGCGAGCAGCAGGTCCACCGCGAGAGCGTGCTCGGTCACCTCGATCTCGGGAGCCCGCGCGACGGCGGCGATCAGCGCGCGCTGGATCTCGGCGCCGGTCGCGTCGCCTCCCGCATGCGCGATCCGGTCGCGGTGATGGCCTCCCTCACGGGTCAGGCTGAGCTCGCCGCCGGGATGGAGGTCGAAGTTCGCACCCAGCGCGATCAGCTCGCGGACGGCGTCGGGGCCCTCGGTCACCAGCACCCGGACGGCCTCCGCGTCGCAGGCGCCGGCGCCGGCGACCAAGGTGTCGCGCTCGTGCTGCTCCGGGGTGTCACCAGGACCGAGCGCGGCCGCGATGCCGCCCTGCGCCCACTGCGTGGACCCCGCGTCGAGGACGTCCTTGGTGACCACGAGCACGTGGTCGACCAGTCCCCGCAGCCGCAGAGCGGCGGTCAGGCCGGCGATGCCCGAGCCGATCACGACGACGTCTGCACCCACCGACCAGCCCGGCTCCGGAGCCGCCAGCCGGCCGACCGTACGTCGTACGCTCACGCAGGCAGGCTACTGGCGCCGCCCGACGAGACGCTGACCCCCTCGGGCTCCGGCTAGCCTGTCGCCGACCACGGGCGGGGAGGAAGGCGACGATGGGGATCCACCAGCGGCGTCAGCGACGGCTCGCGCTCCTCGCCGAGGCCGAGCGGACGGTGCCGATCACGTTCGCGATCGTCGGCGTGCAGAAGGCCGGCACCAGCAGTCTCTACCAGATGCTGACCCAGCACCGGATGATCGTCGGCGGCGCGCACAAGGAGCTGCGGTTCTTCATCGAGCCGCACGACTGGGACAACCCCGACTACTCCACCTACCGCCGCCCGGCCTGGCGCCGCCAACAACGCGAGGCCGGCGACGCGACCCCGGGCTACCTCTTCTACCCACACGCGATCGAGCGGATGCACGGCTACGACCCGGACCTGAAGCTCCTTGCCAGCTTCCGCGACCCGATCGAGCGCGCGTTCTCCCACTGGGCGATGGAGCGGCGGCGTCGCGACACTTATCCCGACCTCCCCGCCGCCATCGAGCAGTACGGCGCGGACGAGCTCCCCACGTCGGCGCACAGCGACGCGGTGCCCACCCCCCTGCTCCGCCGCTCGCCGTTCGCCCGCGGGCTGTACGGCGCCCAGCTCGAGCGGGCGATGGCGTTCTTCCCGGCCGAGCAGTGGCTGATGGTCGAGTTCGGCTCGCTGATCCGCGAGCCGCACGCCGTCCTCGACCGCGCGACCGACCTCCTGGGCGTGGCGCGGTTCCGGGACTACCCCGCACTCGTCACGCGGATGGCCGGCTCGACCACCAACCCCGGTCCCCGTCCCTCGGCGGGCGCGGTCGAGGGGCTCGTGCGGCGGTACGCCGACGACCTGGCGTTGTTCGAGCGGCTCTCGGGGCTCGACATCAGCGGTTGGCCGACTCGGCAGGCCGCGGCAGGCACCCTCGACGTCACCGAGCTGCGCGACCGGCTGTGCGACAAGCTCGGCCTGCAGGCTTAGCGCACAGATCAGACGTCCGGGCCGAGCGTGATCGGCAGGTTGTCGATCAGCCGGGTGCTGCCCAGCCGGCCCGCGACCAGGATCCGCGCCTCCGTGGGCGTCGCGGGGTGAAGGTCCGTGACCTCACCCAGATCCGGCGTACGGATCGCGAGGTAGTCGAGCTCGAGCTCCGGCTCAGGCACCTCGTCGAGTACGCGCATCGCCGCCCAGCGCACGGCCGGCAACCCGAACCCCCCGCGCGCGGCACCCGCCCGGAGCGCCCGCGAGAGCACCGTGGCGTGCTCGCGCTGCACGGGGTCGAGGTACCGGTTGCGACTCGACAGGGCGAGCCCGTCGGCCTCGCGGACGGTGGGTACGCCGACGATGTCGACGCCCAGGCACAGGTCGCGACTCATCCGCCGGACCAGCACCAGCTGCTGGTAGTCCTTCTCGCCGAAGAACGCCAGGTCCGGCCGAGTGAGTCCGAACAGCTTCGCCACCACGGTGAGGACGCCGCGGAAGTGTCCGGGCCGTGACTCACCCTCGAGCTCGGTGGCCAGCGCTCCCGGCTCGACGGTCACCAGCGGCTCGCCGCCGGGATAGACCTCGTCGACCGAGGGAGCGAACACGACGTCCACGCCCTCCTTCTCGCAGAGCACCAGGTCGTCGTCGAAGGTGCGCGGGTAGCGGTCGAGGTCCTCCCCGGGCGCGAACTGCAGCGGGTTGACGAACACGGAGGCGACCACGGCCCCGGACGACGCGCGCTCGCGGGCGGAGCGCAGGAGCGCGGCGTGCCCGTCGTGCAGGGCGCCCATCGTGGGCACCAGAGCGACAGGGGCGGCGGAACGCCGAACGGGCGCGAGGGCGTCGGCCAGCTCCTCGCGAGTGGACGCGAGGGCGGGGGACGGACTCATCGAAGCGGCGTCCGGGCGGTGGCCGGGTGGGCCGCCTGTGACGCCGCGAGCGCCTCGTCGAGCAGGCGCCGGATGGCCGTGCCGCGGATCGGGAGAACCCGACCGTCGGTCACGACCCGGTCGAGGGTGGCCTGGCCGAGAGCGACGTACGACGGGAGCGTGTCGGGCGCGGTGGCCGCGATCTCGGCCAGATGAGCGCGGACCGTGTTGACGTCACCGCGCACGATCGGGCCGGTGAGCGCGCTGTCGCCCTGGGCCAGGGCGTTGTCGAGCGCCGCGTTCAGCAGCGGGCGGAGCGTCGCGGCGGGGTCGTCGGCGCCGGCGGCCCCGAGCAGCTCCATCGCCTGCGCGACCAGCGTGACCAGGTGGTTGGCGCCGTGGGCCAGACCCGCGTGGTAGAGCGTGCGGCGAGACTCGTCGATCCACATCACGGTGCCGTCGAGGTCGGAGACGAGGCGTTCGGCCACGGCCCGCTCCTCGGCGGCGGCGGTCACCCCGAAGATGCAGCCGCGCAGGCGGGACAGGTCGACCTCGGTGCCGGTGAAGGTCATGGCCGGGTGCATCGCGATGCCACGCGCGCCGACGGCCACCGCTGGGGCGAGGATCTCGAGCCCGTGCCGGCCGCTGGTGTGCACGACGTACTGTCCGCTCCGGAGCGCGCCGCTGGCGCTCAGCATGGCGACGACGTTGCCGAGCATGTCGTCGGGGACGGTCAGCAGGAGCACGTCGCAGGCGCGCGCCACGTCGGTGGGCTTCCGGATCGGAACGCCGGGCAGGAGGTCGGCGGCTCGACGGCGAGATGCGTCGGACTCGCCGGCGACCGCGACGATGTCGTGGCCGGCGTCACGAAGGGCGGCAGCGAGCACGGCGCCCACGCGGCCCGCACCCACCACGCCTACACGGAAGGTCGTCTCCACTGCTTGTCCTCTGCGCTTCAGTCCCACCGACCACCGTCACCCCGAGACGAAACGGCCGGTGTGGGTACCACACGTGTCCAGAACGCCTCCAGGCTACGCGGGCGACGGTCGCCGCGGAACGGGCGCTCGTGTGAGGTAGCCGACTCACCGGACGGATCAGCGGCGTACCCGGCGGCGTACCCGGCGGCCGAGCTCGCGCACCAGGTCCCGGCCCGGTACGTCGGACACCGGCGGCAACACCGGCTGCGGCATCGACCTCGCCGGCTTCGCCGGGCGTTGCTTGCGGATCGCGCGGAGCGAGCCCGCGAGGGCCTGCTCCATGGCTTGGGCCGCCGCAGCGATGGGAATGGCGGTGGGTGGTGCACCGAGGTCGTCCCCGGCTCCCTCTCCGTGCCAGCGCAGCAGGTCCGGGTCGCCGACGACCGTGGCGTCGGCGCGGGCGACAGCGTCGGCGCGCTCGTCGCTGAGCGCTACCAGCCGTTCGGTCGACCAGCTCGGGAGCGGCGGGATGAGCGTCTCCCAGTCGGCGAGTGGGGCGACCCGCAGGCCGGACAGCAGGGCGCGACGGGCGGGGTTGAGGCGCTTGTTGCCGACCCAGCCGCGGGACTCGACCGCGAGGTTCACCTGGCGGCAGAACTCGATCCGCTCCATGGAAAGAGACGTGTTGGTGTGCGGCCCGGGAGTGAGCAGCCCCTCGTCCAGGCCGAGCAACCGCTCGAAGGTCCGCGGCTGCAGCCCCCGGTCGGCCTCATCGGTGACGAGCACGATGACCTGCTCCGCGGGCAGGACCGCGCGCCAGCGCGCGATCAGGCCGTCAAGGCCGTGGTTGTGCCAGAAGACCCTGGCCGCCCGGCCCGTGCGCTCCTTCGCCAGCACCTCGCGAAGCCAGGTGTCGTAGGTACGGGTCTCGTTGACCGACTTCACCCGCTCCTGCCAGGCGGACGGCAGGAGCTTGTCGAGTCGCCGGGCCACTATCAGCACGTGGACGAGGTCGGCCCCGAGGTCGTCGACGAGCTTGCGGGCTCGCTCGGGTCGGGCCGAGGAGAAGTCCTCACTGGAGATCACCACGCGCCCGGGCGCTCGACGTACCTCGGCGACCATCTCGTCCCACTCGGCGGTCGGTACGTCGGCCTCACCGACGCGGCTACGACCGAGCAGGGCCCAGCTCGGGCGCATCTGGCGGTGGTAGCTGCCGGGGTAGGTGATCCCGGCCGCGGACAGCTCGGCCCGATGCGCGTGCAGACTGCTCTGAATCGCGGTGCTGCCGGTCTTGTACGGCCCGATGTGCACCAGGACAGCGCGCTCGGGGAGGAGCTCGGTCTCCGTCGACATCCCGACCCCTCCGCTCGCCTCCGGCCGGCCGGAAGTCTAGGGCACGCCCCTCCAAACGCTTGCCGGACAGGGGGTCGCCGACGGACCTCGCCGACGCGGGCCCAGAGCGTGTGATGTGACAGAGTTCCACCCATGCAGGACCAGACCTCGGCGCAGACATGCCGCAGGCAGATGCTGCTGGTCGCCGGCTCGGGTCGCAGCGGAACCAGTCTCTTCACCGGTCTCACCGGTCGGCTCGGCGTCCACATCCCCAAGCCCGAGGTCAGCGCCAACCGGTCCAACCCACGGGGGTTCGGCGAGCCGCGCTGGCTGGTCGACTACCACAACGACCTCCTCTCCTCGGTCGACGTCGTGGTCGAGGACGGCCGACCGGAGGCCTGGGACCTGACCGACGACCTGGCCCAGGATCCGAAGGCCCTCGGGCCGCTGGTCGACTGGCTGGAGGCGCAGTTCGGCGAGAACGAGCGGATCGTGGTCAAGGACCCGCGGCTCGCCTGGTTCTTCGAGCTCCACCGGGTCGCCGCCGCGAAGGTCGGCGCTGACATCCACGTCGCGACCATGCTGCGGCATCCGGCGGAGGTGATGCGGTCGCGTGAGATCGCCTACGGAACGCGTACGAACAACACCACCCGCGTGGTCGGCTGGATGACCATGATGCTGGGCATCGAGGCGCGCACCCGTGACTTCCCGCGGGCGACGGTCCGGTACGACGACCTGCTCGCCGACTGGCGTGCGGCGCTGACCCAGGCCGACTCCCTCCTCGACATGGACCTGTTCGAGCGGGCGACCGCCGCGCAGGTGGCCGAGGCGGGCGACCTGGTCGACCCGACGCTGCACCGCTCCGCGGCCGACTGGGACGAGCTCGAGCTGCCGGCCCGGGTTCTCGACCTCGCGACCCGCACCTACGACGCCTACGGCCGCCTGGTCGGGGCCTCTGCGGCCGAGCAGGACCTCACCCGGCGCGAGCTCGACACGCTCCGCGCGGAGCTCACCGCGTACTACAACGAGTGCTTCGACGTGGCCCGCACCCGCGTCGGTGCCTTCGCCCGTCGCGAGCGGCGCAAGGCCGCCCGCCGGGTGCGTGAGGAGATGCGCCAGGCAGCGGCCGAGCGCGGCGTCCGTGGTCTGACGCGACGTGTCTTCGGTTCGCTGCGGAAGTCCTCGTCGTGACCGACGGTCCGAGCCGGCCCGGGGCACCCCGGGTCGCCGTGCTCCTCGCCGGAGGGCTCGGCGTACGCGTCGGGCTCGACATCCCCAAGCAGCTGATCAAGATCGCCGGAAGGACGATCCTCGAGCACACCATGGCCGCCTTCCAGGCGCACCCGATGGTCGATGAGATCGTGGTGATGATGGCCGCCGGCCACCTCGACGCGGTGCGGGCCATGGTGCGTCAGGGCGGCTACGACAAGGTGACCCAGATCCACGAGGGAGCCGACACCCGTAACGGCACCACGCTGCGTGCGCTCGACGCCCTCCCCGACGACTGTCCGGTGCTCTTCCACGACGCTGTTCGGCCACTGATCAGCGAGCGGATCATCACCGAGTGCTTCGAGGCGCTCGAGCAGTACGACGCGGTCGACGTCGCGATCCCGTCCGCCGACACGATCATCGAGGTCGACCCCGCCGACAACACGATCCGGGCGATCCCGCAACGGTCGAACCTTCGGCGCGGCCAGACCCCTCAGGCGTTCCGCTCCTCCGTGCTGCGCGCGGCGTACGAGAAGGCGGGCGACGATCCCGGCTTCACCGCGACCGACGACTGCGGCGTCGTACTCCGCTACCTCCCCGACGTCCGGATCTGGGTCGTCTCCGGCGAGGAGCGGAACATGAAGGTGACCGACCCGATCGACGTGTTCCTGGCCGACAAGCTGTTCCAGCTCACCAGCAGCTACATGCCCGAGGGACACGACCCCGAGGAGTACCGCGCGGCTCTCGACGGCAAGGTCGTGGTCGTGCTCGGCGGCAGCTACGGCATCGGCGCCGACATCGCGGCGCTGGCCAGGGAGCACGGCGCGACCGTCGAGACGTTCAGCCGTTCCAGCACGAACACCCACGTGGAGCGGCGCTCCGACCTCGTCGCGGTCGCCGAGCAGGTGGCCGAGAAGCACGGGCGGATCGACTACGTGGTCGCGACCGCCGGCATCCTGCCGCGGGGCTCGCTGCTGGAGACCACCGAAGAGACGATCTACGCCGCGACCGAGGTGAACTACCTCGCACCGGTGTTCATCGCGCAGGTCTTCTTCCCCCACCTGCACCGCACCGGGGGCTCCCTCCTGCTGTTCACGTCGAGCAGCTACACCCGCGGACGCAGCGGCTACAGCCTGTACTCATCGGCCAAGGCCGCGGTCGTGAACCTCACCCAGGCGCTGGCCGACGAGTGGGCCGAGAGCGGCGTCCGGGTGAACGTCGTCAACCCCGAGCGGACCGGGACGCCGATGCGGACGAAGGCCTTCGGCGAAGAGCCGGCCGGCTCCCTGCTCGACTCGCGGCTGGTCGCCAAGGCCTCGATCGACGTGCTGTTGTCAGAGGGCACCGGGCACGTGCTCGACCTGCGCAAGCTGGATCCGCTCGCCGATCCCGTCGAGGATGCCGACGACCTCGCCTGACCGTTCCCACGCCCCCCGACCCGGGGCCGCCACGTGCGGATAGTACGTATCAAACGGCCGGCGACTACGCGACGTACCCCCGGCACTTTGATACGTACTATCCCTTCCTGGCCCGAACGCAGGGGCCCGACCGAATCGGCTCGGGGCGCGTGCCGCCGCTAGCATGAGCCAGGACCGGAGCCCGCCGTACAGACCGACCCAAGGGATCGATGCAGAACCGCCTCACGCCGCCCGCCCGGTTGTCGAACGTATCCGTCGACCGGGTGAAGCGCCTCGCCCGCAGCGCTCCCGACCGTGCGCGTCGTGCGACCGACGGCCTGCGCATCCGCGCCCGGCGAGCGGTCCATCGCGGCGGCTACGTGCCGGGCCTGCTCTCGATCGTCGTGCCCTGCTACCAGGTCGAGGACTTCCTCGACGAGTGCCTGATCTCGCTGCGGTTCCAGCTCTACCGCGAGATCGAGGTCATCGTGGTCGACGACGGCAGCCCCGACCGGAGCGGCGAGATCGCCCGCCGGCACGCGCGCCGCGACCTCCGCGTCCGCGTCGTCACCCGCGAGAACGGCGGGCTGAGCGCGGCCCGCAACACCGGCGTCGAGCACGCCCGCGGCGAGTTCCTGACGTTCGTCGACTCCGACGACGTGGTCAGCCTCGAGGCGTACTCCACGGCGATCGACGCGCTGCGTGAGTCGGGCTCTGACTTCGTCGTCTCCTGCTATGACCGCCTCGAGAACAAGAAGCACGTCCCGGCGGGCACCTGGATCCGGGCGGCCCACGCCCGCAAGCGCCTCGGCGTCGACCTCGACTCGTTCCCCGAGGCGATGGTGAACGCCGTGGCGTGGAGCAAGACCTACCGCCGCGAGTTCTGGGACAGGGCGGGCCTGCGCTTCCCCGAGGGCAGGATCTACGAGGACCAGCCGGTGAGCGCCGCGGCGTTCGCCCAGGCGCGTGCCTTCGACGTGGTGCCCGACATCTCGGTGTCGTGGCGCATCCGCAACGACCGCTCCTCGATCTCGCAGAGCGCCTGGTCGACCCGCAACCTCGAGGCGCACAACGACGCGGTGGCGGCGTCGTTCGAGGCGCTGCGTGCCGCGGGCAAGGACCGTGCCGTCGAGATCCGGGCACTCCAGCTGATCTCGTACAACATGCCGTTCTTCACCCGGCACCTCGTGAAGGGCGGACCGGAGTTCTGGACACTCCTGCGAGAGGCACTGCTCGACCTCGTGCACCGGGTCTCCCGCGAGGAGTTCGTGCACAGCGTCGGGGCGCAGGACAAGGTGCTCGTCGAGCTGATCGCGAGCGGTCGGCGCGACGAGGCGGTCGCCTACATCGAGAACTGGGGGAACGACGCCCGCCGGTTCCCGACGGAGGCCACGCCCGAGGGCATCCGGGTCGAGCTGCCGCTGACCGAGGGTCTCCCCGACGACGTCAGCATCCTCTCCGACAGCCAGCTCGAGCTGGTGAGCCGGGTGATGCGCGCGGTCTGGGACGGCGGCACGGCCACGGTCACGGGGTGGGCCTACATCCGCAACATCGACCTCGTGGCGAACCCCCCGGAGTTCGCCGTCGAGCTGGTCTCGGCCGACGGCAAGACCCGGATCCCGCTGGAGAGCGAGCTCTTCGACGAGCCGCGGCTCGACGTGCTGGGCGCCCACTGGCACTGCAACTACCGCCCCGGCGGATGGAGCGCTCGCGTCCCGGCCGACCGAGTGCCCGCCGACGTCGAGCAGGACTGGTCGTTCGAGATCACGATGACCGCCGCAGGCGTAGGCCGTACCTCGCGGGTCCGCGACATGTCCCGGGCGGGCTCGGTATCCGTGCCGCAGGCACACGTCGACAGTGGTGGCGTGACCCGGACCGTGATGCGCGGCGCCGAGCGGCAGATGGCCATGCGGGTCGCGCACGCCAGGGCCCACGCCGTCTCGCAGAAGCAGCTCGCGGACGGCAGGACGAGCATCGTGTTCCGCGCTCCGGCCCCCGACAAGGTCGTGGTGAACCACACCGACAACGAGCGCCGTGACCTGCTCACCGCCACGCCCGAGCCGACCGGCACCGACGGTGAGTGGCGGGTGACGCTGGACCTCGGCTCGCTGCCGACGCCGGCCACCAACTCCACGTCGTACGGCGTGGTCACGCGGCCGCTCAGCATCCGGGTCCGGCACCAGGATGGCCGGTGGACGCCGATCCTCGCCCCGCCGGCGACGGCGACGTCGCCGGACGTGGTGGACAAGGCGTCCGGGCCGCGCAGGCTCACCGCGAGCACCAGCGGCGAGCTGGAGCTGATCGACCGGGTGCCGGTCGCCACGTCGTACACCGTCTCCGCCGAGACGTTCACGGTCCGAGTGCGGACGAGCCTCGATCTCGGCCCCTACGCCCCCATGCTGTCCAGCGTCGACCTCGACGTGCCCGGTGCGATCGAGCGCGCCGATGACGGCGTCGACACACTTACGTTCCCGCTGATCGGGTCACGGTGGGGGTACGACGACCTCACCCTCCCGCGCAACAAGTACGCCGTGACCATGCGGGCGGCCGGGGACGATCGTGAGGAGGACCTTCCGGTCACCCCGTCGTCGGAGCTGCTCGACCTGTTGCCGGCCGACGAGCCCCAGGACCGGTTCCGCACGCTGGTGGAGGTGATCTCGACCAGGCCGCAGACGCTGATCCTCAACGTCCAGGAACCGCTGGCCGACGATGTCCGCGGGCAGCGCAACCAGTACCGGCTGCGGCACGCCGCGCAGGTCGAGGAGGCCACCCAGCCGAGCGTGTTCTTCCGGGCGCTCTACAGCGAGGCTGCCAACTGCAACATGCTTGGCGTCCACCACGAGCTGGGCCGTCGCGGCACCTCGCTGGTCCGCTACTGGTCGGTGCGCGACCAGTCGGTGCCGGTGCCCGAGGGCGGCGTGCGGCTGGTCGAGGGGACGCCGGAGTGGCACGAGGCACTGGCCACCACGCGCTACGTGATGATCAACGTCCACCAGCCCGACTGGTACCGGAAGCCTCGCGGCCAGGTGCTGATCGAGACCATGCACGGCTACCCGTACAAGGTGATGGGTCACGAGTGGTGGGAGAAGGGTGGCTTCCCGGCGGGCCAGATCAACAGCTTCGACCGTCGGGCCCGAGCCTGGGACTACTTCATCTCGCCCGCGACGTACGCCACTCCCCTGTTGAACAAGGCGTTCCTCGAGCCGGCCGGCGCGACCGCCGAGGTGCTCGAGATCGGCTATCCACGCAACGACGTGCTGCAGTCCGACGACGCTCCGGCGATCCGCGACCGGGTGCGCAAGGTGCTGGGGATCGCCGACGGGCAGCGGGTCGTGATGTACGCGCCGACGTTCCGCGACTACATGTCGGCCGACGACATGGCGGCCGAGCGGATCGACTTCTTCGACGTCGACCGGGCGGCCCGTGACATCGGGCCGGGCTACACGTTCCTGGTGCGCGGGCATGCGTTCAACGCGCGTGCCGGCGGGAAGCACGAGGGTGGCGCGAACATCCTCGACGTCACCGGCCACCCCGACATCAACGACCTGATCCTGGCCTCCGACTGCGCGGTGCTCGACTACTCGTCCTTGCGCTTCGACTACGCGCTCGTCGACAAGCCGATGATCTTCCTGGTGCCCGACCTGGAGAAGTACGACGCGGTCCGCGGCGGAGTCATCCCCTATGCCCCGACCGCACCCGGCCCGCACGTAACCACCACGCGGGAGGTGGTGACGCTGGTGCGCGACCTGGACGGTCTGGCGCGTCGTACCGCCGCCGAGCGCAAGGCGTTCCGCCGCGACTACGTGGACCTCGACGACGGCCACGCCTCGGCGCGCCTCGTCGACGCCGTCTTCACCCCCCGCGGCGACGGCTGACCGCCGAGTCGGCGCAAACGGACACCGTCGAGTCGTCATCTGACGACTCGACGTTCACCGGAGGGCGAGGATCGCGTCGAGCATGCGCTCGGCGGCTCGGCCGTCCTGGTGGGGGTTGACGCGCTCGTCGAACGCGCGGACGCGCCCGGACCAGGTGGCCGTCAACGCCGGGACGTCGCGCACCTGCTCCACGACCTCGTCGGTGGTGGCCACCAGCGGTCCCGGCGCGGTGTCCTCGAACGGGAACAGGAAGCCGCGGACACCGGCGGTGTAGTCGGCCAGGTCCGGCACCAAGAACACCATCGGCTGTCCGGTCATCGCATAGTCGAAGCGCAGCGACGAGTAGTCGAGTACGGCGACGTCCGAGGCCAGGATCAGCTCGTTGATCTCCGGATGGTCGGTCACGTCGATGACGCCCGGGCGCGACGGCCCCGGCGTGTGGAAGCGGTGCCCGCGAAGTAGGAAGACGTGAGAATCGCCCAGCGCGGCCGCGGCGGCGTCCACGTCGAGGTGCTCCGACATCGCCGCGGCCCGCGGCCGCGTCGCGAGGTGGTCGCGCCAGGTCGGCGCGTACAGCACGGCCGTCTGGTGCCGACGTACGCCGAGCCGCGCCCGCGCCGTCGCGCGCACGCGGTCGGCATCGGCCCGCCGCAGCGCGTCGTTGCGGGGGTATCCGTGCGCGGCGGCCGGGCCGGTGTACCCGTACTGCTCGCGGTAGACCTCCGTCATCTCCGGCGTCGGAGTCGAGATCAGGTCCCAGGTCTCGACACTGCGCCGTCGCATCACCGCGACCCGCCGCGGCGGGAGCTCGCGGGCATCCCACTGGGACCGGCCCATCGCCTTGGACGGGTACCCGTGGAAGCACTGCACGACCAGCTGGTCGGAGCGCCGGCGGTACCACTCCTCGAGCTCCGTGTTGGTGACCAGCACCCCGGCCGTGCCGAGCACGTCGTACCACTCACGAGACCCGATCACGACCGGGCGCGACCCAGGCGGAGTCCAGTGGCCGTGGTCGAGGATCCCCCACACCGGCTCCAGCTCGGGGCGACGACGGCGCAGCTCTTCGAAGACGGCCAGCGGCGTGTCGGTGGCCGAGCGACCGGCGAAGCTCTCGAAGTACCAGCGGTCCGGGTCTGTCGCCCGCTCGTCGACGGCGTACGACGCGCGCAGCCGCTCCTGGCCGTAGGCGCCCAGCTCGTCGTCACGGCGAGGAGGACCCAGGTGGATCTCGCCCGGCCCACCCCCGCCCGGCAGGACCCTCATCCGGTGGCGGTCGCCGACGACCTCCCTCGGCAGCAGGTCACGCCAGGTCGCCCGACCGCCCAGACCCCCGGGGTGGTGCAGGTGGTAGACCCCCGTCGCCAGCCACACCTCGCGGCCGTAGAGATCGCGCCGGGTCGGGAACACGACCGTGCCGTGGCCGCGCGCCTCGCCCTCGAGCTCGGTGCCGGGGCCTCTCAGCCGCAGGCCGGCCACGGGTCGGTCGAGCCGGACGACGAGGGTCTCGCCGGCGAGGTCGATGTCGTGGACGACGGGCTCCGGACCGGCAGGGTCCGCGGTGCGCGGCCGTGGGGCGAGGTACGCCGTGCCCGCCACCGGCCCGACCCGGGCGTCGACCCGCAGCTGGTGGGTCCCGGGCGGGACGGTCACCCGCGCGGCTCCTTCTGCCGCCGACTGGAAGCGCGTCGCGGCCCACCGGTCGGCCGTCCGGTCGACGCCAGGCTCCACCGGCACGACCGCGCCGTCCGCCTCGACCGTCAGCGCGATCGGGTGCTCGGCGAGGTCGACGCCCCCGACCCGCACCCACAGGTCGACGGCACGCCCCTGGGCCACCTCGGTCATGCGAACGACCCGGGCTGCGATCCGGGTCTCACCGCCACCCATCCGCCGCGCCTGCGCGGGGAGGTCGACCGAGCGCCACACCGCGACCGGTCCGTCGCCGGTCAGCTCCGTCGGGATGTCCTCGCCCAGCGACTCGAGCTCGGCGGCCAGCGCCTGCGCCTCCGAGCGCCGTGCGTCCGAGGCCAGGCCCAGGAGGCTTCGCGACGACGCCCTCAGGTCGAGCCCGTCCGGCACGCGACTCAGGCCGACGAGGCGCCCCCAGGTCGCCTCGTCGGCACGTTCCGCGTCCGCCACGTAGCGCGGAAGGAGCACGTCGTACCAGTGCCGCAGCCAGCCGGCGGCGAGCGGTGTCCCGACCAACGCGGCCGTCACCTCGTCGTGCAGGGTCAGCCACGCGTCCATCTCCGGGAGCGGGCTGGGTCGGGCCCCGAAGGCACGGTGCCCGCGACCCCAGGCGTACCGCGCGACCGGCCGATCCAGGACGTCGACGACCAGCCCCGGCAGCAGGCAGGCCAGCGCGGGGGAGCACAACCAGTCGTCCCCGGCATCGAGCTGCAACCGGCGGGCCAGGTCACGGGTGAAGGCCTTGTTGGCCAGCGTGAGGTCGCCGGCCAGCGCGGGCGGGACGGGGCCCGCCGAGCCGGGCTCCGCGTGCGTGTCCGCCTGTGCGCGCACCAGCCACGTCTCCGGCTCGCCCGTCTGCTCGAGCACTCCGGTCGCGAGGTCGGAACCGCTGACGGACAGCGACCCCGCGAGGTCGGTGACGGCGTGCGGCAGGAGCCGGTCGCAGCCGCGCACCAGGACTACGTACCGGCCGGAGGCAGCGGCGATCCCCGCTCGCACCGCGTCGTACGACGTTGCGGAGGGCGCGATGGAACGGAACCGAGGGTCGTCGGGCCCCTCGGCAGCGGCGACTCCGACCGGGCTGAGCACGACGTCCAGCAGCGGGTGCGTCTGCCCGCGGACCGACGCCAGACAGTCCTCGACCCGGTCACCCTCTTCGAAGACCACCACGACCGCCACGAGACCGATCTCGGCGCCGCTCAGCCCGACCCGGGTGCCTACGAGGCCGAGCAGGCGCGCGCGCAGCGGCCCGGGCACCCGCCCGAAAGCCGAGCGGCCGATCTCGCGAAGGCGTGACCGGGGCGGCATGCCGGGCATCGTAACGAGGACCGTCCGCCGCCCGGGCGTCAGAGCCGGGCCAGCAGCCGATCCAGGTCGTCGCCGAGGCGGCGTACGTCGAACGTCCAGTTCGCCCGCAACGCCTCCATCGACATCGGGTTCTCGGGTCGCTGGTCCGGCGGCGACCAGAAGTAGTGGGACTCGCCGCCCTTGATGGCCGCGAACAGGTGCTCGTTGCGGGCGAAGTAGCCGCTGTGGTTGAGCACCACCAAGGCCTCGAGGCGACGCGTGTGCATGACGTTGAAGAGCGCCGAGCCGCCGAAGCCGGCGACGACGCGCGCCTCGCGGAAGAGCCGTGCCTGGTCGGGCAGCGGATGCTGCTCGGGGTAGAGGATCGTGAAGCCCCGGGCGGCGAAGCGACGCTCGACCTCCTTGACGTTGCGGCAGATCCGGTCGTTGTTGGCCGTCGCGTCGGAGCGCGAGATGAAGATCCGGGGGGAGGTCTCGATCGCCGACTCGTGCGTGCTCAGGCCAGCGCCGATGCGCGCCCACACCTCGGCCAGATCGGGATGCACGTAGTGGGGCTCGGCGTTGTGCCACATCGGCGTCGCCGATGTCACGGAGCCGACCTCGACCGGCCCCTCCACCAGGACGACGTCGTCGTCTGCGATGCCGAACGCCGAGAAGAGGGCGCGCTCGACCTTGGGGTCGAAGTCCGGGCGCGGGTGGTAGAGCACCTTGAGCCCGGGCATCCGCCGCTTCGCCTCGTCCCACCCCCACATCCGCGAGACCACCTCGGTGAGGACGTGCCCGAAGTGGCTCGGGTAGGCCGACTCGAGCTGGTAGAAGTCGCCCTCGAGTGAGCGCTCCGGGACGTGCCGACGCTTCAGCCGGACGAACTCGCCGACCGGCTCTTCCAGGTAGGGGTTGGCCAGGTGCCTGGCCAGGTGCCACCGGAACGAGTCGGGAAGCACGGTGCCTCCGGACCACATCAGGGTGCGCCCGCTCATCGCCACCGGCCCGCAGTAGTGGCGGGTCACCAGCCGCGGGTGGTGGATCACGGGATGCATCGGCGCGACGGTCGGCTCCTCCCCGTGATGGTGGACCGTGGTCCGTGCGGAGAAGTCGCCCTCGGGCAGGACCGCCAGCTCCTCGACCACCAGGTCCGGCTCGCGGGAGACCAGCACGTCGGGCACATCGGCTTCGCGCAGCCTCAGGTAGTGCCGGTAGCGGTTGGTCACGACGACCAGGTCAGGGGTGATCGCGACGGTGCCGACGTCCCCACCCGGTGCCGCGTCGACCGGGTCATCGAGCACATCGGCCAGGCCACCGAACGCTCCGCCCAGGTCGCCGGGTGCCGCGATCCGATCGTGCACGAGCGCTCCCTGGCGCCCGAGGTACGGGAGGACCGCGTTTAGCAGCGACCTGTGGTCGGCGCATCCGTCGGGCAACCGGTCTGGAGCCAGGAGATCGACGACCAGGTCGACCGCACCCACGAGGCGCAGTCGGGCGGTGACGTCGTCGAGCGTGACCGCGGCATGCGTCGGTACGCCGTACCGGCGGAGCTCTCGGGGGTCGGGCGTGAGGACGACCACGCGGTCGTCGGCCAGCTCGGTCAGCCAGCACTCGAGGCGGTCGGCCACGCCACCGTGGGCGAGCAGCACCGCGACCCGAGAACCCGGCTTCTCCTTCGACACGATCGATCGCAACGCCCGAAGATCGCGGATCCCGGAGTTGCCGGACGAAGACGGCATGGCCGGCATGTTAGCCGCGGTCTCCCGTCGCGGCCCGGTCGGATCGGGCGCGTCAGATCAACCCGGCGTCCGACAGCCACTGCTGAGCGACGTCCTCCGGCTTCGCCCGTTGCACCGACACCTCGGCGTTGAGCTGGGTGAGGTCATCGGTCGTGAGCGCGGCCATCAGCTGGTTCAGCGGAGCCTCTACGTCCGGATGCTGCTGCAGGAACGCCGTCGAGACCATCGGCACGAGGTTCTGCGCCGGCTGGATGTGCTGGTCGTCGGCCAGCAGCACCAGGCCCTGGCTCTGCAGGGTGCCGTCGGTCGTGCTCGTCTCGCCCAGCTGCGACTCGCCCTTCAGCACCGAGTCGTAGGTCTGCTGGCTGGCATAGCCCAGCGGCAGGATCTTGGTGATGTGGATGCCGTACGCCGACGACAGCCCGCCCTCGCAGTCGATGCGACCCTTGCAGTCGGGCGCCGCAGCCAGGGTGACCGACTTGCCCTTGAGGTCGGAGAGCGTGTGGACGTTGTTGGTGTCGGAGTACTTCTTGGTCACGAAGAAGGCGTTGGTGTCCGTCGCGGTCGACGGCTTGAGCAGGGTGATGCCGGCCTTGTCGAGCAGCGGCTTGGCCTTGTCGATGGTCTTCTGGGGATCGGAGACCGTGATCGGCTTGGCGTTGGCGCCGTTGTAGCTGCCGTTGAGGAACTCGACGATCGACCCGGTGTACTCCGGCACCACGTCGAGCTTGCTCGGGAAGATCTTCATGTAGACGTCACGGGTGCCCACGAGGTGGACGTCGGGCGTGTAGCCGGCCTTCTGGAGGATCGCGGCGTACATGTCCGCGACGATCTCGGCCTCGGTGAAGTTCTGGCCGGAGATGCGGACCGTGCCCTTGTCGGCGGTTCCGGTCGAGCCCGAGTCGGTGGCTGTGCTGCTGCTGGAGCTTCCGCAGGCCGTGAGCAGCGCGGCACTGGCCGCCACCACCCCGACCACGAGGCGTCGAGTCTGCATGGGAACTTCTCTCACCTTCTGTGTCCCGCGTCGCGATCGACGCGCGTGTCCGGTGCCCCCGTTCGTGCCAGGGCGTGGACGGCCATCATGTCCCAACCACCTCGGCCGTGCGACCCCCTGCAGGGGTGGACCGGATTGCAGTTCCCTTACGATTGGGGCCCACCGCACGCTCCACCGCAGCGCCGCCGACCTCGAGCAGGAAGGCGACGACGGCCACCACGAACGCGGCCGCGATGCCCTTGGGGTAGTCGGTGCGGTAGAAGCCTTCTGTGATCAGCGAGCCGAGACCCGGCCCGGCGACGAGGGCGGCGATCGTCGCGGTGGCCCAGACCTGCACCAGCGCCAGCCGCAGGCCCGAGACGACCAGAGGCATCGCCAGCGGCAGCTCGACCCGCCAGAACTGCTGCGACCCGGTCATGCCCATCCCGGCGGCCGACTCCTTGACCTCGGGCGGGACCTCGCGCACCGCGACGTAGGCGTTGGTGAAGATGGGCGGCAGCGCGAAGAGGGCGAGCGCGATGAGTGTCGCCAGGCCGGCGCGACCGTAAGG
This sequence comes from Nocardioides sp., assembly GCF_036493135.1. GTDB lineage: Bacteria > Actinomycetota > Actinomycetes > Propionibacteriales > Nocardioidaceae > Nocardioides. The sequence goes on along the minus strand of NZ_DASXQG010000087.1, from coordinate 704 downwards.
GCCGAACGTCGCGGTGCCCGGGTGGTCGAGGGTCACCAGGATCGCGAGGAGAGCGAATGTCGGGACGGCCCGGCCGATGTTGGTGACGTTCACCGCCAGGAAGCCGGCGCGGCCGAGGTGACCGAGCCACAGGGCCAGGGTGAGCCCGATCACCATCGCCGCCAGGAGGGCGGTCACGCTGATCAGCAGCTGCTGGACGAGCAGGTGCCACATCCCCTCGGGGCCACCCCAGTTGGCGCCGGTGGTCAGGTAGTCCCAGGCGCCGCGGAGGTCCCTCATGCCGACCGCCTCCGGTGGGTCCACGGCGTCACCGACCACTGGACGACGACGATGATCGCGTCGAGCACGACCGCCAGGACGACGCAGAGCACGCTGGCCGCGAGGATCTCGGCCTTGAAGTTGTTCTGCACGCCGTCCTGGATCAGGTTGCCGAGCCCGCCGTACGACACCAACGCTCCGACGGTGGTCAGCGCGACCGTGGACACGGTCGCCACCCGCATCCCGGCCATGATCACCGGGAGCGCCAGCGGCAGCTCGACGCGCACCAGCAACCGCGTCCGGCCGTAGCCCAGCCCGCGCGCCGACTCACGCACCTCCTCCGGCACACCGGTCAGGCCGGCGAGCATGCTCCGGACCAGGATCGTCAGCGCGTAGAGGGCCAGGCCGATGATCACCGCCTTGCTGCTGATGCCCGTGAACGGCAC
>NZ_DASXQG010000086.1:0-2475 GCF_036493135.1 Nocardioides sp. | reverse complement strand
GGCAGCAAGGTCCCGCATCTCTCCTACATCGGCGACGCCGACGTCGGCGAGGGGTCGAACCTGGGCGCCGCCACCATCACCGCCAACTACAACGCCAAGACCAAGGCCAAGACCCGCACCAAGCTCGGAAAACGGGTGAAGACCTCGGTCGACACGACCCTCGTCGCCCCGGTCGAGCTGGGCGACGACGCGTACACCGCGGCCGGCTCCGTGATCACCGACGACGTGCCCGAGGCGGCCCTCGGGATTGCCCGCTCGCGCCAGCGCAACGTGCCGGGATACGCCCGGCGGAAGGGATAAAGTCGGACCGAGCATGAGCGTCATCGAGCCCCAACCTGCGACGCTCCGCACCAGCATCGAGGCCGGCTACGACAAGCGGCTCATGCTGTTCTCCGGGCGCGCCAACCCCGAGCTCGCAGGGCGGATCGCGGGCAAGCTCGAGGTGGAGGTCGGCCCGGTCGAGCTGCGCACATTCTCGAACGGCGAGGTCTACTGCCGCTACCAGGAGTCGATCCGCGGCTCGGACGTCTTCATCGTCCAGCCGACCTGCGGCAACCCCGCGCTCAAGCTGACCGCGAACGACGCGCTGATGGAGCTCATGGTGATGATCGACGCCGCGATCGGCGCCTCCGCGCACCGCGTCATCGCGGTCACCCCCTGGTACGGCTACAGCCGCCAGGACAAGAAATCCGCCCCGCGGGAGCCGATCACCTCCCGCCTTGTCGCCCGCATGCTCGAGGGCGCCGGCGTCGACCGCGTGCTCACGATGGACCTCCACTCGGGCCAGATCCAGGGCTTCTTCCAGAAGCCGTGCGACCACATGACGGCCTTGTTCATCCTCACCCAGTACATCCAGGACCTCGGTCTCGACGACCTCGTCGTCGTCGCGCCCGACGTCGGCCGGGTCAAGCTGGCCGAGAAGTTCCGCGACAAGATCGGCGCCGACCTCGCCGTCCTGACCAAGGAGCGCCCCGCCCAGCAGGTGGCCGAGATCAGCTACGTGATCGGCGAGGTCGAGGGCAAGACCGCGGTCCTCGTCGACGACATGATCGACACCGGCGGCACGCTGAAGGCCGCGGCCCAGACCGTGCGCGACGCCGGCGCCAAGCGCATCTACGTCGCCGCGACCCACGCGGTGCTGTCGGGCAACGCGTTCGAGAACCTGGCCTCGAGCGGCTTCGAGGAGATCGTCGTCACCGACACCATCCCCCTGCGCGCCGGCGCCCCCGACAACATCCGTGTGCTCAGCTGCGCCGAGCTGCTGACCGACTCGATCCGCCGGATCTTCACCGACGACTCGGTGTCCGAGGTCTTCGGTGGCGAGAACCAGCTGTTCTAGCCGAACAAGCTCATTTGCAGGCGGTTCATGCCGGGATGCTCGCGAGGCGCTAACGGCGGCGTCAGCGGCGCCGGGACCGGGCCCTCCGGTGGGGGTGGGGGGCGGCGGCGGGGGCCAGGACCCGAACGGGATGGGAGTAACGCGGCACCCCGCTCACCGAGGAGACCAAACGCCTGCGCACCGAGAACGCGCCGAGCTCAAGGACGAAATACGCCGCGCTCGCCGGCGAGCGTCGCACAGCAGACCTCACGAAGGCGAGTCAGACTGCGTCTCGTCGTCGAGGTGGGACGCTCAAGGGGCGGTAGCCGTTCCGAGCGAGTCCGCGGCGAGGGGCTTCGGCGCGCCGTCCTCGTAGAAGACGTCGACGGCGGTGACGGTGAAGCCGGCATCCCGGATCAGGTCGGTGATCTCCCGAGTGAGGTGGCACCCGCCGAAGAGGCGCTTCTGGGTCGGCTCGAGGCGATGCTGCCACCGGCGCACCGACTCGTCCGGCGCGAGTCCGTGCTCGAGGAAGTGCAGCGTGCCACCCGGCTTGAGCACGCGTCGGACCTCCCGCAGGGCGGCGTGGACGTCGGGGATGGTGCACATCGTCCAGGTCGACAGGACGCAGTCGTAGCTGTCGTCGCGCAGCGGCAGGGACTGGCCGTCCAACCCGGTCCGCTGGACCGGGACGGTCGCCGCCGCGAGGCGCTTGCCCGCGAGCTTCCACCCGAGGTCGGCGGGCTCGACGGCGGCCACGCTCGTCACGGACGACGGATAGAAGGGGACGTTGTGCCCTGAGCCGAAGCCGATCTCGACGACGTCCCCGTGCAGGTCGGCGCAGACCCGGCGCCGCAGCGGCTTGGCGGTCTTCATCCCGCAGAGCGTGTTGACCATGCGAGGCAGAACCTGGTCTGCGTAGATGCCCATGGTGCCCGAGCCTACGCCTGCCACGGCGAGAAGGACAGGACACGCCCTGGCCGTCCGTGACGCGTCGAGGACGGCAAGTCGTCGCCTGTGTGCGTCAGCACGCGGTCTTGACGTCGCGGTCCGCTGGAGTCGCGCAGCGCGCCATGATTGGCCGCCATGGCGGCCGACCCCGCGCGCCTCATGGATCTGCTCGGGCTCACCGAGGACGAGCTGTGCGAGATCCTCGC
>NZ_DASXQG010000085.1:0-6749 GCF_036493135.1 Nocardioides sp. | reverse complement strand
TGGTCGACCAGCCGGTGCGCGATCTGCTACTTCTCATCCTCGTCGAGCTCCACAGGCTCGATCGTGTCGGTCATGATCCCTGCTTCCCCGCCAAGCAACGCTCGGCGTGTCAGGCCAGGGACCAGTTACACCGTTGATCTGACAGACCCCGGATGGCTGGTCGCCCCACGCCAGTTCAGTTAGTTGCTGAGCGAGTCCATGCCCCCGACGGGGCTCGTGCTCGGCTAGCGTCGTGGCTCGGCGAGGCGGTGGCTCTGGCGCCGCTGGGCGAACAGCGAAGGATTCGGCAATGTCTGGTTCGAGTGGCCGTGTGTGGCTGGCGGCAAAGCACAGCGTTACAGCAGAAAGTGCTCATAATCCCTGGGTCGCGGGTTCGAGCCCCGCCCGCCCCACCGAGGCGATGTGTTGTTTCGGTTGATGTCTGACATTCGGGTTTCGGTTGAGGCTTGACGGTGTTCCGGCTGATGCTTGACACCGGCTTCGGCTGATTCTTGACACTCCCGGTTATGCGGGAGTTGAGCGTGGTAGAGCAGCGGTCTCAGGCTGTGCTGGCGGTGATCGGCGACGGTGAGACGGTCACCGATGTGGCGGCCCGGTTCGGGGTGTCGCGTCAGACGGTGCACAGCTGGTTGGCCAAGTACGGGGCCGGCGGGCTTGGGGGCCTGGGTGATCGTTCGCACCGGGTCAGTTCGTGTCCGCATCAGATGTCCTGGCTGGTCGAGGTCGAGATCGCTGGACTGCGGCAGCGACATCCGTGGTGGGGTCCGAAGCGGTTGGCGTTCGAGCTGGCCAGGCCCGGAGCGCTGCCGGCGGGGGAGGTGCTGCCCTCGAGATCGGGGGTCTATCGGGCGTTGGTGCGGCTGAACCTGATCGATCCCAGCGGGCGCCGGAGGCGGGATCGGAAGTGGAAGCGGTGGGAGCGCGGGGAACCGATGGAGTTGTGGCAGATGGACACGGTGGGCGGGTTCTTGCTAGCCGATGGGCGGCGGGCCAAGGCGTTGACCGGGGTCGATGACCACTCCCGGTTCTGTGTCAGCGCTTGCTTGATGGCCCGGGAGTCCTCGCGCGGAGTGTGTGAGGGGCTGGCGATGGCTCTGGGCCGCTTTGGGGTGCCGGGCCAGATCCTGACCGACAACGGCAAGGTGTTCACCGGCCGGTTCAACCGGCCGCCGGTCGAGGTGCTCTTCGACCGGGTCTGTCGGGGGAACGGGATCGAGCATCTGCTGACCCAGCCCCGGTCGCCGACCACGACGGGAAAGATCGAGCGTTTCCACCGGGCGCTGCGCACCGAGTTCCGCACCGACCGGGTCTTCCCCAGCCTCAAGGTCGCCCAAGCCGAGCTCGACGAGTGGGTCCTCGACTACAACACCCGGCGACCGCATCAAGCGCTGGACATGGCCACCCCCGCGGAGCGGTTCTGGCGCGAGAAAGCAGCGCCAGTGACCGCGATCCGGGCTCCGATGGCCAAGACCACCTCGGGCCGGCCCGGGGAAGACCGCACCGACGGGGTCTGGGTCGCGCGACGAGCCACCGCAGTTGGAGTGGTTTGCGTCAGCTGGAAACAGGTCTGCCTCGGCGTCGCCGCTGCCGGGCGACCCATCGACGTCTGGGTCACCGAGAAGGTGCTGCAGTTCTACGACGGAGACGTGCTGCTGCGCACCGAGGCCAGGACCAGCACCGGGGAGGTGAGGAGGAAGCGAGCACAAACGCCCGGAGGGCGTCGTAACGTCGATACGAGTGTCAAGGATCAACCGAAGTAGCTCAGCCCCACCGAGGCGATCAGGCCTCTGGTCCCGCTCCGATGGCCACCCGGTGATAGGTGCCGGCGCCACGCTGCAGGATCAACATCTCGTCGACCGTCCACGTCTCGCTGACGTGCGCGTCGAGCGCTGCGATGACGACCTCGAGGTGCTCGACGGTGGTGAGGTCGTTGACAGCGGCCAAGGGGATGCGCGAGCGGAACTGTCGCCGGTCGCAGTAGAAGCCGAGCGGCTCCACGACGGCCACCACCTCGCGGGAGATGCCACGCATCAGCTCGACCGAGTCGTCGTCGGCCTTCAGCTCGACCCAGACGAAGCGGTCGTCGTCGTCGACGAGGGCAGCGCCGCCCGACAGCACGACCCGCGGCGGGGCGTACCGCTCGGCTGCGCGTGCGATCGTCGCCACGAGGTCTCGGGCGACGGTCGGTCGGACGAAGCCGAAGTCGGTGACCGGCACCCACATGCTGGAGGGCTCCAGCAGGTCGAGCAGTGGTTCCGTGGGCTCGGGCGGGGGCCGTTCCTCCACGGTCCGGCGTCCGAGCAGGCTCCGACGCTCGACCGGCCGGGGTGACTCCGGCGGCGGAGGGGTCTGCGCGCGGATCAGCGCGACGAGCTCGGTGACGAGAGGCGCCGGCGGCACGAACGCGGCATGCAGGTGCACGGCCTCATCGTGCCACCCGCCGCGGGGCCGTCATCACGGCACGACGCCGCCGGCCGCGCTCATGCTCAGGGCCGGGTCACGCCTCGCCGTTGATGAGGTACGACGAGCCCTTGCGCACCAGCTGCAGGGTGACCTCGTCAGACGACTCGCTCCCGTCGGTCTTCACGTAGTCGACGCCGTACGACACGGTCATCCCGGCCGGGTCGGCGGTGATGTCCCGCGGCGTGGCGGAGCTGATCGTGCGCCAGAAGCCCTGGTACTGGCCGAAGCCACCGCTGGCCTTCTGGAACGACCGCGTCAGCATCTCCCAGGACGCGTGCTGATCGCTGGTCACCGTCGACAGATAGGTGGTGATGAAGTCCTGCATCGCGGCCGCCTGGGCGGCTGAGGAGGACGGCGTGGACGGTCCCGAGGAGGACCGCGGCGGCGGCGTGGCCGAGGGCGACGAGCCGTCACGCGACCCCAGCAGCGCGGCCGCCGCGATGATCCCGACGGCGACGAGCACGGCGGCTGCCGCGACCCACCGCCAGGGCGAACGCCGCGCGCGGCTCCCGGCTCGAGCACGCCTGAGGGTCGGGTCGATCGCGACGGGCGGGACGGCCACCGGCTCGGAGGGGGTCGCCTGCATCACGCGGGTCCCGTCCGCGTCCAGCGCACCGACCGGCCCCGGATGGATCGCGACCGCGTGGCCCTGGTCGAGGAAGTCACGCGCCTGCACCATGGACCAGCGGTCGTCGGGCCTCCGCGCCATCGTGTGCTCGAGCAAGGGCGCCAGCCATCCGGCATTCGTCAGCCGCGGCGGCTCCTCGTGGACGATCTTGTACAGCGCGCCCATCACGTTCTCGTTGACGTCGTACGGCGGTCGGCCGGCGAGCAGGTGGAAGAGCGTCGCACCCAGGGACCACACGTCCGAGGCCTCGGATGCCGTGGCGCCGGAGGCAATCTCCGGGGCGAGGTACGCCGGTGACCCGGTCACCAGGCCGGTCTGCGTCAGGGTCGAGTCGGCCTCGGCGCGCGCGATGCCGAAGTCGGTCAGCTTCACCTCGCCGGCCGGGTTCACCATCATGTTCGACGGCTTCACGTCGCGATGGATGATGCCGGCCTGGTGCGCGGCCGCGAGGGCGTCCGCCGCCTGACGCATCAGCGGTGCCGCCTCGTCCGGGATCAGCGCGCCGTCGCGCTGGACGAATGCGCTCAGGGTGATGCCCTCGACGTACTCCATCACCAGCCAGGTGTCCTCGCCGTCCGCGACCAGGTCGAAGACCGCTACGACGTGCGGATGGTTGAGCCGGGCGGCGAGCCGCGCCTCGCGCTCGGCGCGCTCGAGGTCGGGGGCCTGCGCGCCCGGCAACAACCCGATCCGCTTCAGCGCCACCTCGCGCCCGAGCACGGTGTCACGACCGAGCCAGACGGCGCCCATGCCGCCCCGGCCGATCTCGCGCTCGAGGTCGTACCTGCCTGCGATCACCGTCGTCCTTCCGGTCCTGCCTCGGTCCACGTCAGCCTAGGGGCGGCACCGTGCGGTCCCCACGTTCCCGAGATGGGCCGGGCCCATGCCTACGTGGGAAGGCGTGACCGACCTGGCGGGCAACCAGGTGGAGTCCGTACGGCCGGATGCGGCAGGCTGGGCGTTGGCACACCCGTGAGACAGAAAGGCCCGGCGGTGACCGGCACCCTCGACCCGACCCTTCTCGACGACCTCGTCTGGCGCGGCCTGATCGCGCACTCGACGGACCCCGGCGCGCTGCGCGAGGCCCTGACGTCCGGGAGCGTGCGGTTCTATGTCGGCTTCGACCCCACCGCGCCGAGCCTGCACATGGGCAACCTCGTGCAGCTGGTCACCGCGCGCCGCATGCAGAAGGCCGGCCACACGCCGTACATCCTGGTCGGCGGTGCCACCGGGATGATCGGTGACCCGAAGGACAGCTCGGAACGCACCCTGAACTCCCTCGACACGGTCAAGGACTGGAGCGATCGCGTACGCCGCCAGGTCGAGCCGTTCGTCAGCTTCCAGGGCGCCAACGCCGCGACGATCGTCAACAACTACGACTGGACGGCGAGCCTCTCGACGATCGACTTCCTGCGCGACATCGGCAAGCACTTCCCGGTGAACCGGATGCTCCAACGCGACGTCGTCTCCCGACGCCTCGAGTCCGGCATCAGCTACACCGAGTTCAGCTACGTCCTGCTGCAGTCGATGGACTTCCTCAGCCTGTTCCGCGACCACGGCGTCACGCTGCAGCACGGTGCCACCGATCAGTGGGGCAACATCACCGCAGGCGTCGAGCTGATCCGCCGGGCCGACGGCGGACATGCTCACGCGTTCGTGACACCGCTGATCACCAAGCCCGACGGCACCAAGTACGGCAAGACCGAGGCCGACGCCCTGTGGCTCGACCCGGAGATGATGTCGCCGTACGCCTTCCACCAGTGGTGGCTGAACGTCGACGACAGCCAGGTCGGCGAGCTGCTCAAGATGTTCACGTTCTTGTCCCAGGAGGAGATCGCGGCGCTCGAGGCCGTGACGGAGAACGAGCCGTGGAAACGCAGCGGCCAGAAGCGACTCGCCGACGAGGTGACGACCTTCGTCCACGGAGTCGAGGAGACCGAGAGCGCGAAGGCGGCGGCCGCGGCGTTGTTCGGCGGTGGCGACCTGCACTCGCTCAGCGTCGCCACGCTGTCGGCCGCGCTGCGAGAGGCAGGCTCGACGTCCGTCGCGGCCTTGGCCCCGGTGGTCGACCTGCTCGTCGAGACCGGGCTGGTCAAGAGCAAGGGCGAGGCCCGGCGCACGATCTCGGAGGGTGGCGCCTACCTCAACAACGTCCGGGTCGAGGACCCCGAGGCGCAGCCCGCGACCTCCGACCTGATCGGAGGCTCGTGGCTGGTTCTCCGGAAGGGCAAGAAGCAGTTCGCCGGCGTCGAGGTCGGTTGACATGGACCTCGAGCCGGCGCCGGAGCCGCAGGGGCCCTGGCTCGAGGTGCTGCGCGAACGCGCGCGTCGTTCGATCCACCCGGCGGTGTGGGCCTACCTGCAGGCCGGTGCCGGGGAAGGCATGACGACGGCCGAGGCGAACGACGCCTGGCGCGCGGTGCGCTTCCGGCCGCAGGTGCTGCGAGCCGTCGGCGAGGCCGACCTGGCGACGACCCTGCTCGGCACATCGGTGACCTCGCCGATCGCGGTGGCGCCGTCGGCGATGCAGCGGGCGGTGCATACCGGTGGCGAGCGGGCGATGGCCGAGGGCGTCGCCGAGGCCGGCTCCCTCCACGTCGTCTCGTCCAACTCCGGCACCCGGTTCGCCGACCTGGGCGCGGCAGGTCCCTGGTGGCTCCAGGCCTACCTGCCGCCCGAACGGGATCTGTTCCGTCCGGTGGCACAGGCCGCGGTCGCTGCCGGGGCGCGCGCCGTCGCGCTGACCGTCGACACGCCGTACCCGGGCAGCAAGCCCGGGGTCGACCACGAGGACTGGTCCGGGATCGACCTGAGCTGGTGGCGCGCCAACTACCCGGAGGCCGACGACGGTCGCTGGCAGGACGCCCTCACGCTCGAGGACATCGGCTGGCTGCGCGACGCCGCGGGCGTCCCCGTGGTCGTCAAGGGCGTGCTGCGAGGCGACGACGCGCTCCGATGCCTCGACGCCGGTGCCGCAGCGGTCTACGTCTCGAACCACGGAGGGCGTCAGCTTGACCGCGCCGTGGACACCGCGACGGCGTTGCGCGAGGTGGTGGCAGCGGTGGGCGACCGGGCCGAGGTGTACGTCGACGGTGGTATCCGCGCCGGCGTCGACGTGCTGGCCGCGCTCGCACTCGGCGCGCGAGGGGTGTTCGTGGGCCGACCGGCTCTCTGGGCGCTGGGGGCCGAGGGCGGTCCTGGAGTGGCCCGCCTCCTGGGGGAGCTGCGCAGCGAGCTGAAGGAGTGCCTCGAGCAGGCCGGGTGCGCCTCTCCGGACGAGGCGCCAGGCCTGCTCTGAGTCGACCGCGGTGGGCCGCTGACCTGCGTCGACGCCCTCGGGACACCCCGAGCGCCACCCCGAGCGCCACCCCGATTTGCAGGCCGTTGGAGGCGTCACGTACTGTTCTCTCCTGTCGCCAGGGAGCGGCGGGGAGCAAGACCACGGCCTTCGAAAGGGCCCCGCGTCGGGCTCCCGGCCCCGGCGGCCACCCACGCTCTCATATCTTGCCCTTCACCGGGCTGATCTGGTGCGCGTCTGATTTTTGAGAACTCAACAGTGTGTTTGTCGATGAATTGGTTTGTATGATCCCGTCTCCATGGTTGGGCCTGGCTGGGTTTGTTGGTTGGGTTTGGTTGTGGTGGTGGTTTCTTTTTGAGT
>NZ_DASXQG010000084.1:0-7656 GCF_036493135.1 Nocardioides sp. | reverse complement strand
AGTTCCACTTCGACGTGGAGACCGGCGAGCTGACCGGCGAGCGGAACGGCGTCTACGTCACCGGCGTCGAGCACAAGATGGGGATCAAGGTGTCCAACACCTGTGAGCTCACCTTCGGCGACCCGGGAGTCGGTGGCGGCGAGCCGGCGCGCGGGTGGCTGCTCGGGGAGGTGCACGAGGGCATCGCGCAGATGTTCCAGGTGATCGAGAACGCCCGGATGATGGTCGGCACCAAGGCCATCGCCACGCTGTCGACCGGCTACCTGAACGCCTTGGACTTCGCCAAGGAGCGGGTCCAGGGCGCCGACCTCACCCAGGCCGCCGACAAGACGGCGCCCCGGGTCACGATCACGCACCACCCCGACGTACGCCGCTCGCTGATGACCCAGAAGTCGTTCGCCGAGGCGATGCGGTCATTGGTGCTCTACACCGCCTCCTGGCAGGACCAGGTGATGATCGCCGAGTACCGCGGGGAGAAGGACGAGCTGGCGATGGCGGTCAACGACCTGCTCCTGCCGATCGTCAAGGGCTACGGCTCGGAGCGGTCGTGGGTGCTCCTCGGCACCGAGGCGTTGCAGACCTTCGGCGGCTCGGGCTTCCTGCAGGACTACCCGATAGAGCAGTACGTCCGCGACGCCAAGATCGACACCCTGTACGAGGGCACCACGGCGATCCAGGGCCAGGACCTGTTCTTCCGCAAGATCGTCAAGGACCAGGGCCGAGCCCTCGGCCACCTGGCGCAGGAGATCCAGGCGTTCATCGAGACCGAGGGCGGCAACGGCCGGCTCAAGGTCGAGCGGGGACTGCTGGCCACGGCGCTCGAGGACGCGCAGGCGATCGTCGGACACATGATCAACGACCTGATGAGCGCCGACCCGTCCGCCGACCGCGGCGACGTCCGCAACATCTACAAGGTCGGCCTGAACACCAGCCGGCTCCTGGCGGTGCTCGGCGACGTCGTCTGCGCCTGGCTGCTACTGCGAGGCGCACAGGTCGCGCTGGACAAGCTGGCCGGGACCGTCTCCGCGAAGGACCAGTCGTTCTACGAGGGCAAGGTCGCGGCCGCGCAGTTCTTCGCCCAGACCACCCTGCCCCGGTTGACCGCCGAGCGCCGGATCGCCGAGCACGTCGACCTCGCGTTGATGGACCTCGACGAGTCGGCCTTCTGATCCCGGCCGGCCGAGGACGACGGAGCCGGTGGTGTCCGAGGACACCACCGGCTCTGTTGCGTCGTACGGCTGGCTAAGGAACGGCGAACGCGCTCACGCCGTTCGGTGACCCGAGCCCGGTCGGGCCGTCGTACCCCGCGACGCCGGTGCAGATGTAGCTGTGCTGGCAGAACCCGTTGCTCCCCCCGACGACGTCGTTGAAGTCGCCCGCGTGTGCGTAGAGCAGCTGCGGGGTGACCCCGGGAGTGCCGACCGAACCGATCATCCCGGCGATCAGCGGGGACGAGGCGCTGGTGCCGTCCACCATCATCCAGCCCCGGAACCGGCGCGGCAGCGAGGTGTTGTAGATCGCCAGTCCCCGCGCCACTGCCGAGACATCCGCCTCGGTGCGACCGTGACACGCGGTGTCGGTCTGGCCCACCGGCTTGTCGAAGTACGCCGAGCAGCCCGACCCGGCGTACTGCCAGACCTTCTCGGTCCACCCTCGCGCGCTCGTCGCCGACCGTGACAGCACCGTGCCGCCGACCGCGACGACGTTCGGCGAGGAGGCCGGGAAGCTGGCCGGCCCGTAGCCGAAGTCGCCGGTCGACGCGACCGCGGTCACGCCCGGGTGCTCGAAGTGGAGGGCGTCGCTCTCGGCGCCGGTCAGCTCGATCCGGCCGAACGAGTGGTTGGTCACCGTCGCGCCCGCGTTGACCGCCGCCTGCTCCGCATGGAAGAGGGCGCTGTCCGTCGGCTGGTTCGCCTCCACCAGCACGATGTGGCAGGTCGGGCAGGCCGCGGAGATCATCTGGAGGTCGAGGGAGGCCTCGACGCCCCAGCCGAAGTCCTGCTCCGGGTAGTGCCCCGTCTCGCCCTTCTGGTTGATCTTCTTGAAGCAACCGCTCGCGGCGGTACAGGCCGGGAGGCCGTACTGCGCGCGGTACTGGTTCATGTCCCTCTGCGCGTGCGGGTAGTCGAACGCGACGACCACCGCGACGGTGCCCGGGGCCTGGTCGGGGCCGAGGTCGTAGGCGCTGCGCAGCGCCGGGGCTCCCCAGCCGGCCGGGTCGGGCGACGCCTTGCCCGCCGCACGGGTGGCGGCACTCAGCTTCACGAAGCAGGAGTACGCGTGCTTGCCCGACGTACGGCACAGCTTGTTCGGACGGAACCGTTCACGGTGCTGCGGATGCGTCGCGTGCGGGCTCGACGACCGTCCGTGCGGCAGCAGGTAGGCGTGCTCGACCGTCTCGGAGATCGACCGGCCTGCCGTGTCCCTCGCCGTCACCTGGAGGCTCAGGTAGGGATGCGCCCGGCTGGCGGCCGGGTTGGCGTACGACACCCGGAACGTGTTCTTGTCCTTGCGGGTCAGGTCGGCCGCGTGCCAGTGGCGTCCGTCGACGGACCACTTCAGGGCGGCCTTCGCGACGCGCGCGGCGACCGGGCCCTGGTTGTCGAACGTGATGGGGAACGACACCTGCCCCGCCTTGCCGACGCTCTGCAGGTTCGTCGGTGGGACGTACGCCGCGCGCAGCAGCGGGACCATCGTGCTGTCGCCGTGCGGGACCTTGAACCGGAAGATGTCCGACACGTTGCGCGAGAGCAAGTACTTCTTGTCCGCGGGAGTCGTCGTCGCTTCCAGCCGCATCCGCTGACCGGCCTTGACGCCCGTCACGTTCGGCCGGATGAAGCCGGCGCCGTGGTCCACCTGCCGATGACCCCGGAACAGCGCCCACCGGCCGGAATCGTCGAAGCCGGCCTGGTCCGTCCCCGCGCTGGCGAACATGGCCAGGGCACCGTGCAGCTGGCCATGGGTGACACACAACCGACAGAAGTCGCTCGCGTGCTCCGAGTCGCCGCCGCGGTCCGCCACGGGTGTGACCGGCCCCCGGAAGAACGGCACCTGCGCCTGCTGGCGACGGTGGTACTTGGCGACCTGGTCCAGCTCGGTGAACCTGCGGAAATCGTCGGACACCGACGTCGAGCTGTCCCAGAAGAGCTTCTTGCTTCCGAGGAGGCTGGCGTGGATGACGCTCGGCCGGACGCTCGGGAACCCCTCGACGAACAAGAACTGGTCGACCGGGCTGAAGGCCACCCAGCTGTCGAACGCGGACTGCTTCGGCCCCGTCGCGTAGTGCTTGATCGCGACGTCCGCGAAGTCCTTCCGGTGGTAGCGGAACGTGAGGCGGTGTGGGATCCCCTTCACGACCTGCTTGGCGGCCACCACCCGCTTGATCGGGTGGATCTTCACATGTCCGCCGTGGAAGGAGAACGGCTGGTAGCCCTTCGCGCTCCACATGTTGGCGACCTCGGTGTGGACCTGACCGGCGACCACGTGGGTCAGGGGGCTGACCTTCGGGAAGATCCCGGACCAACCGAAGTCGAAGCCGCCGTAGCCGGCCTCGTCAGTGCCGATGACGTCGAGCGACGGGTTCAGCTTCGAGAGGCCGGCCATCGCCGTCATCTTCGGCTTGACGGTTGCGGCAGCCATCGACAGGTCGGCGACGGCGTCGTCGGTCACCGAGGCCTGCCGGAGCACGACGTGGGTGAAGTCGCTGACGAGGACGACGTAGTTCCCCGTCGGGACGGAGACCTTCCACTGGCCGTCGAAGACGCCACCGAAGGCGCCGAGGAGTCGCGCGTCATCGGCGTTGAAGACGAAGACGTCGGCACCGGGGATCGGCTTGCCCTTCCGGGTCGTCACGTTGATCGTCAGCGTGTGGAGCTGGTACGCCGGGGCGACCTGGGGCGCAGCATGGGCCAGCGAGATGCGTGAGACGCCGCGCAGAGAGCTGGCGAGCGAGGCGGGCAGCGGCCGGCGCGCGTCGTACGACGCAGTGGCCGTGGTGCGTCCGCCGGCAGCGCTGCGAGCGGCCGAGGCTCGCACCTGCAGGCCGGGCAGGGCTCGCGGTGCGGCACCCTTGGCGAAGGTGACCGTGAGCGGCACGCGGCCGTCACGAGCCAGCGCGGCGACGTCGAAGACCGAGGTGTCGAAGCGGCTGCGTACCGAGGGCGCCAGCTTCGGGACCACCCAGGTGTGGGTCCCCGTGTCCACGAACTCGATCGGTCGGCCGTAGTGCGGCGAGCGCAGCGTCAGTGACGCGAGGGTCCGCCCTGCCGCGTCGTGACGGATAAGGACGCGGTCGCCGGTCAGCAACGTCACCACGGTAGGCCGTTGGCTCTGGGCCTGGGTCGAGTGTTGGTTCGAGGCGTGGGCCGTGCTGGCATTCGTGCTTGCGTTCGGGCTTGCGTTCGCGGCTGCGACCGGCACGGCGGCGAGGGCCGCTGTCAGTGCCGTCGCGGTGGCCACGGACAGCGCGCCGGTGCGCGTGCGCGCGCGCGTGCTGGATCTCATGAAGTGCCTTTCCCCAAGATGAAGAACCCGTTGGAGCCGCATTCAACACGCCCGGGGACGACCGTGGGGTCGTCGGCACCCGGCAAGTCGCATTCGACCGTCGGCGGCCCGTCAGCTGAGCAGGGTTCGGCCCTCTAACCTCGGGGAGTGCTGGACGCCGCTCTCGCCGGTCTGCTGACCGGCCTGTCGCTGATCGTCGCGATCGGGGCGCAGAACGCGTTCGTGCTCCGGCAGGGTCTGCTCCGCCAGCACGTCGGGCCGGTGGTCGCGGTCTGCTCGGTCTCCGACCTCGTCCTGATCGGCGCCGGCGTGGCCGGCATCGGAGCGATCGTGCAGCACGCGCCGACCGCGCTGACGGTCGTGCGCTGGCTCGGCGTCGCCTTCCTCACGGCGTACGGCGTCAGGTCGCTGTGGCGGGCCCGCCGTTCGGAGACGTTGACGGCGTCGTCCGACGCGGAGCCTCGGCTGCGTGGCGCGCTCGTGCAGGCGGTGGCCCTGACCTGGCTCAACCCGCACGTCTATCTCGACACCGTGCTCCTGCTCGGGTCGATCGCGGCACACCACGGACCGACGGGCAAGTGGTGGTTCGCGGTCGGCGCGGGCCTCGGGAGCATCCTGTGGTTCACCGGGCTGGGGTACGGCGCGCGACTGGCCGGGCCGCTGCTGTCCCGGCCGCGCGCCTGGCAGGTGCTCGACGTCCTGATCGGGCTGACCATGCTGACGATCGCCTGGCAGCTCGCCCGCGGATGAGGGGATCCACACGGGGCTGGCGGGGTAGTCCCTGACGAAACCGTTCCGTTTCAGGCATATTCGGGACGGTTCTGTCAGGGACTACCTGACCGGACGCTTCCCGCGATGCTGCCGGCGGTCGGCGTACGACGAGCCGGCCGGGCGTCGGCCCTGGCCGCGGTACGGCGTGCGCCCGGCGGGGCGGCCCTGGCGCGGCCGGGAGTCGGCGGTGCGGACCGGTCCGGGATGGCCGGCCTCGGCGAGCGCCTCGGCGGTCATCGGCGACGGAGCCGTGCGGAAGTCGTGGTGGAGCACCTCGACGCCGGCGTTCTGGTGGAGCCGGACGACCTGCGCGACCCCGCGGGGCGTCGTCAGCGTCACGACGCAGCCCTCGCTCCCGGCGCGCGCCGTACGACCGCTGCGGTGGAGGTAGGACTTCGCGTCGCCGGCGGGGTCGAAGTGGACGACCAGGCCGACGTCGTCGACGTGGATGCCGCGGGCCGCGACGTCGGTGGCGACGACAACCTGCACGTCACCGTCGGTGAAGCGCTGGAGATTCCGCTCGCGCACCCGCTGGGACAGGCTGCCCTGGAGGTCGACGGCCTTCGTGCCGGAGTCGGTGAGCGCCTCGGCGAGCTGCGTCGCGCTCTCGCGGGTGCGGGTGAACACGATCGTGCGACCGTTCGCCCGGACCAGCCGGCTCACGGCGTCGACCTTGTCGCGGAAGCCGCCGACGGTCAGCGTGTGGTGGGTCATCGTGGTGATCGAGCCGGCGTTCGGGTCGAGCTCGTGGACGCGCGGGTCACGCAGGTGGGTGCGCACCAGCGCGTCGACGTCGCCGTCGAGGGTGGCGCTGAGCAGGAGCCGCTGGCTGCCGGCCGGGGTGAGGCCGACCAGCTTGTCGACGGCCGGGTAGAAGCCGAGGTCGCAGAGATGGTCGGCCTCGTCGAGGACGGTGACCTCGATGTCGTCGAAGAAGAGGTAGCCGTTCTCGAAGAGGTCCTCGAGCCGGCCGGGGGTCGCGACGACGAGGTCGGCGCGTTGCCGGAGCTGCCGGGTCTGCTTCTCGTACGGCGTGCCGCCGTACACGGTGGTCAGCTTCAGACCGACCGAGGCAGCCACGGGCTGCAGGGCGCGGGCGACCTGGTTGGCGAGCTCGCGGGTCGGGACGACGATCAGCGCGCGCGGGTGGCAGGGGCGCGAGCGACGGCCGGCCAGGCGCGACAGGATCGGCAGCCCGAACGCGAGCGTCTTGCCCGACCCGGTGCGCGCGCGGCCGAGCACGTCGTACCCGGCCATGGCGTCGGGGACCACCGCGGCCTGCACGGGGGTCGGCTCGGTGATGCCCTGCTCGGCGAGGGCGGAGACGAGCTCGGCGGGGAGCTCGGCGAAGACGGACATGTAGATCCTTCGGTGTGGGCGGGCACAGACGTGCGACCACCGGGTGACGGGGCTTGGCGCCCGATCACTGGCCTCTGCGCGACTCCGTGACGGCTGGGCCATCTCGGGGTCACGCACCACACCGGGCATCAAGAAAGCGACCCGCCTCCGGCGAGCCGCTGACCTGGTCAGTCTAGGGCCACGCGGAGCCACCCTCCGAATCGCCGCCGGGGTGAGGTGCACCACCGCCCTGCTCGAGGGTTTTTCGGAGTGCGCATACTGGCCCGGTGAGAAAGGCCTTCGCCCACGACGCGTTGCTCATCCTCGAAGACGGCACCGACGAACGCGCCATCGGCGGCGCGGTCACGGTCGCCCTCTGTGGCGAGCTCGACCACGAGCCACCCTGTCCGGTGGCGCCCCACCACACCACCCTCAAGGGTCGCGGTGCCCGGCGCCGGGTGCGGGTGCTGTTCGCGACCGAGGACGAGGCCGTCGTACGTCGCACCATCGACGCCGCCCTCGGCTGCGGCGAGTTCCTCGGTCCGGACGGCGCCACACACCGCTGGGTCCTCCGCTCGTCCTCGCCGGGTGCCGTCGCCGACACCGAGCGCGCCCACGCCGCCCGGTTGGTCGAGACCTGACCGAGACTCGGACCCAGGCTCAGCCGAACCAGAGACCGCTGGTCGCCACCTTCTCCAGGTCGGGGACGTCGACTGGCGGAGGTCCTCCCGACGGGCTGCCCTTCTCGCTTCCCGAGTTGTAGATCAGCACCCACATCTGCCAGCCCCTGTCACGGAGGACGTTCGCCGAGCGGTTGTTGTCCTGGGCGTCCATCTGGGAGTCGCGGACCGCCCAGCCCCCGGACACCCGGACGCAACGGATGCTGCTCACCTGCTGGTCCAGCGTCCGTTCGCACGCCGACCGGGAGTCGCCGTCGAACGGGGCCAGCAGGACCGAGGCGCGATAGCCGTTCCAGTCGAACGCCGACTCGTAGGCGCCACGGCTGTGCACGCCGTCAGCAGGTACGTCGCGCTCGCGGCTGAT
>NZ_DASXQG010000083.1:0-45474 GCF_036493135.1 Nocardioides sp. | reverse complement strand
TTATCCACAGGTGATTCCACAGTTGTGGACGAGTGGGCTCACCCCCAGCGCGTGGCGTAGGAGAAGCCGACTGCCATGAACGCGATGCCGACCACGAGGTTCCACTGGTTCAGGTCGTTGAAGACCGCGACCTTGGGCAGGTTGTTGCCCGAGAGCACGTAGAAGGTGCAGATCCACAGCAGGCCCAGGATGAAGCAGAACAGCATCCCGACCACGACGCCCCGGCCACGGCCCAGCGGGGTCGAGGGGTGCGCCGAGGCCAGCAGGCCGACGAAGAACAGCCCGAAGCCGACGGTGTAGTTCCACCTGCCCATGTTGCCCATGAACGACGGGCCGCCGGGCTTGGCGGTCAGGCTGGTGGGGTCGGCGCGCACGGCCGTGTAGTAGTAGACGATCCAGGCGATCCCGACGAGCATCAGCACGACGCAGATCGCGAAGCGGACGCTCAGCAGCGGCCCGCGGTCGGGGTCGACGAACGACTGCTTGGCCTTGAGCTTGGCCACGCAGGCCTCCTTCACACGCGACGGCGCCCGCACCGGACGCCGTCCTCCACAGGTCGCGGGCTACCTTAGTCGGCATGGTGACGCGTCCCCCGAGCCGGTCCCTGGCCTGGCGCGTGGCGACACCGCTGGTCGGTCTGCTCAGCGGGGCGCTGTTCGTGGTGAGCGCCCACAGCAGCGAGGGCACCGACCTGCGGCCGGGACGCTTCACGGACCTGGCGTCGATGGTGCAGTACGACGCGACCCGGGCCGACCGCCTCAACCAGCGGGTGTCCGACCTCCATGACCAGGTCAACCAGCTCAGCTCCTCGGTGAACAACCGCCAGGTCCAGCAGCTGACCCGCCAGGCCGAACGGATGAAGTTTCCGGCCGGACTGTCCCCGGTCACCGGGCCGGGCATCACGGTCACCTTGTCGGACGCGCCCCAGAGCACCGGCCAGGACACCCCCGACACCGTTGACAACCCGAACCTCCTCCTGGTGCACCAGCAGGACATCCAGGCCGTGGTCAACGCGATGTGGAAGGGCGGCGCTCAGGCCGTCACCATCCAAGGCAAGCGCGTGGTGAGCACCACCGGCATTCGCTGCATCGGGAACTCCGTGCAGCTCCAGGGGATCCCCTACAGCCAGCCGTACCGGATCCAGGCCGTCGGCGACGTCACGCGGTTGGCAAACGCGATCGCCGACGACTCCTACCTCCAGGTCTACCGCGCCGACGCTGCCGATCCCGACATCCACGTCGGATGGGACGAGCAGATCGAGGACAAGGTGATCGCGCCGGCGTACGACGGACTGACCGACCTGCAGTACGCCCAGGTGCTGCCGCAGAGCGACGCCGGCAGCTGAGCCCCGCCCGCGGCCGGCGCCGCACCACTCAGGTCGGCGGCGAGGTCGGCAGGGACGTCGGCGGTGAGGTCGGCTCCGAGGTGGGAGGCGACGTCGGCGGTGAGCTCGGATTGTAGGTCGACACCTGGATGAAGACCGTCGAGCCCTGCGGGAGGGTCGCGCCCGCGGCGGGCGTCTGCCCGGTGACCGTGCCCTTGGTCTCGGTCGAGCTGTTGTCCGGGCTCACCTGCGGGGTGAAGCCGCGGTCCTTGATCATCTGCTCGGCCTCGGCCTGGGTGCGCCCGACCACGTTGGGGACCTTCTGCGGACCCCGGGAGATGCTGACCGTCACGTCCGAGTCGCGGGCGACCTTGGTGCCGGCAGGTGGGTCGGTGCTGACCACGGTCCCCTTCGCCTGGTCGGAGTCCACCGGCTGGAAGACCGGGTTGAGATGCGCGTTCTGCAACGCCGACTGCGCCTCGCTCTTCGGCTGCCCGACGATGGGGGGCACCTTCGTCGGGTGCGTACCGAGGGACAGCGTGTAGGTGACGGTCGTGCCCTTGTCGACGAACTCGTCGGCGGCCGGGTTCTGGTCGATGACCCGGTTGGGGGCGACCTTGGTGCTGTACGCGTGGTCGGCCGTGCCGACCTGCAGGCCGGCGTCGGTCAGCTTCGCGCGTGCCTGCGCGTCCGTCAGCCCGGCCAGCCGGGGCACCTGCACCTGGTCGGTGGGGCTGGCGAGCATCTTGGGCAGCAGGTACGCCGCCAGGCCCAGCACGATCACGAGCAGGATCGCGAGGAACACCAGCAGGCCCGGTCGCGCGCCACGATCCTCCTCCTCGACGGGCTCCTCCGCCGGAGGCACGGGCGTCACTGCCGTGGTCGGGTTCGTCACCGTCGTCGGCGGCTCGATCAGGGGCGGGGGCGGCGTGACGTGCACGGGATGGCCGGCGAGGTAGCGCTCGATGTCGCCGCGCATCGCGGCCGCCGACTGATACCGGTCCTCGACCCGCTTGGCCAGCGACTTCATCACGATGGCGTCGACCTCGGGAGGCAGGTCGGTGTCGTGGTCGGACGGCGGCGCCGCCGGCTCCCGGACGTGCTGGTACGCGACCGCGACCGGTGAGTCGCCGATGAACGGGGGGCGACCGGTCAGCAGCTCGTAGAGCAGGCAGCCGGCGGAGTACACGTCCGACCGCGAGTCGACCGGCTCGCCGCGCGCCTGCTCGGGTGAGAGGTACTGAGCGGTGCCGACCACGGCAGCGGTCTGGGTCATCGTGCTGGACGCGTCGGAGATCGCCCGCGCGATGCCGAAGTCCATCACCTTGACGTCGCCGGCCGGCGTGAGCATCACGTTCCCCGGCTTGATGTCGCGGTGGATGATCCCCGCGCGGTGGCTGTAGTCCAGGGCGGAGAGGACGCCGCTGGAGATCTCGAGGGCCCGCTCCGGCAGGATCTTGCGGCCCTCGCGGAGGATGTCGCGCAGCGTGCGGCCCGCGACGAACTCCATCACGATATAGGGCTGGGAGATGCCCGAGCCGTCGCTCGCCGGCACCTCGCCGGTGTCGTAGACGGCCACGATGGCGGGGTGGTTGAGCGACGCCGCGCTCTGTGCCTCGCGACGGAACCTGGCCTGGAAGGTCGCGTCGCTGGCAAGGTCGGTCCGCAGCCGCTTGACCGCGACGGTGCGGCCGAGCCGGGTGTCGGTGCCCTTGCGGACCTCCGCCATGCCGCCGCGCCCGAGGAGCTCCCCGAGCGCGTATCGGCCGCCGATCAGCGGCTGTCCGTCAGATGTGCTGTCGGGACTCACTGGTGGGCCCTCCCGTGCTGGTGACCGTGCTGGTGACGGTGCTGGTGACGGTGCTGGTGACCGTGCTGGTGATCGCGCTGGTCACCGGTGTCGTCGTACGTCGTGTGCTCAGCCATGGGGGTTCAGCACCGCCTCCATGACCGACTTGGCGATCGGTCCGCCGAGGGTGCCGCCGTGGATCTCGTCGGTGGGCTGGTCGACGTGCTGGAGCATCACGCAGACCGCGACCTTCGGCGACTGGGCCGGTGCGAACCCGACGAACCAGGCGTACGGCGGCACCTCGCTGCCGTCGGGGTTCTTCAGACCGCTCTGGGCGGTGCCGGTCTTGCCGGCGACCTGGATGCCCGGGATCGCGGCCGGTGTGGCGGTGCCGCTCTGGACGGTCGCCACCATCATCTTGGTGACCTCGCTCGCGGTGGACGACGAGGTCGCCTGCGCGAGCTGCTCGGGGTTGGTGGACTTGAGGGTCTCGAAGCTGGTGGGCGACTGCAGCGAGTTGACGAGGTACGGCTTCATCACCACGCCGTCGTTGGCGATCCCGGCGGTGACCATCGCCATCTGCAGGGGCGAGGCCGTGACCGAGCCCTGTCCGAAGCCGGAAAGCGCCGTATTCGGCGGGTCGAGCCCTGCGGGGTAGCGCGAGGTCGCCTGGGCCGGCAGGTCGTCGAAGTACTGCTGGTTGAACCCGAAGCCCTCGGCCTGGCGGTGCATCGCGCTCGCACCGACGGCCACCGCGAGCGGAGCGAACGCGGTGTTGCACGAGAACTCCATGGCCTGGATCAATGGGATCTTGGGGCTGCTGCACCCGCTGATGACGTCGTTGTGCACCACGCTGTGCGACTGGGGGAGCGTGTACGTCGGACCCGCCGGCACCAGCGTGTTGGCGTTGTACCTCCCGGTCTGGACCGCCGCGCTCGCGGTCACCACCTTGAACGTCGAGCCTGGCGCCAGGGTGGTCTGCACGGCCCGGTTCAGCAGCGGCTGGGACTTCAGCTTCGAGAGCTGCGTGGCGTACGCCGACGCCTTCTTGAAGTTGTGGTCGGCCAGCCGGTTCGGGTTGTAGGTCGGCAGCGACACCATGGCCAGGACCTTCCCGGTGCTCGGCTCGATCGCCACGACGGCGCCCTGCACGTCGGCTCCGAGCGCGCGCAGCCCGTCGAACGCCGCTTGCTGCGCCGCGGGATCGATCGTGGTCAGGACGTTGGCGCCCTTCGTGGCGTTGCCGTTGACCAGGTCGACGAGGCGGTTGACGAACAGGCTGTCGTCCTCGCCGGAGAGGTAGGAGTTCTGCGTGCGCTCGAGGCCGGTCTCGTTGCCGAACGTGTACCAGCCGGTGACCGGGGCGTACATGAACGGCTGGGGATAGGTCCGCTGGACCTTGTACTGGTCCTTGGACTTCACGCTCTCGGCGATCGCGGTGCGGCCGACCATGATCGCCCCCCGATCGCGGGAGAACGTCGCGGTGGCCACGCGGCCGTTGCCGACCCGGTCGTTGAGCGCGTTCGCGTGGTAGTACTGCAGGTAGGTCGCGTTCAGAGCCAGTGCCAGGAACAGCAGCAGGCAGAAGATCGAGACGGCCCGGATCGGCTTGTTCACGACAGCCTCACGACCTGCGTCGACTCCATGTCGACGTCGTCGGACACGGACAGGTCGGGCAGCGGACGCCTGGCGGCGTCGGAGATGCGCAACAGGATCGCGACGATCACCCAGTTGGCCACCAGCGACGATCCGCCGTACGACAGGAACGGTGTGGTGAGACCGGTCAGCGGGATCAGGTGGGTGACGCCGCCGACCACCACGAACACCTGGAGTGCGATCGCCCCGCCGAGACCGGTGGCGAGCAGCTTGCCGATGTCGTCGCGGCTGATCAGCGCGGCCCGGAACGCGCGCTCGACGATCAGGCCGTAGAGCAGGATCACCGCGATCGACCCGGTGAGCCCGAGCTCCTCGCCGATCGCGCCGAAGATGAAGTCGCTCTGGGCGAACGGGATGCGCCAGGGGGAGCCCTGGCCGAGGCCGCGGCCGATCAGCCCGCCGTAGGCCATCCCGAACATCGTCTCGACGGTCTGCCGGCCCTTGTCGTCGGTGGTGCCGCCGTAGTGGGCCCAGACGTCGGACCAGAGCTGGAAGCGCTCACGGACGTGGGCGATGAAGAGGACGGTCAGGTAGGAGCCGACCGCGAACAGCGTGCCGCCGACGACGAGCCAGCCCGCGCGCTCGGTCGCGACGTACAACATGATCAGGAAGAGGCCGAAGAACAGCAGGCTCGACCCGAGGTCGTGCTGGAAGACCAGGATGCCGAGGCTGACCAGCCACATCACGAGGATCGGGCCGAGGTCGCGGCCGCGCGGGAGGTCGATCATCGCGACCCGGCGGCCCGCCAGGGCGAGCGCGTCGCGGTGGAGCACGAGGTAGCCGGCGAAGGTGATCACGAGCAGCACCTTGGCGACCTCGCCCGGCTGGAAGCTCATCGAGCCGAGGTGGATCCAGATGCGAGCGCCGTTGACGGTCTTGCCGATGCCCGGTGCCATCGGCAGCAGGAGCAGGAAGATCGCGGCCAGACCGCTGGTGTAGGTGAAGCGCTGGAGGACGCGGTGGTCGCGCAGGGTGACCAGGGTGCCGATGAACAACGCCACGCCGATCGTCATCCAGACCAGCTGCTGGCGGGCGAGGTGGGCGTCGAGGGCCAGGTCGAGCCGGTGGATCTCGGCCAGGCCGAGGCCGTTGAGGGCCGCCACGATCGGGAGCAGCACCGGGTCGGCGTACGGCGCGACCAGTCGGACCGTGATGTGAGCGGCGATGATCAGCGCGGCCAGCCATCCGCCGTACGACACGATGTCGGCGGGCACCTTCTCCTTCACCCCGAGGCCGACCGCGGCGTACGCACCGACGCCGACGAGCAGGGCGATGACGAGCAGGAACAGCTCGGCCCCGCGTCGGCGGCGGTGGACGAAATGCATCAGCGCTCCGGACTGCTGTGGCACCTCAGCCACCCCCCGCCGGAGGCGTCTGGTTGGCCGCGAGGTGCTGAACGGTGCGCTCGGCCTCGGCCAGGCTGCCGGCGCCGATGCCGGACTGCACGGAGCGGGCGGTGAAGGAGTCGAGGTTGTCGACGTTCACGTTGGTCGTCTCGTAGGGATGGGAGAGGTCGATCCCCGGGATGTCGGCCTGTACGCCGCGGAAGATCGTGACCACACCGTCCTGCTCTCCGACGTAGTACTGGTGCTGGCTCCAGCTCCACGCGCCGGCGCCGGCCATCCAGGCGATCCCGATGAGTCCGAGCAGCAACAGGCCCCGGCGCAGCCACGGGTGACGGCGAGGGGCCCGGGGCGCGTAGCGGACGGTCTCCGGGTCGGGGTCGATGGCGAACGGGACGCCCGGGGGCAGGTCGTCGGGGATCTCGGCAGCCACCGGCTCCATCTCGCCGGTGTCGCCGGAGCGGTGGCCGCGAAAGAACGACGTACCGGCGCGGGGCTTGCGCTTCAGCTCCGCGGCCGAGCCGACCACCATCGGGGCCGGCGGCTCGGCGCCGTCGGTGGCAGGCTTGACGTCGGCGACGATGCAGGTGACGTTGTCGGTGCTCCCGGCCTCGAGGCTTGCGCGGACCAGCTCGACCGCCGCGAAGTCTGGCGAGCCGGTGGAGAGGATGTCCGCGAGGCGGCTGTTGTCGAGCGATCCGGACGCGCCGTCGCTGCAGAGCAGGATCCGGTCGGACTCGGCGAGCTCGACGGTGAACAGGTCGGGGTCGACGTCGTGAACGCCGTCGAGGGCCTTGAGGATCAGGTTGCGGTGGGGGTGGGTCCGGGCGTCCACCTCGCTGATCCGGCCCTCGTCGATCAGGCTCTGCACGAACGTGTGATCGGTGGTGAGCTGGCTGAGCTCGTTGCTGCGGTAGAGGTAGGCGCGGCTGTCGCCGATATGGCCCATCGCCAGACGGGCGCCGTCGAAGAGTGCGACGGTGGCGGTGGTGCTGGTGCCGCTGAGCGAGGGTTCCTCGTCGACGAGGTCACCGATCTTGTCCGACGCGCGGTGCAGCGCCCCGGCGACCAGCTCGAGCCGGTGGCGCGCGTCGTTCTCGTCGCCGGGTGGTGGCTCGTCGAGCCGGCGCAGCTGGCCGATCGCGGTGCTCGAGGCGAGGTCGCCGCGGGCGGCGCCGCCCACGCCGTCGCACACGGTGAGCAGCCAGGGCCCGGCGTAGCCGGAGTCCTGGTTGTCCTTGCGTACGCGCCCGACGTCCGAGATCGCGGCGTACTGCAGTCGGAACGTCACTTGCGCAGCTCCAGAAGGGTCTTGCCGATGCGGACCTGCGTGCCCAGCGTGAGGGTGGTCGGCTGCGTGATGCGGGCGCTGCCGATGTAGGTGCCGTTGGTGGAGCCGAGATCCTCGACGAACCACTGGTCGCCGCTGGAGGCGATGCGCGCGTGGCGGGTCGAGACGTAGTCGTCGTCGAGCCGGATGGCGGCGTCGGCGCCGCGGCCGATCAGGATCGGCGCCTCGGTCAGGTCGGCGCGCTCACCCTTGTTGGCGCCGTCGACCACCAGGACGTGGGTGGGTGAGCCCTTCCGTGCCTTCTGCTTGGGCTGGCGGCGGGCCTTGGGCGCGGCCGCCTCGCGGGCCGTTGCGGGCATCCGGGCGCCGAACATGTCGGAGCGGACCACCGAGATGGCCGACAGCACGAAGATCCACAGGATCGCCAGGTAGGAGATCTTGATCAGGAACAGCGTGAGCTCAGACATCGGCGTCCTCCTCGAGTCGGACCGTCATCGTGGTCCGTCCGATGCGGACCTCCGAGCCATCCTGGAGGCCGGTGCTGCTGATCCGGTGACCGTCGACGAGCATGCCGTTGGTGGAGCCGAGGTCCTGCACGGAGACCCGGACGTCGCCGCTCACGGACTCGTTCACCGTGAACTCGACATGGCGGCGACTGACGCCCGGGTCGTTGATGCGCAGGTCGGCCTCGGTGCCGCGGCCGACGACCAGTCCGGGCGACTGCAGCGGGTGGCGGGTCCCGTTGACGTCGAGGAACGCGCGGGCGCGTCGTACCTGGGTGTGAGTGGCGTTGCTGATCACCGAGGCGTGCGCCTGGCTGCGGACCCGGAAGCGGCCGATCGTGAGGTCGTCGGCGGTGTCGAACGCGATCGTGACCGGGCCGGCGAACACGTAGCTCTGCTTCTCGGCGTGCTCCTGGAGCTGGAGGGAGAGCTCCTTGACCAGCGCCGAGTCGTACGGCGAGAGCCGGTCCATGTCGGGCTGCGAGAGCTCCACGTGGAAGTCGTTGGGGACCATCCGGCGCTGCCGGGACAGGATCTGGGTGTTGTTGTCGCACTCACGCTGGAGGGCGGCGGCGATCTCGACCGGCTGCACGGCACTGCGGAACGCGCGGGCGAAGGCCCCAGAGACGAGCGCCTCGAGCCGCTGCTCGAACTTCTGCAGCACGCTCACGCCGCACCTCCTCTCCGCCCCGTGTGATTGCGCTTCCCGTCATCCGCCGAGTCGCCGGCCCACCCGCCCCGGTGGGACGAGGCCCGAGCGTGGTCGGGTTGTCGCCGATCGTATCGGGGCGGGAGTGGGCCACAGCGAGCGGCGACGCGAGGTCGCGTGCGAGTCGGCAGATCCGCTCGTTGCCGGTTTGGGGCGCGTCAAAGGGCTGGGATAGCCTTGGCGCGCTTCTGGCGCGAGTGGCGGAACAGGCAGACGCGCACGGTTCAGGTCCGTGTGCCCGAAAGGGCGTGGGGGTTCAACTCCCCCCTCGCGCACCATGCGGTGAAATGCGAGGCGCCCTCGCTCGTCGTAGCGAGCGAGGGCAGTGGCGCCGGCTCCCGTCCCCCCGGGCGGTAGCGGACCCCCCGCAGCCCGCTTGTCCCCCAGTCGAGCGGCCTGCTCCCGAGGCTCGATTCGTGAACCGCACCTCGATGGTGAGGAAACGACCGAATCCGTCGCCCATGACGCGATTGGCGACGAATCTTCTGGGATTTGTCCGACGCGACGTGCGAGCGCCTCCGAGGGCGGGTGGAGACCCTGAAATGTGAGGCGCCCCCGCTCGACGTGCGAGCGGGGGCCGTGGCGCCTGCCGTCCCCCCGGGCGGAAGCGGACCTCCATCAGCCCGGACATCCCCCCGGTTGTTCAGGCTGGCTTCGTGGATCCGATCCAAGATCGCGACCACTGAGAGAATTCAACGACAGATCTTCCGGCCGCGGAAGACCTTGCCCGAAAGTTTTCCGGGACTTGCCTGAACGCTGGCAAATGCAGCCCGTGCGCGCCTCGCTACTCCGCGCCGGCGAGGTGTTCCCGGAGCCACCTGGTCGTCGGCCCGACCGGCCAGCTCGCCAGCCCGGAGCAGGCGACGACCGGCTGGACGCCCCGGATCGAGCTGGTGGAGAGGACCTCGGCGGCCCCCGCCAGGTCCGTCAAGGTCACCGGCTGCTCGGCGCTTTCCACCTCGTGGGCGCGGAGCAGCGCGAGCACCCGGGCCCGCACGGTGCCGGGCAGGATCCGGCCGTCCAGCGGCGGCGTCACGACGACCCCGTCGATCACGAGGAAGACGTTCGCGGCGCCGCACTCGAGCAGCCCGTCGGACTCATCGACGAGGAGTACGTCGTCCGCGTCGCCGGGGTCGGCCAGGAGCCTCCGGTCGACCCACTTGTGCCGACCGAGTCCGCCGGAGATCCGCCGCGGCGTCAGTGTCCGAGGATCGAGGCCGGGCTCCTCGATCGGCTCGGTGTCGATCCGCCACTCACCGCTCGCCGGCTCGTACGACGTGCGCACGCGCGCCGCGCCGAGGGACTGTGCGCCGGCCTGCAGGCGACCCGAGAGCACGGCCGCGTCCACCGGTACGTCGTACAGCTCGCGCACCGACCGGGCCAGCCGGTCGACGTGCGCTCCGAGATCGACCGCACGGCCCCCGCGGACCAGCAGGGTGTCGAAGACGCCGAGGGCCGGGTCGGGACGGTCGGCGGCGGCCACGACCACGCAGCCTACGGCGAGGGACGGCGCGTCATACTGACGCGCATGGCACAGCGGCGGGACGGCGTGCGGTGGGGCCGCTGGATCCTCGTCGCGGTCGTCCTCGCGGTGATCAACGTGCCGTACCTCCTGCACGAGTGGGAGGTGCATCGCGCGGCGACGGACGGCATCCCGGTGACGGCCACCGTGGTCGGGGTCGGCCAGGCAGGGGACGACGCGATCGTCGCCTTCCGGCTCCCCTCGTCCGTCGACTCCGACCGTGTCGAGCGCCGGGTGAAGGTGACCGGCTCGGTGGGTGTCCAGGCCGCCCGGACCAAGCAGCTCGAGGTCCGGGTGCTGAAGGATCACCCGTCTGTCTTCCACGTCGACGGCGAGGTGCGCAGCAACGCCGCCTTGTACATCGTCGTCTTCGCGGACCTGTTCGTGGTCGGCCTGTTGCTGCTCGCCTGGCGGCTCGGCGGCCGCATCCGCCGGCCGACACTGGTGGGGATCGCGGTCGAGGACATCCGCAGCGGCCAGGAGGGCTCGTTGCTCGACAAGCAGGACGACGGCACCTACCTCGTCAACGGCGAGGTCGCCCGGACCGGACCGGCGTCCCTCGTCCTGAGCCTGCGCGACCGCGACATCGAGATCCATCTCCGCGACCACGACAACCCGATCGGCGTCGGCGAGCGCGCCACGGTGCGCGTCCAGCTGGTGGGTTGATGCTCCAGAAGGTCATCGACACACTGCTCGACGTCCCTCCGGGGATCGCCCTCCTGATCATCGCCGGGCTGGTGTTCGCCGAGGCCGCCCTGTTCTTCGGCTTCGTGCTGCCGGGGGAGACCGCCGTGGTGTACGGCGGCGTGCTCGCGGCCGCCGGGAGGGTCCCGGTGGTGCTGGTGCTCGCCGTCGTGCTCGTGGCGGCGGTGGTCGGCGACAGTGTCGGCTTCGAGGTCGGCCGCAAGCTCGGACCCCGGCTGGTCCGCGCGCCCGTGCTCCGCAACCATCCCGACCGTTTCGAGGAGGCCCAGGCCTATCTGCGACGTCGCGGAGGTCGGGCGGTCGTGATGGGCCGCTTCACGGCCTTCCTGCGTGCGGTCATGCCGGGCCTGGCCGGCGCGAGCCGGATGGAGTACCGCCGCTTCCTCTTCTTCAACGTGATCGGCGGCGTGATCTGGGGCGGCGCCTGCGTGCTGCTCGGCTACTTCGCGGCCCACTCGATCAGCACGATCAGCCACGCCCTCGGGGTGACCAGTGGCGTGATCGTGGTCTTCATCGCCGCCGGGCTGCTCTGGGCCTGGCACCGGCGGCGTACCCGCGATGGCTGACGCCGTAGCCGACACCCGAGACTGGCAGGGCTGGCGCACCGTCCTCTGGCTGGGTGTGGTCAGCCTCCTCGTCGACCTGGTGTACGAGGGCGCGCGGTCGATCACCGGCCCGTTCCTGGCCTCGCTCGGGGCCTCGGCGTTGACGGTCGGGCTCGTGACCGGCGCGGGTGAGGCCGCGGCGCTGGGCTTCCGGGTGTTCTCGGGCCCGGCCGCCGACCGCACCGGCCGGTACTGGCGGTGGATGGTGATCGGCTACGCACTCACGGCCGTGTGCGTCCCGCTGATGGCGCTCGCGCCGGCCCTCGGGGCCGCCGGTCTCGCGTTCGGCGCGGCGATGGTGCTGCTCGAGCGGACCGGCAAGGCGATCCGGAGTCCGGCCAAGTCGGTCCTGCTCGCGGTCGCTGCGCGCAACGTCGGCCGAGGACGCGGCTTCGGTGTGCACAAGGCCCTCGACCAGACCGGCGCGTTCCTCGGTCCGTTGCTGGTCGCGGTCGTCGTCGCGGTCACGTCCCACCAGTGGGCCGGCCTGCTGGTGCTCGCGGTGCCGGGCGCCGTGGCGCTCGGCGTACTCGCCTGGATGCACCGGTACGTCGGGGACCCGCAGCACGAGCACGTCCCGGCCGGGGCGCCTCTGGTGGCGCTGCCGGGCACCTTCTACGTGTACGCCGTAGCGTGCTCGCTCACGACCATGGGGCTGATGACGTTCGGCGTCATCTCCTTCCACCTGGTCAACGAGCACCTGGTCACGGCCGCTGTCGTCCCGGTGGTCTACGCGGCCGCGATGGGCGCGGATGCCCTCGCCTCGCTCGGCACCGGCTTCGCCTACGACCACGTCGGCGGCGGCACCCTGCTGCTGCTCCCCGTGGTGGTGGCGTTCGTGCCGGCGCTGGTGTTCACCGATCGGGTCGGCCTCGCCGTCACGGGCGTGCTGCTCTGGGGGGCGGCGACCGGGGTCCAGGACTCGACGGTCAAGGCGCTGGTCGCCGACCTCGTCCCCGCCGCGCGGCTGGCCACGGCGTACGGCGCCTTCGCGGCGTTCCAGGCCGTGGCCGCACTGTCCGGGGGCGCTCTCGCCGGCTGGTTGTACGACGGGCGACGGGACGTGCTGGTCGTCGCGATCGGAGTCGCCCAGGCGGTGGCGCTGGTGCTGCTCCTCGGCGTTCTCGTGCGCCGGCGGCACCGCGACAAGGGGCCGACCGGGCCGGGCTAGGGTGATCAGCATGTCGGCCACCCCGTCGTCGTACTCCATCACGATGCGTCTGCACACCGCGCCGGACCACGGGGTCGTCGGGGCCGTCGCCACGGCGATCGCCGCCGCGGGCGGCATCGTCACCGCGATCGACGTCGCCGACTCGAGCCACGAGCGCCTCGTCGTCGACGTCACCTGCTCCGCCGCCGATGCCGATCACGCCGAGCTCGTGGTCGCCGCGGTCAAGGAGGTCGAGGGCGTCGAGGTGTACAAGGTCAGCGACCGCACGTTCCTGCTCCACATCGGCGGCAAGATCGAGGTCACCTCGAAGGTCCCGCTGCGCACGCGCGACGACCTCTCGATGGCCTACACGCCCGGCGTCGGCCGGGTCAGCCTGGCGCTGGCCAAGAACCCCGAGG
Organism: Nocardioides sp.; assembly: GCF_036493135.1. Classification (GTDB taxonomy): domain Bacteria; phylum Actinomycetota; class Actinomycetes; order Propionibacteriales; family Nocardioidaceae; genus Nocardioides. The sequence continues at coordinate 32,458 of NZ_DASXQG010000083.1, read as the reverse complement.
ACGTCTCCCGGCTGACCATCAAGGGCAACTCCGTCGCGGTCGTCACCGACGGCTCGGCGGTGCTCGGGCTCGGGAACATCGGGCCCGGCGCGGCGCTGCCGGTGATGGAGGGCAAGGCCGCCCTGTTCAAGCGGTTCGGCGGCATCGACGCCTGGCCCATCTGCCTCGACACCCAGGACACCGACGAGATCGTCCGCACCGTCGAGCTGATCGCGCCGGGCTTCGGCGGGATCAACCTCGAGGACATCGCCGCGCCACGCTGCTTCGAGGTGGAGCGCAGGCTCCGGGAGAGCCTCGACATCCCGGTCTTCCACGACGACCAGCACGGCACCGCGATCGTCGTGCTCGCAGCGCTCACCAACGCCCTGCGGTGCGTGGACAAGAAGCTCGCGGACGTGCGCATCGTGGTCTCCGGCGGCGGTGCCGCCGGCTCGGCGATCGTCACCCTGCTCCTCGCCGCGGGCGCCGGCGACGTCGTGGTCACCGACATCCACGGCATCCTCTCCGGCGACGACGCGAGCCTCAGTCCGGCCATGGCCGAGCTCGCGAGCCGGACCAACGCCAACCGCCTGCGCGGCGGCCTCCACGAGGCGATGCGTGGCTCCGACGTGTTCATCGGCGTGAGCGCGCCCGGCATCCTGCCGGCCGAGTGGATCGGCGACATGGCCGAGAACGCCGTGGTCTTCGCCCTGGCCAACCCCGACCCGGAGGTCGACCCCGCCGACGCGGAGAGGTACGCCGCGGTCGTGGCCAGCGGGCGCTCGGACTTTCCGAACCAGATCAACAACGTGCTGGCGTTCCCCGGGGTCTTCCGCGGCCTGCTCGACGCGCGGGCGAAGGAGATCACCACCGAGATGCTCCTCAAGGCGGCGTACGCGATCGCCCACGTCGTGAACGACGAGGAGCTCAACGCCAACTTCATCATCCCCACCGTTTTCCACCCCGACGTGCCGAAGGCCGTCGCCGCCGCCATCAGAGGAGCCGACACATGAACTCACCCCACGACGTGCCTCGCCTCCCCCGCTTCGCTCCTCCGTCGAGCAACGTCGCAGGGACCCCGAGATGAGCGAGTCCACATCCCTGGGCGACTTCCACGCGACCACGATCGACGGGAAGGACCAGGATCTGGGGACCTACCTGGGCGATGTGGTGCTGGTGGTGAACACCGCCAGCAAGTGCGGACTCACCCCGCAGTACGAGGGCCTGCAACATCTCTACGACGCGTACGCCGCGCGCGGCCTCGTCGTGCTCGGGTTCCCGTGCGACCAGTTCGGTCACCAGGAGCCCGGCACCGAGGAGGAGATCGCCGGCTTCTGTGAGCGCAACTACGGCGTCTCGTTCCCGATGTTCGCCAAGATAGACGTGAACGGCGCCGACACCCACCCGCTGTACGCCTGGCTGAAGAGTGAGAAGTCCGGCCTGCTGGGTGGCGCGATCAAGTGGAACTTCACCAAGTTCCTCCTCGACCGCGACGGCCGCGTCGTCGACCGCTACGCCCCGCAGACCGAGCCGGCCGAGCTCACCGCCGACATCGAGGAGCAGCTGGCGGCGACCGCCGAGGGCGCCGCCGACGCCTGACCGTCAGGTCTCGCTCTCGGTCGCGTAGAGCGCGGCCCCGACGATCCCCGCGGCGTTGCGCAGCTCGGCGGGGATGATCTCCGTCTCGATGTCGACCAGCGGCAGGAACTGGTCGGCCTTCTTGCTGACGCCGCCGCCGACCACGAAGAGCTCGGGGGAGAACAGGTCCTCGAGCTTGCGGTAGTACGCCGTCAGCCGCTTGGCCCAGTCCTCCCAGGACAGGTCCTCGCGCTCGCGGGCGCTGGCGGCCGCCCGCTTCTCGGCGTCGTGGCCGTCGATCTCCAGGTGGCCGAGCTCGGAGTTGGGCACCAGGACCCCGTCGTACACCAGGGCGGAGCCGATCCCGGTGCCGAGCGTGGTGACGATGACCAGCCCGCGGCGGCCCTTCGCTGCGCCGTACCGGACCTCGGCGAGGCCGGCGGCGTCGGCGTCGTTGACGACGTGTACGTCGCGGCCGGTTCCCTTCGTGAAGAGCCGGTCGGCGTCCTCGCCGATCCAGTGCTTGTCGATGTTGGCGGCCGAGTGCACCACGCCTTTGACCACGACTCCGGGGACGGTGACGCCGACCGGACCCTCGGAGCCTGGGAACTTCGCGAGCAGCTCGGCGAAGACGGCGGCCACAGCGTGCGGGGTCGACGGCTGCGGGGTGTCGATCCGTACGCGCTCCTCGGCGAACTCGCCCCGGTCGAGGTCGACCGGCGCGCCCTTGATGCCGCTGCCGCCGAAGTCGATGCCGAACGGAACGCCCGACGCCTTGGCACTCATGGTCCCAATCTCCCGGTGTCGGCGCCGCGGGGCAACCTCCGGATATGTGCGGAGGTTGTCACCCAGGCTTTACAAATCGTATGATGATGTAAACCTGATCTCGACCGACGAAGGTCGCGAGGAGGCAGTCATGGCAGCGACGTCCGGGATCGCGAACAGCACCATGCCGCAGCACTCGACCGACCAGTGGCGCGACCAGAAGCGCTACCTGTGGCTGATCGGGCTGGTCGTCCCGTCGCTGGCGTTCATCGCCATCGCGATGTGGACGCTGACCGGCTGGGGAGTGTGGTTCTGGATCGGCCCGATCGTGATCCTGGTGGTCGTCCCGGCGATCGACCTGATCGCCGGCCTCGACCGGTCCAACCCGCCCGACGACGTGATCGAGGCGCTGGAGAAGGACCGGTACTACCGGTGGATCACCTACCTCTTCCTGCCGATCCAGTACGCCGGCTTCATCGGCGCGATGTACCTCGTCGCCCACGGCGGGCTGTCGGCGATCGACAAGATCGGGATCGCGATCTCGATCGGCTGCATCGGCGGGATCGGCATCAACACCGCCCACGAGCTCGGCCACAAGAAGGAGGCCAACGAGCGCTGGCTGTCCAAGATCGCGCTGGCGCAGAGCTTCTACGGCCACTTCTACATCGAGCACAACCGTGGCCACCACGTGCGTGTTGCCACGCCCGAGGACCCGGCCTCCGCCCGGGTGGGCGAGAGCTTCTACGAGTTCTGGCCGCGCACGGTCGGGGGCTCGCTGAAGTCGTCGTGGAACCTGGAGAGGAAGCGCATCGGCCGGCGCAAGCAGCACCCGTGGCGGCTCTCGAACGACGTCCTCAACGCGTGGCTGATGTCGGCGGTGCTGTGGGGAGCGATGCTCGCGGTCTTCGGCATCGACATCGCGCCGTACCTCCTGATCCAGGCGGTGGTGGGGTTCTCGCTGCTCGAGGTCGTCAACTACATGGAGCACTACGGGATGCTGCGGCAGAAGGTGGGGGTGGGTGAGCGGCAGCGCTACGAGCGGGTCGACCCCTCGCACTCGTGGAACTCCAACAACGTCGCGACCAATGTGCTGCTCTACCACCTGCAGCGGCACAGCGACCACCACGCGAACCCGACCCGGCGCTACCAGTCCCTGCGCGACTTCGAGGAGAGCCCGGTGCTGCCGACCGGCTACGCCGGGATGATCGTGCTCGCGATCGTGCCTGCGGTCTGGCGGCGGGTGATGGATCCGAGGGTGTGCGCCCACTTCGGCGGGGACCTGTCGCGTGCGAACATCTCACCCCGCAAGCGCGAGCGGATCCTCGCGCGTTACTCCGTGGTGGGGGCGGCGCCGGCCCCGGAGCCGGGCGTCGCTGGCGGCTGCGCGTCGGCCGTGCCACGCCCCGCGTCGTCCGGTGCGCCGGCGGCCGCCGCGCGTGCGCACGCTCCTTCCGTCTCCGGGCCCGGCGCCTCCGGCGCCTCCGCCGTCGGAGCACCGGCCGACGAGGCGCTGGCTTGGGGGTGCCCCGGATGCGGGTACGTGTACGACGTGGTCGCGGGGGAGGAGAAGGAAGGGTTCGCCGCTGGGACCGCGTGGTCGGAGATCCCGGACACGTGGTGCTGTCCGGACTGCGGGGTGCGGGACAAGGTCGACTTCGTGGCGGTGGAGCACGAGCCTGCTTCCTAGACTGGCGGCGTGACGACCGCCGCCTCGCTGACCATGCACGAGCGGGTGGTCGCGGCAGCGGCGGAGCTGACTCTCGAGGTGGGCTGGGCCGGAGTCACCATGGGCAAGCTCGCCGATCGGGTGGGTGTCTCGCGGCAGACGGTCTACAACGAGGTCGGGTCGAAGCCGCAGCTGGCCGAGGAGATGGTCCTCGCCGAGCTCGCGACGTTCCTGGCAGTGGTCGACGAGGCGTTCGACGAGCAGCCGGGGAACCTGGTGGAGGCCATCCGAGGTGCCTCGCGGGGCGTCCTCGAGCTCGCCAGGAGGAACGCGCTGCTGCAGGCGGTCGTGTCCGCGTCGTACGGCGCAGCGACCGAGCTGCTTCCGCTGTTGACCACGCGCAACGACGCACTGGTGCTGACCGCGACCGAGGCGGTGCGGCGGCGGGTCACGTCGTACCCGATCGACCTCGACGACCGTCACCTCGACGCGGCCATCGACATGGTCGTGCGGCTGGTGCTGTCGCACGTCGTCCACCCGATCGGGAAGCCCGCCGACACCGCCGACGACATCGCCTGGATCTCGGAGAAGACGCTGCGCCTGTGACGTCCGCAGCCCGGCGTATCGTCACGGCGTGAGCGCGGGGACGATCGAGTACTCCTCCGCCGTGGGCCGCGGTGTCGTGCTCGCGGCGGTGCTGGGCTCGGGGATGGCGATGCTGGACGGCACGGTCGTCAACGTCGCCCTGAAGACGATCGGCAAGGACCTCGACGCCTCACTGGCGCAGCTGCAGTGGATCACCAACGGGTACCTCCTCATGCTGGCCAGCCTGATCCTGCTCGGCGGTGCCCTCGGCGACCGGCTCGGCCGGCGGCGGGTGTTCGTGATCGGCGTGGTCTGGTTCGCCGCCGCGTCCGTGCTCTGCGGCGTCGCGCCGGACAGCACCACCCTGATCGCCGCCCGGGTCCTGCAGGGGATCGGCGGCGCCCTGCTCACCCCCGGCAGCCTGGCGATCATCGAGGCGGTGTTCGTGCGCGCCGACCGGGGCCGCGCGATCGGCGCCTGGTCCGGCCTCGGCAGCATCGCGGCGGCGATCGGCCCGTTCGTGGGCGGCGGCCTCGTGGAGTACGCCAGCTGGCGCTGGATCTTCCTGATCAACGCACCGATCGCGGCGGTCACGGTCGTGGTCGCGCTGAAGTACGTCCCGGAGACCAAGGGCGAGAGCGACGGCCCGTTCGACGTGCCGGGCGCGGCGTTGGCCGCGATCTTCCTCGGTGGCCTCACCTACTGGCTGATCGAGTGGGGAACCTCGCTCGCGCCGGCCGCGCTGGTCATCGGGATCCTGGCGGGGGTCGCGTTCCTCGTCGTGGAGCACCGCACCGAGCACCCGATGATGCCGCTGAGCATGTTCCGCTCGCGCAACTTCAGCGCCGCGAACGCGATGACCCTGCTGGTGTACGCCGCGCTGGGCGCGATCGTGTTCTTCCTCGTCATCGACCTGCAGACAGTGCTGGGGTACGGCGCGCTCGAGGCGGGCGTCGCCACCCTCCCGCTGACGGTGATCATGCTGCTCTTCGCGGCTCGGGGTGGCGCGCTCGGGGCCCGGATCGGACCCCGGATCCCGATGACGGTCGGGCCGCTGGTGATGGCCGTCGGTGTGGCCTGGCTGTCCCAGGTCGGTGCGGGCACGTCGTACTGGCTGGGCGTGTTTCCGCCGGTGGTCATCTTCGGCCTCGGCCTGTCCCTGATGGTGGCGCCGCTGACGATGACCGTTCTGGCCGCCGCGCCCGAGGGCCGGGCCGGCATCGCCAGCGGGGTCAACAACGCGGTCGCGCGGGCGGGGTCGCTGCTGGCGGTCGCCGCGCTGCCGGTGGCGGTCGGGCTGTCGGGTGACCAGTACGCCGACCCGGTCGCCTTCGACGACGCGTACGGGAAGGCGATGCTCATCTGCGCCGCGCTGCTCGCGGTCGGCGGCATCCTCTCCTGGCTGACGATCACGCCAGGTCCGGTCGCGCCCGCCGAGGACGACGAGCGCCCGCGCGAACGGGTCTCGTCGCGTCACCCGCTCGACTGCCCCACACGGGGGCACTGACCGGTCGGGGACCGCCCACCACCGCACTACCCTTGCCACCCATGGGGCGAGCTCGGTCACGTCGCCGCGCCGTCGTGGCCGCGGCCTGCGTTCTCCTCGCCCTCGTGCTGGCCGCGTGCGGCGACCGTTCGTCGAGCTCGTCGGCCGACCCCACGAGCAACCCGACGGGCGGGACCGGCCCGTCGAGCGTCCCGACGGTGGACCCGACCTCGTCCGGACCGACCGGGGACCACACGGTGGCGCGTCCCGGTCCTTTCCGAGCGCCACTGCACACCCCGGACATGCTGATCTTCCGCCAGCATCCGCTCAGCGCCCGGATCGTGAACCGGATCCGCCACGTGCAGGGGGTCACGAGGGTGGAGCGGTTCAGTCTGGCGCAGGTGAGCATCCAGGACCACGCGATCAACGTCGCGGCGGTGAACCCCGCGACGTACCGGAACTTCAACCCCGACGCCGTGGCGCAGTTCCAGCCGGAGTGGAACCGGATCGCCGCGGGCGAGATGGCGTTGCGGTCGGGCTTCCGCAAGCAGGTCGCGAAGAGCGGCTACGTCCGGCTCGGCGCCTCCGCCGACGCGCCGCAGGTCCACGTCGGTGCGTACTCGCCGCAGATCCCGCAGGTCGACGCGGTCGTCAACGACAGCTGGGTGGAGACCCTGGGCATGCGCAAGGGGAACGCGCTGCTGGTCTCGACCGGGATCCGGACCCCGCTGTCGATCCGGAAGCCGATCCAGCGGATCGTCGGTCACTCGGCGTCGGTGCAGCGGCTCGACGTGGCTGCTCGGCTGGGGCTCGACCCGAAGGCGGTGCAGATCGGGTTCCTGGTCGGCAGCGCCGCCCAGGCCGTGGGGTCCTACAGCTACACGGTGACAGGTGGTGGCCGGATCGCTCCGCAGCAGGCCTGGGTGACCAGCCACATCTCCACCGAGACCATGCCGATCATCGGGCCGATGACCTGTAACACCCAGATGTTCCCGCAGCTCCGCGCCGCGCTGGAGGAGATCCAGGCGGATGGGCTCGCGCCGGCGATCCATCCCCAGCAGTACGGCGGTTGCTTCGTGCCGCGCTTCATCGCCGGCACCACGACCCTGTCCAACCATGCGTTCGGCCTGGCGTTCGACGTGAACGTCCCGGAGAACCAGCGCGGCACGGTCGGCCGGATCAACCGCCAGGTGGTGGCCGTCTTCGAGGAGTGGGGCTTCACCTGGGGCGGCACCTGGCGCTACACCGACCCGATGCACTTCGAGCTGAACCGGATCGTTCATCCTGGGTGAGGACGTTCCGGCCCGGCGAAGCCGGGACGGAACGCGCGGAGCGAACGCCGAAGCCCGCTTGCGGGCGAGGCGGCTGTGACAGACGGCGAGAACTAGGAATCTTCCCGATGTGGGAGCCCTGTCTTAGCGCGAGTGTCCTGGGCATGGCCGGAGTCACCGGTCGGACCGAAAGGACATCTCCATGAGTACCGCCATCAGCCATCCGCACCGCACTCCCAAGGTCGCCGCCGGCGCCGCCGCCGCCGTGATGGCCGTGGTCGCGTCGGGGCTGCTCTTCGGGGTTCTGCACGACAGCTCACCGAACACCGTCAACGCGCCCGGGCCGAGCCCTGTCTTCAAGCTCACCGGCCCCAGCTTCCAGCACGGAACCTGGGACTTCGCCGGCACGACCTCGGGGGGTCGCACACAGCTCGGCCTGTGACGTCGGGGCAGAGCCCGGCAGGATGGAGGGATGCGTGCGGTCCAGGTCCTCCAGCCCACCGGGCCTGCCGACGTCCGGGTCGTCGACGTACCGGAGCCGGAACCGGGACCCCGTGACGTGCTGGTCGAGGTGTACGCCGTCGGCGTCTCGTTCCCCGACCTGCTGCTGAGCCAGGGGCGCTACCAGGTGCGGCCGGAGCCGCCGTTCACCCTCGGCGTGGACGTGGCCGGCACCGTGCTGAGCGCACCCTCGGGGGTGGTCGGCCTCGAGTCCGGCGCCCGGGTCGCGGGCGTGGTGCCGTACGGCGGTGCTGGTGACCGCGCCGTCGTCCCGGTCTCCGCCGTCTTCCCCCTCCCCGAGCGCACGTCGTACGACGAGGGGGCGGCGCTGCCGCTGAACTACCTGACCGCGCTCTTCGCCCTCGTCGAGCGCGGGCACGTCCGCGAGGGCGAGACCGTGCTCGTGCACGGAGCCTCCGGTGGGGTGGGAACTGCCACGCTCCAGGTGGCGCGTGGGCTCGGTGCCCGCACCATCGCGGTCGTGTCCAGCGACGAGAAGGCGGCGTTCGCGCGGTCGGCCGGTGCGGACGAGACCGTGCTCCTCGACGGCTTCAAGGACGCGGTGCGTGACCTCACCGGCGGCCGTGGCGTCGACGTCGTGCTCGACGTCGTCGGCGGCGAGGTGTTCACCGACTCGCTGCGCTGCCTGACCGAGCAGGGCCGGCTCCTGGTCGTCGGCTTCGCCTCGGGGCAGGGCATCCCGGAGGTGAAGGTGAACCGACTGCTGCTGAACAACGTCGACGTGCGGGGCGTGGGGTGGGGCGGGTTCGCGATGACCAGACCGACCTACATGCGCGAGCAATGGGACCTGCTGCTGCCGATGATCGAGTCCGGCGTCGTCGCTCCGCTGATCGGCGCGACGTACGACCTCGACGGCTTCGGTCGCGCCCTCCAGGACATGGCCGACCGCCGGACGCTCGGCAAGAGCGTCGTGCATGTGCGATGACCGGTTCGGTGAACGTAGGCTCCTGCGCGTGAGCATGCTCGATGACGCCCGCGAGGGCATGGATCTGACCGTGCGACCCCAGGACGACCTGTTCGGCCACGTCAACGGGCGCTGGCTGGAGGAGCAGGAGATCCCCGCCGACAAGGGCAGCTGGGGGCCGTTCGTCGAGCTCGCCGATGCGGCGGAGATCCAGGTCAGGGAGATCATCGAGGAGCTGGCCGAGCGGGTGGTCGCCGGCCAGCAGGGCCTCGACGGCGACGCGATGCGGATCGCCTGCCTGTACGCCTCCTTCATGGACGAGGCCGCCGTCGAGGGCCTCGGCTTCGCGCCCATCCGTCCGTTGCTCGACGCCGTCGACAGCCTGCGCGACGTACGCGACCTCGCGGCATTCCTCGGAGAGTTCGAGCAGGTCGGCGGCAGCGGCCCGTTCGGGGTGTTCGTCGACGTCGACGGGAAGAACTCCGAACGCTGCCTGGTCAACTTCACCCAGGGCGGGCTCGGACTGCCCGACGAGTCGTACTACCACGACGAGAAGTTCGCCGAGGTCCGCGAGAAGTACCTCGCCTACCTGGGCCGGATGTTCGGCCTCGTCGGGCGCCCCGACCCGGACACGGACGCCACCACCGTGATGGAGCTCGAGACCCGGCTCTCGAAGGGCCACTGGGAGCGCGCCGAGACCCGCGACGTCCAGAAGACCTACAACCTGATGACCCTTGACGAGCTCAAGGGCCTCTGCCCGGCGTTCGACTGGGAGGTGTTCATCCGCAACCTCGGCGGCTCCGAGGACACCATCGCCGAGACATGCGTCCGGCAGCCGTCGTACCTCGAGCACCTGGCCACGGCGCTGGAGGAGGTGCCGATCGAGCAGTGGCGCACCTGGCTCGCCATCCGGGTGATCCGCACCGCTGCGCCGTACCTCCCGGCGGAGTTCGTCGAGACCAACTTCGACTTCTACGGCCGCACCTTGAGCGGTACGCCGCAGCTGCGCGAGCGCTGGAAGCGGGGCGTCGCCGTCGTCGAGGGCGGGGTCGGCGAGGCGGTCGGTCGTGAGTACGTCGCTCGGCACTTCCCACCGGCGTCCAAGGCGATGATGCAGGAGCTGGTGGGCAACCTCCTGCGCGCCTACCGGGACTCGATCGCATCCCTCGACTGGATGAGCGACGAGACGAAGCAGCGAGGCTTCGACAAGCTCGACATGTTCCGCTCGAAGATCGGCTACCCGGACAAGTTCATCGACTACTCCGAGCTCGACTTCAAGCCCGACGATCTCCTCGGCAACGTCTTGTCGGCCAACGCCTTCGAGACGCGTCGGCAGCTGGCCAAGGTCGGGGCACCGGTCGACCGCGACGAGTGGCTGATGCTCCCGCAGGCCGTCAACGCCTACTACCGGCCGGGCATGAACGAGATCTGTTTCCCCGCCGCGATCCTGCAGAAGCCGTTCTTCTCGCCCGACGCCGAGATGGCCGAGAACTACGGCGGCATCGGTGCGGTGATCGGCCACGAGGTCGGGCACGGCTTCGACGACCAGGGGGCCCAGTACGACGGAGCCGGCAACCTCGAGGACTGGTGGACGCCCGAGGACAAGGCTCGCTTCGAGGAGAAGTCCAAGGCCCTGATCGCGCAGTACGACGTCTTCGAGCCCCGCGACCTGCCCGGCGAGCACGTGAACGGTGCGCTGACCGTCGGTGAGAACATCGGCGACCTCGGCGGGCTCACGATCGCGCTGGTGGCCTACAACATCGCCCGCGGCGGGGATGTCGCGCTGGAGGACGCCCAGAAGCTGTTCTTCAACTGGGGCCACATCTGGCGGACCAAGCGGCGCACGGAGCTCACGCAGCAGTACCTCACGATCGATCCGCACAGCCCGCCGGAGTTCCGGGCCAACATCGTGCGGAACCTCGACGAGTTCCACGCGACGTTCGGCACCCAGCCCGGCGACGGTCTCTGGATCGAGCCCGAGGCGCGCGTCCGCATCTGGTGACCTCGTCCTCCTCCGCCGAGCACGCCCAGGCGGCGTACCGGCTGCGCTTCGACTGGGGACTCAGCGGCGCCCGGGCCCTGGCCGAGAACGCGCGACCGGGTGACGTCGCGGTCGTCGTGGACGTGCTCTCCTTCACGACCACGCTCTGCGTCGCCGTCGAGGCGGGGATCGAGGTCCATCCGTACCCGTGGGCAGCGGTCGATGCCCCGGCGTACGCCGCCGCGCGCGGCGCAACGCTTGCCCGCGGTCGCCGCGAGGGCCTCGACACCGGTTCGGTCAGCCTGTCCCCGGCGTCGTTCGAGGGCGTGACCGACGTCGAGCGGGTGGTGCTGCCGTCGCCGAACGGGTCGGCGATCGCCTTCGCGCTGGCCGATGCGGGCGTCACCGTGCTGGGTGCGTGCCTGCGCAACGCGACCGCGGTGGGGGCCTGGCTCCGCGCGGCCACGGAGCGGATCTCGGTGGTGGCTGCCGGGGAGCGCTGGCCGGACCGCGAGCTGCGACCGGCGGTCGAGGACCTCTGGGGTGCCGGTGCCGTGCTGACCTCGCTGGGCCTGGAGAGCGCGAGCCCCGAGGCGCGAACGGCGGCCGCGGCGTACGACACGATGCGCGGCGACCTCGCGGCCGCGCTTCGGGCGTGTGCCAGCGGTCGGGAGCTGGTCGGGGCCGGGTTCGCCCGCGACGTCGAGATCGCTGCGGCGGTGGACGTCGCAGCCGTCGTGCCGGTGCTGCGCAGCGAGGCGTTCGTCGACGGCTCGCGATCAGCGGGGGCGCGCACGCCTCACGCGTAGTTGCGGCACAGCTTGGCGATGTGTTTCCAGGTGGTCCCGTCCACGAACCCCGTCGGCGGCAGTCCGAGCCTGGTCTGCTCGACCCGGACGGCGTCCTGGGTGGCCCGGTCGAAGACACCGGTGACGTCCGGCAGGAGGTGGACGTCGCGGAACATGTCCTGGAGCTGCCGGATCCAGATGACCTCCCTGTCGTCTGCGAACATGCCTTCTCGCAGGGACGGGGCGGTGGCCAGGTTGACGTGGCAGACGCACTGCACCGTGCGGGTCGAGGTGGACGAGAGCATCGTCACGACGTCACCCCGGTGCTCGCCCTGCATCCGGATCTCGCACGCGTCGTTGGTGGCGTAGGGGCCGAGATAGACGACGTACTCCGGGTCGGGCCGGACCGCGGTGTCGTCGGGCGCCTGGTAGCGCCACACCGTGTGGCAGGACTCCGCCGTCCGGAGGTAGCGCGCCCCGCGGTTCGACGCCACCGCCGAGGACAACAAGGAGTTGCGCGGGCCGGCATGGACGATCACCACGCTCCTGCCTTCCTGGCACGGCTGGTTCGCCAGTGCGGTGCCCAGGTGGAGCGGGTCGTCGACGTGTCGCGGCATCGCGAACGCCGTGACCACACCGCCGGCGACCCCGAGCACGGCCGCGAGGCCGATGACCAGGGCTTTGGAACGCACCCGCGCAGGATACGGTCGACGGGTCGATCAGCCCATCATGGCGGCTTGAGTGGCCTCCTCGGTGTGATGCTCCGGCGGCTTGCGCGGGAGGAAGAACGCCGGCACCAGGCAGAGACCGACCAGCACGGTGGCAACCAGGAACACGTCGCCGAACGACTGGCCCATGAAGTGCAGACCAGCCACCTGCACGACCTTGGCCTGTGCCTCCGACAGGCCGAGCGACACCGGACTGGCGCCGTTCTGCAGGGCCAGCGTCGGCAGCACGACCTTCTCGTGGGCGTTGTAGGCGTTCGTCAGGAGTACCGAGAACATCGCGGTACCCATCGAGATCGCGATCTGCTGGGTGATGTTCATCAGGGTGGAGCCGCGCGCGATGTCGTGGTCCTTCAGGCTCGCCAACGCGGCCGTGAACACCGGCATCATCGTCGAGCCCATGCCCAGACCCATGATCACGAACGCGGTGATGATGTAGGAGTAGGGCGTCGTGGCACCGATCCCGATCAGCATCCCCATCCCGATGGTGTCGAGCACGATGCCGGTCAGCACCACCTTGCCGGGCCCGATCTTGTCGGCCAGGAATCCTGCGATCGGCATGGTCACCATCGCGCCGAAGCCCTGCGGGGCCACCAGCCAGCCGGACGCCAGCGGTGTCTCGCCGCGCACCTGCTGGAAGTAGAGGGTGAACAGCAGCGAGGCACCGAAGAACGCCATCGCGAACAGGGTCATCGTGATCACGGCGACGGTCATGTAGCGGTTGGTGAACAGGCGCAGCTGGACCAGCGGGTGGATGTTGCGCTTGCGGAGCGCCCACGGGATGAACGCGGCGACCAGCACGAGCCCGACGATCGTCGGAATGACGACCTTGCCGGTGTACATGGTGCCGTGCTCCTGCTTCGCGGCCGGGATCGAGCTCACGCCGTACAGGAACAGAGCGAGTCCGGGCGACAGCAGCAGCATGCCCACGAAGTCGAAGCTCTCCGACGGGTGGACCTCGTCACGATCGAGCACGAACCAGGCGTAGGTGACCGCGACGATGCCGATCGGGACGTTGATCAGGAAGATCCAGTGCCACGAGGCGATGTCGATCAGCCAACCACCGAGGATCGGGCCGAAGATCGGACCCAGCAGCATCGGGACGCCGAGGATCGCCATCACCCGGCCGAGCCGCTCCGGCCCAGCGGCGCGGGTCAGGATCGTCATGCCGAGCGGCATCAGCATGCCGCCACCGAGGCCCTGCAGGACCCGGAAGATCACCAGCATCTCGAGGCTGGTGGCAGTCGCACACAGCGCCGAGCCGGCCGTGAAGAGCGCGATCGCCAGGATGTAGAGGCGCTTGGTGCCGAACCGGTCGGCGGCCCAGCCCGTCAGCGGGATGACCATGGCCAGCGCGAGCGTGTACGCCGTCGCCGTCCACGCGACCTGCGCCTGGGTCTTGTCGAACGTCTCCTGGAACGTGCGTTGCGCGACTGCGACGACGGTGATGTCCAGAATCGACATGATGGCGCCGAGGACCACGACCCCCGCCACGATCATCACGCGGCCGTCGAGCTTCCCGCCGTTGTGGTTGGGAGCGGTGGCCGCGCCGCCGGTCCCGCTCTCGATCTCAGTGCTCATGCGTGGACTCCCCTGTGATGTGCGTGCCCCTCGAGACTAGGGACTGCCGCCGACAACCGGCTAACCCTTTGCGAACGACGCGTGGCGACACGATGTTCCCTTACTGATGACGAGCGGCGTTCCATGGATGTGACACCTCGGGCCGCGGGGCCGGTCCGGATCACGGTTCCGCCGGCAGGTGGACGGCGTACGTCGTCGGCGATCTGGCGGCGCAGCACCACGGCGATGTACGCCGCGGCCAGCGCGGTCACCACGCCCATGATCACGAATATCTGGCGGTAGCTGAGGACGACGACCAACAGCGCACCGATGGCCAGGGAGATGGCCTGCGGCGTCGTCATGACGACCTCCACAGCCGTGGAGACGCGGCCCATGATCGCTTGGGGCGTGCGACGCTGGATCAGCGTCATCAGAGCCACGGTGATGATCGGGATCGAGGCGCCGAACAGCGCGGCGCTGAGACACACGACGACCATGCTGTGGGTCCAGGCCATGACCAGGATGCCGACCACGAGCACGGCCAGGCCCGCCACACATGCGCCGACCTCACCGATCCGCTTGACGACCGCGCTCGAGGACAGGCCGCCGGCGACGGAGCCCACCCCTTGCACCGAGACGATCACCGAGACGAACGTCGCGGGCCGGTGGAAGGCGTCGAGCAGCGCATAGATCGACGACTCGGTGAACCCGATCACCAGGATGCACAACGCGAAGCCGATCAGCACGTGTCGCAGGACGTGCTCGCGAGCCAGATGGCGGAACCCGGCCGTCATCTGGGTCCAGAAGTGCGTCTGCTCGGGCTCGGGTGCCTCCTCGCGGACCTCGAGGGTGGAGATCACGAGGGCGGCGACGAAGAACGAGGCCGCGTCGAGCACCGCAATAGCCCACCCGCCGAGCCAGGTGAACAACAGTGCCCCCAGCAGTGGACCGAAGAGGCGGAACGACTCCTTGGTGGTCTGCAGCGAGGCGTTCGCGTCGACCAGCATCTCCTCGGGCATCAGCTCCTTGAGCAGGCCGTTGAGCGCGGCCGGCAGGGCGATGAACGCGAAGCCGTAGACCGCGGCGACCGACCAGATGATCCAGACCTGGCCAGCCCCCCGCACGAACACCAGCGGCAGCACGAGCACGCCGACCGCGACGTGCGCCCGGACGAGCAACGGCTTGCGGCGGACCCGGTCGATACCGACGCCGAGCAGCGGCGCGAGCAGTGCGGGGATCGCCATGAAGAAGAAGGTGAGTCCCGCCTGGGCGTTGGAGCCGGTGATCGTCTTGACCCAGATCGACAGCACCAGCAGCATCACGGAGTCGCCGAACATCGACGCCGTGAGCCCGGCGTACAGGCGGGTGAAGCCGGGCTGGCGGAAGGCCTGCCTCACGAGGCGTCAGCCCCTGCCGTGACCGCGGGTGTCTCCTCGAGTCCGGGCAGGAGCAGGGGCGCGCCCCACGCGACGAACTCGCACAACCGTGAGCCCGGAGGGCGGAGGGCGGTGTCGGTCAACCGATCGGCGTACCGCTCGAGGACGGACAGGATCTCGCCGTTGATCTCGTCGAGCTCGTCAGGGGTCAGCCAGCTGGCGTGCTGGCTGAGGCTCGAGGCCTCGGCCCACTCGCGCTCCCCGTCGTCGACCAGCTGAGCACGCGCCTGTTGGAACCTGGCGACCTGGCGCTGCAGGAGCATGTCCTCGAGGGCGCGACCCGCGCGCAGCTCGCCGGGCGTGGCGTCCGTGTCGTCCCACGCCAGGCCCACCTGGCGGACCCGCCACGGCCGTTGCCGCCCGATCCCGCCGCCGGCCTCCTCCACGAAGGAGTGGTCGGCGAGCTTGCGCAGGTGCCAGGAGCAGTTCGCGGGCGTCTCGTCGAGCCGGTCAGCGAGCTCGGTGGCCGTCAGCGGCCCGTCGACGGTGAGCAGCTCCATGATCCCGAGCCGTACCGGGTGGGCGAGCGCCGCGAGCTCGCGGGGATCGCTCAGTCGTCGGAACGACGGTCCTTGCTGTGGGTGGTCGGGCTGCTGCTCTGCGACTTCGAGCGACGCTTCGCCCGCCGCCTGGCCTGTCCCTTGCGTCGTGTCGTCACGGCGCGCCCCCTTCTTGGTCGACATGCGTCGAAAGTAATCTTTCGAAAGAGTTCTTGCAACACTTCGCCACAGTTTTGTCCGCGGGTGCGGCTACGGTCGACAACGACGTCGCGGCCGAGTTGATTCCGGGGGTGGAGGTGTCGGTGAGCTTCGTGCCCCTGACCGGGCCGGCGGTCCTGCACGCCGGCGGGGCGCCGCGCGACGGCTCCGTGGAGTTCACCGATGACCGCCGGACGATCACGCTCCCGATCAGGGCGGCGCTGCCCGTGCTGGCCAAGGCTCGCACGGCCGACGACGCCCACCCGTCCGTCGCGCTGCTCGCCGCGGCGTCGCTGCTCGGCATGCGGTTCGTCGCGGCCGGGAAGTTCGAGCCGGGCGACGGCGGGTGGCGGCTGTCCGCGCTCGACGCCGACGACGCCGAGCGCATCCGGCGACTGGCCGAGTCGCGCGCCCACACCGGGCTGAGCCCGGAGGCCGCGGAGGCCGTCGTACGCCGCGTCGTCGACGCCGTGGTGGACGCGATGCCGCGCACCCGGCCGGCGACCGACCTGCGCCGAGCCGCGCCGACCCCTGCCCGACCGCGGGTGCCGGACGAGGCGTTCGCCCGACGTCTCCAGGATCTGGTCGCGCGCCATCGTGGCGCCCGGTCCGACCTGCCGCAGCTGGTGACGCTCTCGCTCCGGGTCGAGGCCGACGAGGAGGAGCTGGTCGCCGGGGCGTGCCGTCTGGTGCTCCAGGTGCACGACGAACGCGACCCGCTGCACGTGCGCGACGCCGCGAGCCTGTGGCACGACCATCCGTCCGTGCACGGGTTCGGCGACCGGGCCCGCACCCACACGACGCTGGCGCTGCGCGAGGCGGCCGCCGCCTGGCCACCTGTGGAGCGCCTCCTCGAGCAGCGTGTCCCCGACGAGATCACCCTCGACAGCGACGACCTGGTCAGTCTGCTCGAGGACGGCGTCGCGGCGTTGCGCGCGGTGAGCGTCGACGTGCTCTGGCCGCGCAGCCTCGGCCGCGACCTGAGTGCGACCGCCACCCTCGACCGCGCACCCGGGAAGCGCGAGGCCCAGCTGGTCGAGGGCGTGCTCAGCGGCGATGTGCTGTTCGCCTTCAACTGGCAGGTCTCGTTGCGGGGAGACGCCCTGACCGAGCAGGAGATGGACCAGCTCGCGCGGGCGACCTCCCCGATGCTGAAGCTGCGCGGCGGTTGGACGGTGGTCGACCCCGCGATCGCGCGGAAGGCCCGCAAGCGCCTGATCCGCACGGTGCCGGCGGCCCAGGCGGTGGCCGCCGCGCTCACGGGCGTGGTCGAGGTCGAGGACGCACCGGCCGAGGTCGTCGTCGGCGCCAGCCTCCTCCAGGTCCGCGAGCAGCTCCTGGGTGCCGCGACCGCGCCGCCACTGCCGTCACCGCCGGGACTGGCTGCGACCCTGCGCGACTACCAGCGCCAGGGCTTCACCTGGCTCGACCGGCTCACCTCGCTCGGCCTCGGCGCCTGCCTGGCCGACGACATGGGCCTGGGCAAGACCGTCACCCTGATCGCGCTGCACCTCCATCGCGCCACACACCGCCCGGGTCCGACCCTGGTGGTGTGCCCGGCCTCGCTGCTGGGCAACTGGGAGGCCGAGATCCGACGGTTCGCGCCCGGCGTCGACGTACGCCGGTTCCACGGCGGGCAGCGGTCGCTGGACGACCTGACCCCGACCGACCTACGACCCGACCCCGGCTTCGTGCTCACGACGTACGGCACGCTCCGCCGCGACGCCCCGACGCTGACGCAGGTCGTCTGGGGGATGGTGGTCGCCGACGAGACGCAGCACGTGAAGAACGCCAGATCCGCGACGGCCCGTGCCTTGCGCTCGATCCCGTCGTCTGCACGCGTGGCTCTCACCGGCACTCCGGTCGAGAACAACCTGACCGAGCTCTGGGCGATCCTCGACTGGGCCACGCCCGGGCTGCTCGGCAGCCGGCAGGCGTTCCGCAAGGTCTGGGCCGGGCCGATCGAGTCCGGTCACGAGCCGACCAAGGCGCGGCAGTTCGCCGGGCTGATCGGGCCGTTCCTGCTGCGTCGTCGCAAGACCGACCCCGGCATCGCGCCCGAGCTGCCGGCGAAGACCGAGACCGACCACCTCCTCGGGCTGTCCCGCGAGCAGGTCGTCCTCTACGAGTCGTTCGTCCGCGACACGATGGCGCGCATCGAGCGCGCCGACGAGGAGACGCGACGCGGCCTGGTGCTGAAGCTGCTCACCGGCCTCAAGCAGATCTGCAACCACCCGGCCCACTTCCTCAAGCAGTCCGGCGGGCGTCTCGGCGGTCGGTCGGAGAAGCTCGACCTGCTCGACGAGCTGGTCGGCACGGTGCTCGCCGAGGAGACCTCGGTGCTGGTCTTCACCCAGTACGTCGCGATGGCCAGGCTGCTCGAGGACCACCTGACCCGCGGCGGCGTACCCCACCAGTTCCTGCACGGCGGCACCCCGGTCCGCCGGCGCGATGCGATGGTCGCGGCGTTCCAGGCCGGCGAGGCGCCGGTGTTCCTGCTCTCGCTGAAGGCGGGTGGCACCGGGCTCAACCTCACCCGTGCCGACCATGTCGTCCACGTGGACCGCTGGTGGAACCCCGCGGTCGAGGACCAGGCGACCGACCGCGCCCACCGGATCGGCCAGACCCGGCCGGTGCAGGTCCATCGGATGATCACCCAGGGCACGGTCGAGGAGCGGGTCGCCGAGCTGCTGCGCCGGAAGCGCTCGCTGGCCGACTCCGTGCTCGCCCACGGCGAGACCGCGCTGACCGAGCTCAGCAACGACGAGCTGCTCGACCTGGTGTCGCTGCGGAGGATGCCGTGAGCACGCGGGCGACCTCCGCGGTCACGTTCTCGCGCATCCCGCCGCGACGGTCGACGTCGCGGGCCGCGACCTGGTGGGGTCGTGCCTGGGTCCGCGCGGTCGAGGAGGCGTCGTACGCCGACTCCGACCTGCACGCCGCGCGGACGCTCTCGCGCAGCGGCGCCATCGGCGCCATCACCGTCGACGCGGGGACCGTCGTGGCGCAGGTCCACGACCGCGCCGACGTCTGGCCGGTCAGCGCGACGGTCCCCGGGCTCGACCCGGTCAGCCGGCGGGCGTTCGTCGAGGTGGTCGCCGGGGAGTCCGGGCACCTCCCCGCGCTGATGGCCGGCGAGCTGCCGCACCGTCTGGTCGAGCAGTCCGAGGAGGCCGGGGCCGAGCTCCTGCCCTACGGCGGTGAGCTCGGCTCGGCCTGCCCGTGCGGTGCGTGGGTCGACCCGTGCGTCCACGCCCTCGCGGTGATGCTCCAGGTCGCCTGGCTGGTCGACGGCGACCCGTGGGTGCTGCTCCGGCTCCGCGGCATCACACCCGACGACCTCCAGGCCGAGCTCGCCGCCGTTCCGGCCGACGAGCCGGACCCGCTGTCGGACGACCTGGCGCTGGCGATGGACGCCGCGGTGCGGGCCGCTCGGGTGGTGGCCCTCGCCGACGACCCGGCGGCCGAGATCGGCCACCTGCTCTGAGACTCGCTCAGCCGCCGACGGCGTACAGGAGCGCGTTCTCGATCGCGTACGACGTGCCGTCGGCGCCGATCACGGTCTCGGTATAGGCCTGTCCGCGTGGCTTGTTGAGCCGGATCTGCTCGGTGAGCTGCCCGGTGTCGAGGTCCCAGCGGGACAGGTGCCCGTCCTCGTTGTTCGCGATCGCCGAACCGGTGGCCGGGTCGACCTGTCGACGACGTGCCCAGGGCCTGCGTCGTGCCCGCGGTGGCGGTGGTCAGGGCGGCGGCCGCGACGGCCGTCCACACGACCCCCGCTGCCAGCTGTCGAGCACCGATCCTCATGTGTACTGACACGCTCCTGGTCCGGCTCGGGTGGTCACGGTACGTCGCGGCAGCAGCGCATCGACGTGGTTCAGCTGCCGACCAGAGCGCCCATCGCCATCCGTTGCAGCACGCCCCGCATCGCCTCGTCCGGGATCAGGCCGCTGTGGGGGGTGGAGTTGATCAGCCCGAACGCCGCGTGGGCCATCGCCCGGGCGCGGTCGGTGTGCAGCCCGCGGTGCAGGCGTCGGAGCTGGGCGGCCCAGATGTCGACGTACTCACGCTGGAGCTGGCGCACGCGTTCTCGGGCGCTCGGCGGCAGTGACTGCCAGTCGCGGTCCTGGACGACGATCAGCGAGCGGTGGCGGAGCGCGAAGTCGGTGTGCCAGGCGACCAGCGACTCGAGGGCATCGTGAGGGGAGGACGCACTCTCCACTCGGGCCCGGCCCTCCTCGAGCAGTCGTTCGCTGATGCCGACGAGCATCGCGGCCAGCACGGCGTCCTTGGACTCGAAGTGCTTGTACAGCGCCGGCCCCGAGATCCCGCACGCCTTGCCGATCTCGCCGACCGAGACCCCGTGGAACCCCTTGGCGGCGAACAGCTCGGCCGCCGTCTCGAGGATCTGGTCGCGCCGGGTCACTCGGCCAGGTTAGCGGTCGTTAACGCGGCCGACGGTCGCCACCGTCGGCCGGGCGGGCGATGATGCTCTGGTGACCGACCTGCGATCCGTCCTCAACTCCGTTGGTCGTCGCGGCGCGGTCGTCGTCGCGGCCGTCGCACTCACCGCCGCCGCCGCCACGGTCGTCGTCCCGCCGGCGTCGGCCGGCCATCCGGAACGCACCGCCCACCACACCCGGTCGGTGACCGTGCACCGCGGCGGGCCGGACAAGATGATCAGGTTCCACCGTGGTCGCGCGGGCGAGGTCTTCCTCAACGTCACCGTCTCCGCCCGGGGCGTGTCGTGGGCGAAACGCACGAACGAGTCGGCCGTGGTGTCGGCGTACGTCGACGGCCGCTACGCGACGGACATCGTGATCATGTCCTCGGCCCGGTTGACCCGGCAGTTCGCCCTCGGCGCGCTGCGCGCGGGCCGGCACACGCTGCGGTTGCACTACGCCGCCCAGCGCTCGCGGAGCAGGGCCGGAGTCGCCAAGCTCCGGGACATCGGTTTCAAGACGGTGCGACGCGGCAGCCCGGCCTACGCCGCAGCGCGGTACGCGCCGGTGCTCTACGGCCGCAACGTTCCGGGGTTCGGCGGCCGCTTTCAGAACAACCGCACGGACACCCCGCTGGTCGCCTGGCATCAGGTGCTGCCCGCGGCCAGGCCCGGCCACTCGGTGATCGAGTACTCCGTCATGTGGAGCAACGAGGACGGCGGCACGAGCACACCGGCGCTGATGGCGCAGTGGGGACGCACCACCGACATCGAGTGGGTCTATCGGGTCGAGGTGAACGCCAAGGGCCGCCGTGTCCCCGGAACGGGGGTGTTCCAGGCGCCCGCCCACGGGGCCCTGAAGTTCCGCGGCGCGTACGACGCCACTCATCCCCTGCTCCAGACCTGCACGTCCAACAACAACGTGTGCGACTCGAAGGAGCTGCGCGCGTTGCAACAGGTCAAGGATCCGATGCGCTTCGCCCTCTCCACGCGCAAGGTGCTTCCGGCCGACCAACCGCGGGAGCACGAGATGGACATCCACCCCTGGACCTACCGGGTGATGGCTCAGGAGATGCGTCGCGAGCACAAGATCGAGTCGCCCTCGAGGCCGTCGACGCCGGCGGTCGGCGATCAGCGCAGCTACCTCTACATCGCGGTCACCCACCACACGACTCCTCCGGCCTCGGCCGGCGGGATGGGCCTGGCGGTGGACGTCCGGCTGAAGGGCAGCTCCACGACGTACACGTCGAACCACGACATCGCGTTCTGGACCATCAACCGCGACGGCCCGGCCGCGACCACGATCGAGCTGCCGCGGGGCACGACCGCCCGCGACGTCGCCTCGATCTCGGTCCGCCGGGTGCCGGTCGGCACCGACGACGGGGCGACCTTGACCGTCACCGCGATCGACCGGGCGTTCTTCCTCCGCCGGAGCTACCTGCCCCGGCCTTCTTTCGGGCACTGGCATGGCAGCAAGGTGCTGACCACCAGCCTTCCGACCGCGGAGCTGTGGCCCTGAGGCGGCCTAGCATCTCGGTATGGCCGTTCGTGAGGCGCGCTATGACAGCGCCGCTGACTGGTACGTCGGTTTCGCCCGTGACTGGGCGGTCGACGCGCGTCCCTTCCTGCCGGGTGATGTGTCGGGTCAGCGCGTCCTGGACATGGGGTGCGGACTCGGCGAGCTCAGCCGCGTCCTGGCCCATCGGGGTGCGTCGGTCACCGCGGTGGATCTCTCGGCGAAGATGCTGGAGTACGCCGCAGACCGGGAGGCGGATGAGCCGCTGGGGATCCGCTATCTGGTGGGCGATGTGACCACCACGGAGTGGTGGGACGGCGAGCCGTTCAACGGTGTCGTGTGCAACATGGCGCTGATGGACATCGACGATCTCGACGCGGCTCTGTCCACCGCGGCCCGGGTGCTCCACCCCGGTGGCTGGTTCAGCTATTCGCTGCTCCATCCGTGCTTCCCGGGCCTCCGCGACGGAGCCTCGGATCAGCTGTCCAGCTGGCCCCCGGATGGCGGGTACGCGGCCGAGGGGTGGTGGACGACGGAGGGCGCCGGGGTACGTGGTCGAGTCGGGGCCAACCACCGGATGCTGTCGACGTACCTCAATGCCACGATGGGTGCCGGGTTCGCACTCGAGGAGCTCGGTGAGGCGACCACCGAGGTACCGCGGTTCCTCATCGTTCGCTGCCGACGGCGTACCTGACAGCGAGGCCTCGCATCACGCGCTGTTCTCGTGGTCAGTCTTCGATCCGGGCTGCCCCCTGCCGTTTCAACGCATGTAGTCCGTCCCGCATGGCTTGCAGCTTCTCGGGCGAGTGGCCGACCCAGTCGGCCAGCTCGCCGACCACGCGCGCCGGCTCGCGGCTGCGGAAGGACTGCGTCGGATTCCCGGGGTACTTCTTGTCAGTGACATTGGGGTCGTCCTCGAACTCACCGGTCGGCTCGACGATGTAGACGCGCGCGCGGCCCTGGCCCGCAGCGAGCTCGGCGCCCCAGACAGCGGCGTCGAGGGTCGCGGTGAAGTAGACGTGGTTCATCACGCGTCCGTCTTCGAAGTTCGACTCGCGGCCGGGCACCAGCATCGCGCCGACCGCGAGGTCCGCCTTCGTGCCGTGCAGGTACACACCGGCCTGGTAGACCTCGAACGGCACCGGCTCACCCGTCGCGCTCATGTCGCGACACTAGTTGTCCCCAAGCGGCTGTGCGTAAGCCGAACAGCGGCAGTGCGGAATGACTACGCCCCACCAGCGCGAGTCCGGTGCTCGCACCCAAGACGCGCGTGCCTCGAACAGATCCCTCGGTGGTGTCCCAGCCGGGGGGGCTGTCCCTCAGCGCTGGCACGCCCGGTTAATGATCGCTAACCTAGACGAGTGAGTGAGCTGCGCGAGCTGGTCGACGAGCTCCGGGACCATCTGGCCGTCGTACGCCGGGGCGGCAGCGAGTCGGCGCGGAAGAAGCACACCGACCGCGGCAAGCTCCTGGTGCGCGATCGCATCGACCGGCTGCTCGACCCCGGCAGCCCGTTCCTCGAGCTGAGCCCGCTGGCGGCGTTCGGGATGTACGGCGCGTCGGCCGACGACGCCTACGCCGTCCCCAGCGCCTCGATCGTCACCGGCATCGGACGCATCCAGGGTCGGGAGTGCGTGGTCGTCGCCAACGACGCGACGGTCAAGGGGGGCACCTACTACCCGCTCACGGTCAAGAAGCACCTGCGCGCCCAGACCGTCGCGCTGGAGAACCGGCTTCCGTGCGTCTACCTCGTCGACTCGGGCGGCGCGTTCCTGCCGATGCAGGACGAGGTGTTCCCCGACCGCGAGCACTTCGGCCGGATCTTCTTCAACCAGGCGAACCTGTCCGCGCAGGGCATCCCGCAGATCGCGAGCGTGATGGGCTCGTGCACGGCCGGCGGCGCGTACGTCCCGGCGATGAGTGACGAGTCGGTGATCGTGCGCAACCAGGGCACGATCTTCCTGGGCGGCCCCCCGCTGGTGAAGGCCGCGACCGGTGAGGTCGTGACCGCCGAGGAGCTGGGCGGTGGTGACGTGCACGCGCGCACGTCCGGTGTCGTCGACCACCTGGCCGATGACGACGCGCATGCGCTGGCGATCGTGCGGTCGATCGTGGACACGCTGCCCCGGCACGGTGGTTTCGAGACAGGCGCGGAGCGCCTGCCTCAACCACCGATCGAGGCGGTCGAGGAGCCCCATGAGGCACCGGAGTCGCTGTACGACGTGGTGCCCGCCGACACGCGCACGCCGTACGACGTGCGCGAGGTGATCCGGCGGGTCGTCGACGGTAGCCGGTTCCACGAGTTCAAGAAGCTGTACGGCGAGACCCTGGTCTGCGCCTTCGCGCGGATCTGGGGTCGGGAGGTCGGCATCGTCGCCAACAACGGGATCCTGTTCAGCGAGTCGGCGCTCAAGGGCGCGCACTTCATCGAGCTGTGCAACCAGCGCGGCATCCCGCTGGTGTTCCTTCAGAACATCACCGGCTTCATGGTCGGCCGCGAGTACGAGAACGGCGGGATCGCCAAGGACGGCGCGAAGCTGGTGACCGCCGTCGCGTGCAGCGTCGTCCCGAAGTTCACCGTCGTCATCGGCGGCTCGTTCGGCGCCGGCAACTACGGCATGTGCGGCCGCGCCTACGACCCGCGCTTCCTGTGGATGTGGCCCAACGCCCGCATCTCGGTGATGGGCGGCGAGCAGGCGGCGGCGGTGCTCGCCACGGTCCGGCGCGACGGGTTCGAGGCGCGCGGCGAGGAGTGGTCGGCCGCGGACGAGGAGGCCTTCAAGGCGCCGATCCTCAGCTCCTACGAGCACCAGGGTTCGCCGTACTACTCGACCGCGCGGCTCTGGGACGACGGCGTCATCGACCCCGCGGACACGCGGCGGGTGCTGGGCATGGGCCTGGTCGCCGCCTCCCATGCCCCGGTGCCGGCGCCGTCGTACGGCGTCTTCAGGATGTAGGCGATGATCCTCCACACCCTGCTGGTCGCCAACCGGGGCGAGATCGCGCTCCGGGTGTTCCGCACCTGTCGTCGCCTGGGCATCCGGACCGTCGCGATCCATACCGATCTGGACGCCGATGCGCCGCACACCCGCGCGGCCGACGAGGCGCTCTGGGTCCCGTCCTACCTCTACGTCGACGGCGTCGTGGCCGCTGCCCAGGAGGCGGGTGCCGACGCGATCCACCCGGGATACGGCTTCCTGTCGGAGCGCGCGGCGTTCGCGCGCACCATCGAGGAGGCGGGCCTCCGGCTGGTCGGACCGAGCGCCGACGTGATGGACGCGATGGGCCGCAAGGACCACGCCCGCGAGATCGCGGTCAAGGCCGGCGTGCCGGTGGTGCCGTCGTACGACGCGGGCGAGGACCCCCACGGATTTGCCTACCCGGTGCTGGTCAAGGCGGCCGCCGGCGGCGGGGGAAAGGGGATGCGCACGGTGCGGTCCGCCGGCGAGTACGCCGAGGCGCTGGCCGCCGCGAAGCGCGAGGCGGCGAGCGCGTTCGGCGACGACGCGATGCTGGTCGAGAAGTACGTCGAGTCCGGGCGGCACGTCGAGGTGCAGGTGCTCGGCGACGGCCACGGGAACGTCGTGCACCTCTACGAGCGCGACTGCTCGACGCAGCGGCGTCACCAGAAGGTGCTCGAGGAGGCGCCCGCACCCACGATCATCCCCGAGCTTCGTGACCAGATCACCGGTGCCGCCGTCGACCTCGCCCGGCAGGTCGGGTACACGAACGCCGGCACCGTGGAGTTCCTGCTCGACAACGCCACCGGCGACTTCTACTTCTTGGAGATGAACACCCGGCTCCAGGTCGAGCACCCCGTGACCGAGTCGGTGGTGCGGGTCGCCGGCGCCCCGCTCGACCTGGTCGAGCAGCAGTTGAGGGTCGCCGCTAGTGAGACGCTGTCGTTCACCCAGGACGACGTCTCGCTCCAGGGGCACGCGATCGAGGCACGGGTGTATGCCGAGGACTCCTTCGCCGGCTTCCTGCCGCAGGCGGGCACTACGTCGCTGGTTCGCTGGAGCGACTCGGTGCGCGTCGACCAGGCACTCGAGAGCAACCAGGTGGTGAGCACGGCGTACGACCCGATGCTGGGCAAGGTGATCGCGTCCGGTGCCGATCGCGAGACCGCCCGCCGGGCGCTGGTCGCCGCCCTCGACGAGACCGCGATCCTCGGGCTCACGACGAACGCCGGGTTCCTGCGGACCCTCGCGGCGAGCGACGAGTTCCGCGACGCGACCATCGACACCGCGTGGCTCGACCACCACGAGGTGCCGGCGCCGGACGCCGACATCCCGCGCGTCATGGCGGCCTGGGTCGCGGCGATGCTGGCGGCGTTCGACACCGGCCATCCGTTCCAGGCCGACGGCTTCCGGTTGGGCGGACCGTCGGCGCCGACCTTGGTCGAGCTCGATCGCGACGTCCTCGTCGACCGAGCGGTCGGGACCGTGGACGGCGTACCCGTCCGTCAGCTGTACGGCGAGAACCATGTGCTGGAGCTCGAGATCGACGGCCACCGTGTTCGCGGCGTCGTGAACGTCCAGCCGGACATCGTCGAGGTCAGCTACCAGGGCCAGCGGTTCGTGCTGACCGGACCCGACCGGCTGGCCGATCATGTCGCCGTCGGCGACGGCACGATCGTCGCGGCGATGCCCGGGACCGTGCTCGAGGTGCGGGTCGGTGCCGGAGATCAGGTCGAGGAGGGTCAGGTTCTCGGCACCATGGAGGCGATGAAGATGGAGCTGTCGCTGAAGGCGCCGTTCGGCGGCACCGTGACTGCCGTCGAGGCGGATGCCGGTCAGGGGGTCGCTCTGGGCGCGACGCTGTTCGTCGTGGAGCGCGAAGGAGACGCGGAGTGACCGATCTGCCGATGACCGTCCCGGCCGAGGGACTGCCCGAGCGCGTGACGATCTACGAGGTCGGGCCGCGCGACGGTCTCCAGAACGAGTCCGAGCTGGTGCCGACCGACGTGAAGGCCGAGCTGATCCGGCGTCTGCTGACTGCCGGGTTGCCAGTCGTGGAGGCGACGTCGTTCGTGCATCCACGGTGGGTGCCGCAGCTCGCGGACGCCGAGGACCTGATGCGGTTGCTCGGTGATGAGGGCCGCGACCTCCCGGTGCTGGTCCCCAACGAGCGTGGGCTGGACCGCGCCCTGGAGCACGGGTGCCGACACGTCGCGATCTTCGGCAGCGCCACCGAGACGTTCGCGCAGAAGAACCTCAACCGGTCCCTCGACGAGCAGTTCGCGATGTTCGAGCCCGTGGTACGCCGGGCCCGCGACGCGGGCCTCGACGTCCGGGCCTACGTCTCGATGTGCTTCGGCGACCCGTGGGAAGGGGCGGTCCCGATCGAGCAGGTCGTCTCCGTCGGGCAGCGACTGCTCGACCTCGGCGCCGGCCAGCTCAGCCTCGGCGACACGATCGGGGTGGGTACGGCGGGCCACGTCGCCGCCATGGTCGACGCGTTCGCGGCGGCCGGGATGCGGGTTGACGACCTGGCCCTGCACTTCCACGACACCTATGGCCAGGCGCTGTCCAACGTCCAGGCGGGGCTGCGCGCCGGCGTCACGACGTTCGACTCGAGCGCCGGCGGCCTCGGCGGGTGCCCCTATGCCAAGAGCGCGACCGGCAACCTCGCCACCGAGGACCTGGCCTGGCTGCTCAGCGGCCTCGGCATCGAGCACGGCGTCGACCTCACCGCCCTCGTCGAGACCTCCACCTGGCTGGCCACCCACCTCGGCCGTCCCAGCCCCTCCGCCGTGGTTCGCGCGTTCGCCGGCTGACAGAATCCGGTCATGAGCCGGAGGGTGTACGTGCACGTGGGCGCGCCCAAGACCGGTACGACGTACCTCCAGGACCGGCTCGGGAACAACGTCAAGAGCCTGGCGGCCCACGACGTCCATCTCCCCACGCGGGCGCCGCTGATGAGCTCCGGGATGTTCCACTTCCGGGCCGCGCTCGACCTGATGGACCAGGACTGGGGAGGGACGCCGGGGCACGCCGAGGGCTCGTGGGACGCCATGGTCCGCCGGGTACGGCGCGCGTCCGGCGCCTCGATCATCAGCCACGAGATCCTCGCCCCGGCCGCCCCCGAGCACGTGGCCCGACTCAAGACCGACCTGGCCGACAGCGAGATCCACATCGTCTACTCCGCCCGCGACCTCGCCCGCCAGGCGCCGGCCGGCTGGCAGGAGAGCGTCAAGCAGGGCCGCCGCTGGAAGTTCGGCCGCTACCTCTCGCGCATCCGCAGCGGCCGCCCCTGGTTCGCCCGGGCCTTCGACCTCCCCCGCGTGCTGACCACCTGGGGCAACGGGCTTCCGCCGGCGCAGATCCACGTCGTCACGGTCCCGCAGGCGGAGGCGCTGACCGCCGACCCCGACCTGCTCTGGAGCCGCTTCTGCCGCGCCTTCGAGATCGACCCCGAGTGGGCGCCCGAGGACAGCGAGCGCACCAACGCCTCCCTCGGCAGCGCCGAGACCCAGGTGCTGCGGGCCCTCAACGAGCGGATCGGCCGCAGCACCCGCAACAATCCCGGGTACGACGCGCTGATCCTCGGCATGCTCGCCGACGAGTCGCTCGGTGGGAGCGACTCCCCGCCGATCCTGCTGCCGCCGAAGTTCTACGACTGGGCCCGCGAGCGCGGCGAGGCCTGGGTCGAGTGGCTGGAGCAGAGTGGTGTCGACGTGGTCGGCGACGCGGCCGAGCTCCTTCCCGAGCCGCCGCCCGAGGGTCAGAAGTTCCAGCATCCAGACCGCGTCTCCAACAAGGCCCAGCTCGCCGCCGCACTCGACGCCCTCGCCGCGATGACCGAGGAGGCGGCCTCGCGCCCGGACCCCGACGCCTCGATGCTCGCTCGCCTCCGCCGCGCCCGAGAGGCCTACCGGCGGTGAGTCGTACGACGCCCGACTCGTCCCAACCGGATCAGCGCGCCCACGAGGCCCGCGCCTGGGGCTGGGTCGCCCACCTCCGCGATGGCGGTACGACGCCGTGGGCGGCGTGGTCCTCGGCCGCGGGCGCCGACGACCAGTTCGGCCGCTACCTGCCCGGCGCGCAGCAGCTCGAGCTGCTCCGCCGCTTCAACCGGATCGGCCTGCCGTCCCCGGAGCTCGCCGAGCGGGTGCTCGGCACCAGCGCGCCCGGCCGCGGCCGCCCCGACCTCGGGTTGGTGGGTGTCCTGCCGGAGTCGGGCTTCGGCCCGCCGCCCGTCGACCCCGCGGACCTGCCGGACGACGAGCTGGTCCGGGTCGCCACCGCCCTGATCGCCGAGGACGTCGTCGCCGCCGGCGACCCGCTGGAACCCCGCACGCCCCGCCTGCTGCGACGGCGGTACCGGACGCTCGGCGACCCCGAGGTCGCCAACCCCCTGCGCGACGCTCTGGTCGCCGACGGTCGGCCACCCGGAGGTCGACGCGCCACCGTCGTGGTCGCCGGCAGCGATCTCGAGTCGATGCTCGTCCACCTGTGGACCGCCCGCTCGCTGGGTGCCGGCGTACGGCCGTGGCCGGACTGGCTACGCGCCGAGCTGAGCAGACCCGCCCTGCCCGCCCGCATCGATCTGGCGGCGCGCGCCGCGGCCTGGGTCCCCCGGGTCGGGGTCGGTCGGGTGCACGTGGTCCTCGACGACCCGCGTCGGGCGACCCGGCTGCTCACCCGCCGCAGGCTGTCGATGCCGAAGCCGCTCTCGGCCGACGCGGTCGAGCTCGCGCGCCGTACCGCCCCCGTGGTCGGCACCCTCGTCACCCCCGAGCGCCGGACCGCGCTGATGTGGCACCGCCTCAGACCTGTGCTCGCCGCGCACCCCGGCCCGCCGCTGCTGGTGCCGGGGCGCTACGACCGGTGGTTGCGCGAGCGCACCACCGACCTCCGTCGCCGGCTCGCCGCCGGTGACTACGCTGTCCACGGCACTCTTCCCGAGCCCTTCCACCGGGTCGGGGCGCGGGCGCCGGACGACGAGAGGGTTCTCGCGCTGGCGATGAGGGTGTTGCTCGGTCCCCCGATCGGGACCTCGCTGGCGGAGCGGGAGGTGACGTGACCAAGAAGGTCTACCTCCACGTCGGCACCCCCAAGACCGGCACGTCGTACCTCCAGCACGTGCTGTACCACAACCGCCGGATGCTTCATCGCCACGGCTTCCACTACCCGGCCGACCGGTTCGACGCGCACTTCCTGGCCGCGCTCGACCTGATGCGGATGCCGTGGGGAGGGCTCGAGGCGCAGGCCATCGGCACCTGGGACACGCTCGCCGCCTCGGTACGCCGCGCGCACGGCGACTCGATCATCAGCCACGAGATCCTGGCCACCGCCTCCCGCGTCCAGATCGGCCGCGCCCTCGAGAGCCTCGGCCATGACCGCGACACCGAGATCCACCTCGTCCTCTCCGTCCGCGACCTCGTGCGCCAGATCCCCGCCGAGTGGCAGGAGAACGTCAAGCACCGCGCGGCGCTGTCGTACCGCGCGTTCATCGACCGGATCCAGGACCCACGCCGCGAGGGCCGCATCCCCACGTGGTTCTGGGGCGTCCAGGAGATCCCCGACATCCTGGACCGCTGGGGCCGCGACCTGCCGTCCGAGCACGTACACGTCGTCACCGTCCCGCCCTCCGGTGGTTCGCCCGACCTGCTCTGGAAGCGGTTCGTCGAGGCGTTCGGTCTCGACGGCATCGACCTCCAGCTCGACGGTGAGCGGGTCAACCCGTCGCTCGGCGCGGCCGAGACCACGCTGATCCGCCGCATCAACCGCGCGGCCAACGAGGAGCTCGATCCCGTCTTCTACCGACCCCTGGTCCGCGAGCTGGTCGCCCACCAGACCCTGTCGCGCCGTACCAGGACGCCGCGGCTCGCCCTCCCGCCGGACGTGCACCCGTGGGCGAGCGAGCTCGAGGAGGCGTGGATCGCGGAGATCCGCGCCCGTGGGTACGACGTGATCGGCGACCTCGACGACCTGCGCGGCGCCCCGCCCGCGCGCGACTACACCGACCCCGACCACCCCGACGAGGCGCTCGTGTCCGGTGCCGCGGTCGACGCGCTCAAGACCGTCCTGCTGGACCATGCCCGGTTGCAGCGCGAGCTCGGTCAGGCCGAGGCCGAGCTGCGCGACACCCAGCGTCAGCTGGAGAAGGCGTACCTGAGGCCGACGTACCGATGGCGCGAGAAGCTCGTCCGTCGGCTCGAGACGGGCAACACGGGTCGCCTGATGATGAAGGCCTACCGACGAGCGAGGGGCAGGAGCTCGCGATCGGCGTAGCGGCCGACCCTCCACGTCGCGTAGCCGTCGACGCCCATGCCGACCAGTCCACCCACCAGCGGGATGCGACGTCCGGACGTGCCGGCGAGCCTCTTGCCGGCCACCTTGGCGACCAGGTCGGCGGCGACCACCGCCGAGATCATCACGTCGAGTGAGGGGTCGTGGGCCGGTGCGGTGGCCATGGCCATCGGCGGCGCCGGCAGCTTCTGGCGCTGCACCAGGTCGCGCACCGACTCGTCACCGAGCATGCAGACCAGAACGGAGTTGCGCACGCGCGGGTCGGCGAGGTCGTAGCCCCGCAGATGGGCGATGCCGGCGACCATCCGGCACTCGACCAGGGCCAGCCCGGAGATGTTGGCGGGCACGGTGAACGCCATCGTCGCGAGGCCGCCGAGGTTGGTCAGGAAGCCCTGCGCTCCGGCGTACCGCACGTGGTTCTCGATGATCTCGTGGATGGCCCGGTCGACGTTCCCGTGCTGCTCCTGGAGCTGCTTGTCGGCGGCCGATGAGGCGGGTGGAAGCGGGCCGATGCCGTAGATCGCCCGGTGCAACGCCTCACGCACGAACGCCGCGGTGAGACCGGGCGCGAGCTCCGTCAGCCGGGCGGGCTGACGGCTCGTCCCACGGGTGCTCGTGCCGGCCGCCATGAAACGATCCTACGTTTCAACCCCTACCGTGGAGGCGTGCCGGTCGACCCGCCCCCGAGCATCTGGGAGTTCCCGGCGCCCGCGCGCTTCCACCACGACGACGACCTGGTCGCCACCGGCGCCGACCTCGAGCCGGGGACGCTGCTGGCGGCGTACCGCGCGGGCATCTTCCCGATGCCGGTCGGTGGAGGACGGCGGGCGCCGATGGCGTGGTTCAGCCCGGTACGCCGCGGCGTGATGCGACCGCGCGACCTCCACGTCTCCCACTCGCTGGCCAGGTCGGCCCGCCGGTTCGAGATCCGGGTCGACACGGCGTGCGCCGAGGTGGTCGACGCGTGTGCCGACCCGCGCCGGCCGTCGGGCTGGATCGACGGCCAGATCCGCGCGGCGTACCTCCGGCTCCACGAGCTCGGCTGGGTGCACTCGGTCGAGACCTGGCGGAACGGTCGCCTGGTGGGCGGGTTGTACGGCGTGGCCATGGGCGGCCTGTTCGCCGGCGAGTCCATGTTCCACCACGAGACCGATGCCTCGAAGGTCGCGCTGATCGGCCTGGTGCGCCTGCTCGACGACGGTCGGGACCGCCTCCTCGACACGCAGTGGCAGACCCCGCACTTGGCATCGCTGGGGGTCTCGGAGGTGTCTCGCGCGGAGTACCTCGACCGGCTGGCCCA
>NZ_DASXQG010000082.1:0-66295 GCF_036493135.1 Nocardioides sp. | reverse complement strand
GAGCGGCAGCTGCGCCGCTCGAGCCCGACTCACGCCGTGGAGCCCCGGGGTCAGGTGTGGGCTGCCAGCTGAGCCGCCTGCTTCAGCAGCGCCCTCCCCTGCGACAGCTCCGACTGCAGCTCGCCGTCACCGGGCGCGGTGCCTTGTGCCGCACGGGCGAGGGTGGCCTTCATCAGTGCGGCGACCCGGTCGCGGTGGTCGGCCATGGACAGCAAGGCCGTCTGCTCGGTCGTGTACGCCGAGTCGTCCGACGCCGACCCGCTCGCCAACGCCTTCGAGTCCGCGATCAAGGTGTCTGTCGCAAACGCACCGACGCTGGAGTTGACCTGCCGGTACAGGGCACCGAGCTCGGCCACCTGGCGCAGGGTGCTGCTCGGAGCAGCCAGCGCCTGGGTGATGACCTGGCCGTCGGTCTGGTAGTCGTCGGTCAGGCCGACCAGGTGCAGCAGCGTCGGGCGTAGGTCGGTCTCCTCGATCCAGGTGCCCTGCGTGCTCGCCTCGGGCACGGTACGCGTCGAGTTCGGGTCGTGCGACTCGTTCCCACCGGTCGGCCCCGGGCCGTCGACACCGTTGACCGCCACCCCGGGACCCACCATCGCGGCCCAGGTGATGTCGATGTTCGGCGAGTAGTAGCCGTGGTCGTAGGCGAACCCGTTGTTGAACTGGACGTTGGCCCCCGATGTCGAGAAGAAGTAGTCGGGCATCGGGAAGATCGAGTATGTCGGCGTGCGCAGCGGGTCGTTCGTCTGCATGTGCAGCACCCGTTGTTCGAGTCCTCCGGCCTGGTACTTCGCGATCTTCTCGTTCGGCACCCCGCTGTAGGTGAGGTTCGACGTCATCGCGGCGGTGTCCCGCTCCATCTGGCGCACCGCCGGGTCGTTCGCAGCGGGCTGGCCGTGCGCGTAGATGGACGCTCCCTGCGGCTGGACGTCGTACTGCGTGCCGGAGCTCGCCGTGGTGGAGAGCAGGCCCTTGATGTTGGCCTGCAGCTCGCCGTCCTGGCTGATCGTGTAGTGGCAGGCCACGGTGACGCCGTCGCAACCCGCCGGCGTTGGCTGGGTCGCCCGGCCGACGTTCGCGCCCGCGAACTGGTCGTTCTCCTCCGCACCGATGACGAACTCGGTGTTGGCCGGCGTGATGCCGTCGGCGGCCAGGCGCTGGAACCACGTGTTGAACGCGTTGTCGTAGTCGTGCAGCGCCGCGACGTAGCAGGCATCACCAGGGCCGAGCGCGTTGCCCGGCGACGTGCAGCCGGTGGCGCCGCTCTTCTTGTCGTGCGTGTCGGAGATGTACCCGTAGGTGACCGGGATGCCGGCCTCCTGCATGTCCGCCAGCACCGCGAGGCTCTGCGACGCGGTCGGGCTGAAGCCGGGGAATCCGGGCGTGTGCGTGAACGGCTCCTGGAGCGTGGCCCCGTTGAGGTCGACGAGGTTCCCGTTCGCGTCCGTGACCGGGTAGCCGTTGTGCGTCGTGTTCGCGCCACCGCCGATCGCGGGTGCGATGTACTTCGCGCCGAACAGGGCCTGGTGGTTGTCGTAACCACCAGGCTCGCTCGGCAGGCTGTCGGAAACCGCGTGCGGGGAGTTCGCGCAGATCGCGGCACCCTGTGCACAGTGGACGGCCTCCCCGACGTATTCCGCGACCTGGATGTCCTTGAACCTGTCGGGGTTCGCGGCCGTCTCCTGGGCTTCGGGGGAATTGGCGCCGAACACGGTCGGGACGTCCACAGCCGGGTTCTCGAGCACCATGTTCGCGGTGGAGAAGTCACCGACGTTGCAGCCGGCGCGGGTGAACGGCACCCACGGCGCAGGCGTGACCCGGTTCGCCGGGCCGCTCGCGGGCACCCTGTCGGAATAGGTCATCGACGGCGCGATGTCGACCGTGCTCGGCGCGGGCACCGAGGGTTTGGTGTCGATGATCGGTGACGTCCAGTACGTGAAGGACGTCGCGGTGTCGGTGGTGCCGTCAGGGTTGTACACGTTGTAGCTGTTGCTCACCGGCTGGCCGTGCCGATCGCCGTACAGGCCGGTGTAGATCGACAGTGAGTCGTCGGCGGTGTGGGCGATCATCGGCGTGTGCGAGTTCGAGTACACCGTTCCGTTCGACTCCAGGAAGTTGAGCAGGTGCGGCATCTGCTCGAGATCGGACGGGACGTTCGGGTTGTCACGGAAGAAGTGCACATTGTCGAAGACGATGCTGATGACGTGCTGGACGCCGTTGCCGAGCTGGCAACCCGACGTTGGCGCAGGGGTCGCCTGCGCGGAGGTGAGGGCCCCGGTGAGGGCCGGGACCACGAGGGTGCCGGTCAAAAGACCGGCCCCGGCAGCGCCCGAGATGATGCGGCGCTTCGTGGCATGGGTGCGTAAGGACATGCGCTGAGCTCCTTGCTGCTCGATCTTGAGTTGTTCCGCCGATGGACATTGCCACTCGCGGGGCTCCGCGTCACCCCCCTGCTGGTTGAACACTGAACCGACGGCGGGTGGCGCGCTTCGGTCCGCGTGGTTGCATGACCTCATGGGCGTCTCTCCGGAACACCTCGCTGAGCTGACGGCAGCGCTGCCCGGCGACCTCGTCGTGACCGAGCCCGACGCCGTCGACAAGTACCGCTACGACTGGTCGCGCGACCCCTCGGCCGGGACGCCCCTCGCGGTCGTCCGAGCCGAGAACGCCGAGCACGTGCAGGTTGCGGTCCGGTGGGCGGCGACCCACCGGGTGCCGGTGGTGCCGCGCGGGGCGGGCAGCGGGCTCTCCGGCGGCTCGAGCGCGGTGGACGGCGGGATCGTGCTCAGCCTGGAGCGGATGACGGCTGTCGAGATCGATCCGCTCTGCCAGGTCGCCGTCGTCGAGCCGGGCGCGTTCAACAAGGACGTCAAGGCCGCCGCGGCGAAGGAGGGGCTGTGGTACCCGCCCGACCCGTCGTCGTTCGAGATCTGCTCGATCGGTGGCAACGTCGCGACCAACGCCGGTGGCCTGTGCTGCGTGAAGTACGGCGTGACCACCGACTACGTGCTCGGCCTCGACGTGGTGCTGGCCGACGGCACCCTGGTCACCCTCGGCGGGAAGCGGATCAAGGACGTCGCGGGGCTGTCGCTGCTGAAGCTCTTCGTCGGCAGCGAGGGCACGCTCGGCGTCGTGACCCGGGCGATCCTGCGGCTGGTTCCCGCGCAGGGAGCGCGTTCGACTATGGTGGCGACGTTCCCGACGGTCCATGCGGCGGCGGAGGCCGTCGTCGCGATCCGGACGACCATGCGCCCGTGCCTGCTCGAGCTGATGGACCGGGCCACGATCAACGCCGTCGAGGACTTCCGCCCGATGGGGCTCGACCGCACCGTCGGTGCCCTGCTGATCGGCCAGTCGGACGCCCCCGGTGACGTGCGGTCGGGGGAGATCGCCGCGATGCGGGCCGCCTGCGAGTCGGCCGGCGCGGGCGAGTGCTTCGTCACCGACGACGCCGAGGAGGGCGAGATGTTCGTCCAGGCGCGGCGCATCTCCTTCCACGCGCTCGAGCAACGCGGTTCCTTGCTGCTCGAGGACGTCGGCGTCCCGATCCCGCTCCTGCCCGACCTGCTTGGCCGGATCGTGTCGATCTCCGAGGCGCACGACGTCGAGATCCCGACCGTCGCCCACGCCGGCGACGGCAACACCCACCCGCTGATCGTGTACGACGCGCACGACGCCGATTCCGAACGCCGGGCACGTACGGCGTTCACCGAGGTGATGGCGGCCGCGATCGCGCTCGGCGGCACGATCACCGGCGAGCACGGCGTCGGGCGGGCGAAGGCGGTGGCTCTTCCCGATCAGCTCGGGCCGGACGTGATGGCGCTGACCCGGAAGATCAAGGACGCGCTGGATCCCGACGGCATCCTCAACCCCGGCGCGATCCTGTCCCGCTGAGCTGCGTCGCCTCGGCGACGATCTCGGCCAGCTCGACGCGCGACGGGCCGGGGTCGGAGCCGCGCCGCCAGCCGCCGGCGTACACCTCGCGCGCGATCGGCTCGGCCTCCCGCAGCGTGGCCGGCAGGGCGGCCATCGAGAGGTAGCCGCCCGCCGACTCCATGATCTCCGGGCGGACCCGGGCGGCGTCGAGGATCAGGTCAGACGGAAGCGGGGCGTCGAGGTCGACGTCGCGTCCCGACCAGCGCGCGACACGGTCGGTGTCGATGTGGATGTGGTCCTCCACCCAGGGCCGCATCAGGTCGGCGCCCCAGTCGTCCAGGGCTACGCCGAGGCCGGCCAGGTCGTCGGCGTCGTGGTCGAGGAGGCTGAGCAGTGCCTCGCACTGCCACAGCGTGGTGGTGATCCCGCGGCCGAACGCGGGTGTCGTCGTGGCCACGCTGTCGCCCACGAACACCAGTCCGGGCAGCACGAGGTTGCCGTCCTCGGTGCACTGGCCGCGGTAGACGTTGAGCAGGGGGCCGCCGGGCAGCACGTCCGTGACCGGCTCGGCTCGTTCGGGGTCGGTCCACGCGTCCAGGCCCGGGATGGCGCGGGCAGCGGCGGTGAACGCCGCCGCGTGTCGGAGGTCGCGCAGGGCAGGGTCGTCGGTCGCGCGGACGATCACCACGGAGAACAGTCCGCGCTCATGAGGGAAGAGCAGGCAGAGGTAGCCCTCGCAGTCGGCCTGCCAGGCGATCGGGCTGGTCATCGGCCCGGGCTCGGCTCCGGGACGAAGGCGATAGACGCGGTCGACGTACGCCTGGCCGCACGGGCCGCCGACCCCCGCGCGCTCGCCGAGCTGTCGGGTCACCCGGCCGTTCCTTCCGGATGCGTCGACCACGAGGTCGGCGTCGTACGTCGAACCGTCGATCACGACTCCGGCGGCAGCACCGTCCCGTTGGACCACGGCGTCGACGTGGCCGGTCAGCAGCTCGAATCCGGGCGTCTCGCACGCCGACACGTGCAGCGCGCGCTCGAAGGTCTCGCGCTTCGATCGGTGGCCCATCGGCGATTCAGGGGCCCCGGGCATCCCGCCGCGGATCGGCTCGGCGCCCAGCTCGAGCCAGCGCTCCATGGCGTCGGGCACCTCGCGGGCGAGCGCGTCTGCGACCGTCTGCCGGAACGCGTGGGCGTGGTGGAACTGCATGACCCCGCGCCGATCCCAGCGTCTGCTGCCCGAGGGACCGGGATCGCGGTCGACGGCGGTCACGCGATGGCCGCGTCGGGCCAGGGCTGCGCCCAGGAACAGGCCGGCGGGGCCGGCGCCGATCACGGCGACGTGCATGGTGCTCTCCTCGTTCGGCCCGAGAGCTCCGTGCCCCGAGTCTGACCGGACGCCGGTGTGGGCGTCCACCAGGAAAGGAGGACGAAAGTGTGACGGACGTACATCAGGCGGCCCCTAGGGTGGCGCCATGGCGGAGACCAGGTGGGAGCAGGCGCGCGCCGAGGAGCGTGCGTCCGGCCAGGGCGGGTACGGTGCGCACTTCGCGCGGCTCATCGAGGACGGCGTCGACATCGAGGGCGAGGCCCGACTCGCCGACGTGCTCGCCCCGCGCGGCGGCTGGATCCTCGACGCCGGCTCGGGGATGGGCCGCGTCGGCGGCGCCCTGGTCGCGCGCGGGCACCGCGTGGTCGGCGTCGACTTCGACCCGGAGATCCTCGACCAGTCGCGGCGGACCTACCCCGACCTGCCGCTGGTCGACTCGCGGCTCGACGAGCTGACCCCGGAGAAGCTGACCGCCGCCGACCACCCCGCGGCGTACGACCTCATCGTGTGCGTCGGCAACGTGATGATCCTGCTGGCGCCCGAGACGGAGCGCACCGTGCTCACCAACCTGGCCGCGGTGCTGTCGCCCGAGGGCCGGCTGCTGGTCGGGTTCGCCATGACCGGTGCCCCGGCCGGCGCCTCACGCGAGTACCCGGCCGACGAGTTCGTCGCCGACGCGGCCGCCGCCGGGCTCGCCGTCGAGTCACGGTTCTCCACCTACGACCTGCGCCCGTTCACCGACGAGAGCACGTTCGTCGTGCACGTGCTGCAGCACGCGACCTGATCTCAGCCGCCCGGCTGGTAGACCATGAGCAGCACGATCGCGGCGTAGATCAGGCCGATGGCTCCGCCCGCCGCAGCGACCCGGGCCACCAGGCCCGACGCCGTGCCGCCGCCGCCGATCTCGACCGAGGCGCGCGCCAGGGAGGGAGCGAGGAGCCCGAGGGCGACGGCCATGGCGCAGGCCCAGAGGAGCAGCGACAGCCAGATCCAGGTATCGCCGATCTTCGCGACCTCCTCGGAGGAGTCCCAGGGCGCCTTCTGCGACATCAGGCCCATGCCGATGATCACCACGACGATCGACACGATGCTGTACAGCCGGATCATCCGCGCGGCCGACCTCGCGGCGCCAGCGTCCGGTGTGCGGATCGCCCGCGACGCGGTGGTCGCCGCGCCGACCAGTGGCCCCACGGCGAAGATGGCGGCGAGCAAGTGCAGGAAGAGCAGCAGCTTGAACACGCTTCGAACCTAGCGAACCCTCGGGTGCGTCGGTGGTGGTGATCGGCTGCGGCGGGCTAGGTCGGTGGGGCCGCGTGCCGTCTGGGGTGATCTCCGGGGACTGGGCTCGCCGTGTCGCCGGGTAATCCCTGCTGGGTGGCGGCGGTCCTCCTTCGCCACGCCGAGCTCTTTCGTCCACGGAGGTCACCCCAGCCGTCCCGGCGGCCCAACGACTCCACCTGCGCGCGACTCGCTCGCGCCAGGCAGTCGTCCACCTCGACCGAGGAGACGGCTCACGGCGTGCTCGACCACCGGCGGTCGAGCAGCCCGATACTCATACCGGTATGGCCCGAATATGGTGTTCGATTCACAACACCGTCTGCATCCAGCCGTGGAAATCTAAAAACCTCACCAACGATCTCGTGCAGCAGTGCACTCACAGCCGATGAGCGGCAGTCGCGCGGGTGGACCGCTGCGCCAGCTCTCATTGGTCGATTGTCGGAAGCGCGCTCCAGTGGGATGGTCGAAGTCTGGCGCTTCCGGGCTCGGCGGGGGGCATCCGGCCGGGCGGGAGCCGACATGGCCTTACTGATCTTTCCCCTCGCGGTTGTCCTGGGGTGGTTCATCCATCCACCTGGACGAGCCGCAGCAGTGACGGCGGCTATCGGGCTGGGCGCACTGATCCTGTATCTGGGGGTCGGTTGGACAGGTGTCGTCGTCAGCCCTCTCGAATCAGTCGTCCTCCTCTTTGGCACACCCCTAGGGGCCTTCGTAGCCTTCCGCGTCGCCCAATGGCGGGTGTCGCGTCGTTCGACCAGCGGATAGAGACGTACCCGCTGTCCGCTCGCAACTCAGGGCGCCGCGTTCGTGACGGATCCTCTCCCGGGAGGGGAAGCGCCCCTGCCCGATTTGCTCGGGCAGGGGCGCTCTCTCGGGACCGCCCAGCCCCCCAACATGGGACGGCCGCAGGCTTACCGTGTGCGTAACCCTCGAGTCAGCCTGCGCAGGTTTCAGTACCCGGGCCGGATCGCGCCAAACCGCACCTGCGGGTGAAGACCCAGGCCGGCTGGCGAGCGCATCCTGGGAGGGTCGGCACGGGTGCCGCGCGACCACTCCGCGTCGATGTCTCCGAGAGCTTCGGAGACGTGGCGCTCCGCTTGGAACCGGACCGCTAGGGCGGAGCGTCACACCGGCACCCCGTCACCCAACCGCAGGAAGGTCCAGATGACCACCACACCCCAAGAGCCCGACAACGACCGGGACATCACGCCAGCAGGCGGCCCGCTCGAGCCGGAGCCGCTTGAGCCAGGCCCGCCGTCGCCGACCGAGCCCGACGAGGTCGGGGACCTGGACTAGACCTCCACTGAGGCGCTCCGACCCCGGACGGAGCACAGCGCCCCGCGGATGCGCTGTGCTCTGCGGGGCGCTGCCACAACGAACGCCCGCTGGTGGAGAGCCGGCGGGCGTGCCACGCCCTTGAAACGCACTCTCGTGCCGAGGAGCGACCGACCCAAGATGGGTCCAGATATGTGGCCTGGCAACGATCAGTACGACGACCTCGGTGGAGGCTTGTACAGCTTCTGTAAAGCGGCCTCGATGTCCCCGCCATCTGGCTCGACCGGTTCCATGTACAAGCGCCTACTCCTGGGCGAACAGCGACGCCAGCCGCCGGGCGTCGTGCGCTGTCGTCGCATCCCGGAGCTGCTCGAGCATGCTCGCCATGACAGGACGATAGCCCGACTAGGAGGATTGGGGCTCACGAAGGAACGAACGCTCATGCCGCGTTGCGTGCGCGGATCTGGCGATGAGCGGACGCAGGCGGTGACGTGCGGCACGATGCTTCTTGTGACACAACCGGACGACGACGCCTCGGGCGAGGACCTCCGGCCTTCTCCAGGAGCCCACTGATTCCGTCTGGCGTTGAGTACTTCGGGCAAGCCGTTCCGGGCTTCGGTGCTGCCTCGTGGCTCCGCCGTCGCCGGATCTCGGAGCCGAGCGCCACGCGGATGCCCCGTGGTTCGTGGAGACGCTTCCAGCGAAACGCCCGTCGGGAGCCAATGACCGGGGGCATCCGGCGGGATCCTGGCTCCGCAGCACTGGCCTCCGAAGCCCGTCCCTAGCTTTCGGTCCGGATGAGCGTGAGCCGCTGGAGGAGGTTTTCGAGGGAGTCTTCGAACTCGGTCGCGGAGTGATCTTCGTGCAATTGCCCGGACAGGCGGCGAATGTTGGGGTAGAACGCCAGGGAATTGTCGGCGTCCTCCTCGACGACGTCGAGCGGCCCCAAGTCGGCGCCTAGGGCGGCGACCTCGAGCAGGAGGTGCCCGAGCAAGAAGCTGGTAAATGCACGGTAGGCCTCAACAGCTGCGTTGTCGCTGAAGCCCTCACGCGCGAGGCCCTCGAGGAATGCCTCCACCCATCTGAGACTTCGCAGTGGTGGTCGCAGCCACGGTGCCTCGGCGGGCCGAGACGCAACGAGGGGAAAGGCCTTCGGGTGAGTGAGGGCCACCCGTCGGATCCCGTGCGCGAGCCGCTGCAGATAGTCCTGCCAGCCGTGTTCGGGGGTCTCGAGGACGTCGGGGTCGGCTTCCATCTGGTCGACGATGCGTTCCACGACCGCGTCGAGGAGCTGCTCTCGACCGGGCACGTACCGGTACAGCGACATCGCTTCCACGCCGAGGAGTGCCCCGAGCCGGCGCATCGATAACCCCGGTAGACCCGAGTCGTCGATGAATTCGACAGCGGCATCGACGATGCGCTCCGTACTCAGAGGGACACGGGCAGAGGGCGCGTCTTCGCCGCGGGCGACACGGGCGTCTGCATCGAGTGGTCCCTGGTCAGGAGCTGGGTGGGTCGTTCGGTCGTCGCCTTCTTGCGCGCCAGCCATGAGTCCTCCTCGCGGCCCGAGGCTACGGCGTCGTGGGCGAATCTGTGCGGCCACCCTGTTTGACCCTGTCATCAGGGATGCATGCGTTGTGATCTGTGGGGTACCCCAAGTAAGCAAACTTACGCCGTAAGTCAGCCGCGGAAGGATCGGACCTGGCGGGTGTGGGCAGGAACTTGGGAGGACCAAATGGCTGGAAGATTGTCGTTTCTCGTCGGGCTTGGCACGGGCTACGTGCTGGGGGCGCGGTCGGGACGCGAGCGATACGACCAGATCGCTGCAAAGGCGCGGCGAGTGTGGCGGGACCCTCGGGTTCAGGAGAAGGCCGGACAGGCACAGCAGGTCGTTCAGGAGAAGGCCGGGCAGGCAGGTCAGGTCGTGAAGGAGAGGGTCGCGAACGCTTCCTCCTCCGACACAGCC
Source organism: Nocardioides sp. (assembly GCF_036493135.1). GTDB lineage: Bacteria > Actinomycetota > Actinomycetes > Propionibacteriales > Nocardioidaceae > Nocardioides. The sequence continues at coordinate 56,573 of NZ_DASXQG010000082.1, read as the reverse complement.
AAGGCCTCGGAGTCCCGGGCGGCTGCTGCAGCTGCGCGTGGTAGTGGTGCTCCGAGCGCACGCGGGGGCAAGCGGTCGTGAGCGAGGCCTATGAAGCCACGGGCTTGTCGGGTGCAGCAGACCGAGTCGACGAGGAGTCGACCGGTCAGCTCGTCTCCCACTTCTCCCAAGATGTGTCTGCCCTGGTTCGCGACGAGTTGCGACTTGCGCAGGTAGAGATCAGTGAGAAGGCGAAGAAGGCTGGGCTCGGTGCTGGCATGTTCGGCGCAGCAGGGCTCTTGGGCCTGTACGGCGTCGGGACCCTGATCGCAACGGTCATTCTCGCGCTGGCGCTGGTGCTGCCGGCCTGGCTGGCGGCGCTGATCGTGAGCGCCGTGCTGCTGGCGGTAGCCGGTCTCGTCGCGCTGTTGGGCAAGAAGCGCGTCACAGCCGCATCACCGCCGATCCCCGAACGGACCATGGACAACCTCAAGCGCGACGTGGACAGCGTTCGTCGCCATCAAGGCGAGTGAATCCCCATGGGCAAGAGTTTTGAACACCCAAGGAGAAGACATGACTGAGAACACTGAGCTGGAACAGGCGCATTCGGATGAGACGGCTGCACGGACCGAAGACCGCGACCTCCCCACCGGAGGTGACGACCGCGGGAATGACCCGTCGTCCCGGGTTGTCGAGCTCGAGGCCGATATCGAGCGAACGCGAGAGGACCTCGCTCAGACCGTGGACCGGCTCGCGGAAAAGCTAGACGTCAAGACCCGCGCCCGGAACCGCATGATCCAGACCAGAGACGAGGCCGCCTGGCGATGGCGGACGCTGCGCAACCGCGCGACTGACGCCCAGGGAAACCCTGATCCAGTGACGATCGGCGCGGGCGGCGGAGTTCTTGCCGCCCTTGTTGCGGTCCTGGTCGTCGCGCTGTGGCGCCGCAATCAGACATCACGCCGCTCGAGGAGGCGGCGCTGATGACCAACGAACGACCTCCCGTTGTTGCAAGGACTGTTGGAGCTCGGTCTGACTCCGCGGGATCGGAGCGGACTGTCGACAACGGCAAACCGGACTCACCGACAGACCTGAAGAAGCAGTCCTGGTTCTATGTGGCCCGGAAGACCGTACGCGAGTTCTCCGACGACCAGTGCACCGACCTGGCCGCGGCGTTGACCTACTACGCAGTACTCGCGTTGTTCCCCTTCGCCATCGCCATCTTGTCGCTTGTCAGTCTCGTCGGGCAGGGACCCAAGACGGTCGACACGCTGCTGCAGATTCTGCGCGACGTCGGCGCCTCCAGCGCCGCCAGCACGTTGCAACCCACCCTCACCCAACTGAGCCACGCCCAGAACTCCGGTACCGCGCTCATCCTCGGTCTCGCAGTGGCCCTGTGGTCCGCCTCCGGCTACGTGGGCGCCTTCGGCCGCGGCATGAACCGCATCTATGAGATCGCGGAGGGCCGACCTGTCTGGAAACTCCGCCCCACGATGCTGCTGGTCACGCTGATCACCGTCGTCCTGACCGCACTCATCGCGGTCGGCCTGGTACTCACCGGCCCCGCGGCTCGGGCGGTCGGCAATGCGATCGGGCTCGGCTCGACGGCAGTCACCGTCTGGAACATCGCCAAGTGGCCGGTGCTGCTGGCCTTAGTGGTCCTCATTGTTGCGCTGCTGTACTACGCCACCCCGAACGTCAAGCAGCCCAGGTTCCGGTGGATCAGCGTGGGCGCCTTGGTCGCCATCCTCACCTGGATCATCGCATCTGCCCTGTTTGGCTTCTACATCGCCAACTTCTCCAGCTACAACAAGACCTATGGCTCCCTAGCCGGCGTCGTCGTCTTCCTCCTGTGGCTGTGGATCACCAACCTGGCACTGCTGTTCGGCGCCGAGCTCGACGCCGAGCTCGAACGCGGCAGAGAACTCCAGGCCGGTCTGCAAGCTGAGGAGACCATCCAGCTACCCGCGCGCGACACCAGGCAGAGCGACAAGGCCGCGCGCAAGGAACGAAAAGACATCGAACGGGGCCGTCGGCTCCGCCTCACCCACAACCAGGACCGAGATCAGCCCGAGGGGAAGGACAGTTAGATGCCCCAGGAGCACAAGTCCAGCAAGGCCGCGAAGATCCTGTATCGCCCCTGGGGACTGGTCGCCAGCCTTCTGGGCGGCCTGATCGCAGGGCAGATGGTCCAACTCCTCTGGAAACATCTGGACCCAGGCAGCCCCGACGACCCGCCGACGCCCTTGCAATCGGAATACCGGCTGCCAAAGATCCTCATCGCCGCCCTGGTTCAAGGCGCCATCTTTTCGGCAGTGCGGGCGCTCATCAACCGCGGCGGGGCTCGAGCCTTCGAACGCTGGACCGGAGAGTGGCCGGGAGACTGAGCACCCGGAATACGCGCCCGGCCTGGTCACGCCTCGGAGGCCGTTCCGTCGTTGTCTGGGTCGAGGTTCTTGTGACTGGCCCGGTAGACGTTCCGTGCGTGCTTGCCGTACGCCAACATCCCCTACCCCCACGCGCCGCTTCTTGACTGACTCGCTTCACACCCGCGTCCTGATCGAGACCTGTCAAGGACGACGCGAGCTCACGGCCTCTGGCGAGGCAGGTCCCCATCTCCTCCTGCGAGCACACGGCGACAAGCCACCAGCGAGTGGATGCAGGCCGTCATGCCGAGCGGGCATCTCAGCGGCAGATCCGGCGGTGCGGGCGTGGCATCGGGGGCTCTAGGAAATGTTTCCGATCATCAGCACTTGTGTGTGCTCATCGGCGAACGTTTCGCGAAAGCCGATCACCTTGACCTGGGTCCCGTCAGGTAGGACCAACCGGTCCCCCAGGTCATAGATCCGGTCGCTCTCAAACTCGTGGAGGACTTCCCCGCCCTCTCCAGTCACGAGCGCCGGATCGGGGCCAAGCCGTGCGTCGCGCACTATCACTCGGCCCACGCCTCGCTCCTGGTGGTAGGTGTGCCCCACGGCCTCATGCGGTGACCCGGCGGGCACCGCCACACCTCTGGCGGGGGCGTAGGTCGACGGTAAGCCCGGGCCGTCAAGGGTCGCCTCACCCATGCAGGCGGATTGCCCGTTCCACGAGTCTCGGACCTCGTCAGCGGGAGGGGGCTCTCATCGGTGCGGGCTCGTTGGCCGAGGACGGAAGAGACCCAATGCGCCTGGATGGGCTCCCACGCCCGCTGCCGAAACGCCAGGGCGTCTTTTGGCGTTGGGTCGGGGACGAGCCAGGCGGTCACAAGCGTCAGCCAAGAGTCGAATCCACTCTGCGTGATCGCCTGTGTAGCCCTCCGGAGCATCAACGGGCACCCGGCGATGAGCAGACGTCGGGTGACCTGGACGGCCCTCTGACACAGGAGTTCTCAAGCCTCCGATGCGTCGCGCTCGTCATCCATTCGCCGCACAAGGGAATCCTCGCACTGGATGCCCGCTCATGCCGCTGTCCGACGGACGCTGAGGGTGGCCGGATCTTCCCCTGAACGCCGAGGTCGACGTGATGGGTGGAACTCGATCGGTTGTCGTCGCGAGCTGCGCTGACGCTCAAGATACGGTCACCGGATGCCGAAGACGATTGACGTACCCCCGGACCGGTTCGTCACCCTCGACGGCATCCGCTTCCACTACCTGGACTGGGGCGGCGACGGAGGCCCGATGCTGTTGCTGGCCGGCCTGGGGTGCACTGCCCATGTGTACGCCGAGCTGGCCCCACACCTGACCGACCGATTTCGGGTGCTCGCCCTGAGCAGGCGCGGGCACGGGCTGACCGACCAGGTCCGGAGCGGTTACGCGCTCGCCGATTGCTGCCGAGGACGCGCGAGGGCTGCTCGATGTGCTCGAGATCGAGCGGGCCCACATGGTCGGGCACTCGATGGGAGGTGGCGAGGTGTCGGTCCTGGCCGTTCGCCATCCCGATCGGGTCGCCAGCGTCGTCTACCTCGACGGGGCCTACGACTGGGCTGACCGCACCGAGTCCGGGGAGGTGGAAGAGGACGAGCCCGCGAGCCCGGATCGGTTCGCGTCGTACGAAGAGTTCGCCGAGTTCGTACGTTCGCTGGATCCCGAGTTCGAGAAGATCTGGGGACCCGCCTTTGACGCGATGTGCCGCGCCCTCGTGGACACCCATCCGGACGGCTCTGTGACAGAGAAGCTCTCCGACGCAGAGGCGGCACCGTTCGACGAGGCCCTGCGAGAGTTCCGGCACCCATACGCCGACATTGCCGCACCCGCCCTTGCCATCTACGCCGTCGGTGACTCATCGAAGAGCAGCGCGGCGACGTGGCGGGCCGACTGCCGTCACCGCTTTGCTGCGGAGATCGCCAACGGCCAGGTCCTCGAGATCCCGGACGCCACCCACTACCTGTTCCTCGACCACCGTGACGACGTGCTCCTGGCGATACGGACGTTCCTCTCCTAGGCCACCGGTCGCATGGGAGGCGGAGAACATGTGTACGAGTGCGCCGCCGACTCCGCCCCAGGGGAGCAAGCCAGCACTCGTATGGTCACCAACGCAAATTCCCTGAAGCGAGCTTGCGGGGCGCACGGCGAGCTGTCCCACCCACGGTGATACCCATGACTCGTGACATCCGACCGCGGTCCGGCTTTCCGGATGTGGCCGCCCGTGGCGGTAGGCGGGCCCCTCGCGCTGGGCCTCCTCATCTCAGCGCTGGCGGGCGATCCACTCGACGCTTCGCCGGTGACGGCCGCGTTGGGGTGGCTGCTCGTCGCCGTCTTCGTGGTCTGGAACGGATGGGCCCTGGTGATGATCGCGAGGCACCGGACCGCGCTCCTGCCCGGCGGCGCGAGCACGACCGTGATCGAGACCGGGCCCTTCGCCCTGTCGCGCAATCCGCTCTACGTCGGTCTGCTGGTCGCCTCCGCGGGCGTGGCGCTCCTGGCTGGATCGCTGTGGGCCCTGATCGCGCTGCCCCTGGAGTGGGCGCTGCTCACCTGGGGCGCGGTCCTGCCCGAGGAGCACTACCTGGAGGCGAAGTTCGGGTCGGGGTACACCGACTACGCCGGCCGGGTCCGGCGCTGGCTCTGACCGGGCACACCCCCAGGTGCGTGGACCAGAAGTCCTGGGGGACGTCGGGCACCGTCGAGACCCTGCCCCGCGGAAGCAGGACGGCCAGCTTCCCCAGCGATGGTTAGCGATCGTTAACCAACGCCGCTACCATGTGCGCATGACGTTCGAGCTGTCGCGCGAGCACGAGGAGTTCCGGCGCGTGGTCCGCGAGTTCGCCGAGGGCGAGATCGCGCCGCACGCCGCGCAGTGGGACCGCGAGCACCACCTCCCGACCGACGTGGTGCAGAAGATGGGCAAGCTCGGGCTCATGGGCCTGACCGCACCGGAGGAGTACGGCGGTGCCGGCGAGGACGGCGACTTCACCAGCCTCTGCGTGGCGATCGAGGAGATCGGCCGGGTCGACCAGTCGATGGGGATCACCCTCGAGGCGGCGGTCGGTCTCGGGATCAACCCGATCCTGACCTTCGGCGACGCCGAGCAGAAAGAGCGGTGGCTCCCCGACCTCGTCGCGGGTGAGGCGTTGGCCGGCTTCGGCCTCACCGAGCCCGGTGCGGGCTCCGACGCCGGCGCCACGCGGACGCGGGCCGAGCTGGTGGCCGGCGAGTGGGTCGTGAACGGCGCGAAGCAGTTCATCACCAACTCCGGTTCCGAGCTGACCTCATGCGTCACGGTCACGGCGCGCACCGGCACCACCGTCGGCTCGTCCGGCGACGAGCGGGCGGAGATCTCGGCCTTCATCATCCCCGCGGACGCACCCGGGTTCACCGTGGAGCCGGCGTACGACAAGCTCGGCTGGCACGCCTCCGACACGCACCCGCTCACCCTCGAGGACGTCCACGTCCCTGAGGAGAACCTGCTGGGGGAGCGGGGCCGTGGCTTCGCCCAGTTCCTGGCGACCCTCGACGACGGTCGGATCGCGATCGCCGCGCTCGCGGTCGGCTGCATCCAGGCCTGCCTCGACGCGTGCCTGAAGTACGCCGGGGAACGGCAGACGTTCGGCGTACCCATCGGCCGCAAGCAGGGCGTCGCGTTCCAGGTCGCCGACCTCGACGTGATGCTCCAGGCGAGCCGGCTTCTGGTCTACAAGGCGGCGTCGATCAAGGACGCCATGCGCGACGGTGCCGGACCGAAGCCCAGCGAGCTCCGGCAGGCGGCCTCCGTCGCCAAGCTGTACGCGACAGAGTCGGCCGTGACCGCGACCCGCATCGCCACCCAGGTCTTCGGCGGCTACGGCTTCATGGAGGAGTACCCCGTGGCCCGGCTCTACCGCGACGCCAAGGTGCTCGAGATCGGTGAGGGCACCTCCGAGGTGCAGCGGATGCTGATCGCACGCGGTCTCGGCCTGCCGGTCGAGTAGCGTCGCGGGGTGCGCCTGTTCCGCGACCTCCCACCCGAGGTTCGGGCGCTGACGGGGGTCGCCTTCATGGTGGCCCTGGGCTTCGGTCTGGTCGCGCCCGCGCTGCCGCTGTTCGCGGCCGAGTTCGGAGTCGGCAGGGCGGCCGCGGGGGCTGTCGTGAGTGCCTTCGCGCTGATGCGCCTGCTGATGGCGCCGTTCGTCGGCCGTCTCGTCAACGCCTTCGGGGAGCGCCTGCTGCTCGCCGCCGGCATCGGCGTCGTCGCGGTGAGCAGCGTGCTGGCCGGTCTCGCCCAGTCCTACTGGCAGCTGCTCGTCCTGCGCGGCGCCGGAGGCGTCGGCTCGATCATGTTCAGCGTGAGCGCGGCCAGCCTCCTGGTCCGGGTCACGCCCAACCATCTACGCGGCCGGGCCCAAGGGGTGTGGGCGGGCGCCTTCCTGATCGGCCTGGTCGCCGGGCCGGCGGTCGGCACCGTCGCCACCTTCTCGCTCCGCCTCCCGTTCTTCCTGTACGCGGGCACGCTCGTCGTCGCCGGCCTGCTCGGTCTCGGTGCGCTGCGACACAGCGAGCTGGCCGCCCGCCAGTCGGACCGGTCCGAGCCGTTGGCGCTCAAGGTCGCTCTGCGCAACCGGGCCTACCTGGCCGCCCTCGCGGCGGCCTTCGCCGGCGAGTTCGCGCTGATCGGCGCCCGGTCGGCGATGGTGCCGCTCTACGTGCGGGACGCGCTCCACCTGTCGGCCAGCTGGGCCTATGCCGCGTTCCTCATCGTCAGCGTGGTCAGCGGCGCACTGCTGCTGCCGACCGGCAAGATCGCGGACACGGTCGGGCGGCGGCCGGTGATCGTGCTGGGTCTGCTCGTCGGGGCGCTGGCGTTCGTGCTGCTCCCGACGCTGCCGGCCATCGCCGGGCTGGTGACCGCGACCGTACTGATCGGTGTGGCGGCCGCGTCCGACTCGGTGGCGCCGGGTGCGGTGATGGGCGACGTCGTGGCCGGCCGGGGCGGGACCGTGGTCGCGGTCTTCCAGATGGCCGGCGACCTCGGCCTCGTCCTCGGTCCGATCGTGACCGGCTGGGTCGCGGACGCGGCCGGGTACTCGCCGGCCTTCATCCTCTGCGCGGTGGTCTGCGCTCTGCCGGTGCTCGTCGTCCTGGCTGCACCCGAGACGCTCCAGCCGGACCGCTCGGTCTCGGCCCTGGCCGCGGAGGACGCAGCCCGCGACGCCACCTGACGGCAACCGTGGGTACGGCGACCCGTTCGCCCACCAGGATTCCCCTACCTTCGACCCGATGTCCCTGGACGTGGCAGTGACCACTCGGTCGGTGACGAGCTACGCCCAGACGCCCGACGAGTGGGACATGGTGGCCTCGGCCGACGGCGGCGCGACCTGGATCTCCGTACCAGCGCGCTGATCGCGGATCGCGCGGGTCCCTTCCTTAGACTGCCCTCGTGCCCTCCCGTCTGCCCCATCTCGTCGTCGAGATCGGGCGCTTCATGGTCACCGGCGGGTTGTCGACGATCGTCTCGATCACGATCTTCAACTTCCTGGCCCACGGCCTCTACCTGACCAGCGACCCGTGGCTGGGGGAGCAGCCCCTGTCGGCCCTGGTCCTCGCCAACCTCGTGGGCATGATGGTCAGCTATCGGCTGAGCAGATCCTGGACGTTCCGGCACCGACCCCCCGTGCACGCGGACGGCGGACGCACGGCCTTCTTCCTGATCAACCTGGTCACCCTGCCGCTGTCGGTCGGGTCCCTGTGGTTCAGCCGCCACGTGCTGCACCAGACCGATCCGCTCGCCGACAACCTCGCCGGCAACGTGATCGGCGCGCTGATCGGGCAGGTGGCGCGCTTCTACCTGTTCCGCACCTACGTCTTCCGGAAGCCGGTCACCGCGACCGAGGTCGCGCACCACCCGGTGTCGTTGCTCGGGCCGGCGGGTCTGGTGATCGACCCCGAGGCGACCTCCGAGGCGCCCTAGCGTCGGCTCCAGAGGTCGGTCCAGCGGTGGCCGAGCTCGATCACGAGGTCGCGCAGCAGCGGCAGGCTCAGGCCGACCACGTTGTGGTGGTCGCCCTCGATACGGGTGACGAACGCGCCGCCCAGGCCGTCGATGGTGAACGCGCCCGCGACCTGCAGCGGCTCGCCGGACTCGACGTACGCCGTGATCTCGTCGTCGGTGACGTCCGCGAAGTGCACCACGGTCGACCCCGTCCCGGTCGCCTGAACGCCGGATGTGGTGTCGCGCAGGCAGTGGCCGGTGTGGAGGATCCCGCTGCGCCCGCGCATCGCCCGCCAGCGGCGTACCGCACCGTCCGGGTCGCCGGGCTTGCCCAGCGCCTCTCCGTCGAGCTCGAGCACGGAGTCGCAGCCGAGCACGAGTCGACCGCTCCCGACCTCGTCCGCGACGGCGGCGCACTTGAGCTCGGCGAGGCGCTGGGCCAGACCGGCCGGGGCGAGGCCGGTCACCTGCGACTCGTCGACGCCGGAGACGACGACCGACGGTTCCAGGCCCGCCGCCCGGAGGGTGGCCAGGCGCGCAGGAGAGGCCGACGCGAGCACCAGCGAGATCACCGGGCGAGTCTCGCAGAGCCGGTGGGCGAACGATCAGGGAGCGGCCGTTACCCTTCCCCGGTGCCCGGCCCGACGCCTGCGACCCCGCACGGCGGCTCCCCGTCGATCCACCAGCCCGACTACTGGTGGTACCGGGCGCGGGCGGAGATGCTGCGCACCGTCCTCGAGCCGTACGTCGGGTCGCCGCAGCGGATGCTCGACGTCGGCAGCGCCGACGGCCCCAGCGTCGGTTGGTTGACGGCGCCACAGAAGATCTCGCTGGACCTCGACCCGCGCGGTCTGCGCCCGCCCGAGGGCGTCTGCGGATCGGTACTGGCCCTGCCGTTCGCGGAGAACAGCTTCGAGGTGGTCGGCGCGTTCGACGTGGTCGAGCACTGCGACCCGGAGGACCACGCCCTCGCCGAGCTGCGGCGGGTGCTCCGGCCCGGCGGACGGCTGCTGCTCTCGGTGCCGGCGTACCAGTGGGCCTGGTCCGACCACGACGTCGCGAACGGTCACGTCCGACGCTACACCAGGCCGCGTGCGGTCTCGGCGGTGGAGGACGCCGGGTTCGAGGTGCTGCGCGCAACGTACGGGTTCACGGCCGTGTTCCCCGCCTTCGTCGCCGAACGAGTCGTGCGGGGCGTGCGCCATCGACTGGCGCGCGACGACAGCTCCGCGGGCCGACCCGCCGACGTCGTCGACGTACCCCTGGTCGGGCCGCGCGTCGAGCGCGTGCTGCTGGGCCTGTGCCGGTGGGACGAGCGCGTGCTGGGACACCGCGACCTGCCGTTCGGCTCCTCGGTCTTCCTCGCGGCGGCCAAGCGGTGACCCGACCCGAACTCGGCGGCGCCCGCGCCGACGTGGCGTGGTCCGGGGCGGCCGTCGGCACCGTGCTGGTCGCGCTCGGGCTGCTGCTGGTCGGGAACCACCACTACTTCTGGTACGGCGACACCCCGGCGGCGTACTACGGCTGGTGGTACCACCTCGGCGAGCTCGTCCGGCACGGGCAGTGGAGCACCCTCGACCCGCACGCCTGGCGGGCCGGGAACCTCGCCGCCGAGGGCCAGTGGGGGCTCTGGTCGCCGCTGACGATCGGGATCGGCTTGCTGGCGACGGTCGTCTCCGACCTGCTCCTGGTGACCGCCGTGGTCAAGCTGGGACTGGCCGTCGTCGGTGTGCTGGGCGTCTACCTGCTGGTCCGCTCGTACGACGCGCCCCCGGCCGCGGCGTACGTCGCCGCCCTGCTGGCGCCGATGGGCGGCATGACCCAGTACCTCGACCTGCCGTCGTGGGCGGCCGCGGAGATGATCTGGGCGCTCTTCCCCTGGGTCTGGTGGGGGCTGCGGCGGATAATGCTGCGCGGCGCCAACCCACTGCCCGCCCTGGCTGCCGGCTACCTGCTGGTGACCGTGGGCTACGTCTTCGGCACGATCATGCTGGTCGTCGCGATCGTGGCCTGTCTCGTGGACGGGTTGCTGGCACGCGACCGGGGCGCCGTCCTCCGGGTGCTGGGGGCGGGCGTCCTGCTCGGGCTGGTGGCGGTCACCGTCTACCTCCCGGGCGTGCTCACCGCGTCGGTCACGGCACGTGAGACCGGGTACGGCGGCTTCGGCGGCAAGTTCACCACGGACCCGCTGGCCCTGTTCGCGTCGGTGCTGCCCACGGCCGCCGTGACGGGCACGAGTGATCACGTGCTGCCCTACGCCTACCTCTTCTGCCTGCTGCCGGTCTTCTGCTGGGTGGACCTCCGCCGCGCCCGCGAGGGTTGGCGGCCGCTCGCGGGGCTGCTGCTGTTCACCGTGGTCGTCCTCGCGATCGTCGACGGGCCGTCCCAGGTCGGTCCGCTGCGGTGGCCCCTGCGGCTGCAGCCTTTCCTGGTGCAGGCACTGGCGGTGCTGCTGGTCGTCGCCTGGACGCGGTTCGGGCTCGCGCGACCGTCTCCGTTCCGGCTCGGGCTGTCGCTGGGGTGGGTCGTCCTCGCCGGAGCCCTGACGATGATGCGGACCTCGTCGGAGCGGGCGGGGGACCTGTGCTCGGTGGCACTCGTGGCCGCGGCCCTGACGTTGCTCTGGTGGCTGGTCCGTAGCGGGAGGCGCACGTGGCTGGCGCCGGTCGCGGGAGCGGTCACCCTGGCGGCGTTCGGGGTGCAGCATGCGTTCTACCCGACGCCTCCCTCACCCCAGCGCAACGCGCCGACGGATCTCGCGGCCTACCAGAGCCTCTATCCCGGGGCCGCCGGTGACCTGCTCAAGGTGGGGGCGACCGACCTGCTCGTGCAGTCGGACCCGGCCGCGGCCCGGCAGCTGCCGATCGGGTCGGCGTGGTACCTCACCGGCCTCCGGTCCCAGAACACCTACACGGCCATCAGCCAGGCCGTGTACAAGTCCCGCTACTGCATCTACTACCAGGGCGACACCTGTCCCGCGCTGCTCACCGAGCTGTTCAGCACCGAACCCACCACGGGGGAGAAGCGGGTCGACCTGCTGGGCGTGAGCTCGCTGCTCCTGGTGCGCCACGACTTCAGCAGCGCCCGGCTGTCCCAGCCGCCGGCGGGGTGGCGAGTGGCCGAGCGCACGCCGTACGTCGTCCTGTGGACGCGGCGGACGTCGCTGCCCGGGGCAGGGAGTGTGGCCTGGACGTCGCCGGGAACGTCGGTCTCCGCGGTCGACGCCGGGGCGACCGGTACGTCGTTCCGTGTGGACCGGGTTCCCGCTGCGGGTGGGACCGTGGTGCTGCGGCTGCTCGACTGGCCCGGCTACTCGACCTCGCCCGGGTCGATCGGGGATCCGGTCGACGGGTACCTGCTGACGGTCCACGTACCGGCGACCGCCACCGGTCAGACGGTCGACGTCGCGTTCCACCCGCCCGGCTGGACGACCGAGGTGGCTGCGTGGCTGCTGGCCGTGGTCCTGGGTGCCGCCTGGTCGGTGGTCGCCGCGGTCGGCCGGTCGCGTCGTACCCCCGTGAGCAGGACCGGTGGCTCAGTGTGAGACGAACGTGGCGACCGGGTCGCCGTCCTTGTCCTTGAACGTCAGCTCCTGGCCGTTGCCGTGTGCGTCGACGTCGACCCGAGTCGCGTCCGTCAGCGACGCGCGCAACGACCGACCCGGGCAGTGGGCCTTGATCCGCGTGGTCGTCCTCTCGAACGCGAAGGCGTGGTCGACGTGGATCGAGTAGCCGCCCAGCGTCTCGTGGCAGCGCACCGTCATCAGGCGGCCGTCGTCGAAGCGCACGCGGTCGGCCCGCATCCGCCGGCCGTGGTCGAGAGGGGCCCAGGTCTTCGCCTCGACCTTCGCGGGAAGCCCCGTGTCGATGGCGTGGTGGATGACCGAGTCGGCCTTCTCCTTCGCCCAGCTGACGCCGAACCCGGCGACGACGGCCACGACGACGAGCGCCAGGATCACCTTCATGCCTCTGAACCTTTCCCGGACGGATTCGAGGAGAGGCTAGGCGGTCGCGGCGCGTGCCGTCCGGCGAACGCGCCCATCGGCCACCAGGACGAGCGCACGGCGGTCATCGCGCGACAGGCAGGCGGTGAGAGGAAGGGGTCACGCGGCCCCTTCCTCGCAGTGGACGTCAGGCGGTCTCGAGGAACCGGATGCCGGTGCCCAGAGGTGCGCGGGTCCTGCTCAGCTGGCGACCGAGGTCTGTTCGGCGTCCGCCGCCGCGCTGAGCCGGTGACGCGGCTCGTACTCCTCGGCGTGGATGCGCGCGATCTGACTGAGGACGCGGAATCCCCGGCCACGCGGGTGTGCCTGCACCGGTCGCTCGGCCGGCGTCTCTCGGGCGAAGGTGTCGAGCGAACGATCGTCCATCACCATTGAGCTCATCGCGATCCCCCCGGAATCGTCGTTGGCGGCCCCCCATTGGCCCGCCGTGACGGTGGCCCAGTCCACCGTTGTCGACCATGGTGAGCCGTCGGCGGGGCACAATCCAGGCTTTCTCCGAGATTTTACGCAGTCGTCAGCCACGGATCCGAGCGCCGACGGGTGCCGACGCCACCGGTTCCGTCAGCCGGGCCGACGTTCAGCGGGGCAGTCCGGACGCTCGCCAGCCCCCGGGTCCGTGCGGGTGGACGACGCGGTGGAGCCGGCGCGGTGCGTTCCACTCCGGCGTACGCCGCAGCGGTGACGGGGCCGGGCCGCCCAGCGACGCGAGTACGCCGACCAGCGCGGCCAGCTCCTCGGGCGTCGGGTCACCCTTGACCACGCGCAGGAACGGCGTGGTCCCGACCGACGCCACCACCGGTCGATCCGGATCGCTCACAGCGGGATGTTCCCGTGCTTCTTGCTCGGCAGCAGCTCGCGCTTGGAGCCGAGGAGGCGCAGCGCCTTGACGATCTCGATGCGCGTCTCGTGCGGCGGGATGACACCGTCGACGTACCCGCGCTCAGCGGCGACGTACGGGTTGGCGAGCGTGTCCTCGTACTCCGTGATCAGCTCGGCCCGCCGCGCCTCGGGATCGGCGGCGTCCTTGAGCTCGTTGCGGTACAGGATGTTCACCGCGCCCTGGGCACCCATCACCGCGATCTGCGCGGTCGGCCAGGCGAGGTTGAGGTCGGCGCCGAGGTGCTTGGAGCCCATCACGTCGTAGGCGCCGCCGTAGGCCTTGCGGGTGATGATCGTGACCAGCGGGACCGTCGCCTCGGCGTAGGCGTAGATGAGCTTCGCGCCCCGTCGGATGATGCCGTTCCACTCCTGGTCGGTGCCGGGCAGGAAGCCGGGTACGTCGACGAACGTCAGCACCGGGATGTTGAACGCGTCGCAGGTGCGCACGAAGCGGGCGGCCTTCTCCGACGCGTCGATGTCGAGCGTGCCGGCGAACTGCATCGGCTGGTTGGCCACGACACCGACCGACCGGCCCTCGACGCGGCCGAACCCGACGACGATGTTGGGCGCGAACAGCGCGTGCACCTCGAGGAACTCGCCCCTCTCGTCGTCCTCGGTGTCGAGGACGGCGGTGATCACCTCGTGCATGTCGTAGGGCTGGTTGGCACCGTCCGGGATCACCGTGTCGAGCGTGCGGTCGAGGGCGGTGATCTCGAGGTCCGCCGGGCTGTCGTACGCAGGCGCCGGGTCGAGGTTGTTCTGCGGCAGGTAGGAGATCAGCGCCTTCACGTACTCGATCGCGTCCTCCTCGTCGGCGCCCATGTAGTGGGCGTTGCCCGACTTGGTGTTGTGGGTGCGCGCGCCGCCGAGCTCCTCCATCGTGACGTCCTCGCCGGTGACGGTCTTGATCACGTCCGGGCCGGTGATGAACATGTTCGAGGTCCCGTCGACCATCACCGTGAAGTCTGTGACGGCCGGGGAGTAGACGTGCCCGCCGGCGCAGGAGCCCATGATCAGGCTGATCTGCGGGATGACGCCCGACGCGTGCACGTTGCGGCGGAAGATCTCGCCGTACAGCCCGAGGGAGACCACGCCCTCCTGGATGCGGGCACCGGCCCCCTCGTTGATGCCGATGATCGGGCAGCCGGTCTTCATGGCGAGATCCATGACCTTGGTGATCTTCTCGCCGTACACCTGGCCCAGCGAGCCGCCGAAGATCGTGAAGTCCTGGCTGAACACGCACACCTGACGACCGTCGACCGCGCCGTAGCCCGTCACCACCCCGTCGCCGTACGGTCGCCGCTTCTGCAGGCCGAACGCCGTCGAGCGGTGTCGCGCCAGCTCGTCGAGCTCCACGAACGTCCCGTCGTCGAAGAGCATCTCGATCCGCTCGCGGGCGGTCTTGCGGCCCTTCGCGTGCTGCTTCTCGACCGCCTTCTTCGACGACGCGTGCACCGCCTCGTCGAGCCGCCGGTGGAGGTCCTCCAGCTTCCCGGCCGTGGTGTGGATGTCGATGCCGGAGCCGGGGTCGGGGACGTCTGCGCTCACCTGCACGACACTAGTGCCCGTGAACGCCCCCTCTCCACGGGCTCCGCTCGACCTGGCCGCCCTCCAGGTTGCCGCCGGTCCACCATGGACCGTCCGCCTGCACGAGGCGGCCGGATCGACGAACGCCCTGGCGGCAGCGGCACCCGAGCGCGGCCTCGTCCTGGTGGCCGACCACCAGACCGCGGGACGTGGTCGGCTCGGCCGCGAGTGGGTGACGCCGCCAGGAGCGGCCCTCACGTTCTCGGCCGTGGTCGACCCGGTCGTCGACGACGAGTGGTGGCCGCTGGTGCCGCTCGTCGCGGGGTACGCCGTGGCCCGCACGGTCCGCGGCTCGCTGAAATGGCCGAACGACGTCCTGCTCGGTGAGCGGAAGGTCTGCGGGATCCTGGTCGAGCGGGTCCATGTCCGGGCTCACGGGGGCGAGAAGCCCCTCGCTGTGATCGGTATCGGCATCAACGTCGACCAGGCCGAGGGCGAGCTGCCGGTGCCGACCGCGACGTCCCTGGCCCTGGCCACCGGTCCGGTGGACCGGACCGTGCTCCTCGGCGACGTGCTCCGTGAGCTGAGGCGGTCCCTGGGCGTCCTCGCGTCGTCCCCACACACCTTCGTGGCGGGCTACCGGCCCCTGTGTACGACGCTCGAGCGCGACGTGCGGGTGGACCTGCCGGACGGCTCCGTGCTGGAGGGTCGGGCGACCGGGATCGACGACCACGGCCGCCTCGTCGTGAGTCCGCCGTGGGACGGGAGCCCCGCTGAGCCTGGAATGGTCACCGGGGTGGCCGTCGCCGCGGGCGATGTGGTGCACGTGCGATCCCAGAAGTGACAGACTCACGCCGTGGCCATCTCACCCAAGCTGCTGACCGACGGCGAGACCGTGGTCGTCGACACCCGCACGCACCCCAAGGCACTCATCCTGCCGATCGTCGTCCTGGTCGTCCTGCTCGCGGCGGCGATCTACCTCGACCGCAAGACCGGCAACGGCACCGTGAGCCTCGGCTACTGGATCGTGGCGTTGCTCGTGTTCTTGTGGTTCGTGCTGCGCCCGTTCCTCACCTGGCTCACCGCGACGTACACGATCACCACCAAGCGGCTGATCACGCGTGAGGGCCTGGTCGCCCGACGGGGGCACGACATCCCGTTGAACCGGATCAGCGACGTCGCCTACGACCAGGGCATTCTCGACCGGATACTCGGCTGCGGCACCCTCGTGATCAGCGACGCCAGCACCCATGGCTCGGTCCGGTTGCACGACATCCCGCGGGTGGAGCAGGTGCAGCGCCAGCTCACCGAGCTGCTCGGTGGGTCCGGTGGGCACAGCACCGACCGACGGGACGATGACGGAACCTGAGGAGAACCCCGCCCAGCAGCTGGAGCAGGCCATCCTGGGCGAGGACGTCGTCTTCAACGCCCTCGAGGTGGCCGCCGAGACCGGCGCGAGCATCGAGCAGGCGCAACGTCTGTGGCGCGCCCTCGGCTTCCCCGACCGGGGCAGCGAGCGGGCGTTCACGCACGCCGACGCCGACGCGGTCTCCACCCTGCTGCGGCTGGTCGACGAGGGCGCGATCGACTTCGACATGGCCGTCGACCTCACCCGCGCGGTCGGCCAGACCATGGCCCGCCTCGCCGACTGGGAGGTGGCCACGCTCGTGCACCGCGTCCAGGAGATGGAGGCGGGTGACGACGCCACCGGCTCCCGCGCGACCGCCGCGCTCCGGCTCCTCGACGCGCTGAACGGGCCGTTCGAGGGCCTTCTGGTCTACGTCTGGCGCCGTCACCTGGCGGCGGCCGTCGCCCGCGTGGAAGCGCTCGGAGCCGACGACGCCGACCTGCACACCACGCAGCTGACCGTCGGCTTCGCCGACATCGTCCAGTTCACGGCGCTCACCAACCGCCTGGACCACGACCGGATCGGCGACCTGGTGGAGATCTTCGAGTCCCGGTGCGCCGACGTCGTCGCGGGTCAGAACGGACGAGTCATCAAGAGCCTGGGCGACGCCGTGCTGTTCGTGAACGAGGACCCGATCCGCGCCTACGACACCGCTGAGGGCATCATCGCCGTGGTCGGCCGCGACCAGCGGATGCCCGACGTCCGCGTGGGCCTGTCGACCGGATCGGTGGTGATGCGGCTCGGTGACGTCTTCGGGCCGCCCGTGAACATGGCCGCCCGCCTGACGGCCGTCGCACGGCGTAACCGGATCATCGTCGACGGCGCCACGGCGGGCCGCCTCCCCGAGGACCAGTTCGAGGCTCGCGCCCTCCCGGCGCGGCCCGTCAGAGGGTTCGGGCTGGTGGAGCCAGTGGCCGTTCGACGTCACTAGCGGATGGCCCGAATGGCCTATACGGGCGACAAAACCCGAGGAATTTACCCTCGTGGACCCGCGAGTTGAGCCATTCCCCGGCGCGAGAGGGTGTTCGCTACCTATTTTCAATGTGTGCTCAAGGTCCAGGACGTCGCCGTCGACCCGGTTACCCGCCGGGTCTGGCGTGATGAACGCGAGATCGTGTTCTCGCGCAAGGAGTTCGACCTGCTGCATTTCTTGATGCAGCGGGCTGGTTCTGTCGTGTCCCGCGACGAGCTGATGCTGACCGTCTGGAACACCACCTTCTGGACGTCGTCGAAGACGATCGACGTGCACCTGGGCTGGGTGCGGCGCAAGCTCGGCGACGACCCCAGCTCACCGAGCCTGATCACGACGGTCCGAGGTCACGGTCTCCGCTTCGAGCTCCACGCGCCCGGCACCCCCGACGCCCTGCGCGACTCTGAGCCGGCCGAGGCCCGCACCGCCTGACCGGTTCTCTACGCTGCTCCGGGTGAGTCCCGGCCAGTCGCGCACGCCGTACGACGGCACGCCCGTGGTCGCGCCCGTCGTTGCGCCCGTCGTGGCGATCGTCGGCGGCGGTCAGCTGGCCCGGATGCTGGCAGAGCCGGCCGCTGCCATGGGCGTCCCGCTGCGTCTGCTGGCCGAGGCGCCCGGCGTCTCCGCGGCCCAGGTGATCCCGGACCACGTGGTCGGTGACTACACCGACCTCGCCACGCTCCGGGACCTCGTGACCGGCTGCCGGGTCGTCACCTTCGACCACGAGCACGTCCCGACCGACCACCTGCACGCGCTCGAGGACCTCGGCGTCGCCGTCCGTCCCGGCCCGGATGCTCTGGTGCACGCCCAGGACAAGGTCGTCATGCGAGGGGCCCTGGCCGGTCTCGGGGCTCCCGTGCCGCGTTTCCGGGTGGTCACGGACACCGACGAAGTCGTGGACTTCGGCCTGCCGTGCGTCCTCAAGACCGGCCGCGGCGGGTACGACGGCAAGGGCGTCTGGTTCGTCGGTACGCCGGACGAGTGCGCGCCGGCGTTCGAGGCCGCGGCCGCTACGGGGGTGGCGATCCTGGCCGAGGAGCGCGTCGACTTCCGGCGCGAGCTGTCCGCCCTGGTCGCACGCAGCCCCAGCGGCCAGGCTGCGGCGTACCCGGTCGTCGAGTCGGTGCAGCGCGACGGCATCTGCCATGAGGTCGTGGCGCCGGCACCCGGCCTGCCGGACCACCTCGCGACCCGGGCCCAGGAGCTCGCGCTCCGGATCGCCCGCGAGCTGGACGTCACCGGGATCCTGGCCGTGGAGCTGTTCGAGACCGTGGACGGGCGGATCCTCGTCAACGAGCTGGCGATGCGCCCCCACAACACCGGCCACTGGACCCAGGACGGCGCGGTCACCTCGCAGTTCGAGAACCACCTCCGCGCCGTGCTCGACCTGCCCCTCGGATCACCCGTGGCCCGCGCCCCCTGGACGGTGATGGTGAACATCCTCGGCGGCCCGGCCGATGTGGGGGGCCGTCTGTACGACGGGTACCCGCACGCGCTCGCCCGCGACCCTGGGCTCCGGGTCCATCTGTACGGCAAGGAGCCGCGCCCCGGACGCAAGGTCGGTCACGTCAACGCCTACGGCGACGACCTGCAAGAGTGTCGGGAACGCGCCCGCCATGCCGCTGCGTGGTTCGCCGGAGAGCTGGGAGACGAGAGCGAATGAACACCACGAGACCGCTCGCAGAACTCGCGCTGCCACGGGGCTCGGCATGAGTGACGCACCCCGAGTGGGCATCCTGATGGGCTCCGACTCCGACTGGCCGGTGATGGAGGCGGCCGCGGAGGCGTTGAAGGAGTTCGACGTCGCATACGAGGCCGACGTCGTGTCGGCACACCGGATGCCCGACGAGATGCTCGCCTACGGGCGCGAGGCCGCCGACCGTGGGCTGTCGGTGATCATCGCCGGCGCCGGGGGAGCGGCGCACCTGCCCGGGATGCTCGCCTCTGTCACGCCGCTGCCGGTGATCGGCGTCCCGGTGCCGCTCGAGCACCTCGACGGCATGGATTCTCTGCTCTCGATCGTGCAGATGCCCGCCGGCGTGCCGGTCGCCACCGTCGCTGTCGGCAACGCCCGCAACGCCGGGCTGCTCGCCGTACGCATCCTGGCCGCGGCCGACGCAGACCTGCGGCAGCGGATGCTCGACTTCCAGGCCGACCTGCGTCGTACTGCCCAGGAGAAGGGCAAGAAGGTCCGCGCGTCGTCCGGTGGCCGGAAGCTGGGCTTCTAGCACGCGGCCCCGCCGGTGTGCGGCTCCGCCCTAGACTGCCGTGGAGCCGAGGAGGGTACGCCGTGAGCACCGATCAGCCGGCCACGCTGCGGGTGGCCGAGCCGGACCCGGAGGAGTCCGAGGGCCGCCGGGAACGGATCCTGAGCGCCGCCGCGGAGCTGTTCGCCGCCCAGGGCTTCGACGCGGCCCCGACGTCTCGCATCGCCGAACAGGCCGGCGTCCCCAAGGGACTGCTCTTCTACTACTTCCCGCGCAAGCGCGACATCCTGACCACGCTCCTCGAGGAGCGGATCCCCGAGACCCCCGGGCTCCAGGCCGCCCAGGCCGTGGTGGCCGGAGACCCGGCGGCGAGCCTGGTCAGGCTGGCCGACCTGGTCGGACTGTCGCGGCACGAGTCGGTGGTGCTGCGGACCATCCTGTTCCGCGAGCTCGGCACCCTGCCCGAGATCACGACGTACGTCGAGCGCCTCCGCCGCAACCTGCTGACGCTGACCGAGGACGTCGTCATGGGCTCCGCGGCGCGCCCGATCCCGCGAGAGACCGCCCACAAGATCGCCCAAACGTTCGTCGCGGTGCTCCTCGACGACGCCAACACCCAGCGGTACGGCGGTGAGGGACCCGATCTGCGAGCGGCCGCAGAGATCATGGCGCTGGCGGTCGACCGCTGCGCCGCACCCCTCTGACCCGAGCCCCGCCGCCGGGTCAGGCCGAGCGCGGATCGTCGCGTCGACGCCACTCGATCGCCGGGCAGGTGTCCATCACCATCGGCGTGCCGGCCTTGGTCGTGCGCCGGAACGCGTCGACGTCGACGACGCCGAGCTGGAACCACACCCCCTTCGCGCCGACCGCCATCGCCTGGTCGGCGAACTCGCCCGCCGCGTCCGACCGGCGGAACACGTCGACCACGTCGATCGGGAAGGGCACGTCGGCCAGCGTGGCGTAGCCCTGCTCGCCGAGCACCTCCCCGGGCTCGTCGCCTGGCTCCTCGGCGAAGCGCGGGTGGATCGGCACGATCCGCTTGCCGCGCCGTTGCAACAGCTCGGCGATGGAGTACGCCGTACGCCCGCGGTCGCCCGACAGGCCGATGACCGCCCAGGTCCCCAGGTCGTCCAGCATCAGGTCGACCCACTCGTCGCGCTGCCACTCACCCATGTCGCCAGCCTAGGCACGCACGCATGACCTCAACCGACGTGCCGAGCCCGGTGGGCAGAGCCCCCTCCGGTGCGCCGTTACCCGAAAGTAGAATCCGTCCCATGGCAGACGAGTTCCCGCTCTTCGCCCTCTCGGAGGAGCATCGCGCGATCCGTGAGGCGATCCGCGACCTGTGCGAGGCGAAGGTCGCGCCGTACGCCGCGGAGGTGGACGAGGAGGGCCGCTACCCGGAGGAGGCCGCCCAGGCTCTGCAGCAGGCAGACTTCCATGCACCGCACGTCCCGGAGGAGTACGGCGGCGCCGGGGCCGACGCGCTGGCCACGGTGCTCGTGATCGAGGAGATCGCCAGGGTCTGCATGAGCAGCAGCCTGATCCCGGCTGTCAACAAGCTGGGCTCGCTGCCCCTGATCATCAGTGGCTCGGAGGAGCTGAAGAAGAACTACCTCACCAAGCTGGCCTCGGGCGAAGGCGGCTTCTCCTACTGCCTGTCCGAGCCCGACGCCGGGTCCGACGCGGCCGCCATGAAGACCCGGGCCGTGCGCGACGGCGACGGGTGGGTGCTCAACGGCGTGAAGCGCTGGATCACCAACGCCGGTGTCAGCGAGTTCTACACGGTGATGGCCGTGACCGAGCCGGACCTGGAGCCCGACAAGCGCAGCCGCGGCATCTCGGCGTTCGTGGTCGAGAAGTCCGACGAGGGCGTCACGTTCGGCGCCAAGGAGAAGAAGCTCGGGATCAAGGGCAGCCCCACCCGCGAGGTCTACCTCGACAACGTCCGCATCCCGGCCGACCGGATGATCGGGCCTCCGGGCACCGGCTTCGAGACCGCGATGAAGACGCTCGACCACACGCGGGTCACGATCGCGGCACAGGCCGTCGGCGTCGCCCAGGGCGCGCTGGACTTCGCGCTCGGCTACGCCCGGGAGCGACAGCAGTTCGGCAAGCCGATCAGCGAGTTCCAGGGTCTGCAGTTCGTGCTCGCCGACATGGGCATGAAGGTGGAGGCCGCGCGGCAGCTCACGTACGCCGCGGCCGGCCGCTCCGAGCGGGGCGACGCGGACCTCACGTTCTTCGGTGCCGCCGCCAAGTGCTTCGCCTCCGACGTCGCGATGGAGGTCACCACGAGCGCCGTCCAGGTGCTCGGCGGCTACGGGTACACCCGCGACTACCCGGTCGAGCGGATGATGCGCGATGCGAAGATCACCCAGATCTACGAGGGCACCAACCAGGTACAGCGGATCGTGATCGCGCGTCAGCTGCTGGCGGGGGTGCAGTCGGAGCTGTGAATAGGATCCCTGCGTGAGCTTGCCCGACAAGAGGTTCGTGTGCCACGTCGGTGCCCACGTCACCGGCGCACGCCAGGTGCAGCGGTATCTGCGAGACAACGTCGACCAACTGGAGAGACAGGGACTGCACTGCGTTCCTCGCGCACTGATGGGCAAGCTCGTCGGCTGGGGCCCGAAGCTCGTGGCTGATCCCGATCGTTTCGCACAGGAGCTCGGGAGTGCCTGGCGATCACCCGGGATCGACGGCGTTCTCGTCTCGCACGAGAACACGATCGGTCGGCCGTTCGGCGACGGCGGCGGGGGGCTGTACGCCGGTGCGCTGCCGACGCTCGAGGCGCTCGCCGGGGTGTCCGAGCCCGCTCAACGCACGGTGGTGCTGTCGGTGCGACCGCAGGCGGACTTTCTCGAGTCCTACTACCTACAGACCATCAGCGAAGGTGCGTGGCACACCTTCGACGACTGGCTGGGCGCGCTGGACCTGGACGACATCTCCTGGATGCCGCTGCACGAGCAGCTCATCGCGACGTTCGGCGTCGACGCCGTCCGCGTGCTCGACTTCGCCGAAGTCGGATCCGACCCGGTGGCCCACGTGCGCGAGTTCTTCCGACTCATCGGCGTGGACCTTCCGGCCGACCTCCATGTCTCGCCGGTCCACCACCCCCGACCTTCCGAGAAGGGCATGCGCATGGTCCTGGCCGCGAACCCGTATGTCCGGACCACCGACGAGCGCATGGGGCTTCGCGCCTTCCTGCAGAAGAACTTCTCGGACCGGGACTACCCGTCGCCCACCCTGCTCACGGTCGAGCAGAGGGCTGAGTTGAACGACCGCTACGGCGACGAGTACCGCCGACTGGTGGCGGCGCAGCCGGTCGGCGAGGCCCGACCATGAGTCGGTACGACCTGGTGCTGCACGTCGGCATGCCACGCAGCGGGGCGGTGCTGCGAAGGGCTCTGGTCCGGCTGCGTCCGCAGCTGCGCACGCATGCGGTTGCCTTGGTGGGCGGTGCGCAGATCGACGGTCTGCAGCACGCGGCCGGTTGGCAGTGCGGCCGCGGTGCGCGTGGGCGGGACGCGTCGATGTTCGAGCGCGAGCTCGCCGCTGCCGTGACCGAGGAGCAGCGGCATGCGGCCGGGATCCGGGGCCGGCTTCCCGTGCGCACGGTCGTCTCGAGCAACCGGCTGCTGGGCATGGGGCCGGTGGGGAGACGGGACGCCGAGCAGTTCCGCCCGTACGCGACCATGGCCACGGCCCAGGTGGTCAAGGCGCTGTCCGCGCGTCGGGTCCAGGTCGTGCTGTACACGCACCGCCAGGACCGGCTGATGGAGCTGTCCTACCTGAAGCGGCTCCGGTCGGGTCAGCAGGTCGCCTTCGAGGACGAGTTCCCGAACCGCTTCGAGCCGGTCCTCGACTACCTGGACCTCATCGACCGGCTGCGGGCGGTGCCGAACGTGTCCGACGTCGTGGTCCGACCTCTCGAGCTGGTCGACGCCGGGCAGCACGCGTTCGTCAACGACTTCCTCGGCCTGTTCGGCCTCGAGAACGCGCTGGACCTCAACGCCATGGGCATCGACCCGCTGCCGTACCCGTCGGTGTACTCAGCGCGCGCCGCTCAGCTGGCGCTGGCGCTGGTCCCGCTCACCGACACTCCGGCAGAGCGTCGTCGCGTCGGCGCCTACGTCTGGAAGCACTACCAGGCGAGCGAGCGATACCCCACCGACCTGCTCGGCCGGGACGTGCGGCAGCGCATCCTCGACTGCTACGCCGACCGCAACCGCGAGCTGTTCCGTACGCACCTTCCGGACCTGCCCGCGGACAGCTACTCCGACGACCCGAGCACGTTCGCACTCGGCAACGTGCTCAGCCAGCCGGAGCCGACGTCGGCCGGGTCGGCCCCGGTCTGGACGGCCGCGACCCGCGCCGCGACGGATGCGGTGGCCAAGCTCGAACGGCGAGCGCGGCCGGTCGCGGACCGGGCGCGACGGACGATCAGCCGCGCGCAGCGCTCCCGCTGATCTGAGCGACCCGCTCCGAGAGCCGTCGTACCAAGCGCGCGCGCTCCTCCCGCCCGTGCGGCCGGTATCTCGGCGGCGGTCGCGTCGAGTCGCGGCGTACCGGCCTGGCGGTGTCCGCGAGGCACTCGGCGATGGCGGCCCGCCATCCCTGGAATGCCTCGTGGAACCGGTCGTTCAGCGGTCCCGGAGTGAACAGCCAGTCGCGGCCGTGGTGCGGGATCTGGTTGACGATGTCCTCCGCGCTGCACTCCAACCACCCGTCCTCGCGCAGGAAACGGTGCAGGCGGTAACCGAGGCGTTCGAGGGCATCGAGCGCGGCACCGGTCTGTTCCGGCTCTGCGGCCGGCAGCATCTCGCAGACGATGGAGGCGTGCGACTGCTCCAAGGTTGCGAGTGCACCGAGCAGGACCTGGGACTCGAGGGTCTCGACGTCGATCTTGACGACGTCCGGCCGGATGCCGCGCTCGGCGCAGTAGCTGTCGACCGAGACCGTCGGCACCGAGAAGGAGTCGGTCGCGGGTCGGAACCCCTCCGCCAGCGAGTTGGAGGTGTCCCACGGCGAGATGTAGAGCTCCGCCGTCCCGGCCTCGGCGGCGACGGCGCATCGCTCGATGCGGATCGGGAGCTGATTGGCTGCCGCGAGGGAACGGAAGATCGATGAGGTGAGCGGGGTGGGCTCGAACCCCGTGGCGTGCACGGTGTCGGCCGGGTAGGCGGTCGCGATCAGCAACGAGTGCATGCCCACGTGCGCGCCGATGTCGAAGAACTCGACCGGTCTGCGAACGGCTGCGATCTGCACCAGTGCGAGGAGCGTGGCCTGCGTCGACGGCTCGAACCCGGACAGCCCGTTCTTGACGATCCCGCTCTGCAGCGACGTGCTTCCGTCCCCGACGTTCAGCGCGCTCGGGTAGGGACCGAACTGCCGGAGCACGCTCTCGTTGCGCGGCATCTGGACGAACGACGGCACCCGATTGCTCCTCTCGCCGCCCTACGCGGTGACACGACCGAGCCTAACGGCCCGGCCGGGCACGGCTGAACAGGACCGGGGGCGGTCGGCCGGGTCAGGCGGCGTGGGTGGCGGTCGAGGTGCCGATCTCGCCCTCGACGATCCAGCGTGCCTCGAGGTGCTCGTTGCCCTGCTCGTCGGTGACGATGATCCACCGCTGGACGAGGGTGGAGCGCTCTTCCTTGCGCATGTTCATCTCCTTCACGTTCACCGATCGTTTACCTTGAGTTCACTTTAGCCTACCGACCCCACCTGAACCGTCATTTCCACGACATTTCGCGCCGATCCCCCCACCTGGGCCGTTGATCGGCCACCACGGACCCGCCACATCCCCCACCTGAGCGCGAGTTCGGCCACCGCAGCACAATGGGCGGGTGACCGACACCGTCTCGCCGACCTCGACCGGCACGTCGTACGACGTCGCGCGCGTGCGCGCCCACTTCCCGCAGCTGCGCGAGGGGGAGGGTCTCGGTGCCGCGCACTTCGACGGTCCGGGCGGCATGCAGACACCGGACGTCGTCGCCCAGGCCGTCTACGACACGCTGACCGCGCCCCTGGCCAACGACGACACCGTGACGTCGGCCGAGCGCAACGCGTCCCTCGCCCTGACCGAGGGGCGGGCCGCCATCGCCGACCTCCTGCAGGTCGCCGCGGACGGGGTCGTGTTCGGCCGGTCGATGACCCAGCTGACGATGGACCTGGCGCGGACACTCGCCCAGGGCTGGGGGCCTCACGACGAGGTCGTGGTGAGCCGGCTCGACCACGATGCCAACGTCCGCCCCTGGACGATCGCGGCCGAGCGGGCGGGGGCGACCGTGCGCTGGGCGGACTTCGACCCCGAGACCGGCGAGCTCGACGTGGAGCAGGTGGCGGCGGTCCTCTCCGACCGCACCCGGCTGGTGGCGGTCACCGCCGCGTCCAACCTGATCGGCACCCGACCCGACGTCCCGGCGATCGCCGAGCTGGTCCACGCGGCCGGGGGCCAGCTCTACGTCGACGGCGTCCACCACACCGCCCACGTGGCCGTCGACATGGCCGCGCTCGGGGCGGACTACTTCGCCTGCTCGCCGTACAAGTTCCTCGGCCCGCACTGCGGCGTCCTCGCTGCGCGCCCGGAGGTCCTCGAGCCGCTGCGTCCCGACAAGCTGGCGCCGGCGAGCGATGGCGTGCCGGAGCGGTTCGAGCTCGGCACGCCGGCCTACGAGCTCCTGGCCGGCGTCACCGCGGCCGTGGACTTCCTAGCCGATCTGGTTCCGGGCAAGGGCCCACGGCGTGAGCGGCTGCTCGTGTCGCTGGCCGCCGTGGAGGAGCACGAGGACCGGCTCCGTCGCCGCGTCGAGGACTTCCTGGTGTCGACCCCGGGCGTCGTCCTGCACTCGCGGGCCGCACGTCGTACGCCGACGCTGCTGGCGACGTTCGCGGACCACGATCCCCAGGACGTCCGCCGCCATCTCGCCGCACGCAACGTCAACGCCCCGGCCGGCTCGTTCTACGCCTACGAGGCGGCACGCAGGCTCGGGCTCGGCACGACGGGTGGGCTGCGGATCGGCCTCGCGCCGTACACCGACGACCACGACGTCGACCGGCTGCTCGAGGCCCTGGCCGAGAGCGTCGGCGGTGCGTGAGCCCGAGCCGGAGTGCTGGCTGCATCCGGGCGTGGAGGTCCGAGCGTCCGACGTCGCCGGCCGGGGCCTGTTCGCGCGGGCCGACCTGCCGGCGCTCACGCCGGTCTCCCGACTCGGCGGGCGCCTGGTCGACACCGCGACGGTGCGCGACCTGATCGCCACGAGTGCGGACTCCGTCGAGACCGTCGTGGTCGACGAGGACACGCACCTGCTCGTGGCCGCCGGCGACAACCGGTTCGGCAACCACGCCTGCGACCCCAACCTCGGCTGGGTCGGCGAGTACACCCTGGCCACGATGACGGACGTCGCGGCAGGAGCCGAGCTGCTCACCGACTACGCGATGAGCACCGTCGACCCCGACTGGATCATGGGTTGCCACTGCGCCAGCTACCGGTGCCGGCAGATGATCGAGGGCACCGACTGGAGGATCCCGCAGCTCCAGGAGCGGTACCACGGCTGGTGGGCGCCGTACGTCCAGCGGCTGGTCGACGCCCGTGACATGAACCGGTGACATGAACGGGTGACATGACGCGGTGACCTGAACCGGTCACATGGTGAAGGGCCGGGTCGCGGGGTGTCCCCCCGGTACGCCGCGACCCGGCCCTGCACGCCGGCTGATGAATCAGGTGCGGCGCTCTCCCTCTGGGGCCGGGGGCGCTGTTCCCCCGAAGCAGCGATCCCCGGCCTCCTGAACCTGAGGAGCGGTCCGGTTTCGTCCTGATACAACGTCGACGAAGAAGATCCCGGCCGATGTCAGCCGAGGAGGGCGTCAGACCAGGAAGGCCGGCGTGACGAACGGGGGTGCGCCGTCACTGTCTCCGTCACCGTCTCCGTCACTGTCTCCGCGCCGGGTCTGCGGGAGCAGCCAGAGCCGCACCTCGCCTCGGATCGACGTGGGGAACTCGAAGCGCCCCTCGCGATCGGCGTACGCGCTCTGCCGGGTGTGGGCGAGCGCGTCGCTCTGAGGGCCGAGGAACACGCGCATCGGGAGCGCGGGGACGACCCACCCGTCGAGCCGGCGTGCGCCGTCTCCCGCTTCGCTGATGCGCACCAGGACGCGGTACGTCGTACCGGCGAACTCGAGCGCGACCGTCGCGCTGGTCTCTGGCTTCTCGATGCCCTGGCGCGTGCCGACCCGGGTGTCGACCGACCGCACGAGCGTGAACATCTCGAACTCGGTCTCTAGGTCCTCCACCGCGAGCCGCGCGAGCACCCCGTCGGCGATGTCGGCCGGAGCCGGGTCGAGCTCGGCATAGAGGTGAGCCACCGCCAACAGAAGGTCGTCGTCGGACACCGTCATGCCAGTCCTCCCAGCTCGAGCCGAAGCTTGTCCAGACAGCGCCGACGGGTCGGGCCGATGCTGCCGACCGGCATGCTCAGGGTGTCGGCGACCGAGGAGTAGTCCGGCCGGGGCTCCCAGGCGACGATGCGGAGCAGCCTCTGGCAGCGCTCGGGAAGCTGCGAGAGCGCCTGCCAGAGCTGCGCGTTCTCGTCCTGCGCCACGACCTCCGACTCCGGCGAGGTCTGCGCCGGCATCCGGGCGTCGATCACGTCGTCCTCGACCGGCCGGGTGCGCGACGCCGCCTTGCTGACCCGCCACGCCTCGCGGCGCGCCGCGGTGCACAGCCAGCGGGTGATGGCCTGCGCGTCGCGGACGGACTCGGCCGAGCGCACCAGCGTCAGCCAGGTGTTCTGTACGACGTCCTCGGCGGCCTCACGGTCGAGCCCGGTCGCACGGACGACGTGCCAGAGCACCGGGCTCATGATGCGGACCAGGTCGTCAAGGGCGGGGTCGTCGCCCGTGCGCCACCGGCGGAACGCGTCCGTCGCGGCGTCGTACAACGCAGAGGAGGTGGGACCTCCTGGTGCGCCGTGCGCGGCCATCACACCCCCACAGGAGTCGCGCCCGAGCGGTCCTGATACATCGTCGTAGCTGGTCGGACAGGGCTACGAACCTATCGCGGGCGCGCCGGTCCGTCATGCCGTTTCGAGTGGTGTCCGAGTGGTGCCCGAGTGGTGCCCGAGTGGTGTCCGAGTGGTGTCCGAGCCTCAGCGGACGGCGAACAGGACCAGGCAGGCGGTGCCTGCGGCCAGGCAGTACCAGCCGAACGGACGCAGCGAGTTCGTGTGGACCCAGCGGGTGAGCCATCGGACCGAGATGTACGCGCCGATCCCGGCCAGCAGGGAGCCGACCAGCACCTGCGGCCGGACGCCGTCGCCCAGGGGACCGAAGAGGTCGGGGAGCTTCAGGACGCCCGCGGCCAGGATCACCGGCGTGGCGAGCAGGAACGAGAAGCGCAGGGCGTCCTCTCGTCGTATCCCCGCGCCCATGCCGGCAGCGGTGGTCGCTCCGGACCGCGAGATCCCCGGGGCGAGCGCGAGGACCTGCACGCTGCCGATCGCCAGCGCCTTGGCGAAGGACATCTGTGAGAGGCGGGCATCCGCGGCGACACCGTCGGCGATCCGATCGCCCGGCACCTCGGCCGGGACGGCATCCATGGCGTGCTCGCGGGCGGGCGAGCGTGCGACGTACCACTCGATGCCGAGCAGGATGAGGCCGTTGACGATCAGGAAGCAGGCGGCCGGCACGGGCCGTCCGAGGTGCGTACGCAGCCAGTGCTCGAAGGTCAGGCCGACCAGCCCGACCGGGATGGTGCCGACGACGAGCTGCCAGATCAGGCGTTCGTCGGGGGTCGCCATGCGGCGATGTCGGATGCTGCCGAACAAGCCGCCGATGAGCCGCAGCCAGTCGCGCCAGTAGAAGGCGATCAGCGCCAGGGCCGTCGCGACGTGCGTGCCCACGATGAACGCCAGGTACGGCGACTCGGGCGACGCGACGTCGAGGTCACGTGCCCAGCTGCCGCCGATGACCGCGGGCAACAGCACGCTGTGTCCGAGGCTGGAGACCGGGAACAGCTCGGAGACGCCTTGCAGGAGGCCGACGACGGCGGCTTCGAGCCAGCTCAGGTGTTGCACGCAGGGCCTCTCCAGGGACGGGTCGGGCCCGTCCATCGTCGGGGCGCGAACCTGACCAGAACCTGACTGCACCCCGATCGGCCCGCTCCCGGATCGACACCGCTTGGTTGACCGCCCGGTCTAACGTGAGCGCGTGAACCTCATCGAGATCCAGACGCCCGACGGACCGGCCGAGGCCTACCTGACCGGTGGCGGCCCCGGGGTGCTCCTCTTCATCGACGCGATCGGGCTCCGCCCACAGATCGCCCAGATGGCCGACCGCGTCGCGGGCTGGGGGTACACCGTGCTCGCGCCCAACGTCTTCCACCGCGTCGGCACGGCCGAGGAGACCTCGCCGACCGGTGACCTGCGGCAGCCCGGTGCGCGTGAGAAGTTCTTCGCCTCGATCGGCTCGCGGGCCTCGGACCTGACACCGGAGCTCGCCCGCCGCGACATCCCGGCGTACCTGGGCGTGCTGCGCGAGCACGCCGACGGCGCGCGGGTCGGTGTGGTCGGCTACTGCATGGGTGCCCGGCTGGCCGTGCGCGCGGCAGCGCTGGACGACGACATCGTGGCCGTGGCCGGCTTCCACGGCGGCGGCCTCGCCGTCGAGGGCGACCCCGCGAGCCCGCACACCCTCGTCGGCGGCACGCACGCCGAGTACGTCTTCGGTCACGCCGACCAGGACCGGGGGATGGACGAGGCCGCGGTCGCCCGACTGGGCGCGGCTCTGGACGCCGCCGGCCTGATCGCGAAGAACGAGGTCTACGAGGGCGCCCCGCACGGCTACTCGATGGACGACACCTCGATGTACGACGAGCGCGGCGCCGAGCGGTCGTTCGACGAGCTCCACGCCCTGCTCGACCGGACTCTCCGCGAGTGACGATCAGCCGCCCCGACCACGTTTCGGCATGCCGAGACAATGCCCGGGTACGGGTCGGCGTCGACGACGTACACATGACCTGGAGGGACAGATGCCCCAGCGAGCCTGGAACAAGAAGCGAGAGCGGCAGTACGAGCACATCAAGGAAGGACTCGAGGAGCGTGGCCGCAGCGAGGACACCGCCGAAGAGATCGCGGCCCGTACGGTGAACAAGGAGCGGGCCCGTGCCGGAGAGGCCCGCGAGTCGAGCCGCACCTCGACCGATGACATCTCGTCGTCGCGACGTGGCGGCCTCCGGTCGCACTCGGGCTCCGGGGGCCGGACGAAGGCGCAGCTGTACGAGGAAGCCAAGCGGAAGAATGTCAAGGGCCGTTCGTCGATGTCGAAGTCCCAGCTGGAGCGCGCCGTCGGTCGCTGAGCGTCTCCTTGTTTGCGGACTGCCGCCATGGGTACTGATCCGCCGCGGCCCGGTCCGGTCAGCTCGCGTGGCGAGACCGGACCCGGGCCGGCCAAAGCGGGCACCGGTTCGACGGTGCCCAAGGACAGGGCCGAGGGAACTGGACCGGAGGGTGGTGCCATGCGCGTCGTGGAGTACCGACGGGCGGAGTCCAGGTCAGGTTCCACTCCAACGGTCGACTGCGCCGACCAGACCCGACGCGTCCTCACCCACGACCTGCTGCTCCGTGCGAGCCACGCCTGTCCCGGCGAGGCGCGGGCCCTGGAGTTTCGCGCCTTGCACCTCAACCTGCCGCTCATCCGCGAGGTGGCCGAGGGCCTGGCACTGACCGACCACCAGCGCGCCGCCGTCGAGCACGACGCCCTCGACGGCCTCCACGAGGCAGTGCGTCGGTTCGACCCGTACGGCGACGTCGACTTCACGGAGCTTGCTGCGGCGTGCGTCGAGGACCAGATCCGACGGCACGTGCCGGCAGAGGCGCCGTGATCGCCGGCTCCCGTACCTGAGGACCCCCGGTCAGCCGGCGAAGAGCTCCACCATTGCCTCGTTGAAGGCAGGCAGGTCGTCGGGCTTGCGGCTGGTGACCAGACGACCGTCGACCACGACCTCCTCGTCGACCCACTCGGCGCCGGCGTTTCGCAGATCGGTCTGCAGGCTCGGCCACGACGTCATCCGGCGACCACGGACCACGTCGGCCTCGGCCAGCGTCCACGGCGCGTGGCAGATCGCCGCCACCGGCGTGCCCGAGTCGACGATCTCGCGGACGAACGTGACGGCGTCCTGGTCGGTGCGCAGGGCGTCGGGGTTCGCCACTCCTCCGGGTAGCACCAATCCGTCGTAGGCAGCCGGATCGGCGTCCGCGACGACGACATCGACGTCGAAGGTGTCCGCCTTCTCGAGGTGGTTGAAGGCCTGCACCTTCCCCGACTCCACCGACAGCAGTCGCGGGGTGCCGCCCGCCTTCTCGACCGCCGACCACGGCTCGGTCAGCTCCACCTGCTCGACGCCCTCACCCGCCATCAGAAAGGCGATCGTCTTGCCGGTCAGGTCCGCCATGTCGGCTCCTCTCGTGTGCCTCGCTCGATCTCGATATCGGGTGCGTACCCGACGGGCCCTGTCGCATGCCGCTCCGTTTCCGGGCGCATGGCGTCGCGTCCGCGCGGGTACGTCGAATCGCGCGGGTGCGAGGCGAACGCACCCCGGCGGACCAGGAGGAGACATGGCAAGCGGCGTCCAGACCGGCCAGATCACCACCGACATCCCGGCAAGACTCGACCGCCTGCCGTGGGCCCGATGGCACTGGATGATCGTGATCGGGCTCGGCACCGTCTGGATCCTGGACGGCCTCGAGGTCACCATCGTCGGCTCGATGTCCGACGCCCTCAAGCCCGCGAGCACGGGCCTGGGGCTGAGCAGCTCCGACATCGGCTTCGCGGGCTCGGCGTACGTCGCGGGCGCCTGCCTCGGCGCGCTGTTCTTCGGCCAGCTCACCGACCGCTTCGGTCGCAAGAAGCTCTTCATGATCACCCTGGGCTTCTACATCTGCGCCACCGTGTTGACGGCCTTCTCG
The DNA here is from genome assembly GCF_036493135.1 of Nocardioides sp. Taxonomy (GTDB): domain Bacteria; phylum Actinomycetota; class Actinomycetes; order Propionibacteriales; family Nocardioidaceae; genus Nocardioides. The sequence continues at coordinate 24,247 of NZ_DASXQG010000082.1, read as the reverse complement.
ATGAGCCCCCTCTGGTACTTCGCGGCGCGCTTCCTGACCGGCGCCGGCATCGGGGGCGAGTACGCCGCGATCAACTCCGCGATCGACGAGCTCATCCCCGCGAAGTACCGAGGTCGCGTGGACATCGCGATCAACGGCTCGTTCTGGGTCGGTGCCGTGGCCGGGTCGCTGCTGACCATCCCGTTGCTGGACCCCACGATCGTGAGTGCCTCCGTCGGGTGGCGTCTCGCGTTCGCCCTCGGCGCGGTACTCGCCGTGGGCGTCCTTCTCGTCCGGCGCCACGTCCCGGAGAGCCCGCGCTGGCTGTTCATCCACGGTCGCGAGGACGAGGGCGAGGAGATCGTCCGTGACATCGAGCAAAGCGTCCACGACGAGACCGGGCGCGACCTGCCGAGTGTGAAGGAAAGGATCACGGTCCGTCAGCGCAAGGCGATCGGCATCGTCCTGATCGCGCGGACCGTGTTCACGATGTATCCCAAGCGGACCGTGCTCTGCTTCTCGCTGTTCGTCGGTCAGGCCTTCCTCTACAACGCCTTCTTCTTCACCTACGGCGACACCCTCACCACGTTCCTCGGAGTCGGCCAGACCGGGTGGTACCTCGCTGCCTTCGCGGCGAGCAACTTCCTGGGAGCGTTGCTCCTCGGTCCACTGTTCGACTCGATCGGTCGGGTCCGGATGATCACCGGCACGTACATCCTGTCTGGTGTGCTGCTCGCGGTGGCCGGGTTCATGCTCGGCGGCCTCAGCGCCATGAGCCTGACCGTCTTCGGCATGGTGATCTTCTTCTTCGCCTCGGCCGGGGCCAGCTCGGCCTACCTGACGGCGAGCGAGGTGTTCCCGATGGAGACGCGCGCGTTGTGCATCGCGTTCTTCTACGCCATCGGCACGGCGGCGGGCGGGATCAGCGGACCCCTGTTGTTCGGGCACCTGATCGACAGCGCGTCCGCGAGCGGTGACATCACCGGCATCGCGCCCGGCTACTTCCTGGGGGCCGGGCTGATGATCGCGGGCGGCGTCGTCGCGGCCTTCCTCGGCGTCAGGGCCGAGGGTCAGTCCTTGGAGCACATCGCCACACCGCTGACCGCCGAGGACGTCGAGAGTGGCGAACAAACGGCCTCCACACCCGCCTGACCCGACCCGCCCGGGGACCACCGAAGGAGGAGCGAGCACCGATGCCGATGCCACCACCGAAGGCGACCACCGAGAGCCCACGCGACCGCCAGGTCTTCCACGAGATGGGACAGATCGTCCGGGCTCTGGAGCAGCAGGGGCCGCAGCCGCTCGACGACGTGTCGCGCCTGGTCGGGGCGCCGTACTGGGAGGGCGGGCGGTTCGACCGCGCCGTCTCCTTCGCGGTCGCCGACGGGCTCGTCGTACAGGATGCGGACGGGCGACTGCACGCGGTGTGACCTGCGCGGGCGGGGCAGGGATGGGGACACCCCTCGGAAGAGGTTCGGTTCCTACGCCCATGAGGGTGTGGAACCCACCAGATCCGGAGTGGTAGACCGGTAGCCAGTGGTTGACGTCGCGAAGCCACACCGTCAACCGGCACCGGATCCCAGACCCCGAAAGGTGCACACAGTGGCAAGCGTCGTCTCCGAGTCACCGCTCCGACAACCGCCCGAGCCCCGCGACACCGTCGATCTCGCACAGCTCTCGCGACGCGAGGCCACCGAGCGCCTGCTGGCGCTCGCCGCAGTCGCGACCGACGACGAGGAGCGTCAGCGTCTCCAGGACCAGGTGGTCGAGGTCAACCTCCAGATCGCTCTGGACGTCGCGCGTCGCTACCGGTCGCGCGGCGTCGCGATCGAGGACCTCGAGCAGGTGGCCTGCCTCGGCCTGGTGAAGGCGGCCCGTGGTTTCGACGCCGAGCGCGCCACCGACTTCCTGAGCTACGCCGTGCCGACCATCCGCGGCGAGGTGCGCCGCTACTTCCGCGACCACGGCTGGACGGTGCGGCCGCCCCGCAGCGTGCAGCAGGCTCAGGCACGGATCACCGCTGTCGAGTCCGATCTGTGCCAAGACCTCGGTCGTGCTCCGCGACCCAGCGAGATCGCCGAGCGGCTCGGACTCGACCTCGATCTCGTGGTCGAGGCGCTCGCGGCCAACGGCTGCTTCTCGCCGACGTCGCTCGACGCCGTGCCGACCGACTCCGAGGGCGGCATCGGCGACCGGCTGGGCGATGACGACGCCTCCTTCGACAGTGCCGAGGCACGGGTCGCGCTGAAGCCCATCCTGGCCCATCTCGACCGTCGCGAGCGGATCATGCTGGAGATGCGCTTCTTCAAGGGCGCCACGCAGTCCGAGATCGGCGAGGTGCTCGGGATCACCCAGATGCAGGTGTCTCGCCTGCTCTCCGCGTTGCTCGCACGGCTGCGGGACGAGCTCGGCACCACGACCTGAGCCCGACGCGGATCGCGCGGGAGCATCGCCTGGACGGGTGAGCCGCGGCCCGACGCGCTCGGGTACACAGGATCAATGGCAGAGGACGAGTCCACCTGGACCGTGCTCGTCGCCGGCACAGCGAACCTGCTCATCGCCGTCGCCAAGCTGGTCGCCGGTCTCGCGTCCGGGTCGTCGGCGATGCTGTCGGAGGCCGCGCACTCGCTCGGCGACACCATGAACCAGGTGTTCTTGATGGCGGCGCTACGACGGAGCCGGAGGCCTGCCGACGAGGAGCACCCGTTCGGCTACGGGATGGAGCGGTACTTCTGGTCGCTGCTGGCCGCGCTCGGGATCTTCGTGCTCGGGGCCGGTTTCTCGGCGTACCAGGGGATCTCGGCGCTCATCGAGGGCGGCGAGCCGGGCCCGGCCACCTGGGCCTTCGTCGTGCTGGGGGCTTCGTTCCTCTTCGAGGGCGGCTCTTTCGTCAAGGCGCTCGTGCAGCTCCGCGGCAACGCGGGCGGTGCGGGTGTGTCGATGCTCCACCACCTCCGGCACGACGCCGACCCGACGCTGCGGGCGGTGGTCTGGGAGGACGGTGTCGCCCTGGTTGGGCTGCTGCTCGCGGCCGCCGGTCTCGCCGTCGACGAGGTGACCGGGGGCCGGACGTGGGACGGTGTCGCGTCGCTGGCGATCGCCGTCCTGCTGGTCGCCGTCGCGTACGGGCTGGCCCGGCAGAACCAGCAGTACCTCATCGGCAAGGCCGCCTCGCCGGACCTACGCCAGGGCATCAGCGACGTGATCCGGGAAACCGAGAGCGTGGACGCCGTGCTCGAGCTGCTGACCATGCGGCTGTCGCCGGATCAGGTGCTGGTCGCGGCCCGGGTCGACCTCGCAGACCACCTGAGCCCCGAGGAGCTCGAGCACGCGGCGGACGACGTGGACGCGCTGATCCGCGAGCGTTTCCCCGAGGTGCGGCACGTCTTCCTCGACCCGACGCCGGACCGCACCGAGGACTCGGCCGGCGATCCGCGTGGCTAGCCTGGCCGCGTGACGCCGGAGGAGATCGCCCAGGAGGTCGCCCAGGAGATGGATCAGCAGACGGATCAGCAGACCGACCAGCAGATCGCAGAGCGCAGTGCCGAGGCGATGTGGGCCGGCGACCGGGCGAGCACGGGGCTGGAGATGAGCCTCGACGCGGTCGGCCCGGGAACGGCGACGCTGTCGATGACGATCCGCGAGGACATGGTCAACGGCCACGCCATCGGCCACGGCGGGTACACCTTCACCCTCGCCGACAGTGCGTTCGCGTTCGCCTGCAACTCCTACAACCGGTCGACCGTCGCGGCCGGGGCCGAGATCCGCTTCCGCCGGCCGACCCACCTCGGCGACCGGCTCGTCGCCTCCGCCACCGAGCGCTCCCGTGACGGTCGCGAGGGGGTGTACGACGTCGTGGTCACCGTGGGCGACGAGGTCGTCGCGGTCTTCGTCGGCCGGAGCAAGGAGATCGGCGGGTCCCTCTTCTAGCTGTACAAGTCAGCGGTGCGCCGGGCGAGCCCCGCGACGTGGCGCCGCCGGTGCTCGAGGCGCTCGGGCTCGCCGAGGTCGAGCACCACGCCCGCAACAACCGGATCCGTGCGCTCTGGACAGACGTCCTAGATTCACCGCATGAGCGGAGAGATCCCGACGTTCGACCGCAGTGAGCTCGAACGGAGGCAGCTCGAGCGGCTCCGGGACACGCTGGGTCGGGTCTATGCGCACGTACCGCACTACACCCGCGCCTTCGACGAGGCCGGCGTGAAGCCGGACGACCTGACCGCGCTGTCCGACCTCGCCCGCTTCCCGTTCACCACCAAGGCGGACCTGCGGGCGAACTACCCGTTCGGCATGTTCGCGGTGCCGCGGGACCAGGTGAGCCGCGTCCATGCCAGCAGCGGTACGACGGGCAAGCCGACCGTGGTCGGGTACACCAAGGACGACCTCGACACGTGGTCGGAGCTGATGGCCCGCTCGATCCGGGCGGCCGGCGGTCGTCCGGGCGACCTCGTGCACGTCGCCTACGGCTACGGGCTGTTCACCGGCGGGCTCGGTGCCCACTACGGCGCCGAGCGGCTGGGCTGCACGGTGATCCCCGTCAGTGGCGGGATGACCGAGCGGCAGGCTCAGCTGATCGTCGACTTCCGGCCACGGATCATCATGGTGACGCCGTCTTACTTCCTGTCGATCCTCGACGAGCTCGAGGCCCAGGGCGTCGACCCGATGGACACCAGTCTGGAGATCGGGATCTTCGGTGCCGAGCCGTGGACCGACGAGATGCGGCACGCCGTCGAGGCTCGCACCCACCTCAGGGCCGTGGACATCTACGGGCTGTCGGAGGTGATGGGGCCGGGGGTCAGCCAGGAGTCCGGCGAGACCCAGGACGGTCTGCACGTCTGGGAGGACCACTTCCTGCCCGAGATCGTCGACCCGCTGACGATGGAGCCGGTCGCGGACGGCGATGAGGGCGAGCTGGTCTTCACGAGCCTGACCAAGCAGGCGATGCCGGTCATCCGGTACCGCACCCGCGACCTGACCCGCCTGCTGCCGGGCACGGCGTACCCGGCCTTCCGGCGGATGCAGAAGGTCACCGGTCGCACCGACGACATGATGATCGTGCGCGGGGTGAACGTGTTCCCGACCCAGATCGAGGAGCAGATCCTCGCCGTCGACGGGCTGGCACCGCACTACACCTGCGTGCTGACCCGGCCGGGAAACCTCGACGAGCTCACGGTGCGGGTCGAGTCGCTGGTGGAGCTGTCGGGCGAGCCGGACGACGCCGCGTCGGCGTCGCTCGGATCGGCCCTGGCCGAGCGGATCAAGAATCGGATCGGCGTCACCGCCGGGGTGGAGGTGGTCGCCCCGCACAGCCTCGAGCGGTCGACCGGCAAGGCGCGGCGGATCGAGGACCTGCGCCGCGGGTGACCTCGAGCAGATGAGGTGTCAGGCGAGCTCGCCCCAGACCCGCATCCGGGCCATCCCACCGTCCGGATAGACGTCCAGCCGGACATGGGTGACCGGTCGCGTCTCCCCGACGATGAACCGGTGCCGGGTGTCGGGCTGCGCGGGCCGGCGTACGACGAGGTCGAACCACTCGTCGTCGGTCGGCCCGTCCGGTAGCGGGTCTCCCCCCGGGAACGCGGCCCCCGAGAGGCCGACCCAGCCGGGTGCGTTGCCGAGGAAGTACGACGTGTCCAGCTCCACGTGCCGCACCACCCCCGCGCCGGTGAGCGCGAACACCGCCCAGTCGTGCCCGTCGTCACGGCGCCGCGCGTTCTCCCAGCCCTCGCCCATGTGCCGCGCCCGACCGGGCAGGATCAGGTTCGCCGGAGACCCGTAGAAGGCGTCCGAGCACGCGATCAGCCGACCGCCGTTCTCCGCCGCGGCCAGGTCGATGGTGCCGGTGAGGAATCGGCGGTCGGGGACGGGGATCCCGTGGACGCGGAACCGGGCGACCCCGCCATCGGGGTGGATGGTCAGCCGGACATGGGTCCAGACGCGGTCGTTGCTCAGCTCGAACGCGTTCGCCGCGTCGCCCGCGACCGGAGACCTCTCGAGCAGCGTCTCCCACGCCCGATCTGGCAGCTGGTCGGCAGGGGGGTAGCCCTCGACCGACGCCGCCTCGACCGACACGAACGGCGGATAGTTGCCGGCGAAGTACGACGTGTCGACGACGACACCCTTGACGACACCGGGCACTCCCAGCCGCACGATCGCCCAGTCGACGCCCTGCTGGCGGCGACGGCGGGTCTCCCAGCCGTCGTACTCCTTGCCCTTGTGGCCGAAGGTGTGCACCGCCGACGGGGGCTCGGGCCTGATCAGGTTCTCCCGCGCGGCGAAGAACTCGTCGTTGGCGGCCACCACGCTGCCGGTCAGCGCTCGCGAGGCCAGATCGGGCAGCTCGGTGAAGCTCACGGTGATCCCTTCCTCAGCAGATGCCCGTGCGGGCTCCCGCTCACGATCCCATCCCGGACGACTCGTCCGCCGCGACACCACACGGTGCGCACCCGGCCGGACAGCGTCGTTCCGGCGTACGGCGTGACCCGGTGCCGGTGGTACAGCTTGTCCGGCTCCACCACGAAGGACTCGTCGGGTGCGAACACCACGAGGTCGGCGTCGCGGCCCACCGCGATCGCCCCCTTGCTGGTCAGCCCGGTCAGCGCCGCCGGCCCGGCCGACATCCAGGCCAGGACCGTCTGGAGACCGATGCCCCGCTCGCGGGCCGCGGACCACACCAGCGGAAGGCCCAGCTGCAGGGACGACACGCCTCCCCAGGCCTCGCCGAAGTCGCCGGTGTCCAGGTGCTTGAGGTCGGCGGTCGAAGGGGAGTGGTCGCTCACGACGCAGTCGATCACCCCGGTCGTGAGCGCGTCCCACAGAGCCTCGCGGTTGGCCGCATCGCGGATCGGCGGACAGCACTTGAACTCCGTGCGTCCGTCGGGAACCTCCTCCGCGCTCAGCGTCAGGTAGTGCGGACAGGTCTCCACACTCACCCGCACCCCGGACGCCCGGGCCTCGGCGAGGCGCGGCACCGAACCGGCGCTCGACAGGTGCAGCACGTGCACCCGCGCATCGTGCTTCGCGGCCAGGTCCAGGACGCGTGCGATCGCGACATCCTCGGCCTGGTGGGGCCGCGAGTCGACGAAGCCGGCGTACGACGACCCGGAGCAGCCGGGCGCCGCGGCGAGCACACCGGGATCCTCGGCATGCACGATCAACAACGCGTCAAGGTCGGCCACCTCGGCCACGGCCCGCTCGAGCTGGACGTCGTCCAGCGGCGGGAACTCCGGTACGCCGCTGTCGACCAGGAAGCACTTGAAGCCGAACACTCCCGAGGCGGCCAGGGTGTCGAGGCTGCCGAGGCTGCTCGGCACGGCTCCGCCCCAGAAGCCGACGTCGACGTAACACTCTCCCTCCGCGACGGCACGCTTCGTGGCCAGCGCGGCCACGTCGACGGTCGGGGGGATCGAGTTCAACGGCATGTCGATGATCGCGGTGACACCACCTGCCGCGGCCGCTCGCGTCGCGGAGGCGAAGCCCTCCCACTCGGTGCGGCCCGGCTCGTTGACGTGGACGTGGCTGTCCACGAGGCCCGGGAGGAGCACCTCGTCGTCGCCCAGCGTGACCACCTCCGCGGCGTCGACCGGGGCGCCGGGTGCCTCGATCGCGACCACGCGCCCGTCCGCCACCGCGACCACGGCCGGCCGGAGCTGCCCGTCGACGAGCGCGGTGCCGATGACGGCCAGGTCCACGGTGACATCCATGGTCGCCACCCTCACACCCGGCGCAGGGCGAGGTCGTCGAGCGCCGCCACCGGTGCGCCGGTGAGGTCGGTGACCTCGGCGGGTGTCACGGCGCCGCACCGGACCGCGCGGCGGAGGAAGCCCGCCAGCGCCTTCGCCGTCGCGGGCTCGTCGAGGACGGTCGTCGACTCCTCGGCGAGGTACGCGCGAAGCCGCGTCGCGGCCGTGTCGAGACCTGACCTGAAGAACAAGAAGGTGGCCAGGTAGCGGGTGGGCAGCTGCGCCGGATGCAGGTCCCACCCCTGGTAGAGCCCACGCTCCAGTGACCGGAGCACCAGCCGGAAGTGCAGGGCCCAGCCGGCCCGCACCTGCTCCCGGCCCCCCGCCGGCAGCACGTTGGTCGAGCCGTCCGAGACCGGCACCCCCGTCCCGGAGGCGGCCAGCAGCATCACGTTCTTCGCGTGGTCGGCGACGGGGTGGTCCATGGACTGCTGGGCGGCCGCGATGCCGAGGGCGGCCGTGTAGTCGTAGGTCCCGAAGTGCAGCCCGTCGCAGCGTCCCTGCGCCGCGTGCACCAGCCGCGCGACCGTTGCCGTCCCGTCCGCACCGAGGATCACCTGTGGCGTCTCGACCTGGACCTCGAAGCGCAGTCGCCCCGTCGCCAGTCCGTACGCCGTCTCCAGCCGGCCGCAGGCCTCAGCCATCGCCGCCACCTGCTCGACCGAGGTCACCTTGGGCAAGGTCAGCCGGAAGCCGTCGGGCAGCGGGCCGGACTCCAGCGCGGCGCCGAGCACGAGGTCGAGCGTGCGCAGACCGCGGGCCCGCGTGGTGGACTCGAAGCTCTTGAAGCGCACTCCCCAGAACGGCGGTGGCGCGCCGGCGACGGCACGCACCGCCGCCAGGGCGTCGGCGTCCTCCTCGCTGTCCGAGTGACCGCGGTAGCCGTCCTCGAGGTCGATGCGGAGATCCTCGACCGGCTCGTCGTCGAGCTTGCTGAGCAGACTCGTCCAGACGTCGCCGACCGACCCGGGATCGGCGCCGACGACTCGGGCCAGCGCCTCGGCGTCGGGCGCGTGCTCGTCCAGAGCCGCCCGCGCGGCTGCGCCGTACTCAGCGGTCAGTCCCGGCCGGACCCGGTCCGCCGGGACGTAGACGGTGTGCACCGGCTGCCGGGCACCCGAGTCGCCGGGATAGGCGGCGGCCAGGGCGAGGTCCGCCGGCGTCATGATCGCCTCGACCGCGGCGAGGTCCGCCGGGGTCAACCGGGGGTCGGTCACTCGGCCCTCACTCTGCCTTCACTCGACATAGTCCGCGTAGGCCGGGGTCGTCAGGAAGTCGAGGTACTCCTCGGCCAGCACCACGCGCGCGAACAGGTCGCGTGCCTGCCGGAGCCTGGCGCGCGTCGTGTCGTCGAGTCCCTCCGAGATCGACGCGGCCTCGGCGGCGAGAACGCCCTCGACGTACGCCCGGTCGATCACCCGCCCCCTGTCGGTCTCGGTGCCGTGCCGGATCCACTGCCACAGCTGGCTCCGGGAGATCTCGACGGTGGCGGCGTCCTCCATCAGGTTGTCGATGGCCGCCGCGCCGTCGCCGCCGAGCCAGGAGGCCAGATACCGAAGAGAGACCGAGACGTTGGCGCGGACGCCGGCCTCGGTGACGTCGCCGTCGGCGGAGGCCAGGTCGAGGAGGTCGTCGGCGCTGACGACGGTGTCAGGGAACTGGCGGTCCAGCTGGTTGGGCCGTTCGCCGAGCACGGCGTCGAACTCCTCGCGACAGATCGCCACGAGCCCGGGATGGGCAACCCAGGAGCCGTCGTACCCGGCCGCCGCCTCGCGCGACTTGTCGGCGCGGACCTGGGCGAGAGCGGACTCGTTGGTGACGGGGTCCTTGGTCGGGATGAACGCCGCCATCCCGCCCATCGCGAACGCGCCGCGTCGGTGGCACGTCGCCACGAGCAGGTCGCTGTACGCCGCCATGAACGGCGTCGTCATGGACACCGCCGACCGGTCGGGCAGCACGAACTCGGGGCCGGACTCGCGGAAGTTCTTGATCAGGCTGAACAGGTAGTCCCAGCGCCCCGCGTTGAGACCCGATGCGTGCTCGCGCATCTCGTAGAGGATCTCGTCCATCTCGAAGGCGGCGTTGATCGTCTCGATCAGGACGGTGGCCCGGATGGTGCCGTGCGGGATCCCGAGCGCGGCCTGGGCGTGGCCGAAGACGTCGTTCCAGAGCCGCGCCTCGTGGTGGCTCTCGAGCTTGGGCAGGTAGTAGTAGGGGCCCTCCTCGCGCGACACGAGCTCCGCCGCGTTGTGGAAGAAGTGCAGGCCGAAGTCGAGCAGGGCACCCGCCATCGGCCGGCCATCGACCGGCAGGTGCTTCTCGTCGAGGTGCCAGCCACGGGGGCGTACGACGACCGTGGCGAGCGGCCCGTCGTCCAAGGAGTAGTGCTTGCCCTCCGGTGAGGTGAACTCGAGGCGGCGCCGGGCGACGTCGTACAACACCTGCTGGCCCTCGAGCACGTTGTCCCAGTGGGGGGTGTTGGCGTCCTCGAGGTCGGCCAGCCACACCTTCGCGCCGGAGTTGAGGGCGTTGACGGCCATCTTCGGCCGGGTCGGCCCGGTGATCTCGACGCGACGGTCCTGCAGCGCCGGGGGAGCAGGGGCGACCTGCCAGTCGGCGGCGCGGACGTCCGCCGTCCCGGGCAGGAAGTCGCGCGGCGGACCGGTCCTCCGGCGGGCGGCCAACAGCTCGTCGCGACGGGGTCCGAAGCGACGCTGCAGGTCGGTGACGAAGGCGATCGCGTCGTCACTCAACAGGCGGTTGCTCTGAGTAGAGGTGGTCATCGGGTTCCCGTCACATCCTCCGGTCGGATCGGCACACGGCGGAGGTCGAGACCGGTCGCCGCCCGGATCGCCGCTGCGACCGCAGGCCCGGACGAGATGGTGGGCGCCTCGCCCACGCCACGCAGCCCGTACGGCGCGTGGGGGTCGGCGTACTCGAGGACCTCGATCGGCATCGGCGGGGTGTCGAGGATCGTGGGGATCAGGTAGTCGGTGAACGACGGGTTGGTGATCTTGCCGTCGACGATCTGGATCTCCTCCATCAGCGCGAGCCCCATGCCCTGAGTGCTCCCGCCCTGGATCTGGCCGACCACTGCCTGGGGGTTCATCGCCCTGCCGACGTCCTGGGTGCAGGCGAGCTCGACCACCTTGACCAGCCCGAGCTCGACGTCGACGTCGACCACGGCCCGATGGGCGGCGAACGCGTACTGGACGTGGGCGTCCCCCTGCCCGGTGTCCGGGTCGATCGGGGACGTCGGCCGGTGTCGCCACTCGACGGTGTCCTCGACGTCGTCGTCGCCGAGCAGGTCCGCGAGCGGGACCGAGATGCCCAGCACCCGGCTGACGACTTGCTCGCCCTCGAGCCGGAGGTCCTCGGCGTCCAGACCGTGCTGCGCGGCCCTGGCGAGGACGAGGGCGCGCACGCTCTCACAGGCGGCCTTGACCGCGCCGCCGGTGACGTACGTCTGGCGGGAGGCCGAGCTGGACCCCGCGGAGCCGACCTGGGTGTCCTGGGGCGCGACCACCACCTGCTCGACCCCGAGCTCGGTGCGGCAGATCTGCTGCTCGATGGTGACGAGTCCCTGGCCGACCTCGGCCGCGGCGGTGTGGACGGTGACCACCGGGCGGCCCTCGACGATCGAGAGGCGGACCCTCGCCGTGGAGTAGTCGTCGAAGCCCTCGGAGAACGCGACGTTCTTGTAGGCGACCGCGTAGCCCACGCCGCGACGTACGCCCTCGCCGTGGGTCGTGTTGGACACCCCGCCCGGCATCTCCCTGAGATCGGTGCCCCTCGTGATGCCGGGGAGTGGCATCGCCTGCAGCCGCTGGACCAGCTCGGCCACCGGCGCGGCGCTGTCGATGACCTGCCCGGTCGGGGCGTGGGAGCCCTCGTGGTAGCCGTTGCGTACCCGGATCTCGACCGGGTCGAGGCCGACCGCGTCGGCGAGCTTGTCCATCAACGCCTCGACCGCGAACGCGGTCTGCACCGAGCCGAAGCCGCGCATCGCTCCGCACGGCGGGTTGTTCGTGTAGGCGCCGTAGCAGTCCATGTGCAGATGAGGGATCTGGTAGGGGCCGAAGCCCATCGTGCCCGCGTTGCCGACCACCGCCGGGGTGCTGGACGCGTAGGCACCGCCGTCGAGGTGGACGGTGGCGCGCGCGTACACCAACGTGCCGTCGCGGTCGGCGCCGTACTCGTAGTGCAGCTTCGCCGGATGCCGGTGCACGTGCCCGAAGAACGACTCCTCGCGGTTGTAGACCATCTTGACCGGCTTGCCGGTGTGCAGCGCGAGCAGGCAGCCGTGCACGTGCATGGACAGGTCCTCACGCCCGCCGAACGCGCCGCCGACGCCCGCGAGCTGGAGCCGGACCCGGTCCGGCGGGAGCCCGAGCGCCGCGCAGACCTGGCGTTGGTCGACGTGCAGCCACTGGGTGGCGACGAAGAGGTCGACACCGCCGGTGCCGTCCGGAACGGCGAGCCCGGACTCCGGTCCGAGGAACGCCTGGTCCTGCATGCCGACCTCGTAGTCGCCGGCGACGACGACGTCGGCGACCGGGTCGGCGTCGCCGGTGCGGATCTTGACGTGCCGCACGAGGTTGCCGTCGGGGTGGAGCCTCGGGCTGTCGGGCAGCAGCGCCTTCTCGGCATCGACGACCGGCTCGAGCACGTCGTACTCGACCGCGATCTTCTGCATCGCCCGGCGTGCCGTCTCGGGGTGGTCCGCGGCTACCAGGGCGATCGGCTCGCCCTGGTAGCGGACGACGTCGATCGCCAGGACCGGCTGGTCCTGATGCTCGAGACCGAAGTACTTCTCGCCTGGTACGTCGTCATGGGTGAGGACCGCGAACACCCCGGCGGTCGCGAGCGCCTCGGTGATGTCGACCCTCGTGATCCGCGCGTAGGGGTGCGGGCTGCGCAACGTGACGCCCCACAGCATGCCGTCCATCCAGAGGTCGCTGCCATAGGCGAACTCGCCCATCACCTTGCGGATCCCGTCCGGCCTCTGGGGGGAGTCTCCGATCCCACCCGGCGTCGTGGTCCCGGCTCGGGTGTCCGTCCTCGTGTCGGCCCTGCTCGTCATCCGCCTACCGCCTTCCCTGCCAGCGCTTCTGACGCGGCGCCGACGTCGATCGCCAGGCGATCCTCGTCGAGGTCGACCATCGCGTCGTTCCGCACCACCGCTCGACCCTGCACGAGGAGCAGCTCGAGCGGTGGTGGTGTGCCCAGGACCAGGGCCGCGACCGGGTCGGGGATGCCGGCATGGGGTGCGGTGTCGATCCGCCACAGCGCGATGTCGGCGAGCTTGCCGGGCTCGAGCGACCCGATCTGGTCGTCCCACCCGAGCACCCGGGCACCTCCCAGCGTGGCCAGCTCGAGGCCGTCTCGCACGGTCAGCGCTCTCGGTCCACCGACCGCACGGGCGAACAGCACCGAGTGCCGGAGCTCCTCGACCAGCGAGGCTGCCTCGTTGGAGGCGGCACCGTCGACCCCGAGCCCCACCGGCACCCCGGCCGCATGCAGGTCGCGGGTGCGGCAGATGCCGGCGCCCAGCCGGGCATTGGATGAGGGACAGTGGGCGACGCAGGTCTGCGACGAGGCCATCGTGGCGATGTCGGAGTCGCCGAGGTGGACTCCGTGGGCGAGCCAGACGTCGGGACCGAGCCAGCCGAGGGACTCGACGTACTCGACGGGGCCGCAGCCGAACTTCTCGCGGCAGAAGTCGTCCTCGTCGACGGTCTCGGCGAGGTGCGTATGGAGCCGCACTCCCTTGTCGCGCGCGAGCAGGGCGGTCTGCTCGAGCAGGTCTGCGGTCACCGAGAACGGCGAGCACGGGGCGACGCCGACCCGCAGCATCGAGTCGGGGGAGGCGTCGTGGTGTCGGTCGATCGCGTCGGCGGTCGCGGTCAGGATCTGGTCGAGGTGCTCCACGACGTGGTCGGGCGGCAGACCACCTTGGCTGGCTCCGAGGTCCATCGACCCTCGGGTGGGGAGGAAGCGCAGCCCGACCTCCCGAGCCGCCTCGATCTCGGCGCCGAGCAGGTCGCCGCCGTCCGTGGGGAAGACGTAGTGGTGGTCGGTCGTCGTCGTACAGCCCGTCCGCGCCAGCTGCACGAGGGCCCCGGTCGCTCCGATGCGTACGGCGTCCTCGTCGAGGCACCCCCACACCGGGTAGAGCGTGGTCAGCCACTCGAAGAGCGTGTGGTCGACGGCCACGCCGCGGGTCAGCCACTGGTACAGGTGGTGGTGCGTGTTGACCAGGCCGGGCGTCGCCAGGCAACCCGACCCGTCGACGTACGTCGCGTCGTCGAGGCCACGGGGCGCCCGCCCGGAGGCGACCGCCACGATCCGGGCATCTTCGACCACGACGTGCCCGACCGCGTGCTCGGAGCGGTCGCCGTCCATGGTGACCACCGCGCAGCCGTCGAGGACGATCGTCATCGCAGCTGATCCGCGGCGCGGTGCACCGCTTCGATGATCTTCTCGTAGCCCGTGCAGCGGCACAGGTTGCCGGCCAGGGCCTCTCGGATCTCTGAGTCGTCCGGGTCGGGGTCGCGGGAGAGGAGATCATGGGTCGCGACCAGCAGGCCCGGCGTACAGAAGCCGCACTGCACGGCGCCGGCGTCGACGAACGCCTGCTGCACCGGGTGCAGTGCGTCGTCCGACCCCAGGCCCTCGACCGTCTCCACGCGGCGACCGTCGGCCTGGCCGGCGGCGACCAGGCACGCGCAGCAGGTGACGCCGTCGAGGTAGACGGTGCACGAACCGCACTCGCCCTGCTCGCAGGCGTTCTTCGACCCGGAGAGGCCCATCCGCTCGCGCAGGACGTAGAGCAGACTCTCGCCCTCCCAGACGTCGTCGGCCTCGTGCCGCTGGCCGTTGACCGTGATCGTGACCCGCATCAGCTCGCTTCCTCCCGGTGTGCCGTCCACGCCCAGCCCAGACATCGCTGCGCCATCACGGAGAGCGCGTACAGCCGGTACGCCGCGGTGCCGCGGACGTCGTCGATGGGGGAGGCGGCCGTGCCGACCAGTCTGCCGAACTCCGCGGACACCGACGCAGGGACCGCGCCGCGGGACTCCCAGGGCAGCTCTGCTGCCAGGAACGCCTCGGCCTCGGGGGCGCGCCTGGGTGTCGGTCCGGCCGATCCGATGCCCGTGCCGACCGTCCGGTGCTCGGGGTGGAGGGCGAACCCGAACGCGGCAACCGCGATCACCATCGCGTTGCGAGTGCCGATCTTGCTGAACTGCTGGGGGCCCGACGCGCGCCGTACCCAGACCGCCGTGACCAGCTCGTCCGGGCGACCGATGTGCTTCTTCACGCCGGCATAGAACTCGTGCGCCGGCACTCGGCGCACGCCCTCGGCGGACGACAGCTCGACGTCCGCGAACGCCGCGAGCAGTGCGGGGTGTGCGTCGCCGGCCGGAGATGCGGCGCCGAGATTGCCGCCGACGGTGCCGCGGTTGCGGATCTGCGGCGACCCGACGGTCCGTGAGGCCATCGCCAGTCCGGGCAGCTCCGTGCCGAGCTCCTGGATCACTCGTGTGTAGGACACGCCGGCGCCCAACCGGATCTCGCCGTTCGAGCGCTCCCAGGTCGAGAGCTCGGGGACCCGGGTGAGGTCGAGCAGCACGGGCGGGCGGCGCCGGTCGAAGTTGAGCTCGACCATCACGTCGGTCCCGCCCATGATCGGGACGGCGTCGGGATGCTCGGCTCGTGCGGCCAGGGCTTCGCCCAGCGACGACGGCGAGAGGAACTCCATCAGTCGTCACCGTCCCGCTGCACGGTCACCTCGATCAGCCCGTACGGCCGGTCGGTCACGTGGAACACCTCGCCGGGGTTGTCGAGCCCGAAGGGGCTCAGGTCGACCGCGACGTGGTGGATGTTCGGTGCGACCAGCTCGATGGACGTCAGGTCGGGCTGCGCCTCGAGCGCCGCCTTCCCCATCTCCCACAAGGACTGCTGGAGCGCCAGGGAGTGCACGTTCGCGAAGCGGTCGAGCAGGGCGCCGCGCACCGCGTCGTACGCCGCCGCCCAGTCGACCCCGCGCTCGACCGCGGTCGCCGAGTAGGACCAGGTCGCGGTGAGCGACGTGGCGAGCACGCGGTCATGGGTCGGCGGCAGCGTGGTGTAGTCGTCGACCAGGAAGTCGGCGAACTCCGACCCGGTCGACTTCAGCAGCACGAGGTCTCGCGCGCCGCTGACGATCTGCGCATCCCTTGAGTCGGCCGTCACGCACGTGGTGCGCACCTCGGCGCCCGCCTTGCGGAAGGCGTGGTCGTGGTCGGAGATCCGTTCCCAGCCGAACTCCTCGATGCGGACCTCGGCCGAGGTCACCGGCGCCACGTCGTCGACGAAGTGGCGGGCCAGGGCCAGGGCGAAGTCCTCGATCTGCGCGATCCCGACCGACCGCGCGAACGCGAACACCGTGTTCTTCTGCGAGTCGGTCGGCAGCACGTGGGCCTGGTCGCCCACCAGGTGGGCCGCGGTGAAGTCGCCGGTCAGCGCGGTCGAGACGTTGAGGTCGCGGACCACGTGCCGCCGGTCGTCGCGGACGATCCGGAACAGCCGCGTCTCCGCCTTGCCGTAGTGGTTGGCGCCCAGCACGATCCCCATCTCAGCTACCCCGGTACGTCGAGTAGCCGAAGGGACTGAGCAGCAGGGGGACGTGCAGGTGGTCGGTGTCGCGCACGACGAACGCCACCACGACCTCCGGGAAGAAGCCGTCAGTGCCCGTCTCCGCGGCGTATTGCCCCGTGTCGAAGCGCAGCCGGTACGTCGCCGGGTCGAGTCGGTCGGGTCCCAGGTCGGTGATCCGTCCGTCGGCGTCCGTCGATCCCCGTGCGAGTACGCCGCCCCGGCCCTCGAGCGTGACCGTGACGCCGCTCGCCGGCCGCCCGGTCGCCGTGTCCAGCACGTGCGTGCTCAGGTGGCTCATTCGACCACCTGCTGGAGTCGCAGCACCGCGATGTCGCGGAGCGCACGGACGGTCTCCGCACGCTCGGTGACGTCGTCGTTGCCCAGCCGTCGTTGCAGCTCGGTCAGGATCTCGGCACTGCTGCGACCGGCGGCCCTGATCAGGAACACGCGGCCGAACCGCTCCTCGTACGCCGCGTTCCCCGCGCGGAGCCGTGCCTCGTCGGTCGGGTCCACGCCGGCCTGCTCGGTGCGCGAGTGCGCGGCCTCGGCGTTGTCGGCGTCGGACTGCTCGCCGATCCGAGGGTGCCGGGAGATCGCCGACGCGAGCTCGTCGTCGCTGAGCTGGTCGGCCGACGCGCCGCCGCGGTCGAGGAGCGTCTTCCGGTCCTGGTAGGGCCGGCCGGCCACGACCTCCTCCACCCAGCGGGGCACGCCGAGGCAGCCCGTCACTCGCGCCGCCGCGTCCTCGGCGCTGAGCTGGTTGAACTCGATGACGTCCACGACGTCACCCTAGAGCGACACCGGCGCGAGGTGGCCGTGGCCCGAGGCCTCATTGCTGGGGTGGCAGGCCCGACTTGGTGCAGAGGTTCTTGCCGATGTCCGAGGTCTGGTCCTCGCGGATCAGCTTGAACATCTGCTTGGACCGCGTCGGGTCCCAGGTCACTGCCAGGTTGCTGATCGGGACCGGGCAGGTGAGGTCGCTGTGCGTCATCGCCCAGCCGAAGCGGCCCATGGCCAGGACGCTCATGTCGTCGTCGACGATCAGGTTCTCGGTCGTCGACGTCCAGAGGTTCCAGTAGCGGAACGGGTTGAGCACCGTCCACGGTGACAGCGCCTTGTGCCCGACCGCGGCCATCACCTCGCGCTGCTGGCCGCCACGGGCGATGTCGCCGAGCTGCGGGTCAGCGTGTCGGGACCGGGCGTAGGCGAGTGCGACCGTGCCGTCGGCGTGCTGGCAGCCCTTCTTCACATGGAGGTTGGCCAGCTTGTCGTTCATGGTGTGGTTCGGGCAGATCGTGACCCCGCCGACGGAGTCGACGATGTTCACGAAGCCACCGAGCCCGATCTCGACGTAGTGGTCGATGTGGATGCCGGTGTTCTGCTCGATCGTCCGGATCAACA
This sequence comes from Nocardioides sp., assembly GCF_036493135.1. Classification (GTDB taxonomy): domain Bacteria; phylum Actinomycetota; class Actinomycetes; order Propionibacteriales; family Nocardioidaceae; genus Nocardioides. The sequence goes on along the minus strand of NZ_DASXQG010000082.1, from coordinate 6,485 downwards.
GCTTCGGGCCGCCGAACGCGAAGGCCGCGTTGATCTTCGTCGTGCCGTGACCCGGGATCGGCACCAACGAGTCGCGCGGGATCGACATCGTGAGCGTGGGGCCGCTCCCGTCGTGGACGAGCACGATGGTGTCGGTGCGCTGGCCGGCGGCATTGCCGGTGTGGAGCTGCTTGCGCTGCTCGGCGGAAAGACCCGCGCGTGAGTCGCTGCCGACGAGCAGGTAGTTGGTGCCGTCCTGGTCGGGCGGGCGGTTGCCCGCGGGGAAGGCGTTGATCTTGTCGACCTTCGACCACGCCAAGAACGGGACCGCGATCAGGTAGACCAGCCAGAGGGCGAGCAGGATCCACAGGTAGCGGAGCTTGAACCGCGGCTTCGGCACCCGCCCGAGGCTGCGTCGTACGCCGTCGAGACCGCCGCCCACGGTGCGGCCCGACGAACCCGGCGGGGGAGGTGCGGGGGTCTCGCGGGGTGACCGTGCGGCAGCTTGCTCTCGCGAGATCGTGGGCATCACGCGGGTCTCGTCGGGCCCGGGCTCCCTCGGTTCCCTGGGTTCCCTGGGTTCCCTGGGCACGGGGCGGGTGGCATCGGGATCCTCCCCGGGGTCCCCGTCCTGCCGACCGCCCGGCGAACGGCCGCCGAACAGCCAGTCGTCGGACATGCCGGCGAGGGTACCGGCCGGCGGCCAATGGGCCCGATTCGGCGCGTCGGTCCGCCGTGTGGCCGGTGTGACTGGTGATACTGACGGGGCTACTTCCCCAGCACAGAGAGTCCTGCCCATGGGGCCGCCCCTCACCGCTCGCGCCACCGCCGTGGATCGGGCCGCACGCGTGCGGTACCGGCGCGCCCTGATGCTGATGGTGATGACCCTGGTCGTCCCGGGCTCGGCCCAGCTCGTGGCCGGCGACCGCCGGATCGGCCGCCTCGCCACCCGACTCTGGGCCGCGCTGCTCGTGGCGGGTCTCGTCGGCGTGCTGATGGCGGCGTACCACCACCAGTACGTGTTCTGGTTCGTGTCCGACACGACCGCGCTCGGCGTCGTACGGCTCGGCCTGATGCTGGTCGCGATCGGCTGGGCCTTCCTGTTCCTCGACGCGTGGCGGATCGGGCAGCCGCTGTCGCTCTCGCTCGGGCACCGGCGGGCCGTGGTCGGGCTGAACGGGATCCTGTGCTTCTCCGTCGCCGGCACGCTGCTGTTCGGCGCGCACCTGGTCGGGGTCCAGCGCGACTTCATCCTGACCATGTTCTCCGGCGACACCGTGCACGGCGCGAACGACGGTCGCTACAACGTCCTGCTCGTCGGCGGTGACTCCGGCGCCGGTCGCTGGGGCCTGCGCACCGACTCCATGACGGTGGCGAGCATCGACGCGACGACGGGGAGGACGGTGCTGATCGGCCTGCCCCGCAACCTGACCAACTTCCCGTTCGCCAAGGGCTCGGTGATGCACAAGGCGTGGCCCCACGGCTTCGACTGTGGCTACCCCGACTGCGAGCTGAACGGAGTGAACACCTGGGTCGGCGACCACCAGAACCTGTTCAAGGGCGTGAAGGACCCCGGCATGGACGCCACGATCTCGGCGATCGAGGGCATCACCGGGCTGAAGGTCAACTACTGGGCGTTCGTGAACCTGGCCGGCTTCCGGGGGCTCGTCGACGCCGTCGGCGGCGTGACCCTCGACGTCCGGCAGCCGATCCCGGTCGGCGGACTCGGTGCCGACGTCACCGGCTACATCAAGCCCGGCGTCCGCAAGCTCAACGGCTTCGACACCCTGTGGTTCGCGCGGTCGCGCGACAGCTCCGACGACTACTCGCGGATGGCCCGCCAGAAGTGCGTGATGAACGCGATGCTGCACCAGATCAGCCCGGAGACCGTGCTCACCAACTTCGAGAAGATCGCCAAGGCGTCCTCGCAGATGGTCTCCACCGACATCCCGGCCAGCGAGGTCGACACGTTCATGGGGCTGGCGCTGAAGGCCAGGAGCGCGCCGGTCGCGACGCTGTCGCTCGTGCCGCCCCTCGTGAACACCGCCGACCCCGACATCGGGCTGATCAAGCGCAAGGTGAAGGCCGCGATCGTGGCGTCGGAGCACCCGCCGGCGGCGTCCGCGCACCACCACCGGAAGAAGGCGTCGACAGTCACCGGAGGCTCGATCGGCTCGCTGAAGGCCGGGTACGCCGCCAACGAGTCGAGCAACCTCGGCGCCGTCTGCTGAACTACCCGCATGGACGTCGAGTTCACCGGGCCGGTCTTCGAGTGGCGCGGGCCCGCGCCGTACCACTTCGTCGCCGTACCGGAGGACGAGGCCGACCAGATCCGTGAGACCGCGGCATTCGTCACCTACGGCTGGGGGATGATCCCGGTCCGCGGCCGGATCGGCGACACCGACTTCACGACGTCGCTGTGGCCCAAGGACGGCGGGTACGTCGTACCGATCAAGGACGCGGTCCGCAAGCCCGAGCGGCTCGCGCTGGGCGACCAGATCACCGTGCGGCTGACCATCGACATCTGATCCCCGGCGGTCGCTGAGGTCAGGGACCCGTCCTCCGTGTCGGCGCTTCGGGTCCGGGGTGGTTTCGAGACAGGCGCCAGGGCGCCTTCCTCAACCACCGAATGACAGGTCGCCCGGCCCGGTGGTTGAGGAGGTCGCTCTGCGACCGTCTCGAAACCACAGGAATAGTAGGTGCTGGGAGATCTCCCAAAATGTCTTCAAAGTTTTTCTTCAAAACAGGCAATATTGCTGTGGATAACCGGGTCGAGTGTCGGTGGTCAGTGATTGGCTATTCCCATGTCGATCTCGGACCTCCGCCCCCAGCACCCCGGCGCTGGCGCCAGCCCGGCCGCGTTATTGGCCGAGGCGGTGGCGTCGGCGCGGGAGGCCGCCGGAGCGTTCTTCGCCGCCCAGTGCGACCAGGACCTGATCGCGACCGTGGAGCTGACCGAGCAGCTGCGGGCGGTGACCGCCGCGGTCCAGGCCGGGGCGGTGGCCGAGGCAGACGCGCGGGACCTGGCCAAGCAGCAGCTGGCCTATGGCTCGACCGGGGACTGGCTGACTCACACCGGGGGCCTCCGCAAGGGCGAAGGCCGCCGGGTGGTGGCCCGCGCGCACGCCCTGACCGGGGCATTAGCCGACACCCGGGAGGCGCTGGCCGCCGGGACCGTGTCCCCCGAGCAGGCCGACGTGATCGTGAAGTCGATCGAAGCGCTGCCGTCGGGTGCGGCGGTCCGTGCCCGCGGTCAGCAGGTGTTGGTGGAGCAGGCGGGGAGCCTGGATGCCACCGACCTGGCCCGGACCGGGCGGCACCTGGTCCACGTGGTCGACCCCGACGCCGAGGACCGGCGGCTGGAGCGGCAACTGGCCCGGGAGGAACGCGCCGCCCACCACGTCCGCTACCTGTCCATCACCGCCGACGGTGCCGGCGGGGTCCGTCTCAAGGGTCGTGGGTCCGCCGAGGACGGCGCGTTGTTGAAGGCCGCCCTGCTGCCGCTGACCGCGCCGGCCCCGGCCGTCGACGACGAGCACGGTGATCTGGTGCACGACCCCCGCGACCATGGCGCCCGCCTGTGGGACGCCCTGGTGCAGGTCGCCCAGCACGGTCTGGACGCCGACCTGCCGCCGGAGTCCCACGGCGCCCCCACCCGACTGATGGTTACCGTGACCCTGGACGCGCTGAGGTCCGGGCTCGCCGAGACCGCGGCCACCACCACCACCACCGAGACCGGGCTCTCGATCGCCACCATCCGCCGGCTGGCCTGCGACGCGGAGGTCATTCCCGCGGTCCTCGGCGCCCACGGCGAGCCGTTGGACGTCGGCCGAGCCAAGCGGCTGGTCACCGCCGCGATCTGGGTTGCCCTGGTGCTGCGCGACCGGCATTGCGCGTTCCCGGGCTGCGATCGGCCACCGGTGATGTGTCACGCTCACCACATCCGGCACTGGATATTCGGCGGCGAAACGAAACTGTCGAATCTCGTCCTGTTATGCGGCCACCACCACCGGGTTATCCACAACACACCCTGGGATGTCCGACTCAACCCCGACGACCACCAACCCGAATTCCGGCCACCACCCAAACCCGGAATAGAAACACAATGGATCCGGCAACGACCACGACGAGAGTGACGTGACCGCTTCACCCTCGTCGGTGGAGGTTCACTAGAGTTCCCGGATGCCCTCCGACGACCGCCGCATCGCCGCCGTCGTGGTCACCTACAACCGCCTGGAGATGCTGCAACGACTGGTCAAGACGCTGGTCGACGTGCCGGGTCTGGACGAGGTGCTGGTCGTCGACAACGCGTCGACGGACGGCACGGGGGAGTGGCTGGCGGCCCTCGATCGGGGTCGCGTGCACGGTCGCACCCTGGCCACCAACACCGGTGGCGCGGGCGGCTTCCACGACGGCCTGGCCTGGGCCGTGGAGCGCGGCGCCGACCTGGTCTGGCTGATGGACGACGACGGCACGCCGGAGCCGGGCTGCCTCGAGATGCTGCTCCAGCACGCCGAGGGGCTCGACTTCTGGGGACCGGTGGTCGTCGACCGGGCCGACCCGGAGCGCCTGGTGTTCCCGATCCGGCTCCCGGGGGGCGCGCGCGTCGTACACGCGATGACAGACGTACGACGCGCGGCCGACGACGGACTGATCCGCGGCATCGTCATCCCCTTCAACGGCGTGCTGGTGACCCGCGAGCTGGTGGAGCGGATCGGCCTACCGCGGGCGGAGTTCTTCATCTGGGGCGACGACCACGAGTACCGCCTGCGGGCCGAGCGCGCCGGCGCCCGCATCGCCACCGTCGTCGACGCCCGCGTCCAGCATCCGTCGGTCGGAGCGCTCGGGACCCCGATGGCGTTCGGGCGCACGACGTACAACGACACCCCGAGCGACCTCAAGCACTACTGCATGGCGCGCAACAACCTGGTCAACCTCCGTGAGTACGGCGGCACGATGCACGCGCTGGCGTTCGTCGCGAAGACCCTGTGGTTCTACACGTTCACCCGACGCGACCCGGCCCGGGTCCGGCTCAGCATCGGGGCCTGGCGCGACGCGTTGCGCGGGGACTTCACCGGGCACGAGAGGTTCCTGTCGTGACCGAGAGCGTCGCGGTCGTCGTCGTCACCTACAACCGCGCCGACCTGCTCGGGCGGACGCTCGACGGGCTCGCCGCGCAGACCCACGAGCCCGACGCGGTGATCGTCGTCGACAACGCCAGCACCGACCACACGCGCGAGGTGCTCGACGCCCACCACGGCCTGCATCTCCAGCGCATCCACCTCGACGAGAACACCGGCGGCGCCGGTGGGTTCCGGGCGGGCGTGGAGTCGGCCTACGACCAGGGCTTCGACCGGATCTGGCTGATGGACGACGACGTCGTGCCGGCCCCCGACTGCCTGGCGGTCCTGATGGCGCAGGACGACGCGTTCGTGATGGCGGTCCGTGAGGACACCCACGGCCGGCTGGTCGAGAAGGCGGCGACCGACTTCGACCTCACGCACGCACGGTCGATCCGGCCGAAGCGGCGCACCGTCGAGACCGACTTCGGCGACCGCCTCGTGATGCCACCCCGGGTCGAGCTGCACAACGTCGCCTTCGAGGGGCCGCTGTTCCGTCGTGAGGTGGTGGAGGCGATCGGCCTGCCGGACGCGTCGTACTTCATCTTCTACGACGACGTCGACTTCGCCCTGCGCGCGCGCCGAGCCGGCTACCGGATCTGGGCGATCCGCGACGCGGTGCTGGTGCGCCAGCTCGAGTTCAGCCAGCAGCACGACCTGGCCGGCTGGAAGGGGTACTACATGTACCGCAACCTCTTCGCGGTGCACTTCCGCTACGGCGCCAACCCGCTGGTCCGGGCCAAGCCGTACGCGATCGCCGCGACGGTCACCGTGCTCAGCCCGATCCGCGGCGGGAGGGCGGAGGCGCGGAACGTGATCCGCGCCATCCGGGGCGCCCGGAGGATGCGCTCGATTCCAGGTTCGGGCCCCTCCGCTCGCTAGACTGGCGGGCCTCGACCGATCAGGAGTTCTGACCTTGTCCCAGCCCGACCTCGTCGTCGTCGGGTCCGGTTTCTTCGGCCTCACCATCGCAGAACGGTGCGCCAACGAGCTGGGCCTGAACGTCCTCGTGCTGGAGCGGCGCCGCCATCTCGGCGGCAACGCCTACAGCGAGGCCGACCCCGAGACCGGCATCGAGGTGCACGTGTACGGCGCGCACCTCTTCCACACCTCCAACGAGCGGGTCTGGGAGTACGTCAACCGCTTCACCGGCTTCACCCACTACCAGCACCGCGTCTTCGGCCAGTACGACGGGCAGGTCTACTCCCTGCCGATGAACCTCGGGCTGATCAACCAGTTCTTCGGCCGCAGCCACACCCCTGACGAGGCGCGCGAGCTGATCGCCAAGCAGGCCAGCGAGATCGACACCGAGCACGCGGCGAACCTCGAGGAGAAGGCGATCAGCCTGGTCGGCCGCCCGCTCTACGAGGCCTTCATCAAGGGGTA
>NZ_DASXQG010000081.1:0-21475 GCF_036493135.1 Nocardioides sp. | reverse complement strand
GCGGGCAGTGAACGCCCACAAGAAGCGCCGGACCACCCTCGAGCGCGCCAGCGGCTACCGCGGCCAGCGCTCGCGCCTGTACCGCAAGGCCAAGGAGCAGGTCACCCACTCGCTGGTCTACAGCTACCGCGACCGCAAGGCCCGCAAGGGCGACTTCCGCAGGCTCTGGATCCAGCGGATCAACGCCGCCGCCCGGGCCAACGGGATGACTTACAACCGGTTCATCCAGGGCCTGAACCTCGCCGGCGTCGAGGTCGACCGCAAGATCCTGGCGGACCTGGCCGTCAACGACGCACCCGCGTTCGCCGCCCTTGTCGAGACCGCCAAGGCCGCGCTGCCCGAGGACGTCAACGCGCCCAAGGCGTCCTGAGGCCGCGTCCGTGAGCGCGCCGCTGACCGCGGGGAACACCCGGGTCAAGGAGGCGCGCAGGCTCAGCCGCCGCTCGGTCCGCACCGAACAGCGGCTGTTCCTCGCCGACGGACCCAAGGCGGTCCAGGGCGCGCTCGAGCGGGAGGTGGTCGTCGAGGTCTTCGCGACACCCACTGCCGGCGAGCGGTACCCCGCGCTGGTCGCCGCCGCGCCGCGCACGTCGTACGTCGACGACCGCGCGCTGACCTCGCTCAGCGACAGCGTGAACCCGGCCGGGATCGTCGCGGTGTGCTCGTTCCTCGACGTTCCGCTGGCCGATGCCCTGGCCGTGGCCACCATCCCCAGCACGTCGCCCGGGCTGGTCGCGATCGCCGCGGACGTCCGCGATCCGGGCAACGCCGGCACCCTGATCCGTACCTCGGACGCCCTCGGCGCGCATGCGGTCGTGCTGGCCGGTCACTCCGTCGACGTCTACAACCCGAAGACCGTGCGGGCGAGCGTGGGCAGCCTCTTCCACCTGCCGCTCGCGCTCGAGCCCGACCCGTTGCGCGCCCTCCGGGCCGCCCAGGGGGCCGGCCTGGTGGTCCTGGCGGCGGACGGCAAGGGTGAGCTCGCCCTGGGCGATGCCGCCGAGGTCCTGGCCGGTCCGACGGCCTGGCTGTTCGGCAACGAGGCCTGGGGTCTTCCCGCCGAGCTCGCCGCCCTGGCCGACCACCGGGTCCGGATCCCGATCCGCGGACGGGCGGAGAGCCTCAACCTGGCGACAGCGGCCGCGATCTGTCTCCACGAGAGCTCTCGGACGCGCTGACGAGGTCCGCTGAGTCAACAGCCTCACGGCGTCGCTGCTCGTGGTAGTGCTCGTGTCCGAGTCGGCGGAACAGGGTGAGGATGTCCCCGAAGACCGCCTCTCCGACCACCATGTCCTCCAGCGTGTCCTGGCGGCCCTTCGTCTTGTCGATGAGGGCGATCTCGGCGCGGCACAGCTGGTCGGCGAGGTGGGCGTAGTACCCGAGGATCTCCGCATCGACGGTGAGCAGCCCCTCGCCGACCAGCTGGACCAGGTCGGCCAGACGCAGACGTGCGGCGGCGTCCATCCGCACGCCGCTCCAGCCCACGTCGTCGATGGCCGCATTCACCTGGCGTCCGGCCACCTCATCGGGGCCGTCCACCGGCAGCGGGGGGCTCAGCGCATCGGAGATCTCGCACACGAGCTCGTGCTCGGGTCGCGAGTCGTCTTCCACCGCGTCGACGATCGCCTGGAGGGCCGACACGGGAGCCCCGCCCACCTCTCGCAGCGCCCGCAGGATGCGCAGACGACGCAGGTGGGAGGCGTCGTACTCCGACCTGCGCGGTCCGGTCGTCTCTCCGGGCGCGAGCAGGCCTTCGCGGAGGTAGTACTTGACGGTGGCGAGGGGCACGTCCGCGCGCTCCGCCAGCTCCGACACGAGCATGAACGCACTCTTTCCAAAGCAAAAGTTAGGCAAATCTGCGAAATCAGTTGTGCAGCGTGGATACTGCAACTATCTTACTACGTGTTCGTGATTCCCGAGACACGGACGATCGGACGGGCCCCGCGGGGGAGGGGCTGTCCACCCATGTTGTCGGTGCGGCCCCACTGGGGGGAGGGGCCGCCCACAGCATTTCTTCTCTCTCGGTCGCCGCGGATCCCCGCCGGTGCTGCTCCACGGAAGTCCGTCGAACAGCACTAGGCTGCCGCGCGTGCCCCCTGACCGAGACCCCGTCGACGACGTCTCGGCCCACACGGTCGTCGACGCCCGTCACGCGCTCGACGCCCTGCCCGACGGGGTCGTGATCGCCGATGAGGACGGCGTCGTCCGGCTCGTCAACGATCGGGCCGCCGCGCTGCTCGGCACGACCCGCGAGGCGGCCGAGGGTGGGCCGCTCACCGAGGTCGTCGCGGTCACCAACCAGGAGGGGGCGGGTTGGGTCGCCTGCACCCGCCCGTACGAGGGGCTGGTCACCCGCACCGGTGTCCCCGAGCAGTCGTGGATCCTGCCCTCGGGCGACGAGGTGCTGGTCACCGCCCGCATCCACCGGGCCCCCGGACACGGACGGGTCACCGACGTCGCGGTGTCACTGCGCTCCGGACGGGCCCGCGCACGCCTCGACCGCGACCGGTCCGACCTGGTCGCCACGGTCGCCCACGAGCTCCGCTCGCCGCTGACCGGTGTGAAGGGCTTCGTCCAGGCGTTGCTGAACCGGTGGGACCGGCTCAACGACGAGCAGAAGAAGCTGATGCTCACCACGGTCCACGCCGACTCCGACCGCCTGAGCCGCCTGATCACCGAGCTGCTCGACGTGGCCCGGCTGGACACCGGTCGGCTCGCCATGCACCAGCGACCCTGCGACATACGCGTGATGACGGCGCGGGTGATCGAGAGCGTCCGCGCCGGCGCTCCCCACCGGATCGAGTTCCGCGCGCCGGACGACCTGCCCGAGGTGTGGGCCGACCCCGACAAGTTCACACAGGTGCTCACCAACCTGATCGAGAACGCCATCCGGCACGGCTCCGACCCGGTGACCGTGACGGCGGCCAAGGAGGGCGAGCAGGTCTCGGTGCAGGTCGACGACTCCGGCAACGGCATCCCGCGGGAGATCCGGCAACGCGCGTTCACGAAGTTCTGGACCACCGGGCAGCGCGGGGGTTCCGGGCTCGGGCTCTACCTGGTGAACGGACTGGTGAAGGCCCACGGCGGCACGACCACGATCGACGACGCCCCGGAGGGCGGGGCCCGGATCACCACCACCTGGCCGGCGTTCGTCGCCGAGCCGTGACGGCGCGTCGTACCGCGGGTCAAACCCCGTCGCCGCGGAGCCGTCATCGTTCCTAGACTGGTGTGCGTCAGTCCAGCGCGAAAGGCACTCATGTCGGGCCCGAACTCCCAGTACGACCCGGTCGAGGTCACCCCGCTCCAGGCGGAGCAGGTGGCCGCGATGCGTGACGAAGCGCTGGCCGCGATCGCCGCCGCCCAGGACCTCGACGCGCTCAAGCAGGCCCGACTCGACCACGCGGGCGACCGTTCACCGCTGGCCCTGGCCAACCGCGAGATCGGAGCCCTGCCGCCCCAGGCCCGCAAGGAGGCCGGCCAGCGCGTCGGACAGGCCCGCGGCGTCGTCAACCAGGCTCTCGCCGAGCGTGCCGCCGTGCTCGAGGCCGAGGCCGAGGAGCGGATGCTGGTGGAGGAGACCGTCGACGTCACGGTGCCGACCGACCGGCGACCGCGCGGGTCGCGCCATCCGATCACGCTGATGAGCGACTACATCGCCGACCTGTTCGTGGCGATGGGCTGGGAGGTCGCCGAAGGGCCCGTTCTCGAGGCCGAGTGGCTGAACTTCGACGCGCTGAACCTCGGCCCGGACCATCCCGCCCGCACCATGCAGGACACGTTCTGGACGGACCCTGCCGAGGACCACCTGGTGCTGCGCACCCACACCTCTCCCGTGCAGGCCCGCACCATGCTGAGTCGCACGCCGCCGATCTACGTGATCTGCCCGGGCCGGGTCTTCCGCACCGACCCGTACGACGCCACGCACTCGCCGATGTTCCACCAGGTCGAGGGACTGGTCGTCGACGAAGGCATCACGATGGCCAACCTCAAGGGCACCCTGGACCACTTCGGCGAGCAGATGTTCGGCGACGGCATCACCACGCGGTTCCGCCCGTCGTACTTCCCCTTCACCGAGCCGTCGGCCGAGGTCGACCTGGTCTGCTTCGTCTGCCGTGGTCTGCCGGGTGCGGTCGAGCAGTGCCGCACCTGCCGCGGCGAGGGCTGGATCGAGTGGGGCGGGTGCGGCGTGGTCAACCCGCGGGTGCTCGCCGCCTGCGGCATCGACGCCGAGCGCTATCGGGGCTTCGCGTTCGGCATGGGGATCGACCGGTCGTTCATGTTCCGCAGCGGCGCGGAGGATCTGCGTGCCCTTTTCGAGGGCGACGTCCGATTCGCCTCGGCGTTCGGCACCGACTGGTGACCGCTCGCCGTAGCGACAGAGCCTCCGACCTCCGCACCTGACCGCAGCACAGACGCAAAGGACCAGCCCATGCGTGCGCCCGTCTCCTGGATCCGCGAGTACGCCGACCTCCCGGCCGACCTGTCCGCCGAGGATCTCGCCCGGAAGCTGACCGCGCTCGGGCTCAAGCTCGAGTCGCTCGAGCGGCCGGGCGCCGACATCAGCGGGCCGTTGGTGATCGGTCGCGTGCTCACCATGGAGGCGGAGCCGCAGAAGAACGGCAAGACGATCAACTGGTGCACGGTCGACGTGGCGGACGCGAACGGCACCGGCGAGCCCCAGGGCATCGTCTGTGGGGCCCACAACTTCGCATCCGGCGACCTGGTCGTGGTCGTCCTGCCGGGCGGCGTGCTGCCGGGTGACTTCGAGATCTCGGCGCGCCAGACCTACGGCCACGTCTCCGCCGGCATGATCTGCTCCGCGCGCGAGCTCGGCATCGGCGAGGACCACGACGGGATCATCGTGCTGGAGCCCGGAGCGGGCCGGCCGGGCGACGACGCCCGGCCCGTGCTCGGCCTCGACGAGGAGGTCATCGAGTTCGAGATTAACCCCGACCGGGCCTACGCGCTGTCGCTGCGCGGCGTCGCGCGGGAGGCGGCGATGGGCTTCGGTACGGCGTACACCGACCCGTGCCTGCGAGAGGTGTCGACCGCGAACGACGACGGCTACCCGGTGCGGGTCGAGGACCCCGCCGGCTGTCCGGTGTTCGTGGCGCGCACCGTCACCGGCTTCGACCCGACGGCCGAGTCGCCGGAGTGGCTCAGGCGCCGGGTGCGGCTGGCCGGCATGCGGCCCCTGTCGCTGGCGGTCGACGTCACCAACTACGTGATGCTCGAGACCGGCCGACCCATCCACGGGTACGACGGCGACAAGCTTCGGGGCGCGCTCGTCGTACGACGCGCGACGGCGGGGGAGCGGCTGACCACGCTCGACGGCGTCGGGCGCCGGCTGTCCACCGAGGACCTCGTGGTCTGTGACGACTCGGGCGCAATCGGGCTCGGCGGCGTGATGGGTGGTGCCACGACGGAGATGTCCGCGGCCACCTCGACCGTGGTGATCGAGGCGGCCCACTGGGACCCGGTGGCGATGTTCCGTACCGGTAAGCGGCACCGGCTGACCTCCGAGGCCGGCAAGCGCAACGAGCGCGGGGTCGACCCGACGATCTGCGAGGTGGCTGCCGACCGGGTCGCCGAGCTGCTCACGACGTACGGCGGCGGGACTGTCTCGCTCGGGGTGACCGTCGTGGGGACACCGCCCCGGCGAGCGCCGATCTCGCTGCCCACCGAGCTTCCGGCCGAGGTGGCCGGGCTCCCCATCGAGGCGGACCGCGTGGTCGCGAACCTCCGCGCGATCGGCGCCGAGGTCGGCGGCGAAGAGACGTTGGACGTCACCCCGCCACCCTGGCGGCCCGATCTCACCGACCCCTACGACCTGGTCGAGGAGGTCGTGCGGATCGTCGGCTACGACCAGGTGCCGTCGGTCATCCCCGTGCCGCCGGTCGGGCGTGGGCTGACCCGGGAGCAACGGCTGCGTCGCCGGATCGGCCGCACCCTTGCCGGGCTCGGCTGCGTCGAGGTGGTCAGCTTCCCGTTCGTCGGTGACGAGACCTTCGACGCGCTCGGGCTGCCCGCGGACGACGTGCTGCGGCGCGCCGTACGACTCTCGAACCCGCTGTCCCAGGAGCTACCGCTCTACACGACCACGCTGCTGCCGGGAGTCCTCGACGCAGCGGCGCGCAACCTCGGCCGTGGCGCGACCGGGGTCGCGTTGTTCGAGACCGGCACCGTCGCCTTCCCCACCAACCGCGGCCCGGCTCCCGTGTACGGCGTGGAGTGGCGGCCGACCGAGGCCGAGCTGGAGAAGCTCTTCGAGGCCATCCCGGAGCAACCGCTGTTCCTCGCCGCGGTCCTGTCCGGCGAGCGCGAGCGTGCGGGCTGGTGGGGTGAGGGGCGGACGGCCGACTGGTCGGACGCGATCGACGTCGTGCGCACGCTCGCCCGTGAGCTGGGTGTCGAGGTCGAGGTCGGGCAGACGTCCCGGATGCCGTGGCACCCCAGCCGCTGCGCCGTCGTCTCGGTTGACGGCCAGGAGTTCGGCCACGCCGGCGAGCTCCATCCGCGGGTCTGTCGGACGTACGGCCTGCACCGCGGCACCGCGGCACTCGAGATCGACCTCGACTTCCTGATGGCGCGGACGGTCGAGATCCCGACCGCTCCGATCCTCTCGCACCATCCGGTGGCCAAGGAGGACGTCGCCCTGGTGGTCGACGCGTCGGTCCACGCCTCGGAGGTGGAGCAGGCGCTCAGGGCCGGCGCCGGCGAGCTGCTCGAGAGCATCCGGCTCTTCGACGTCTTCACCGGCCCGCAGGTGGGCGAGGGCAAGAAGTCGCTCGCGTTCGCCCTCCGCTTCCGGGCTCACGACCGCACTCTGACCGAGGCCGAGACGAGCGCCGCCCGCGAGGCCGCCGTGGCCGCCGCGGCCGCCGCCGTGGGGGCGGTCCAGCGCTGACCCGCCAGAAGTGTGCGGGTTCCGAGCGCTGACCCGCCAGAAGCCTGCGGGTTCGGAGCGCTGACCCGTCGCTTGTCCACATCTACGACGTTGATCCGGGCTCCGACCTGCTGACTGACCGTTCCGAAACGAGAGTCCGGCGGTGCACGTTGGACAGATGAGCGGCTTTTGGGCGTCCACTTCCGGCGGGTCAGCGGTCTTTGGGCGAAGACTTCCGGCGGGTCAGCGCTCGCGGAGCGGAACCGAAACGAGGGGATGCTATCGACGTTTCGCCGGTAGCGTCCGGGGGGTGACCGATCTCGCGCCGATGACCATGCCCGCCTCCGATGCCGGGACCGACGCCTGGTCGGCCTGGCTGGCCACCCGCACCACCGACCAGCTGGACCAAGCCCGCGACCTCGTGGCGGCCCTCAAACGAGATCGCCCTCGACGCGCCGCCGAGCTGCTCGACCGCTGGAACGAGATCACCCTCGCGCTCGGCAACGCCTTCGCGGCCAGCAGCCTGTTCCAGCAGGTCCACCCGGACGAGGCCATCCGCGACCAGGCCGAGCACGCCCAGGTCGAGGCCTCCAGGCTCCAGACCGACCTGTCCCTGGACCGCGAGGTCTACGACCTGCTGGTGGTCGACGACGCCGAGGCCCGGATCTCCGGACTCGATGACGAGGGCGAGCGGGTCCGCAACTTCTCGCTCCGTGACTTCCGGCGCGCGGGCGTCGATCGCGAGCCCGAGGTCCGCGACCGCATCCGCACCATCAACGAGCGACTCACCGAGGTCAGCCAGACCTTCGAACGCAACATCCGCGACGACAACACCACGGTCAAGGTCCGCCCCGAGCAGCTCGACGGGCTCCCGCAGGACTGGATCGACGGCCATCCGGTCGGCGACGACGGACTCGTCGAGCTGACCCTGGACTACCCCGACGTGATCCCGATGCTCCAGTTCGCCAACGACCGCGACGCCCGCGTCGCGGTCCACCTGGCGTTCACCAACCAGGGCTGGCCCGCCAACGACGAGGTCCTCGCCCAGCTGCTCGCGCTGCGCCGCGAGCTCGCCACGATCCTCGGGTACGACGGCTGGCCGACGTACGACGCCGAGGTCAAGATGATCGAGACCGGTGACGCGATCGACACGTTCATCGACAAGATCAGCAAGGCGGCCGAGGCGTCGGCGCTGCGCGACCGGGACAAGCTCCTGACCCGCATCCGGCAGGACCGGCCCGAGGCCGAGGTGCTCGACGCCGGCGACTCGACCTACTACCTCGAGGTCGTACGTCGCGAGCAGCACGATGTGGATGCGCAGGTGGTGCGCCGGTACTTCGACTTCGAGCGGGTCCGGCAGGGGCTGCTCGACGTGACCGGGCGGCTGTTCGGCCTGACCTACACCGCGGTGGACGTGCCCACCTGGCACGACGACGTCGCGTCGTACGACGTGTCGCTCGGCGACCGCGTGGTGGGTCGCATCCACCTCGACCTGCATCCGCGCCCGAACAAGTTCAACCATGCCGCGCAGTTCACCCTCACGGACGGCGTCACGGGCCACCAGCAGCCCGAGGGAGTGCTGGTCTGCAACTTCCCGCGTGGGCTGATGGAGCACAGCGACGTGGTCGTGCTGTTCCACGAGTTCGGTCACCTGATCCACCACGTCCTCGGTGGCGACCAGCGCTGGAGCAGGTTCGCTGGTGTGGCCACCGAGTGGGACTTCGTCGAGGCCCCTTCGCAGCTGCTCGAGGAGTGGGCCTGGGACGCCGGCGTGCTGTCCGGCTTCGCCACCGACGAGGACGGCCAGGCGATCCCGGCCGACCTGGTCGCGCGGATGCGGGACGCCGACGACTTCGCGAAGGGGCTCCAGGCCCGCTCGCAGATGTTCTACGCCGCGGTGTCCTACCGCTTCCACGAGGACGTGCCCGCCGACGGCGACGCGATGACCACGCTGTCGCGTGCCCTCCAGGCCGAGTTCTCCATGGTCACGCCGCTCGACACCCACTTCCATGCCGGCTTCGGCCACCTGGCCGGCTACACCAGCAGCTACTACACCTACATGTGGTCGCTGGTGATCGCGAAGGACCTCTTCTCGGCGTTCGACCGCGACCACCTGTTCGACGCCGAGGTCGCCACGCGGTACCGAGACCGGATCCTCGCCCAGGGAGGGCGCAAGGACGCCGCCGACCTGGTCGAGGACTTCCTCGGCCGGCCGTTCGGGTTCGAGTCGTTCGCCGACTGGCTCTCGGCGTAGCCGGCGCTCCGGCCAGTGATCAGGTGATCGGCTGGTGGATGATCGCCCGGAAGCGATCGACGATCTCGAGGCTGCCCGCGAGATGCGTCCCGGCACCGTCCCCACGCCGCCAGATGCGCGCATCGAGCGCCTCGGCCGTGCCCGAGATGACCGCGTCGGGCTCGACGCCGGGGTCGGCGACGACGTGGATGTCGTCCTCGGCGTGGGTGATCCCCTCGGGGTCGGTCCCGTGGAAGTGGCCGAGCTGCACCCACACCTGGTCACCGGTGTCGGTGAGGTCGAGCCGCACGTAGTGGGGGAGTGGTGAGAACTCCCCCCACGGTGGGCATCCGCCGTACATGACGTCGAGCGCCTCGTCGACTCCGTCGGCCGCGAGATCGGCCGGGAACGGCGTCACCGCGCCGGCGGCGAGCTCGGCGTCGCGCCGGTGGATCAGGGCCTCGTGCGCCTGCCGGCGATAGATGAAGGCGACGGTGTGGTCCTGCGACCAGGTCCACGCCTCGTCGGTCGGCTGGGCCGCACCGAGCGCGTCGACCAGCGCGACGAACTGCCCGTCGTAGAACGACAACAGCCCGGCATGGTCGCCGGGCCGCTCGGGCTGGTCGTAGTCGTCGGGTCCCTTCGGGCGGTTCGTCACCATCCAGGTCCAGAAGTGCTGCACCTCCCCGAGGTGCCACAGCAGGTCGTCCGCGCGCCAGTCGGGGCAGGACGGCACGTCGGCGGCGGGGTCGCAGTCGGCGAGCACGTCGCGGAACCGCTGGGACTCGTCGCGGATGTGCTGGAGGTACGTCGGGAAGTCCAGTCGCGCCATGACCAGAACCTAGTCGCGTCCACCGACGGTCCGCGACCCCTCGTCCCGGCGCCTGCAGTGCCCCGATTTGAGGATGAACATGCAATAGCTTGTATGATCATGCACATGAGCTCGATCAGGGTCGCGGTCGCGGGTGCCAGTGGGTACGCCGGGGGCGAGCTGCTGCGTCTGCTCCTGGCGCACCCGCTCGCCGAGGTGGGCGCGGTCACCGCCGGCAGCAGCGCCGGAGGGAGGCTCGGGTCCCTCCAGCCGCACCTGACGCCCCTGGCCGACCGGGTGCTCCAGGAGACCTCGGCCGCGACCCTGACCGACCACGACGTCGTGTTCCTGGCGCTGCCACACGGCGCGTCGGCGGTCGTCGCGGCGGAGCTTCCCGAGCAGACGGTGGTCATCGACTGTGGCGCCGACTTCCGGCTCAGGGACCCGGCGCAGTGGGCGGCCTTCTACGGCGGTGAGCACGCCGGGGCGTGGCCCTACGGCCTCCCCGAGCTGCCGGGTCAGCGCGACGCCCTCCTCCGGGCATGCCGGATCGCCGTACCCGGCTGCTACCCGACGGTCGCGTCACTCGCCGTGGCGCCCGCGGTCGCGGCCGGGCTGGTGGTGCCGGACGTCGTGGTGGTCGCCGCGTCCGGCGTCAGCGGCGCAGGCAAGGCTGCGAAGCCCCACTTGCTCGGCAGCGAGGTGATGGGCAACGCCTCGGCGTACGGCGTCGGCGGTGTCCACCGGCACACCCCGGAGATCGTGCAGAACCTCGGCGGTCTCACCGACGAGCCGGTGCGCGTGAGCTTCACGCCGATGCTGGTCCCGATGCCGCGTGGCATCCTCGCGACCTGCTCGGCCCCGCTTGCTCCGGGCGCCACTGCCACGGAGGTCCGCGAGGCCTACCTCAAGGCGTACGACGCGGAGCCGTTCGTCCACGTCCTGCCGGAGGGGGAGTGGCCGCAGACCAAGGCGGTGCAGGGCAGCAACGCCTGCCACCTCCAGGTCAGCGTGGACGAGAACGCCGGCCGCCTCGTCGCCGTCGGCGCCATCGACAACCTCACCAAGGGCACCGCCGGAGGCGCCGTCCAGTCCATGAACCTCGCCCTCGGCCTCGACGAGACCCTGGGCCTGACAACGGTGGGGATCGCGCCATGAGTGTCACCGACCCACGGGGCTTCCGGGCCGCCGGCGTCGCGGCCGGGCTGAAGTCCACCGGCGCGAAGGACGTGGCGCTGGTCGTCAACGACGGCCCGTCGTTCAGCAGTGCCAGCGTGTTCACCGCCAACCGCTGCCTGGCCAACCCCGTGCTCTGGAGCAAGGAGGTCGTCAAGGACGGCATCGTCCGGGCAGTGGTCCTCAACTCCGGCGGCGCCAACTGCTACACCGGCCCGGAGGGTTTCCGGACGACCCACGCGGTCGCCGAGCGGGTCGCCGGACACCTCGGCATCGGCCCGGTCGATGTCGTCGTCTGCTCCACCGGACTGATCGGGCTCGCCACCGACCGCGCGCAGATGCTGGCCGGCGTCGACACGGCGTACGGCGCGCTGGGCAAGGAGGGCGGGGACGACGCCGCCCACGCGATCATGACCACCGACTCGGTCGCCAAGCAGGTCGTGATCGACGGACCCGGCTGGTCGGTCGGGGGCATGGCCAAGGGCGCCGGGATGCTCGCACCCCAGCTCGCCACGATGCTCGTCGTCCTCACCACCGATGCCGTCGCGACGCCCGACGACCTCGACACCGCGCTGCGAGCCGCGACCCGGGTCACCTTCGACCGGCTCGACTCCGACGGCTGCATGTCCACCAACGACACCGTGACCGTCATGGCCAGCGGTGCCGGCGGGATCACGCCGAGCCTGCCCGACCTGACCGACGCCCTGACCGCGGCGTGCAAGGACCTCGCCATGCAGCTGCTCGCCGACGCCGAGGGCGCCGACCACGAGATCGCGATCACCGTGCTGAACGCGGCGAGCGAGGACGACGCCGTCGAGGTCGGACGTTCGATCGCGCGCAGCAGCCTGTTCAAGGCCGCGGTGTTCGGCAACGACCCCAACTGGGGACGAGTGCTCGCGTCCATCGGCACCACGCAGGCGTCCTTCGACCCCGCGGACCTCGACGTCGGCATGAACGGCGTGTGGGTGTGCCGGCGGTCGAAGCCGGCGGCCGACCCCGCGACCGTCGACCTGAAGCCACGCGAGGTCGGCGTCACGGTCGACCTCAAGGCCGGCGACGCACGGGCGACGGTCTGGACCAACGACCTCACCCACGCCTACGTGCACGAGAACTCGGCGTACAGCTCATGACGCTCAGCGAGGCGCAGGAGACCGCACCCACGGCCGGTCCCGACCCCACCAAGGCCGCAACGCTCGCCGGCGCGCTGCCGTGGCTGAAGCGCTATCACGACAAGGTCGTGGTCGTGAAGTACGGCGGCAACGCGATGACGGACGAGACCCTCAAGCGCGCGTTCGCCGAGGACGTGGCGTTCCTGCGCTTCGCCGGTTTCAAGCCGGTCGTCGTGCACGGCGGCGGTCCGCAGATCTCGGCCATGCTCGATCGGCTCGGGATCGAGTCGGAGTTCCGCGGTGGGCTCCGGGTGACGACGCCACCGGCGATGGACGTGGTCCGGATGGTGCTGGTCGGGCAGGTCCAGCGCGAGCTGGTCGGGCTGGTCAACGAGCACGGCCCCCTGGCGGTCGGGCTCTCCGGTGAGGACGCGGGCCTGTTCACCGCACGTCGTACCAACACGGTCGTGGACGGCGAGGAGGTCGACCTCGGCCTGGTCGGCGAGGTCGCCGAGGTCCGGCCGGAGGCGGTGCTGGACCTGGTCGAGGCGGGTCGCATCCCGGTCATCTCCAGCGTCGCGCCGGACAAGGACGGGATCGTGCACAACGTCAACGCCGACACCGCCGCGGCCGCCCTGGCGGTGGCGCTGGGGGCCGAGAAGCTGCTCGTGCTCACCGACGTCGAGGGCCTCTTCCGCGACTGGCCGGCCAGCGACGACGTGATCGGCGAGATCAGCCCCGAGGCTCTGGCCGAGCTGATGCCGACGCTCGCCGCGGGCATGGTGCCGAAGATGGGCGCGTGTCTGCAAGCGGTGCGGGGCGGTGTGCCCCGGGCGACCGTCGTCGACGGCCGCGAGCCGCACGCCGTGCTGCTGGAGCTCTTCACCGACGAGGGCGTCGGCACCCAGGTCCTGCCCGGCGTCGCCACCAAGACGCGGAAGGCAAGGTCGTGAGCCCCACCAGCCAGGATCGCTACGCCGCCGCGCTGATGAACACGTTCGGGCCGCCCCAGCTCGTGCTCACCTGTGGCAAGGGGGCTCGGGTCTGGGACGAGGACGGCCGGGAGTACCTCGACCTCCTCGGCGGGATCGCCGTCAACGCCCTCGGCCATGGCCACCCGGCGGTGGTCGAGGCGGTCACCCGGCAGCTCTCCACGCTCGGTCACGTCTCGAACTTCTTCGCCACCGAACCCCAGATCACCCTGGCCGAGCGCCTCCTCGACCTGCTCGCCCCCCTGCGGGACGGGGAGGACGCTCTTCCGGGCGTGCGCGGGAAGGTGTTCCTCACCAACTCCGGCACCGAAGCCAACGAGGCAGCGCTCAAGCTCACCCGGCGGACCGGACGCACCCACCTGGTCGCGGCCGAGGGCTCGTTCCACGGGCGGACCATGGGTGCCCTCGCGCTGACCTCCAAGGCGGCCTACCGCGAGCCGTTCGAGCCACTACCCGGGCGGGTCACCTTCGTGCCGTACGGCGACGCCGTAGCCCTGGCCGCGGCGGTCACCGACGAGACCGCTGCGGTGGTGCTCGAGCCGATCCAGGGCGAGGCCGGCGTGGTCGAGCCACCCGTCGGCTACCTCGCCGCCGCCCGTCGGATCACGCGCGAGCACGACGCCCTGCTGTGGCTCGACGAGGTGCAGACCGGCATCGCCCGGACCGGGGCCTGGCTGTGCGCCGCGGCCGATCCGGACGTCGCCCCCGACGTCGTCACCCTGGCCAAGGGGCTCGGAGGCGGCCTGCCCATCGGTGCGTGTATCGGACTCGGCGGTGCCGGCGACCTGCTGCAGCCCGGGCACCACGGCACGACGTTCGGCGGCAACCCGGTGGCCTGCGCGGCCGCCCTCGCCGTCCTCGACACGATCGAGGCCGAGGGTCTGCTGGACCGCGCAGACCGGCTCGGCGGCCGTCTCCGCGACGGCCTCGCGGACGACGCGCGCGTCATCGCCGTACGCGGTCGCGGGCTCCTGATCGGGATCGACGTCACGGTGGAAGCCCCGAGGGTGGTCGCCACCGCCCGGAGTCGCGGGTTCATCGTGAACGCGACCGGCCCGCACACGGTGCGGCTGGCCCCGCCCCTGGTCCTCGGCGACGATGAGGTCGAGGCGTTCCTGGCCGCGTGGCCGGGGATCCTCGATGATGCAGTCGACGCAGTCGACGCAGCCGATGACCAGGGGGCCCGCGCATGACCCGACACTTCCTCCGCGACGACGACCTGAGCCCGGGGGAGCAACATGAGGTGCTCAGCCTCGCCGCCTCGCTGAAGCAGGCGCCGTACGACTCGCACAGCCTCAAGGGGCCGCGCACCGTGGCCACGATCTACGACAAGCCGACCCTGCGCACGCAGGCGTCGTTCGCCGCCGGCATCGCCGAGCTCGGCGGCAACCCGATGATGGTCGACGGCTCACTGGCCGGCATCGGCAAGCGCGAGTCGGTCGCAGACGTCGCCCGCGTGCTCGGGCGCCAGGCCTCGGTGATCGTGTGGCGGACCTACGCCCAGACGGCGCTGGTGGAGATGGCCGAGCACGCCGGTGTGCCGGTGATCAACGCGCTCACCGACGAGTTCCACCCGTGCCAGCTCCTCGCCGACCTGCTCACGATCCGCGAGCGGAAGGGTGAGCTGAGCGGGCTCACCGCGGCGTTCGTCGGCGACGGCGCCTGCAACATGGGGAACTCCTGGCTCCTCGCCGGCGCGACCGCTGGGCTGCGCATCCGGGTCGGCGCACCGGAGGGCCACCAGCCCGAGGAGCAGTACGTCGCGCGCGCACGCGAGATCGGGAGGGAGACCGGCGCGACGGCCGAGGTGATGACCGACCCCACAGCGGCGGTTGCCGGCGCAGACGTGGTGGTCACCGACACCTGGGTGTCCATGGGCAAGGAGGGGGAGGCCGCCTCCCGGCTCGCGGCGTTCTCGGACTACACGGTCACCGCCGACCTGATGAGGCTGGCCTCGCCGGACGCGATCGTCATGCACTGCCTCCCGGCCTATCGTGGCAAGGAGATCGACTCGGACGTCCTCGACGGCCCGCAGAGCGTGGTCTGGGACGAGGCGGAGAACCGTCGGCACGCCCAGAAGGCGATCATCACCTGGCTGCTCCAGGACACCGAGGAGGTGCCTGAATGACCGAGGCAGCACGGCGTCCCTCCACGAAGAACTCCCGGCACCAGCTGATCGTCGATCTCCTGTCCGGGCACGAGGTGCGCTCGCAACCGGAGCTCCAGGAGCTGTTGGGCGAGCGCGGGGTCCAGGTGACCCAGGCGACCCTGTCGCGCGACCTCGTGGAACTCGACGCCGTACGCGTGCGGGCCCAGTCCGGCGCGCTGGTGTACGCCGTACCGGCGGAGGGCGGCGACCGGCGTCCGGCGGCTCCCGGCGAGAGCGCGGCGGCCGCACATCGGCTGGGCCGGCTGCTGGCCGAGCTCCTGGTCAGTGCCGACGCCGGTGCCAACCTCGTGGTCCTGCGCACCCCGCCCGGGGCCGCGCAGTTCCTCGCCTCGGCGATGGACAAGGTCGAGTACGCCGACGTCCTCGGCACGATCGCCGGTGATGACACGGTGCTGGTGATGAGCCGCGACCCGTTGGGCGGGGACGAGATCGCCCGACGACTGTTGGCGCTGGCCCAGCAGCCGGCGCCGTGAACCCCGCACCCGTTCCCTCGACACCGAAAGTCACCTCGTGAGCAAGGTCCTCACCTCCCTCCCCGTCGGCCAGCGCGTCGGCATCGCGTTCTCCGGCGGCCTCGACACTTCTGTCGCGGTCGCCTGGATGCGCGCCAAAGGCGCCATCCCGTGCACCTACACCGCCGACATCGGGCAGTACGACGAGCCCGACATCGAGAGCGTCCCCGGTCGCGCATCCCAGTACGGCGCCGAGATCGCCCGGCACGTCGACTGCAAGGGCCCGCTGGTCGAGGAGGGCCTGGCGGCCCTGGCCTGCGGCGCGTTCCATGTGCGCTCCGGCGGCCGTCTCTACTTCAACACCACGCCTCTGGGCCGCGCGGTCACCGGCACGATGCTGGTCCGCGCGATGCACGACGACGGGGTCGACATCTGGGGCGACGGCTCGACGTTCAAGGGCAACGACATCGAGCGCTTCTACCGCTACGGGCTGCTCGCCAACCCCGACCTGCGCATCTACAAGCCGTGGCTCGATGCGGCCTTCGTCGCCGAGCTCGGCGGCCGGCACGAGATGAGCCAGTGGCTCACCGCCCACCAGCTGCCCTACCGCGACAGCGCCGAGAAGGCCTACTCCACGGACGCCAACATCTGGGGCGCGACCCACGAGGCGAAGACCCTCGAGCACCTCGACGTCTCGCTGGAGACCGTCGAACCGATCATGGGCGTCCGCTTCTGGGACCCTGCGGTCGCGATCGAGCCCGAGGACGTGACGATCCGCTTCGAACGCGGTCGCCCGGTCGCCGTCAACGGCACGACGTACGACGGGGTCGACGGGCCGGTGCGGCTGGTGAAGGCGGTCAACGAGATCGGCGGCCGGCACGGGCTCGGCATGTGCGACCAGATCGAGAACCGGATCATCGAGGCGAAGTCGCGCGGCATCTACGAGGCGCCCGGGATGGCGCTGCTGTTCATCGCCTACGAGCGGTTGCTCAACGCGATCCACAACGAGGGCACCCTGGCGAGCTACCACGCCGAGGGCCGCCAGCTCGGCCGGCTGCTGTACGAGGGTCGCTGGCTCGACCCGCAGGCGCTGATGCTGCGCGAGTCGCTGCAGCGCTGGGTCGGCTCGGTGGTGACGGGAGAGGTGACCATCCGGCTGCGGCGTGGCGAGGACTACACGATCCTGCGCACCGACGGACCGGCGTTCACCTACCACCCGGACAAGCTGTCGATGGAGCGGGTGGAGAACGCCGCGTTCGGGCCGACCGACCGGATCGGCCAGCTCACGCTGCGCAACCTCGACATCGCCGACTCCCGCTCCAAGCTCGAGCTGTACGCCGAGCAGCCGCTGGACCAGGGCCAGGTACTGGTCGAGCACGGCATCCTCCTCGGCGCCCTCCCGTCCGGCGGTGGCAAGCGCATCGTCGCCAACCCGGCGCTGGCGGGAGTCGACGACGAGGCCCTCGACAACGCCGCCATGGAGTTCGGCACCGACTGACACCGAGTCGGCGCCAAGAGGCAGACAAGTCACGCCGGGTCGTCATGTGACGACCCGGCGAACAGCGACTGATAGGAAGAAGGCGTGCCCGAGCCGATCCGTCGTACGACGGCCCGCGTCGTCCCGGTCAACGACCGAGGCGAGGCGCTGCTCATGCTCAGCTGTGACCCGGCAAGGCCCGAGACGACGTACTGGTGCTCCTTCGGAGGTGCCGTCGATGAGGGCGAGAGCCTGCCGGAGGCCGGCGTCCGCGAGCTGCTGGAGGAGACCGGCCTCGCCGTGTCTGCGGCGCACCTGGGCGAACCGTTCGACCGGGCCGAGGTGCGGTTCTCCTACGACGGCGCCACGATCGTCAACGACTCGACCTGGTTCGCGGTGCCGCTCGAGGCCGACGTCGAGACGCTCCACACCGACGACGTGACCGAACAGATCCTCGGCTATCGCTGGTGGTCGCCTGACGAGCTCGAGTCCGACGGCAGCGTCAACAACGACCGGCTGCCGAGCTTCGTGCGAGGCGCAATCGCTCACGTCCGGGGGCTCCGATGACCGGCTCTGCCGGAGAGGGCAGGCTGTGGGGCGCTCGCTTCGCCGGCGGACCCTCGCCCGAGCTCGAGGCCCTCTCGCGCTCCACCCACTTCGACTGGCGTCTGGTCCCCTACGACCTGGCCGGCTCGGTCGCCCACGCCAACGCCCTGAATCGCGCCGGTCTGCTCACCGACGACGACCATCGCTCGTTGCTCGCGGGGCTTTCCACCCTCCGCCAGGAGTACGACGCGGGGTCGCTGGCACCGTCCGCGTCCGACGAGGACGTCCACGGTGCGCTCGAACGACTCCTCATCGGCCGGGTCGGCGCCGACGTGGGAGGCCGTCTGCGGGCCGGTCGCAGTCGCAACGACCAGGTGGCCACACTGTTCAAGTCCTATCTGCGCGACCAGGCCCGCACGATCGGAGCGCTCGTGCTCGACCTGGTCGAGGCGCTCGCCGTCCGGGCCCGGGACCACCTCGACGTGGTGATGCCGGGGCGCACGCACCTCCAGCACGCCCAGCCGGTGCTGTTGTCGCACCACCTGCTCGCCCACGCATGGCCGTTGCTCCGCGACATCGAGCGCCTGCGCGACTGGGACGTCCGCGTCGCCGGCGACTCGCCGTACGGCTCGGGCGCGCTGGCCGGCTCGAGCCTCGGACTGGACCCCCGGGCGGTGGCTCGTGAGCTGGGCTTCACGGAGTCGAGCGCGAACTCGATCGACGGCACCGCCGCCCGCGACTTCGCGGCGGAGTTCGCCTTCATCACGGCCATGACCGGCGTGGACCTGAGCCGGATCGCCGAGGAGGTCGTCATCTGGACGACCGCGGAGTTCGGCTTCGCGCGGCTCGATGACGGCTACGCCACCGGGTCCAGCATCATGCCGCAGAAGAAGAACCCGGACATCGCCGAGCTGACCCGCGGCAAGTCCGGCCGGTTGATCGGCAACCTCACCGGCCTGCTCGCGACGCTCAAGGGCCTGCCGCTGGCGTACAACCGAGACCTCCAGGAGGACAAGGAGCCGGTCTTCGACTCGATCGACACCCTGCTCGTGGTCCTGCCGGCCGTGACCGGGATGGTCGCCACGCTCACGTTCGACGCCGCCCGCCTGGCCGACCTCGCTCCTCGGGGCTTCTCGCTCGCGACGGACGTGGCGGAGTGGCTCGTTCGCCAAGGGGTGCCGTTCCGTGCGGCCCACGAGGTCGCTGGCGCCGCCGTACGACGGTGCGAGGAGCTGGGCTGCGACCTACCCGACCTGACCGACGAGCAGCTCGCCGAATTGTCGGCGTCCCTCACGCCGGACGTCCGCGAGGTGCTCACCGTTGCGGGCTCCGTCGGCTCGCGCAACGGCCGTGGCGGGACCGCCCCGGAGCGTGTGCGCGAGCAGCTCGCCGAGCTGCTCGCCCGTGTCGAGACCGCCCGTGCCACGCTCGGCTGACCTGCGCGCCCTGCTCGAGCGGCCGGTGCTGGAGGCGGCGCCGCTCCTGCTCGGAGCCACGCTGCGCCACCGCGACGTGGCCTGCCGGATCACCGAGGTAGAGGCGTACGACGGGCCGAACGACCCCGGCTCGCACGCCTACCGCGGCCACACTCGACGGAACACGGTGATGTTCGGGCCGGCCGGGCATCTCTACGTGTACTTCACCTACGGCATGCACTGGTGCTGCAACGTCGTGTGCGGACCGGAGGGCAGCGCCAGCGCGGTGCTGCTGCGTGCCGGCGAGGTGGTCGACGGCATCGAGATCGCGCGCGAACGCCGGCGCGCCGCCCGTTCGGACCGCGACCTCGCGCGCGGTCCGGCGCGGCTGTGCCAGGCCCTGGCGATCGGTCGCGACCAGAACGGTCACGACCTGACCAGGCGGCCGCTCACGCTCGAGCCGGGTCCGCCTCCCGACGACGTACGCCGCGGCCCGCGGGTCGGGCTGCGAGACGCGGCCGACCGTCCGTGGCGCTTCTGGCTGCCCGACGAGGCCACGGTGAGCACGTATCGACCCGCTCCCGTGCGGCCGCGGCGAACGACCTAGGGTCGAGAGGTGCAGCTGCGCGGGATCGTCGCCGACACGCGCCCGCTCTCAGTTCGGCCGTTCCGGCGGCTCTGGTCGGCCAACGTCGTCACCGTCGTCGGCGCGCAGCTCACGGTGGTCGCCGTACCCGCCCAGATCTACGCGATCACCGGCTCCTCGGCGTACGTCGGCCTCAGCGGCGTGTTCGGTCTGGTCCCGCTCGTGGTCTTCGGCCTGTGGGGCGGCGCGCTGGCCGACGTGATGGATCGCCGCACGATCCTGCAGGTCACCACGGTCGGGCTGATCCTGACGAGTGCGGCATTCTGGCTGCAGGCCGCGTTGGGGGCGGACAACGTCTGGCTCCTACTGTCGTTGTTCGCGGTACAGCAGGCGATTTTCGCGGTGAACCAACCCACCCGGAGCGCGATCCTCCCGCGGCTGATCCCGTCCGACCTCCTCCCGGCCGCCAACGCCCTCAACACCACCGTGATACAAGCCGGCGCCATCGCCGGGCCACTCGTCGGCGGCGCGCTGATCCCGCTGCTCGGCTTCTCCGCCCTCTACTTCGTCGACACCTGCACGCTGTTCGCCACCCTCTGGGCGGTGATCGGGCTCCCCGCGATGCCGATCGAAGGATCCGCCGGAACGGCCCCGGGCCTGCGCGCCGTGCTCGACGGGTTCGGCTACCTCCGGGGTCATCCGCTCCTGCTGATGAGCTTCGTGGTCGACATCATCGCGATGGTCTTCGGCATGCCACGGGCACTCTTCCCCCAGGTCGCCCACGAGAGCTTCCTCGGCCCCCCGGACGGCGGTCTGGCCTTCGCCCTGCTCTTCGCCGGGATCCCGGCCGGCGCGGTGCTCGGAGGCGTGTTCTCGGGCTGGCTGTCCCGAGTACGCCGTCAGGGCCTGGCCGTGGTGGGTGCGATCGTCGTCTGGGGCATCGCGATGATGGCGTTCGGGGGCGCGGTCGGCCTGGCACCACGTGCGCGCACCTTGATGCTCTGGTGTGCAGTGCTCACGCTGGTGGTGGGTGGTGCGGCCGACATGGCGTCCTCGGCGTTCCGGAACAGCATGCTGATGAGCGCGGCCTCCGACGCCGTACGCGGACGCCTCCAGGGGGTGTTCATCGTGGTGGTGGCCGGAGGTCCGCGGATCGCGGACGTGCTGCATGGCGCGAGCGCTGCCGTGATCGGCACGGCGCTGACCGCGGCCATCGGCGGACTGCTCGTCCTGGTGTTCCTGGCGATCGCGGTGGCGCTGGTGCCAGCGTTCCTGAAGTACCGCCCCGAGCCGGGGGAGACGCAGGCCTGACGCGGGTTTCGGACCACGGCGTGGCTCGGGTAAAGTTCTTGCTCGCTGCTCCGCGTGGCAGGCCCTTCGGGCAGGTCGGCGGAGCGGCATCGCGAGCCGGATCTGATTTGACGCCTGCGGGCGTGGACCGGTAAGTTTTCGAAGGTTGCCCCCGAGACCGCCTCATCCGAGGCTGATCTGGTGCGCGTCTGATTTTTGAGAACTCAACAGTGTGTTTGTCGATGAATTGGTTTGTATGATCCCGTCTCCATGGTTGGGCCTGGCTGGGTTTGTTGGTTGGGTTTGGTTGTGGTGGTGGTTTCTTTTTGAGT
>NZ_DASXQG010000080.1:0-29241 GCF_036493135.1 Nocardioides sp. | reverse complement strand
AAGATGTCGAAGTAGTCGCCCGTCACCGCCAGGGTCAGCTGTTTGCCGAACCCGCCGGGATGACGGACGGTGACCTGCCACTCGACGTCAAGGCCGGCGCGAGCCACGGCCGGATAGCGCAACGACATCGAGTAGCCACCGCGGCTTGCCGTCGCGGTGCTCGTGCGGACTCCGAGCAGTCCGGTGAGTGCCGTCGCGACCGCGACAGCCATCACGGTGACGGTCGCTCGCCGGGCCCACAGCGCCCGCGAGTGGCTGCCCTCGTCGAGGGGCACTCCTTGGTCGGCCTGCCAGGTCGAGTCTTCGGCTGTGCGAGTGCCTGCCGCGCGTGCGCCCGACATGGGCAGCTCCTCTCGCTGTCTCCTGCAGAGGCAGGTACCCCAGGAGGCAGTCCGGCATTCACCAGCCATGCCCCGCGTGGCGTCGTCGCTACTCGGTCCAGCAACCGATGACCGCTGCGGCGACGCCGTAGGCGACGTCTTGTCGGGTCGCCTGGGGCGGGAGGTCCGTTGTTCGCAGTCGGGTCGCATCGACCCAGAGGGTCTTGTGGTCCTTGATGAACACCACGTCACCGTGCGGCGTCTCGAACGCCGGGAAGCCGAAGTTGGCTAGGCCATGGATGTCGGTGGCAGGGGCGAGGCGGTCCCGCAGGCGGTCGAAGTAGGCGCGGCCAGGTGTGCCCTGATCGAGGTCCTTGACCGAGAGTCGGAGGTCACCGCCCGCCACCTGATAGGTGCAGCTGTAGAGCCGGTGGTGCCAGGCAGGCAGCCCCTCGGGGGACGTGGCCAGGTCGAGGTTGCGACGTATCGCCGAGCGGATCTCCTCGCCGCAGATCATCGAGGCGGTCTCCGTGGGCGCGCCAGCGCCGTGCCCGTGGTCGGCTGCCATCGGATCCGGGGAGTCCGCGCCGGACATGGTGGACCCGCTCATGACGGTTCCGTCGGGCATCGCGTGCGTCGCCGCGGACTCCGACGATGACGAGCCGCACCCTGCGAGAAGCAGTGGTACGGCGCCGCCCAGGGCGAGGGCGAGTCGACGGTTCACCTGGCTCCTTCCGGGGACCCGAAGCGGTGTCCCACTCAGTGATTCGGAGCGTCCACCGCCGCCGGGTTGGGGCGCGTCCTACGGCGCGGTGTCCGGGCCCGGACCAACCCGGCGACCCCTCTGCCTGCGAACGCCCGACGAGACCCCCGGAGGAACCGCCTTCGTCGCGGGCTCGAATCAGAGATGAGGAAGACGATGCAGAAGGCACTTCGCATACTGGCCCCCCTCGCCGCCGCCAGTGTGCCGCTGGCGCTCGCCGCGGGGCCGGCGATGGCCGACTCGGGCTCGTCGTACCAGGCGACGTTGAACCCGCTCAATCACCAGTCGGGGTCGGGCATGCTCATGCTGACTCTGAACGGCGACACGGCCACGATCACCGAGAGCTGGTCGGGACTGGCCGGGGAGTTCAACAACGCGCCGTACCCGCACGTCCAGCACATCCACATCGGCGCCCAGGGCGTCTGCCCCGGTCCTTCGGCGGACAAGAACGGCGACGGCGTCGTCTCCACCACCGAGGGTGGTCCGTCGTACGGCGCGATCGGCACGACGCTGTCCACCAAGGGCGACACGTCTCCCGCCGCGGGCACGAACATCAAGATCGCCCCGGCCGGCTCGAGCACGAGCTACCACCGCACGATCACGCTCGACCCGAAGGTCGTGGCATCGCTTCAGGACGACACAGCCGTGATCGTCGTGCACGGGGACGACCCGTCCACGCTCAGCGCGAAGGCCCAGAAGGAGAAGAGCGACTTGGTGCCCAGCCTCCCGCTGGCCGCCACCTCGCCCGCCCTCTGCGGGGCACTCCACGCGATGCCGGCGGGCGGTGTGAACACCGGGAGCGGCTCCACCGCCGGCCCGGAGGACACGAGCGTTCTGCTGCTGGCCGGCGGACTGTTCGTCGCTGGCGCCGGCACGGCGCTCTACACGGTGCGCCGCAAGAACGTGAAGGTCTGATCGACGTTGACGGCACCCGGCTGGTCGCCCGGACGCAAGGGTGCGCTCGCACTCGCCCTCGCGGCCGTGGTGGCCGCCGTGGTCCTGGTCGTCGTCGTGGTCCGTGCGCAGGTCACCGCACCGGATCCCTGGTCCGCAGGACGGATCGACCCGCCGACCCACTCCTCCGCCGAGGCTCAGCGGGAAACGACGCCGGGGGAGGGCGCGGCCGAGGACGGACCGGCGCCGCTGGGCCCGTCCCGACCGATCACGCTCTCGATCCCGGCGATCGGGGTGCGCACCCCGGTGAACCCGATCGGGCTCGACCGCGACGGCACGCTCGCCGTACCCCAGCCGGGACCGCACCTGGACCAGGCCGCGTGGTTCGAGAACTCGCCCACCCCTGGCCAGCCCGGCCCCGCGATCATCGAGGGGCATGTCGACAGCACCGAGGGACCGTCGGTGTTCTTCGAGCTCGGCGACGTCCATCCGGGAGATCGGATCGTGGTACGGCGAGCGGACGGCCGGGCGCTCACCTTCCGCGTCGACGCCGTACGGGACTTCCTCAAGTCCGAGTTCCCTACCCGCCTGGTCTACGGAGGAAAGGACCTGTCGCAGCCCACGCTGCGGCTCATCACCTGCAGCGACTACGACCCCTCGATCCGCCACCACGTCGGGAACGAGGTCGTGTTCGCCCGTCTCGTCCACGCCACCAACGCGTCGTGACCCATCCCCCTTCGAGCGAGGAGCTCACCCATGCCCAGCCAAACCGTCCGTCGTGCCCGCGTGGCCGTCGCCGCCGTACTCAGCGGCGTCGCGCTCAGCGCGTGCGGCGCCACCAGCGGCTCGACCGCGGCCTCACCGCAATCGGATCCGATGTCCGGGATGTCGATGTCGCCGAGCTCGTCCATGGGCGCGGAGACGACCGGCATGACGTCGATGATCATGATCCAGGACTTCTCGTTCTCCGGTCCGGCCCCGGTCAGGGCAGGGTCGACGGTCACGGTCATGAACGAGGACAAGGAGACCCACACCGTCACTGCCGATGACGGTGACTCGTTCGACGTCACCGTGCCGGCGGGTGCCACCAGGACGTTCACCGCGCCCGCCAAGCCCGGCTCGTACCCGTTCCACTGCTCGTTCCACAGCGACATGCACGGCGCGCTTCGGGTCCGCTGACCGCCCACCTGATCGGAGACGACATGAAGCTCACGAACTCGCCCGCGCAGTGGTGCGCCTCCCTCCTCCTGCTTGTGGCGGCCGGGACCCACATCCCGCTGATCCAGGACCATCTCGAGGAGGCGCCGTACGTCGGATGGCTGTTCGTCATCCTCAGCGTCGTCTGCGTCGCCCTGGCGATCGCGATCCTCTTCGTCGACCGCGCCGGCGTCTGGGCGCTCGGCGGCGTCACCTGCCTCGCCGCCGTCGTCGCGTTCCTCGCCTCACGCACCGTCGGTCTACCCCAGATCGGCGACGACGTCGGCAACTGGACCGATCCGCTGGGCTTTCCTGCCGTCGCATCCGAAGCGCTGATGGCCGCGCTGGC
This sequence comes from Nocardioides sp., assembly GCF_036493135.1. Lineage (GTDB taxonomy): Bacteria > Actinomycetota > Actinomycetes > Propionibacteriales > Nocardioidaceae > Nocardioides. The sequence continues at coordinate 25,718 of NZ_DASXQG010000080.1, read as the reverse complement.
CTACGTGCACCTGCGCGCACGTCCCAGAACGGGACGCCGAGCATGACCGCGCCGGGTGACGCCCCGCCCAACCGGGTTCAGATGAGCGAGGCGCCACTGTTTCCGAGGCCTCGGACGCGTCTGCCCGTGGTGTACGAAGCACCCGCCAGACCTCTCCAGGGTGCGTTCGCCACGTCAGACCCGTCTTCACCCGCGTAGGTGGGTTGGCGGCCTGTTCAAATGACAACGCCCGCCGGCTCTGCATGCCACCGGCAGGCGTTGCGAGCCAGCGGGGCATAGGCATCCCGAGGCCCTTGTCCCCGGCTATGGGGGGTTCGGCCGGGGACAGCTCAACGGTAGACACGCCGGCGTCGTCGGCACCTCGTCCCTCGTGGAGGAATCCGGGCGAGCTTGTCCTGCCAGCGTCCGTGGTCTTGCACCTTACGTACCCTTGTGGGTACGTAACTTGTTCGATACATTAGCGTCGTGGATGCAGTGCTGCACGCGTTGGCGGACGAGAGCCGGCGAACGGTTCTGGAGATCCTGCGCGACCATCCGGCGAACGCAGGGGAGCTGGCCGCGGCGCTCCCGATCGCCCGTCCGGGCGTGTCCCGGCATCTGCGGGTGCTGCGGGAGGCCGGGCTGATCGACGTACGCCGGGAGGCTCAGCGTCGGATCTACAGCCTCCGTCCGGAGGCGCTCATCGAGGTGGACGAGTGGCTGGAGGAATACCGGATGCTCTGGAGGAGCCGGCTCGACGCCCTTCATACAGAGATCGCTCGAGGGAAGAAGGCGCGAACATGAACATCATCGGGACGATGCGGGCGCTCGACGAGACCCGCGGCGCGGTACGTGTCGAGGACGTCTACGACACCGACATCGACGACCTGTGGGAGGCATGTACGACCCCGGAGCGGCTCGCGCGCTGGATCGCTGAGGTCTCCGGCGACCTGCGGATGGGCGGCACGATCCATGCCGTCTTCACCAGCACCTGGACCGGTCCGGGGCGGATCGAGGTGTGCGAGGCGCCGCATCATCTGCTCCTCACGATGGAGCCGGGCACGGACGACGAGTCCGCGATGGAGGCGTGGCTGACCGAGGAGGGGTCGAAGACCAGGCTGGTCGTCGAGGAGCGTGGGCTGCCGGTGGACAAGCTGTACCTGCACGGAGCCGGGTGGCAGGCGCATCTGGAGGACCTGGGGCGGTCGCTAGTCGAGGACACCTCGGCCCACCCGGAGCGCTGGACGTCGGAGACTTCCGCGCCGGCGTGGCACCGGCGCTGGGACGAGCTCACCCCCGCCTACCAGGCGATGGTGATCGAGTGATGTCCGATCAGATCAGACTCAGCGTGACCACGGTGAACGCACCCGACGCGCTCGCCCTCGCGAGCTTCTACGCCGAGCTCACCGGCGGCGACACGTCGGGGAGCGCGCACTGGGCGGCCCTCACCGGGCCGAACGGGTACATCGCATTCCAGCAGGTCGAGGACTTCCGACCACCGGTGTGGCCCGGCGCCGACGTACCCATGCAGATGCACCTCGACTTCTTCGTCGACGACCTCGAGGCGACCGGAGCCCGGGCAGTCGCCGCCGGCGCGTCGCGGCTCGACTTCCAGCCGAACTCCGACCACTGCTTGGTGTGCGCCGACCCGGCCGGCCACCCCTTCTGCCTGTCCACCTGGGACGGGCCGCACCTGGGCGACGAGCCCGACGAGTAGACGGAGATAGCACACGGGCTCCCCAGACGCCCACCGACATCACAAGCGTGTGCGCGCATCGGACAGCGGCGTGTGCGGTCGCTACGATCTTCGCAACCCACGGAGGCAGCATGTCCGATTTCCGGAGCACCAAGGCCACGCAGAGTCTCGGGAGCAAGTTCGCCTCAACCGTCTTGGTGTTCACCGTGCCGCTGCTGCTGTTGGCGATCATCGGCATGGTCGGTGGCAGTTTTGACATCGGAACGGTGGAGATGACCCTCCTGTTGGTGATCTGGGCCGCTGGGTTGGCGTGGGTGTGGAGGCCCAGGCGAGGTTGAGATCCGCTCTCTGACAGCGGCGTGAGGGTGCGCCGTTGCCACGCCTCAGCCCGGTGAGCTGACGCAGCCCGAATCGCACGCCCTGGTCATCTCGGCACTCGACCCGTCCAGCCGAGCAGGGCGCCATAGAACGACCGTCGGCATGACAACGCCCGCCGGCAGGGAGTGCCGGCGGGCGTCGGAAGCATCCCGCAGGGCATGGGGCATCCGCGGGCGCCTCTGCTCCGATCCCGGGGAGATCGGAACGACCTTCGGCCACTCCCAGCGTCGGCGCTGCTCCCCGGGGTGTCATCCCCCCAGGGGGTGAGACGTGGGCGTGCTGCGCAGCCCTCCCCGCTCCTCTTGAAAGAGAGGTCTTGAGGTCGGCGGGGGTGGGGTGGTGGGCTGCTGCTCGATCGTGCTGGTGGGCGATACTGGGTTTGAACCAGTGACCTCTTCCGTGTCAAGGAAGCGCGCTACCGCTGCGCCAATCGCCCGTGAAGGGGTCTTGCTGTCGAGGTGGGTACGGGATTTGAACCCGTGTACACGGATTTGCAGTCCGTTGCCTCGCCTCTCGGCCAACCCACCGCTGGATGGGTTCGAGACCCGCTCCGAGCGGACGACGAGGCTCGAACTCGCGACCTCAACCTTGGCAAGGTTGCGCTCTACCAACTGAGCTACGTCCGCTTGCAGACCCCGGTCGGAACCCCTGCCCGGAGACGCGAAGAGAACCATAGCCGATGCCCTGGGCACCACCAATTCGACCGGCCGCCGGTAGTTTCGAGGCATGCGCACCTGGGTGAACGGCGATCTGCTGACCGATCCTGACGCTCCGGCCGTGGCCGCGCGGGACCACGGGTTGACCGTCGGCGACGGGGTGTTCGAGGTCGTCAAAGTGGTGGACGGCCGGGTCTTCGCGATCGAGCCGCACCTGGAGCGAATGACCCGATCGGCGCGTGGCCTGGGGCTTCCCGACCCCGACCTCGACGCCGTACGCCGCGGGGTCGCCGCCGTGCTGGCAGGCGAGCAGCTCACGCTCGGGCGGGTCCGGATCACGTGGACCGGCGGGCTCGCGCCCCTGGGCTCCGATCGTGGCGACGGTCCGTCCTCCTTGGTGGTGATCGGCGGGGCGATGGATCCCTGGCCCGACACCGCGGCCGTGGTCACCGTGCCCTGGCCGCGGAACGAACGCGGTGCGCTCGCGGGGCTCAAGACCACGTCGTACGGCGAGAACGTGCGGGCCCTCGCGCACGCCCGCTCCCACGGCGCGAACGAGGCCGTCTTCGCCAACCTCCAGGGCCACCTCTGCGAGGGCACCGGCACCAACGTCTTCTACGTCGTCGACGACGAGCTCCGCACGCCGACGCTCGCCAGCGGATGCCTGGCCGGCATCACCCGTCGACTGATCCTCGACTGGTACGGCGCGCGCGAGGTCGACGAGCCGGTCGAGGTGCTCGCCGAGAGGGCCAGCGAGGCCTTCCTGACGTCGACGACCCGCGACGCGCAGGCCATCCACCGCTGGAACGACCGCGAGCTCGGCGCCCCCGGCCCGATCACCACGGAGGTCCGGAAGGTCTGGCACGAGCGCGAGCCGGAGCTGCTCGGCGACTGAGCCGATGGGTGCCGATGGGTGCCGAACGGGTGCCGACGGGGTCCCGTCGGCGAATGTGGCGGGCCCCGATCGGTGCGCTAAAGTCGGCGTCCGCACGGGCGATTGGCGCAGTGGTAGCGCGCTTCGTTCACACCGAAGAGGTCACTGGTTCGAACCCAGTATCGCCCACCCATGTCATTTGGCCCCTGACCCGCGATGGAGCAGGAGCAGGGGCCGCTTTCATTCAGGTGCGTGTCGGATACGTGTCGGACGGTCCCGTCCCAACAAAGAGGCCCGACCCATGACCACCACCACCGAGCGCAGCGTCCCGAGGTTCCCACCCACCGCAGTCCCCTGCCCCGACTTCTGCCACCACGTGGCCGGTCACCCATACGAGATGTTGGACGAGGTCGACCACTCCGGAGATGCGGGTCCACGGCCACCAGTTCGGCCACCACCGGATCCGCGTCGACGCCTCGGTCCTGGCCACGTTCCGGGGCGGTGCCGAAGAGTTCTAGCCGCTGACCATCGCTGCATGGCTGGACGGCAACAACGTGTACGACGAGTTGGCACCGGACCTGGCGATCGAGCTCGGCCACGGGCTGGTCGAGGCCGGCCAGTGGGCCAGCGCTCGGCTGACCTGCCAACGACCAACGCCCGACGCCGTGGTGAGTGGGTGGCGAAGCTCTGGCCCGCTTCGGGGGCGGCCTCACCGGCTTGCGAATGGCAGGAGCCTTGACACTCCATGCCGGCAAGGACGGTGAGGCCGCCTCCTTACCCCCTCTGCCTCCGTGCCCGGTCTGGAGCGGCTCATGCAAGGTTTGCCCGGGCGTTGCTACGTCTTGGAACACACTCTCTATGCCGATAAGGGTCGAGCCCGGGTGCGTGCGGGGTCCGACTGCTTCAGCCACCGAGTCTGGCGCGGAGGCGGTCTACCTCTCGTTCCAGTTCGAGAACTCGGCGGATGCCGGCCAGGTTGAGCCCTTGGGTCAACAGCGCTGCGATGCGCCGCAGCAGGACGATGTCGGCCTGGCTGTACAGGCGTGTTCCTCCGGGAGTGCGGGCGGGGGCGAGTAGGCCGCGGCGCTCGTAGACCCGGAGGTTCTGGATCGGGAGCTCAGCGAGCTCGGCCGCAACCGAGATCGCGAACAGGGCGCTGGAATCTGTCGGCACCACAGTCCTCCGGATCTTGACGATGGATGTATCTCGCGCTATATAAAACCTGCAACACACAATACACATCGTCTTCGAAGGGAGAGATCACCATGTTGCTGCGTTCAACGGACCCGTTCCGTGACCTGGATCGTTTGGCAAGCCAGGTCCTGGGGACGACCAACCGGCCGGCGGTGATGTCCATGGACGCCTGGCGCCAGGGCGACATCTTCCAGATCGAGTTCGATCTGCCGGGAGTGTCCCTGGAGTCGATCGACCTCGATGTCGAGCGCAACGTGCTGACCGTGCGCGCCGAGCGGGTAGGTCGGAACGGCGACTGGGAGATGCTGGCCTCAGAGCGCCCACGCGGCGTCTTCAGCCGTCAGCTGGTCCTCGGTGACAACTTGGACCTCGACAAGATCGAGGCTCACTACGACGCCGGCGTCCTGCGCCTGAGCATTCCGGTGGCCGAGCGGGCCAAGCCGCGCAAGATCGAGGTGAGCCCCGGCACGACCGAACCCGCGGCGATCGAGGCCTGAGCAGTCCCACGTCACCCTCCCCGCCGGCCGGGCATCACGCATGTCCGGCCGGCGGCGGAGTCTGATCGGCACGACGAAGGAGCGCGCCATGACCGTGACAGTCCCACTGAGCGCCGAGCTCTGCGACACCCCGTGCAGCGTCGCCGACTGCCTCGAGACAGCTCACGTGATGGGCTCAGCCACCGTCACCATCACCCCCGGCGCTGGTATCCCGCCCGACTTTCAGACCGTCACCCTCGGGCTACCGCTGTGCACCAACCATGCACACCTGCTCGGACCGGGCTGCGCCCTCACCAAGTTCAGCGCCGGGCTCTGAACCGCCCTGTACGGGTGGCCACTCACGCGAGGTCGAAGGCTCGCAAGCCGGAGAAGACGCTGCCACGAGCACCAAACGCCCCTGGTGAGCGCACTCTCTTGCCGCTGTCCGGGTGCGGCCCGGACAGCGGCCCGGACAGCGTCCCGAGCGCGTGGGCACCGTTCTAAGCAGCGGCGTGGGTCGACGAGGCGCTCCAAGCCGCAGGACGGGGGAGCAAGCGGCCCAGAGCCCCGAGAGCACCGTCGCCCATACCTGCCAGATTGCGGGGGACGATCCCTGGCCGCGGGCGTGGAACGCGCCCCGTGACCTGTCCCCCGATCGGCCAGCGGGGCGCTAACGCACCACAGTCTCGTACCGAGGTCTGGGGTACGTTCCCTCGGCCGGAAACGCAACCGAGGGGACTGCGCCCAACGTTACGCCCGTCCTCGGTGGGAGCACCAGCCTTCGCACCCGTCCCGACGGGAGCCGCCCCTGCCAGCTAACGGGCAGAGGCGGCCCTCTCGGGACCGCCCAGTCCCCCGACTTGGGCGGCCACTCCAGGCCGGACCGTGTGCGTAACCCTCGAGTCAGCCTGGACCGATTCCGTACCCGGCCGTGATCAGCCAAAACCGCACCAAAGGGTGGGCGTACTAGGGACCCACGCTCCCCAAGGGACGAACCGCCAGCGAACGACGCGCGTGCCTACCATGGAGACGCCCCGGTGCCCCCAGCCGGGGACAGGGCCCCGCGGATGCCCCATGCCCCGCGGGGCTCGCAATGTGACAGCCAGCCGAGACCGCCGGCGGGCATGCCCGGGCCCCACGAAACGCACCTGCCGCTGTCCGGTGCATTCTCGGGTGCCCGAGGGCAGGACCGCGTTCTCGTCCGCAACGCCACCCTGGCCCCTCGAGTACGTCGGGTGTTTCGGCACGCACCGCCGTCACCGAGCCGGAGGAAAGCTTCGCTGCCCCGTCTTCTCGGCATGCGGCTTCACCACAGTGCCCCTCTCGAACACGACGATGCTGTCGTAGAAGTGCATCGATCGTGTGGTCCGTGTGAACTCGTCGACGACGAAATCCGGTTCCCGAGAGTGCCAGGCATTGAGTTGGTCCGCGAGCGCCTTGGCGTACTCCATGAACGTGCCGTACTTCCGGTAGCCCCCGCCGTAACGCGGCCAGTAGCTGGTATGGACATCCTCGATCAGGAACACGCCGTCAGGTGCGAGGTGAGGGTAGAGCTCCTCGAACGTCGCGACCTGTTGGCCCATGGTGTGCCCACCGTCCTCGATGAGGACGTCGATCGGTCCGATCTCAGCCGCGAGGTTCCTCAGGAAGTCCCGGTCCTCCTGATCGCCGATGAACACCTTGATGCGCGGCCCTCCGAGCCGGGCGCAGCGAGGGTCGATGTCCACGCCGTAGATCGTTGCCTTGCCGCCGAAGTAGTGGCGCCACATCTGGAGCGAGCCACCCTGGTTGACGCCGAACTCGAGGATCACGACGGGCCTGCCCCGAAATCGCCCGAGGTGACGGTGATAGATGTCGAAGTAGTGAATCCACTTGTGGATCTGCCGACCGGTGTTGGCGCGAAAGTAGCGCTCGAGCGGATTCTCGGCCCTACCGATCGGGCCTCCACGAACACGAAACCGTCCACGGAGCCACTCGACGCGCCGACGGACCCACGGGCTCGCAATCACCGTGCGTGACCCTACACGCGGAGCCCGCTCAGCCCTTCGTCAACGGGATCTGCCACGACCCCCGGTTCGCGACCGTTCCGGTGTACGTCGCGCCCGTGGCCGTCGCCTTCCACCCGGAGGGGAGCGGGCCGGACGGCTGGAAGCCCGGCGGCCAGATGACGTGGACGTCCACCGTCTCGGGGACCACCAGGTCCTGCGGGTCGATGTCCAACGAGTACGTCATGCGCGTCGGGCCCAGGACGTCGGCCGCGGTTTCCGCCCGGTAGCTCACGTCCATGGTCTGGGTCTGCCCGGCGTCGAGCAGCATCTGACCCTCGACGTACCGTCGGTTGTGCACGTTCGCGACGCGCGGCAGGTGCAGGAGCGCGGCGAAGCGGTGGCCGTTGATGCGCACCGCGCCGAGCGTGGCGCGATGCGGCATGAAGACACCGATCCGCGTGGAGAGGTACCGCGTGGTGTAGCCGAACTCAGGGTCGGGCACCGGCAGCGTGTACGGCGGGGCCTGGTTGCCGACGGTGATGTGCAGGTGTACGTCCGCGCTCCCGTCCGCCTTCAGGTGCACGGTGGACTCGACGTTCCGGTGCTGCCAGTAGTCGGTCTTGCTGCCGTTGAGGTTCTGGGTGAAGACGCCGATGTAGTCGTAGTCAGTGGGGCTCAGGTCGCCCGACAGACCCAGGTCGGCGAATCGGCGCTCCACCCGCGGGTCGCGGAAGTAGGTGACGAAATGGCGGCCCTTGGCGCTCTCCGCGAGCGACTTCACCTTGTCCGACATCTTCCCGCCCTCGAAGAACTGCTGCCGGAAGGCCGGGACCAGCTCGGCGTTCAGCCGGTGTCGCTGGGCGATCGAGTCGAAGTTGCCGTAGCTGCCGGCCAGGGTGGACACCAGGTTGTCGGCCGAGATCTGTCCGAACGACGGCAGGTCGACCGGCCCGGTGATCCGGAAGAGGTTGGCCAGTCCCTGCAGGTCGACGCCGATCATCCCGTCGAAGTGCGTGCCGGGGAACGCCTTCTGGTAGCCGCGCAGGAGCTCCTCGCCCGAGACGGACCACCAGGGGGAGAACGTCGACGAGGTCACTCGCAGCGGTGGCCTGCGGTGGAAGGTGTTGCCGCGGACCGGCGTCCACCGCTGCTGGTCGCCGTGCGCCAGGATGTCGTCGACGTTCACGCTCTTGCCGAACGTCGCGACCCCCTTGTCGAAGCGCATGGTGGTGAACGACAGCGCGCCACCCCCGGAGTAGCGCTGCTCGACGGGGTTGAGCATCGCGAGGAGATAGGTGCGTGGTCCGTCCGCACCGACCAGGCCCGGCAGCGAGCGGATCAGCGGCTCGTTGGTCCGATAGGTCTGCTGCAACGGCGTCAGGTAGGCAAGGGCGGTGGCCTTGGCGTCGCGGAGCCGGCTGCCGACGACGGGTGTGCTGCCGTCGACCTGGTCGAGGTCGCTGATCGCCTGCTCGAGGTGTGGGCCGATCGCGGACGTGCGGTTCACGACGTCCTGCAGCATCGCCAGGTCGATGCGCTGGCCGTGCACCAGCTGAGCCGACCCGCCGGACACGGTCGGGTAGATCTGGACGCCGAGCTCGGCGACCGACGTGCCCTGGTCGAGCGCATCGATCAGGTGTCGCTCGTCGTCGACGGCACCCCCGGCGACGGGGATCACCGACCACACGTCGCCGCCGAGACCGCCGGCGTGGCTCTGGGCCTGGTCCACGTGCGTGCGTGCCTGTCGCACATAGCTGCGGGCCTCGTCGATCCGGTCGTGGTCGAGAGCGTCCTTCGCGGCCGTCAGGTCGCTTTGCGCCGCCTCGGCCTCGTGCTTGGCCGAGACGAGAGGGCGGGTCAGAAGTGCCAGCACGACGCCCATCACCACGACGACGAGGACCAGGCCGAGGACCAGCAGCCGGTGCCGGCGCCGGCGGCTGCGACGTACCCGGACCTTGACCCGCACCATGCCGGGATGGCGTCTGCTACCGCCCTCGCCGGATGGTTGATCGGGCTCGTCCGTGGTCACGGCACGAGTAAACAGTGTGGTGTGCGCTCCAGGTCGGGTAATGCGCGCGAAGTCGTAGAACGACCGTGGATACGATCGACGGGTCCCATTCCCAGCCACCAGGAGCAGTCGTGTCCGACCTCGAGATCGTCCTCGCCCACGCCGATGCGCGTGAGGAGCGGACGGTCACGACGGGCACCAAGGCCTGGGAGCTGTACGCCGACGACAGCTCCGTGATCGCAGCGCGGGTCGGCGGAGTGCTGCGCGACCTCGCCTACGAGCTGCACGAGGGTGACGAGGTCGAACCGGTCGCCATCGACAGCAAGGACGGTCGCGACATCCTGCGGCACTCGACCGCGCACGTGCTGGCGCAGGCGGTGCAGCAGCTGTGGCCCGACGCCCGGCTCGGGATCGGACCGCCGGTCGAGAACGGCTTCTACTACGACTTCGACGTCGACACCCCGTTCGTGCCCGAGGACCTCGAGAAGATCGAGACCGCGATGCGCAAGATCATCAAGGAGGGTCAACGGTTCTCGCGGCGGCCGGTGGCCGACGCCGAGGCGCTCGACGAGCTGAAGGACGAGCCGTACAAGCTCGAGCTGATCGGACTCAAGGGGTCCGGGCACGGCGAGGACGCGGCCGAGGGAGCAAGCGTCGAGGTAGGTGGCTCCGAGCTGACCATCTACGACAACCTGCGCCGCGACGGCGAGCTCGCCTGGAAGGACCTGTGCCGCGGCCCGCACCTGCCGACCACCAAGCGCATCCCGGCGTTCAAGCTGATGCGCACCGCCGCGGCGTACTGGCGGGGCAACGAGAAGAACAAGCAGCTCCAGCGCATCTACGGCACCGCGTGGGAGAGCAAGGACGCCCTCGCGGCGTACCTCCACCAGCTGGAGGAGGCCGAGAAGCGCGACCACCGCAAGCTCGGCCGCGAGCTCGACCTGTACTCGTTCCCCGAGGAGCTCGGCCCCGGCTTGGTGGTCTTCCACCCCAAGGGCGGCGTCATCCGGCGGGTGATGGAGGACTACGTCCGCCAGCGGCACATCGAGGAGGGCTTCTCCTACGTCAGTACGCCGCACATCTCCAAGGACGGACTCTTCCACACGTCCGGGCATCTGCCCTACTACGCCGACACCATGTACCCGCCGATGGACCTCGAGGGCGCGAAGTACCAGCTCAAGGCGATGAACTGCCCGATGCACAACCTCATCTACCAGTCGCGCGGTCGGTCCTATCGCGAGCTGCCGCTGCGGCTGTTCGAGTTCGGGGGCGTGTACCGCTACGAGAAGTCCGGCGTCGTCGGTGGGCTCACCCGCGTGCGTGGGATGTCCCAGGACGACTCGCACTCCTACGTGACCCCGGAGCAGGCCGGCGACGAGATCAAGCACCTGCTGAACTTCTGCCTCGGGCTGTTCCGCGACTTCGGGCTGGACGACTTCTACCTCGAGCTGTCGACCCGCGACGACACGAACAAGGAGAAGTTCCAAGGGTCTGATGAGGAGTGGGCGGTCGCCACCGCGATCCTGCAGCAGGCCGCCGACGAGTCGGGTCTCGACCTGGTCGCCGACCCGGGGGGCGCGGCGTTCTACGGTCCGAAGATCTCGGTCCAGGCCAAGGACGCGATCGGCCGCGCCTGGCAGCTGTCGACGGTGCAGTACGACTTCAGCCAACCCGCCGGCTTCGGCCTGGAGTACGTCGCAGCCGACGGCACCCACCAGCAGCCGGTGATGATCCACTCCGCCAAGTTCGGCTCGATCGAGCGCTTCATCGGGGTGCTGGTGGAGCACTACGCGGGTGCGTTCCCGCCGTGGCTGTCGCCGGTGCAGGTGCAGGGCATCCCGATCGCCGAGCGGCACGTCGCCTACCTCGAGGACGTCGCGAAGCGGATGGCCGAGCGCGGGCTCCGGGTCGAGATCGACGACTCCGACGACCGGATGCAGAAGAAGATCCGGAACGCCCAGCTGCAGAAGGTGCCGTTCATGGTGATCGCCGGCGACCAGGACGTCGAGGCCGGCGCCGTGTCCTTCCGCTACCGCGACGGCCACCAGGACAACGGCGTCCCGATAGACGACGCGATCGAGCGGGTCGCCGCGGCGGTGGCGTCGCGCGAGCAGGTCTGAACAGGTCGGACGTCATACGTTCTGGTCGCTAGAGCGACCAGAACGTATGACGTCCCTCAGCGCACCCGCTTGGTGAACTTCCGGCACGGCGAGATGTAGTGCTCGCCGAGCGCCGTCACCGGGTAGTCGAAGTCGCCCTCGTCGACCCAGCCCTGCTTGGCGTAGAAGGCCTGGGCGCGAGCGTTGCCCCGGACCACCGCGAGCCAGGCGACGTCGTGCCCGCCGGCCGCGATCTGCCGCTCCGCCTCGCTGAGCAGGAGTGCCGCCGCACCCGAACCCCGGAACGCCCGGTCGACGTACAACTGCTCGGCCTCGTCGCCGGAGACCATGACGAAGCCGGCGATGGTGCCGTCGACCGCCGCGACGATCGTCTCGTCGGTCTCGGCCACCCGCTGCGCGACGCGGTCGTGGAAGGCCTGCGACGTACGCCGTTCGGTGAGGCCGTCGGGCACGCGTCCGGGATGGACGTCGTGCCACCCCTCGTGGAACAAGGTGGCGATCGCGTCCACGTCGTCGGCGGTCGCCGGGCGCAGGATCGGGTCCGTCATGGGCCGAGCCTAGGCCCGCGCCGAGCGTCCCTAGAGTGTCCCCATGGAGCCCCTGCACGAGGACGGCATCGGCGCGCGGGACGGGCTCGAGCGGCTGTGGACGCCGTACCGGATGGCCTACATCCGGGGTGAGAGCAAGCCGGTCGACGACTCGGCGGGGGAGTGCCCGTTCTGCCGGATCCCGCAGGAGGGACACGACGAACGGTTCCTGGTGGTACGCCGCGGCGGGGCGGCGTACGCAGTGCTGAACCTGTACCCCTATACCCCGGGCCACCTGATGATCTGCCCGTACCGCCACATCGCGGACTACACCGACACGACCCACGACGAGGCCGCCGAGATCGCGGCAATGACGAAAGCCGCGATGCGCACGCTGCGGTCGGTCTCGCGGGCGGAGGGCTTCAACCTGGGCATCAACCAGGGCTCCGCGGGCGGGGCCGGGATCGCCGCGCACCTCCACCAGCACGTCGTACCGCGGTGGATGGGCGACCAGAACTTCATGACCGTGATCGGGCACACGAAGACCCTGCCGGAGCTGCTGCAGGACACGCGGCGGCTCCTCGCCGACGCCTGGACCGACTGACTGCTCCTCAGAAGGGCACCTGGACGGCGAGCAGGTCCCCGCCGCTCCCACGGCCGGACAGCACCCGGCAGAACTCGACGGCGTCCATCTCGAGCTCCTGCCCGCCGGTGCCGGACGACCACGTCCCGCCGGCCGGGCCGTTCAACCTCAGCCGGTACGGCCAGCCGTGGCGCCGGGCCCACTCCGCGACGACGTCCGCGACGATCACTCCGTCGTGCTCCGCGGTCAGCACCGGCTCGCGGCCGACGGCGTGCGCGATGTCCATCCGGTGCATCCACGGGTCGCGCGTGAGGATCACGTCGACGAGGAACCCGATCGACCAGTGCTCGACCCGTCCGCGGACGGTCTGGGGGGCGGGCAGCTGCCGACGGCGTACGAAGCCCGGCGTGAGCCTTCGGCCGCGTGCGGCCTTCGGACCGACCTTCCGCGCGCCGGCCACGACCTCGGCCGGCGTCCATCTCTCGCGCTCGGAGACCTGGAGTCCGGTGAGCGCGTCGAGCAAGGTGTCGCCCTGCGCGGTGACCTCGGCCGCGGCGAGCCGCAGCTGCCGCTTCTGCTCCCGCGGGCCGGTCGCCATGGCGGCCATGCCGACCATGTGGCACCCCATCTGGCGCACGTCCCAGCCGGGGCAGTCGGTCGGGCGGGCCCAGTCGTCCGGCTCCAACGCGGCGAGGAAGTCTGCCATCCGGCGGTACTCCGTCGCGGCCAGCCGCATCGCGGTCCGGTGGTCGAGCGCCGGCGCGACGAGGTCGGGGGCGGCGGTGCCGGAGTGGGTGGTGTTCATGTGCGGTCCTTCGGATCGGTGGTGCGGGGCAACCCGAGGCCGTCGGCCCACATGTCGACGGCACGCGGGATCATCCGGGCGAAACGGTCCCCACCCGGATCGTTGGCGAGCTGCTGGTCGATGAGCCCGCCGATGATCGCGAGCAGCAGCATGAGGTCGTCCGGATCGGTGACCCCGCGCTCAGCGGAGATCTGAAGCGCCGCCTCCAGCACCCGCACGGCCGGGGCATAGCTCTCGGGGCTCGGTGTGAAGCCGGGGATCACCCGCTGGTTCATCAGCTGGTACCGGGCCGGGTCGGCGATCGCGAAGTCGAAGAAGGTCCGGGCGATGAGGTGGGCACAGGACCGCATGTCGTCGGTGAGCTGTGCCTCCTCCCAGACCTTGACCTCCTGGTACGCCGTCCACGCCTCGGCGTACATCGCGTCGTAGATCGCGTGCTTGGAGTCGAAGTGGGAGTAGAGAGACGGTGCCCGCATCCCGACCCGGGTAGCGACGTCGCGAAGGGTGAGCCCGGTCAGGCCCTGTGCCCGGGCCACCTCCCAGGCAGCGTCCAGGATCTCGCGGCGGGTCTGGTCGCGGCGCGCCGCCCGTCGGTCGAGCTGCCTATCCTCGTTAGGGGCAACTAACATGATTAGGAGAATGACCTGGGGATCGCGTGCTGTCAAGTGGGGGGTGATCTCGACCGTTCAGCCGGCGACGTACGGGTGCTCCTCGCTGCGTCCCTGGAAGTCGAGGATGGCCGGGTTGAGGATGCGGCCGTCCTGGATCTCGATGGCGCGGCGGAGGGTCTCGTCGGCCTCCCAGCTGACCGGACCCTCGAGAACCGGGCGGAGGAACGGAAGCACCGCTTCGCTGATGTCCCACGTCGCGGAGTCCCACAGGTACGACGGTGTGTGGTCCACGGCGTAGTAGTGCACGCGCTCGCCGACGTCGAACATCGGCTCGTCGAACGTCGTGGGGCGGGCCCAGTCGAAGGCCATCCCTTCGTCGCACGACACGTCCACGATCAGCGACCCGGGACGGAAGGCAGGAAGGTCCTCCGTGCGCAGATAGAGCAGCGGCGCCGACGGGTCCTGGAAGGTGCAGTTGACGACGATGTCGCGCTCGGCGAGGAAGGGTGCCAGCGGGACCTTGCCGTCGTCGGTGAACACCAGGCTCGGACCGCCGTCCGCGTCGTGGTCGAAGTGGACGATCCGTACCGAGTGGATGGGTGAGGCGACGGCGGCGACACCGCGGGTGGTCAGCACCGACACCTCGTGGATCCCGAGCGCGCTCAACGCGGTCACCGCACCGCGGGCCGTGGCGCCGAAACCGATCACGACCGCGGTCAGGCGTCGTCCGTAGTCGCCGGTGGCGCCGATCAGCCGGAGGGCGTGCAGGACCGAGCAGTAGCCGGCGAGCTCGTTGTTCTTGTGGAAGACGTGGAGGCCGACCGTGTCGTCGCGCGTCCAGTGGTTCATCGCCTCGAAGGCGATCAGGGTGAGCTCGCGGTCGATCGCGATCTGGGTGAGCTTGCGATCCTGGACGCAGTGCGGCCATCCCCACAGAGTCGTGCCCGGGCGGAGAGCCGCCGCGTCCTCGAGCTGCGGCTTGAGCAGGAGCACCACTTCGGATTGCTCGAACAGCTCGTCGCGCGCGGCGAAGCCGGCGACATGAGGGGCGAGCTCGGCGTCGGAGCGGCCGAACGTCGCGCCGTACCCGTGCTCGAGGGTGACCCGCGCTGCGAGGTCCGGGTCCAGGCGCGACAGGTGGTCGGGATGGATCGGCAGCCGGTGCTCGTTCTCCTTGGCAGATCGCCCGATCAGGCCCAGCTGGAGCAGGCTCACTTCTTCTTGCTGGGGTGGAACTGGTCTGACAGCGACTCCGGGTGCCCCTTCGCGCGCTTCTCCGCGCGCTTCTCCTTGATCGACTTCGTGGACTTCTTGGACATGTTCTGCCGCGGCGACTTGTCGCTCATGCTGGCTCCATCGTCGGGAGCCTGAATGACTCCGCCCGCCCACCGTACTCCGCGCGGCGCGGGACACCTCGGCGCTCGAACCCCGCCCCTGGGTACCGCGCCAACCGTCCGGGACGGTGTCTCGCTACCGTGCTGCCACCATGCTCGAACGCTTCCGCCAGTTCTGGACCAACGTCTGGGCGCCGCTGGGTGACCTCCTTCTCCGGATGGGAGTGAGCCCGAACGCCGTGACGCTCGTCGGGACCCTGGGCGTCTGTGCCGGAGCCCTGGTCTGCTTCCCGCAGGGCTGGCTGCTGGCCGGCGTCCTGGTGATCACGGCGTTCGTGTTCAGCGACATGATCGACGGCTACATGGCGCGCACCAGCGGCCAGCTCTCGCCGTTCGGTGCCTTCCTCGACTCCACCCTCGACCGCCTCGGCGACGCCGCGATCTTCGGTGGCCTGGCGCTGTACTACATCGGGCCGGGCGACAGCGAGTGGCGGGCCGCGCTGGCGATCTACTGCCTGACCATGGGGTCGGTGACGTCGTACGCCCGAGCCCGCGCCGAGTCGCTCGGCATGCAGGCCAAGGTCGGGATCGCCGAGCGCTCCGACCGGCTGGTGTCGATCCTGTTCATGACCGGCCTCGCCGACCTGTTGCGCCACCTCGGGGTCGGGGACGGTGTGCTGTGGCTGATCCCGATCACGCTCGGCGTGCTGGCGGTGGCGAGCACGATCACCGTCGTGCAGCGGATCCTCGTCGTACGCCGTCAGTCCCTGGCTCTGCCACCCCCTGCCGAGTAGGGGTGAACGACCAGTCAGTCCTACGATGGGAGCATGGCTGAGAGCACGACCGAAAGCACCACCAGCGCTGTCGAGGGCATCGGCACCACCCGCGTGAAGCGCGGCATGGCCGAGATGCTCAAGGGCGGCGTGATCATGGACGTCGTCACCGCCGAGCAGGCGAAGATCGCCGAGGACGCCGGTGCCGTTGCGGTGATGGCGCTCGAGCGGGTTCCCGCCGACATCCGCGCCCAAGGGGGCGTCTCGCGGATGAGCGACCCGGACATGATCGACGGGATCATCGAGGCCGTCTCGATCCCGGTGATGGCGAAGGCCCGGATCGGCCACTTCGCCGAGGCACAGGTGCTGCAGAGCCTCGGCGTCGACTACATCGACGAGTCTGAGGTGCTGACCCCGGCCGACTACGCCAACCACATCGACAAGTGGCAGTTCACCGTGCCGTTCGTGTGCGGCGCCACCAACCTCGGCGAGGCCCTGCGGCGCCTCACCGAGGGTGCCGCCATGATCCGCTCCAAGGGCGAGGCCGGCACCGGCGACGTCTCCAACGCGGTCACCCACATGCGCACCATCGGCGCCGAGATGAGGCGTCTCCACGGACTCAGCGAGGACGAGCTGTACGTCGCGGCCAAGGAGCTGCAGGCGCCGTACGACCTGGTCCGCGAGGTCGCGGTCGCCGGCAAGCTGCCGGTCGTGCTGTTCACCGCCGGTGGCATCGCCACGCCCGCCGACGCAGCGATGATGATGCAGCTGGGCGCCGAGGGCGTCTTCGTCGGCTCCGGCATCTTCAAGTCCGGCAACCCGGCGGAGCGGGCCGAGGCGATCGTCAAGGCCACGACGTTCTACGACGACCCCGACGTGGTCGCCAAGGTCAGCCGGGGGCTCGGTGAGGCGATGGTCGGCATCAACGTCGACGAGATCCCGCAGCCGCATCGGCTGGCCGAGCGCGGCTGGTGAGCCGCGCTCGCACGCCATGAGCCCGACCATCGGCGTCTTCGCGCTCCAGGGAGACGTCCGCGAGCACCTGCGCGTGCTCGACGCGGTCGGCGCGCACGCCATGGGCGTACGGCGTCTCGGTGAGCTCGAGCAGTGCGACGGGCTGGTCATCCCCGGCGGGGAGTCCACCACGATGTTCAAGCTGGCGCGCACCTTCGACCTCTTCGAGCCGATCCGGCAGCGGGTCAAGGAGGGGATGCCGGTCTTCGGCACCTGCGCCGGGATGATCATGCTCGCCGACCGCGTCGAGGACGGCACGGCCGACCAGGAGACGCTCGGCGGCCTCGACATCACCGTCCGCCGGAACGCCTTCGGGCGGCAGGTCGCCTCCTTCGAGGGCGACCTGGACTTCGCCGGGCTCGACGACCCGGTCCACGCGATCTTCATCCGGGCGCCGTGGGTCGAGCAGGCAGGACCCGGCGTCGAGGTGCTCGCCCGGATCGACGACGACTCCGCCGCGGGTGCCGCCGCCGGTAGGATCGTGGCCGTCCGGCAGGGGTCGCTGATGGCGACGTCGTTCCACCCGGAGGTGGGCGGAGACGACAGGATCCACCGGATGTTCGTCGACCTGGTGTCGTCGAGATGCCTGACCACGGGCACAGACACAGACTGAGCAACGAAGAGGTTCGCATGTCCGGCCACTCGAAATGGGCCACCACCAAGCACAAGAAGGCCGTCGTCGACGCCCGTCGCGGCAAGATGTTCGCCAAGCTGATCAAGAACATCGAGGTCGCTGCGAAGATGGGCGGCGGAGACCCCGCGGGCAACCCGACTCTCTACGACGCCATCCAGAAGGCGAAGAAGTCCTCGGTCCCCAACGACAACATCGAGCGCGCCGTCAAGCGCGGCTCGGGTGCCGAGGCCGGCGCTGCCGAGTACTCCACGATCATGTACGAGGTCTACGGCCCGCAGGGCGTCGCCTTCCTGGTCGAGTGCCTCACCGACAACCGGAACCGCGCGGCCATGGAGGTCCGCACCGCGGTGACCCGCAACGGCGGCACCATGGCCGACCCGGGCTCCGTCTCCCGGCTCTTCAACCGCAAGGGCGTCGTGATCGTGCCGAAGACGCAGGAGGCGCGCGAGGTCAGCGAGGACGACGTGCTCGAGGCGGCGCTGGACTCCGGCGTCGAGGACGTCAACGACCTCGACGACTCCTTCGAGGTGGTCTCGGAGGCGACCGACGTGGTCTCGGTGCGCAGCGCTCTGCAGGACTCCTCCATCGACTACGACTCGGCCGAGGTGCAGTTCGTGGCGACCATGGACATCCCGGTCGACGCCGACGCTGCGGGCAAGGTGTTCCGACTCGTCGACGCGCTCGAGGACCTCGACGACGTACAGAACGTGTTCACCAACGTCGACGTCCCCGACGAGGTGCTGGCGGGCCTCGACGTTTGATCCGTCCGGTGGTGAGGAGGGTCGCCCCCTGCGACCGTCCACGCCGTTCGTTCGTTCCTCACGAACGGCTGCTCCCTTGCGTGTCGTACGCCGTACTGTCGCCGCCCGCGGATACCGTGACGTGCGAACAGGTGTTCGGACGAGTCGGCTGCGGCAAGGAGGCGGCATGCGGGTGCTGGGGATCGACCCCGGGCTGACCAGGTGTGGCATGGGTGTCGTCGAGGGTGAGGTCGGCAGGCCCGTGCGCCTGGTCGACGTCAACGTCCTGCGCACCTCGGCCGACGAGCACGTCTCGCAGCGACTGGTCCACATCGAGCGGGGCATCGAGGCCTGGCTCGACGAGCACCGACCCGACGCGGTCGCGATCGAGCGGGTCTTCGCCCGCTCCGACTCGAGCACCGTGATGGGCACCGCCCAGGCCAGCGGGATCGCGATGGTCGCGGCCGCGCGTCGCGGCCTGCCGATCGCGCTGCACACGCCGTCCGAGGTCAAGGCCGCGGTGTCCGGCAGTGGACGCGCGAACAAGGCCCAGGTCGGCGCCATGGTCACCCGCATCCTGCGGCTCGACGCGCCGCCGAAGCCGGCCGACGCGGCAGACGCGCTCGCGCTCGCGATCACCCACATCTGGCGGGGCGGTGCGCAGGCCCGCATCGACGCGGCGCTGGCCGCCGCCGGACGGAGCCGTCGGTGATCGCGTTCGTGCGCGGCGAGGTCGCCGCGGTCACCCTGACCAGTGCGGTGCTGGAGGTCGGCGGGGTCGGCCTGGAGCTGATGTGCACGCCCAACACCTTGGCGACGCTCCGCACCGGGCAGACCGCGACCCTGCCGACGTCGATGATCGTCCGCGAGGACTCCCTGACCCTCTTCGGCTTCGCCGACGAGGACGAGAAGCAGGTCTTCGAGCTGGTGCAGACCGCCAGTGGGGTCGGACCGAAGCTCGCGCAGGCGATGCTCGCGGTGCTCACACCCGACGCCGTTCGCCGTGCGGTCGCGGGGGACGACGTACGCACTCTCACCGCGGTGCCCGGCATCGGGCAGAAGGGCGCGCAACGCATCATCCTCGAGCTGAAGGACCGGATCGGGCTCCCGGTGTCCGTGACCGGTGGGGGCCTGCCGGCGCCATCCGAGCCGTGGCGCGAGCAGGTGCGTCAGGGTCTGGTCGGTCTCGGCTGGACGGCCAAGGACGCCGACAAGGCGATCGAGTCCGTCGCCGACCTGGCCGGCGAGGAGCCGGACGTCGCGGCGCTCCTCCGTTCAGCGCTGCGCACCCTGAGCAGGGCCTGACATGGCGCGCGACGAGACAGCGTCCGACCCCTTGGTGGCACATGAGGAGGCCTACCTCGCGTCGTTGACGACGGCCGAGGCCGAGGGCGACGAGCGGGCGGTCGAGGCCGCGCTGCGGCCACGCACGCTCGACGAGGTGGTCGGCCAGAAGCGGGTGCGCGACCAGCTGGGCCTGGTCCTCGAGGCCGCCCGGCGCCGGGGTCGCGCTCCCGACCACGTCCTGCTCTCCGGTCCACCGGGACTCGGCAAGACCACGCTCGCGATGATCATCGCGACCGAGATGTCGACGCCGCTCCGCCTCACCAGCGGGCCCGCGATCACGCACGCCGGCGACCTGGCCGCCATCCTGTCCGGGCTCAACGAGGGCGATGTCCTCTTCGTCGACGAGCTGCACCGGATGGCGCGTCCGGCCGAGGAGATGCTCTATCTCGCGATGGAGGACTTCCGGGTCGACGTGGTGATCGGCAAGGGCCCCGGCGCGACCGCGATCCCGCTGGAGATCCCGGCGTTCACCCTGGTCGGCGCCACGACCCGGGCCGGGCTGCTGCCCGGTCCGCTGCGCGACCGCTTCGGCTTCACCGCCCAGCTGGAGTACTACGAGACCGACGAGCTCGACACGATCATCCGCCGTTCGGCGGGACTCCTCGGCGTCGAGACCGATGCGGAGGGCACCGCCGAGATCGCGTCCCGCTCGCGTGGCACCCCGCGCATCGCGAACCGCCTGCTCCGCCGGGTCCGCGACTACGCCCAGGTCCGCGCCGACGGGCTCGTCACCCGCGAGATCGCCCACCGCGCGCTCGACCTCTACGAGGTGGACGCCCTCGGCCTAGACCGGCTCGACCGCGCCGTGCTCGATGCGCTGTGCCGCCGTTTCGGTGGAGGGCCGGTCGGCATCTCCACGCTCGCCGTCGCCGTGGCGGAGGAGCGCGAGACCGTGGAGGAGGTCGCCGAACCGTTCCTGGTGCGCAACGGCTTCCTTGCCCGTACGCCGCGAGGTCGCGTCGCGACCCAAGCGGCGTGGGAGCACCTCGGGCTCACCCCGCCCCCGGCTCCGCCGGGCCTCGCCGGAGAGGCCACGCTCTTCGAGTCCTGAGGGGGTCCCCGGCCGGTTCACAGCGGGGTGGATTCGTGGCTGTGACCACACCCCCGGTTACACTTCACCCTCGGTCGGCCGGGCCCATTGTGCGACGTGCCGGCACCTCGTACCCCCATCGCTAGGAAGTCGTGGACACTGTGGCGCCGTTCCTGATCCTGCTCGGGATCGCGTTGCTCTTCTGGATCGCGATGATCCGCCCGCAGCAGCGCAAGCAGCAGGCCCTGGGCCGGATGCAAGGCGCGCTCTCGGTGGGTGACGAGGTGATGCTGACCTCGGGGATCATCGGCGTTCTCCGGTCGTTGGACGAGAAGACGGTGGACCTCGAGGTGTCCGAGGGTGTGATCCTGCGCGTCGTCCGCGCTGCGGTCGGCCAGGTGATGACCCCCGTGGCTCGGGACGACAACACGGAGCCGGTGGTCGATCCTGCCGCCGAGCCGGAGGAGAAGTAAGTAGATGGCACGCAACAGCGCTCGCCCGGGACGCACCGTGGCGGTGTTCTTCATCGTGTTGGCGATCGCCTACGGCCTGGTGGCCTTGGTCGGCACCTGGAGGCCGGCGCTCGGGCTCGACCTCGAGGGCGGCACCCAGATCACGCTGATCGCCGACGGAAGCGTGAGCAAGGACAACCTCAACCAGGCCGCGGACATCATCGACGCTCGCGTCAACGGCTCGGGTGTCTCCGAGGCCGAGGTGACCACGCAGGGCAGCAACGAGATCGTCGTCCAGGTGCCGGGCTCCACCCAGAGCAGCCTGGTCGAGACCGTGATCCGGCAGGCCCGGCTCCGCTTCCGGCTCGTGGCGCAAGTGCCGCAGACGACACCGCAGACGCTCCCCTCGACGGCGCCGTCGCCGAGCGGCCCGACGGTTCCTTCGCCGAACGCGACCAAGTCGGCCAAGCCCAAGGACAAGTCCACCGGCAAGAACCGCACGCCGGCGTTGCTCGGGAAGTCCAAGCACGACACCAAGAACAAGCCGAGCTCGTCGCCGACGACCACACCGAGCTCGAACGTGCCCACCTCCACGTCGGAGGTGAACTACACCGAGGCCAACAAGAAGGCGTTCAGCGACGCCCTGACCTGGATGACCAATCCCGACCCCCAGTCGGTGGCCGTCTACAACGCCTTCACCTGCCCGGCCAAGAAGCCGGTCGTGGACGACCCGACCATCCCGCTCGTCACCTGCGACGCGCAGAAGGACCCGACGACCGGTCAGTACCAGAAGTACCTCCTGTCACCCGCGCAGATCGAAGGCACCGAGATCTCCTCGGCCACCGCCAACCCGCCGGGCTCGGCGCAGGGCCAGGTGCAGTGGACGGTCGGCATCCAGCTGAAGAGCCACGGCGCCAGCATCCAGCGCACGCTCTCGCAAGCGATGGCCGGCGACCAGTCCAAGACCTTCGCGATCGTGCTCGACGGCAAGGTGATCTCGGCGCCCTACTTCGAGTCAGTGATCTCCGACGGCACGTCCCAGATCTCGGGCAACTTCACCGAGTCCAGCGCCAAGAGCCTGGCCACGGGCCTGAAGTACGGCGCCCTGCCGATCAGCTTCGACAAGAGCAAGACCACGATCCAGGTGATCGGCCCGTCGCTGGCCGGCGACCAGCTGTCCGCCGGCATCACCGCCGGCATCGCCGGTCTCGTCCTGGTGATGCTCTACTGCTTGCTCTACTACCGGGGCCTCGGCCTGGTCGTGATCGCGTCGCTCGTCGTGGCCGCGGCCACGACGTACGCGTTGGTGTTGTTGCTGGCGAAGAGTGCCGGTTTCACCCTCACCCTGCCCGGCATCGCGGGACTGATCGTGGCGGTCGGCATCACCGCCGACTCCTTCATCGTTTTCTTCGAACGCATCAGGGACGAGATGAGATCGGGGAAGTCGATGCGGGTCGCGGTCGAGGCCGGCTGGATCCGCGCGCGGTCGACCTGTGTCGCGGCCGACTCGGTGTCGATCCTGGCCGCCGTCGTCCTCTACGTCTTCGCCGCCGGCGTCGTGAAGGGCTTCGCGTTCGCGCTCGGCCTGTCCACGCTGATCGACCTCGCGGTGTTCTTCTGGTTCACCAAGCCGATGGTGTCCTGGCTCGCCCGGTTCTCCTTCTTCAACAAGGGTCACAAGCTCTCCGGCCTCGACGCGGAGAACCTCGGCCTCGACCGTCTCCCGGCGGGAGGGCGGGCCTGATGGGCAAGTTCAGCAGGCTCGGCAACGACCTCTACACCGGCCGCAAGTCGGTCGACTTCGTCGGCAAGACCCGCGTCTGGTACGCGATCTCCGGACTGATCATCATCGCGGCGGTGCTCGGGCTCTACTTCAAGGGCCTGAACTTCGGCCTCGAGTTCCGTGGCGGCGCGCAGTTCACGGTGTCGATGCCGGCGAACGAGGCAACCCAGGACAACGCCGACCAGCTGCGCGACGACGTCGCCGGCACGGGCATCGCGGCGGCCCAGCAGGTCGTGGTGACCACGGCCGGCAAGAACAGCATCATCGTCGAGACCGAGCCGGTGACCCCGGCGGAGGGCAACCAGATCTCGACCACGATCCAGCAGTCGGTCGGCGTCACCAAGGCCGACATCTCCACCGATGAGATCGGGCCGAGCTGGGGCAAGGAGGTCGCGAAACGCTCGGCCATCGGCCTGGTCGTGTTCCTGGTCCTGGTCACCTTGATGATCTGGGGCTACTTCCGACAATGGAAGATGTCGGTGGCGGCGATGGTCGCGCTCTCGCACGATCTCCTGATCACGGTGGGCATCTATGCCTTGTCCGGGTTCGAGGTGACGCCCGCGACCGTCACCGGCGTGCTGACGATCCTGGGCTTCTCGCTCTACGACACGGTCGTGGTCTTCGACAAGGTCCGCGAGAACACCAAGAACCTGCGCTCCACCCACCAGACGTACGCCGAGGCCGCCAACCTGGCGGTGAACCAGACCCTGGTGCGATCCATCAACACCTCGATCGTCGCTCTGATCCCCGTCGGCGCCATCTTGTACGTCGGTGCGGTGCAGCTCGGCTCCGGCCCCTTGAAGGACCTGGCGCTGGCTCTGTTCGTGGGCATGGCCGCGGGTGCGTACTCCTCGATCTTCATCGCGACGCCGCTGCTTGCGCACCTGAAGTCGCTCGAGCCCGACGTGCAGGAGCTCGAGAAGCGCGTGAAGGCCCGCCGTCGGCACCAGGTCGACCCCTACGCGCAAGTGCCGGTCTACACCGACGACATGCCGGTCGCCGCCGAGGCACCGCTCACGGGTGACCGCGAGGAGCAGACCGCGGCAGCCCGGTCGGGCGGTGCGCGGCCGCAGCCCAACACCGACGCCACCGGCCGCGGGCGCGTCGTACCACCGTCGCGCGGGCCGGTGCGGCCGAGCTCGTCCAGCGGACGCGCACAGCCGAGCCGGAAGTCGAAGTCCAAGCGGGGCAAGAAGTGACGCGTCCGGACGCGACCACCTCACCCGAGATTGCGACCGACGCTCTGCGCCGCTTGGTGGTCGACGTTCCGGACTTCCCCGAACCCGGTGTGGTGTTCAAGGACATCACGCCGGTGCTCGCCGACCCCGTGGCCTTCGGCCTGGTCGTCGAGGCCCTGGCCGATGCGGGACGTGACGAGACCGGGCAGCGTGTCGTCGACCACGTCGTCGGGATGGAGGCACGCGGCTTCATCCTGGCCGCCCCGGTCGCCCTGGCGCTCGGGGCCGGCCTGGTGCCGGTCCGGAAGGCCGGCAAGCTGCCGCGCGCGACGTACTCGGAGTCCTACGCGCTGGAGTACGGCGAGGCCACCCTCGAGCTGCACCAGGACGCGCTGGGTGCCGGCGACCGCGTGCTGCTCGTCGACGACGTGCTCGCGACCGGCGGCACCGTCGCGGCGACGCGGCGCCTGGTCGAGCGCAGCGGTGCGGTGGCGCATGCGGTCGCCGTCCTGATGGACCTCAGCTTCCTGCCCGGCCGCGAGGCGATCGGCGACCTGCCCCTCACCAGCCTGATGACCGTCTGAGCGCACCGGCACGCCCGTAGACTCGGGGTATGACGACCGACGGCAGCATCCCGGTGGCGCAGGAGCGCGCTGCCGAGCTTGCTGTCGAGCCCACCTCCGAACGCGCTGCCGAGCGTGGGCCGTCCGCGCGTGAGCGCGCCGCGGATCGACTGCCGTCGCCGCGGACGGTGCGCAACCGGCTGGCCCGGATGGGTGGTGGCCGCAACCAGAACGAGCGACCCGAGCTCGAGCCGCTGTTCCGCTCGATCCGTACC
The DNA here is from genome assembly GCF_036493135.1 of Nocardioides sp. GTDB lineage: Bacteria > Actinomycetota > Actinomycetes > Propionibacteriales > Nocardioidaceae > Nocardioides. Next base: position 700 of record NZ_DASXQG010000080.1, on the reverse strand, counting down.
AACCACCCCAAGGCCGACCTCGCCCTGATCGAGCGGGCCTACCGAACGGCCGAGCACCTGCACGCTGCCCAGTCGCGCAAGAGCGGTGACCCCTTCATCACCCACCCACTCGCGGTCGCCACCATCCTCGCTGACATCGGCATGACCGAGCCCACGCTGGTGGCGGCCCTGCTCCACGACACGGTCGAGGACACGCCGTACACCCTCGACGAGCTGCGGTCCGACTTCGGCGACGAGGTCGCGCAGCTGGTCGACGGCGTGACCAAGCTGGACAAGGTCAAGTACGGCGAGACGGCGCAGGCCGAGACGATCCGGAAGATGATCGTGGCGATGGCTCGCGACATCCGGGTCCTGGTCATCAAGCTGGCCGACCGCCTGCACAACATGCGCACGGTCCGCTACGTCAAGCAGTCCACGCAGGAGCGGCAGGCCACCGAGTCGCTCGACATCTACGCGCCGCTGGCCCACCGGCTGGGCATGAACACGATCAAGTGGGAGCTCGAGGACCTCGCGTTCGCGACGCTCCACCCGAAGATCTACGACGAGATCGTGCGGATGGTGGCCGAGCGGGCGCCGTCTCGCGACCAGTTCCTCGCCCAGGTCAAGGATCAGGTCCAGGTGGACCTGAAGGAGGCGAAGGTCAAGGCCACGGTGACCGGCCGGCCCAAGCACTACTACTCGATCTACCAGAAGATGATCG
>NZ_DASXQG010000079.1:0-5204 GCF_036493135.1 Nocardioides sp. | reverse complement strand
GATCTCCGAGATGCGCCTGATCAAGGACGAGTGGGAGGTCGGCGAGCTCCAGACCGCCTGCGACATCACCACCCTCGGCTTCACCGACGCAGCGGGCGAGATGGACCGTGCGGTCGAGCTCGGCGAGCGCTGGATCGAGGGCACGTTCTTCCGCCGCGCGCGGGCGATGGGCAACGACATCGGCTATGACTCGATCGTCGGCGGCGGCTCGCACGCGACGACGCTGCACTGGATCGAGAACACCGGCCGGATCGTGCCGGGCGAGATGGTGTTGCTGGACATGGGCGTGGAAGGCAACAACCTCTACACCGCCGACGTCACGCGCACCCTGCCGATCAACGGGACCTACACCTCCTTGCAGCGCGAGCTCTACGACCTCGTGTACAACGCCCAGGACGCCGGCATCAGGGCCGTGAGGCCCGGAGAGCCGTTCGTGGCCGCCCACAACGCGGCGATGGACGTCCTCGCGCGCGGGCTGGAGTCGCTGAAGCTGCTCCCCTGCTCGGCCGAGGAGGCGCTCGACCCCGAGTCCAAGGTCTACGCCCGGTGGACGCTGCACGGTGTCAGCCACATGCTCGGCATGGACGTGCACGACTGCGGTCATGCGGCGCCGGAGTCGTATGCCAAGGGCACGCTGGCCGAGGGCATGGTGCTCACCGTCGAGCCGGGGCTGTACTTCCAGGCCGACGACCTGCTCGTGCCGGAGGAGATGCGGGGCATCGGCATCCGGATCGAGGACGACATCCTGGTCACCGCCGACGGGTCGCGGAACCTGTCCGGCTCGCTGCCGCGCACGTCGTACGACGTCGAGGAGTGGATGGCGGCCGCCAAGGCTGATCGCTGACGCGGACCGGCCGGACCCGATGCCCCAGAATGGTCCCCGGCCCCCGTAGCTCAGCTGGATAGAGCAAGAGCCTTCTAATCTCTAGGTCGCAGGTTCGAGTCCTGCCGGGGGCGCTGCGGGTGGGTCGCCGCCTCAACTGAGGGAGAAGGGCGGGTACCGGTCGGTGACCAGGAGGAACGCGTAGGCCTCGACCCGCAGCCACCAGCGGCCGACGCCGACCACGTAGTCGAACAGGCCCTGCGGATAGCGCCCGGTGAACAGGATCGCCAACCACGCGAACACGACCGCGAAGAACGCGCCCACCGTGAGGAACAGAAGGACGATGTAGTGCGGGATCGCGAGCAGCCACTTCACCAGCGGCAGCCAGCGGTTCAGGTCACGCTCGACGTCCGGGTAGTCGAGCTCGAGGTGGACGTCCTGCTCGTCGACCGTCGAGGGGTACCTCTCGGTGAGCAGCGCGAAGTAGGCGCCGAGGCGGGCGCCGAACCGAGCAAGCTCGCGGGCGAAGTCGAACCACCAGCGCGGGTAGCGCTGTCTGAACAGGATCATCAGCAACGTCGCCACGAACAAGCCGCTGGCGATCCCGCCGCTCGTGGTGGTCACCGCCTGGCCGCCCTCGTGGTACGCCGTCTGGGTCGCGCCGGCCGTGAGCACGCCGTAGATGATCGCGATGGGAATGATCAGCACGATCCGGAACAGGGTCTTCACCCGGTCGTACTGGGCCGAGTGGTCGACCTCGAGTCGGGCGGGGTATGCGGTTGGTGCCGAAGGCATGCTCATGGACCTCTCCGAACTCAGCAGACTGGTAGGCGGACGACAGCCTCGGTCGTTCTCCATGCTGTGCCCGCGGGCCGACTTGTGCAATGACCATCCGTTGCCTGACGGCGGTTTCGCCCGTTGCGGCAGACATAGATGGATGTCAACATAGACGGGTGTCGAAGTCTCGAATTCTGATCGACCTCACGCCGGTCCAGACCGTGGCGTGTAGCGCCCCGCTCACCCAGGAGCCGCTTTCCGCAGAGCGGGCCGAGGGCATCGCTCCCCTTGTCAAGGCGCTGGCCGATCCGGTGCGCCTTCGACTCGTGTCGCTCGTGGCATCGCATCAGGACCGCGAGGCCTGTGTGTGCGAGCTCAACGACGCCTTCGACCTTTCCCAGCCGACCATCAGCCACCACCTGAAGGTGCTGCACGACGTCGGTCTCCTCGACCGGACCAAGCGCGGCGTGTGGGTCTACTACTCGATCAAGCCCGAAGCGCTGGCGGACCTCGCCGCTCTCATCGGCGGAGTGGAGGCGTGACCCTGCTGGGTCGCCGTGTCCTCGCGGAGGGCTTGGGTACGGCGTTCCTGGTGATGGCCGTGGTGGGGTCCGGGATCGCGGCCTCGCGCCTGTCACCGCACGATGTCGGCCTCCAGCTGTTGGAGAACAGCCTCGTCACCGGTGCCGCCCTCGTCGCTCTGATCCTCGCCCTCCAACCCGTGTCCGCAGCCTTCAACCCGGTTGTGACGCTGGTGGAACGAGTCCTCGGGATGCTGACGACCAGGACAGCGGTGGCGTTGGTCGTCGCGCAGATCGCCGGCGGTCTGGTCGGAGTCGTCGTCGCCAACCTGATGTTCGACCTCGACCCCGTCAGCATCGCCACCACGAGCAGAACCGGCGGCGGGCTGTGGCTCGGGGAAGCTGTGGCGACGTTCGGGCTCGTCCTGGTGATCTTCGGCAGCCTCCGGGCCGGACGCCCCGACACCGTCGCCTTCGCCGTCGGGGGCTACATCACTGCCGCCTACTGGTTCACCAGCTCCACGAGCTTCGCGAACCCAGCCGTCACCATCGCGCGCATGTTCTCCGACACGTTCGCCGGGATCGACCCGGCCTCCGCCCCGATGTTCATCGCGACGCAGGTGCTGGGTGGAGCACTGGGGTTCGCCTTCATCCGCGTCATGCACCCCGCCCCGTCGGAGGACCCGGCATGAACAAACCCACGGTTCTGTTCGTCTGCATCCACAACGCCGGCCGGTCCCAGATGGCCGCCGGATACCTCCAACACCTCGCCGGCGACCGCATCCAGGTGTTGTCGGCGGGGACCGAGCCCGCGACCAGGTCAACCCGATCGCGGTCGAGGCGATGCGGGAGGAGGGCATCGACGTGACCGGCGAACGCCCCCAGGTACTCACCACGGACGCCGTACGGCGGTCCGACGTCGTGGTCACGATGGGCTGCGGCGACGCCTGCCCGTTCTTCCCGGGAAAGCGGTACGAGGACTGGACGCTGGACGATCCCGCCGGTCAGCCGATCGAGGCGGTCCGTCCGATCCGCGACGAGATCAAGCGCCGCGTGGAGGCTCTCATCGCGGACCTCGCGCCGACCACCTGAGCGGCTTTCCCGGCCTACGCGCCGCGGCGGTGGCGGCCGTAGCTCATGACCCGCAGGCTCGTGTTCACCGGACGCCACGCGGCGTCGTAGTCGTGATGGTCGGCGTGGGGCAGGGCGAGGATGCGCAGCGTCATGCACGGCCAGCCGTCGTCGCGGCACCCGTGGACGGGGTCCTCGTGCAGGTGCACCACCTGGCGCTGGGCCCAGCACTCGGCGAGTGCACGATCACGATGACGACCGGCGTACAAAGCGCTGGCCTCGTTCTCGGTGATACGTGACAGGAGGAAGTCGGTGAGGCTGACCCGGCCCTGCTTGCCGAGCGGGCGTCGTTCCAACATTGCGGCGGTCATGGGGTCTCCGTATGTCCGCCCCCCAGCGGCGTACACCGCACCAGCAGAGGGTATGCCCGCCGCATCGGCGGCGGCAGACTCCGATGGCAAAGTCTTTCCAGGCCACGGTGTAGGCGCGTTGTCGTGAACGGCGACTCGTACAGGCGGCGGGCGACCAGCGCGTCGGCGGCCGCGCCGCGGTCGAGGCCGACCTGCGACTCCTCCTTGGCCCGTGCGATGACAGTCGGGCTGCCCAACTCTCAGGCAGCTCGGGTGAGGGCTCGGGTGCCGGTGTGGTCGACGAGGTAGTGGGTGCCGTGGGGGTCTCGCCAGAGGTGGATGCCGGGGAAGGGTTGCTTGACCCTCCATCGTCCGTGGGTCTTGAGGCGGTGGTGGGGTGTGGACAGTGGCCCGTAGTTGCCGACCCGGGACTGGCCGGCACCGATCGCGTCCGGCCCGTGTGTGTAGGGGACGGTGTGGTCGATCTGGTCGGGGTGGAGGCTGGTGGAGTACGGGAAGGTGTCGGCCGGCGTGATCAGATGCACGGCCTGTCGATGTCGTTGGGGGATCTGGTAGCAGTCGACCGGTGCCTGGCCGGCGAGGTCGAGGACCGGCCTGATGGTGAACCGGGCCTGGGGGCCGAGGTGATCGCGGACCCAGGTCTCGGTCACCGGGCCGCAGCCCTCGACCCGGGCGATGCCGTCGGTGTCGGTGCCTGGGTAGGTGTGGGCGTAGATCACGACCTGCGGCAGCAGGGTGGTCCAGTCGATGACCGGCTTGGCGCCGGTGCGGGCGAGGTCGGGTGCTTGGTCGGGCAGGTCGGCGGGTCGTCGGTTCGGTCGCGCCAGGTTTGGTAGGCCGCGATCAGCTCGGCGGCGAGGTCGGGTCGGGAGAGGACCGGCAGCGCCTTCACGCGGCGTTTGTCGAGGTCGTCGACCTCGCCGAGGTCGGCCGGGAGGTCGGCGATCTGCTGCAGGGCGGCGTCGAAGACCCTCACCGTGGTGAACGGGGCGCGGATGTAGAAGCCGCGCAGCCCGTGCTCGTTCTCCTGGCCGCGGGTGGGGCGGGCGCACTGGTGCTGGGCGGCGTTCCGTTCCCGTTCGGCGGTGGCCTCGGGGTCGGCGGCGGCCACCACCGCCTCGAGCAGGGCCTGGAACCGGGTCCAGGTCAGCCGGCCGTCGGCATAGGTCGCGACCCGGGAGTCGACGTAGGCCGCCTGCTCCGGGGTCAGGTCGCGGGTCTTGCCGGCGACCAGTCGGGCCAGGTAGACCCGCACCTGACCGGCCTCGACGCCATGCCACAGCTGCGGCAGGCGGTGGAGGTCCAGGCCGTCGGCCATCAGCAGGCCCGCGGAGATCGTGGACATCCCCAGGCGTGCGGCGAGCTCGGCGGCCGCGAACTCGGTGACCTCCGGCGTGCCCGCGCCGCCGAGGCGCCGGGACCGCTCCCGGCCAGGCCTGCCGGACTCGGCCGGGTCGAGCCGGTCGCGGTGGTGGAGGTAGGCATGCTGCACGGCGGCCTGGAGGATCCCGATCTCGCACCGGTGTTGGGTGTCCGCGAGGTCGGCGGCATGGTCGAGCAGCTCACCGCCCGACAGCTCGTCAACCTCCACCACATCCATGTGGTCACTCTGGCATGACCCACCGACAGACCGACCGCCCA
>NZ_DASXQG010000078.1:0-33435 GCF_036493135.1 Nocardioides sp. | reverse complement strand
TTTCACCGAGACGTCGTGATGGCTGCCGCCGAGCGTCATCTTCTCGACCCGTCCGCCCCACTGGCCGTTCCCGTCCCGGCTGTCGATCGTGATCGAGGTGAGGTCGCCCAGGGCCGGCCACGCCTTCTCGATCTTCGCCGCGGAGACCTTCGCCGTCCAGGAGTGGTTCGGGTTGCCCGAGAACTTCTCGTAGGGATCCTTCTTCGCGGGCAGGTAGGGCTTGCCGCCGTACGCCGTCCAGCCGCCGTTGCTGGAGCTGAACTGGGTGAACGCGGGAGCTCCGTGGAACATCCGGACCTGGCCTGCGGTCTTGGCCACGGCCCGGTTGGACGTCGGGAACTCGGCGGACTCGCCGCCGTACACCTGGCACTCGGAGGTGTCGCAGAGGTTCCAGCGCGGGTTCGTGGAGCTGCGCGCCTCGAACGCCGCGTACGTGCGGGCGGCGATCGCCTGGGCGCGCAGTGCCGCCTGCTCCCACAAGGCCGGCATCTCCTGCGGGACGACGCCGCGCACGTAGCTGTCCAGCGACACCTTGTTCACCGTGACCCGACGGCTGCTCGGGGCGCCGACCGGCGTGCGCGACTGCAGAACGCCCCGATAGGTCACCTTGCCGGAGCCCAGCACCAGCGTGATCGGCTTCGCGGCGCGGAACTCGGCGTCACCGGCGAGCTTCTTCCAGACGTGCCAGCCGTGGTTGCGGTAGGAGACCTTGGTCCTGCCGCCGCTGGCGGGCGCGAGGCGCCACTGCGTCGCCTTTCCGGCGGCGCCCTTCGTCGGGACCTTGGTCGTCCTGCCGTGGCCGAGGGCGTGGACCCGGAGCCCCGCACGGTTGACGACCGTGGTGTTGTGGTCGGTGTCGGCCGTGATCAGCACCTTCACCGAGCCGCCCACGTGGCCGGCCTTGGTGTGCGGGTAGTAGAACCTCACGATCTGTGTCGCGCTGAGCCCCTTCTTCGCCGCGCCGTGCGCGCCGTACTGGCTGAGGCCGTGGCCGTGCCCGTAGCCGTGACCGGCGATGGTCAGGGTCGCGTGGTGCGGGATCCGGATGACGGCGGCGCCGGCCGGGGCTCCGTTCAGGACCAGGGCGGCCGCGGCGAGCACCCCGGTCAGTGCGGTCCTCGTGCGGGTACGACGCGAGCTCATGTGGTGGTTCTCCCCGTTGAAGTGTGTCGGGCGTGGCCCTCCGGACAAGGATGCAGGTGAACACAAGCCTCAGACGCGATGCAACCTGCGGGCCGCCTCGGCGACCGAGCCGCTGATCGACGGGTAGACCGTGAACGCCTGCGCGAGCTGGTCGGCCGTCATCGACTGGGCCACGGCGATCGAGACCGGGTGGATCAGCTCGCTGGCCCGCGGTGCGACCACGACGCCGCCCACGACGATCCCGGTGGCCGGCCGGCAGAACAGCTTCACGAAGCCGTCGCGGACGCCCTGCATCTTGGCCCGCGCGTTGCCGGCGAGAGGCAGGGTGACCTGGTTGGCCTGGATCTCGCCGCGGTCGACGGCCTGCTGCGACCAGCCGACCGTCGCGATCTCCGGCGCGGTGAACACGTTGGAGGAGACCTTCTTGAGGTCCAGCGGAGAGACGGCGTCGCCGAGGAAGTGCCACATCGCGATCCGGCCCTGCATCGCCGCGACGCTGGCCAGCATCAGGACGCCGGTGCAGTCGCCGGCGGCGTACACGCCGCGCGCGCTGGTGCGCGAGACCCGGTCGACCACGACGAACCCACCGTCGTCGGTGTCGATGCCGGCCGAGTCGAGCCCGAGCCCGGCGGTGTTCGGGACGGAGCCGACCGCCAGGATGCAGTGGGACCCCTGGACGGTGCGCCCGTCGGTGAGGGTGACCGTCACGGTGTCCCCGTCGCGGGCGACCGCCGCCATCCGGGACCTCCCCAGCACGTGCATGCCGCGCCGGGTGAGCACCTCCTCGAGAACGGCGGCGGCGTCGGCGTCCTCGCCGGGCAGCACCCGGTCGCGGCTGGAGACCAGGGTGACCTCGACACCGAGCGCGAGGTAGGCGCTGGCGAACTCCGCCCCGGTCACGCCGGAGCCGACCACGATCAGGTGCTCGGGCAGCTCGGTGAGGTCGTAGACCTGCTCCCACGTGAGGATGCGCTCGCCGTCGGGGCGCGCCTCGGGCGTGGTGCGCGGAGCGGCCCCGGTGGCGAGCAGGACCGCGTCCGCGGCCAGCCGCTCCTCGCCGTCCGCCGTCGTCACCAGTACGCCGTCCGGCCCGTCGAGCCTCCCGCGCCCCCGGAGGACCCGGACGCCCTCCTTCTCGAGCCGGCGGCCGATGTCGTCGCTCTGGTCGCGGGCCAGCTGTTTGACCCGGGCGTTGACCCGGGCCAGATCCACGGTCACCGGCCCGGTCGAGTCCGCGCTCTCGCCGAGGCTCACCGCGAGCTCGCGCGCGCCCGCGACGTCGGTCATCAGCTCGGCGGTGGCGATCAGGGTCTTGCTGGGCACACAGTCGGTGAGCACGGCCGACCCGCCCACGCCGTCGGAGTCGACGAGCGTGACCTCCGCCCCCAGCTGCGCCGCCACCAGACCGGCCTCGTAGCCACCGGGTCCCCCGCCGACGATGACGACGTGGGTCGGAGACGCGGGCATGCGGTCATTCTGTCAAGCGGCCCTCCGACATGGCGCATGAGGCCCGAAGTGGGGCCTTTTCAGGGCCCAAGTGTGAGTTCTCCGGGGTCGACGTAGGAGTTCTCCGGGGACCACACCCCTCTCGGCCGCGGAGAAGCCCCACTTCGGCCGCGGAGAACCCCCACCTCGGCCCGCTAGAGATTGATCATGTGCCCGGCGATGCCGTGCACGGTCTCCTTGATCGCCTCCGACAGCGTCGGGTGGGCGAAGACGTTGCGAGCGACCTCGTCGGCGGTGAGGTCCCACTTCTGCGCCAGGGTCAGCACCGGCAGCAGCTCGGTGACGTCGGGACCGATCATGTGGGCGCCGAGGATCTCGTTGTACTCCGCGTCGGCGACGACCTTCACGAAGCCGACGGCCTCGCCGAGCCCCTGGGCCTTGCCGTTGGCCGAGAACGGGAACGTCGCGGTCTTCACGTCGTACCCCTTCTCCTTCGCCTGCTCCTCGGTGTAGCCGAAGGAGCCGATCTGCGGCTGGCAGTACGTCGCGCGCGGGGCGAAGTCGTGGGCGACCGGCATGGTCTCGACGCCGCCGATCGTCTCGGCCGCGACGATGCCCATCGCCTCGGCCACGTGGGCGAGCATCAGCTTCCCGGTGACGTCGCCGATGGCGAACACGTGCGGCACGTTGGTCCGGCAGTAGTCGTCGACGACGATCGCGCCGCGCTCCGTGGCGACGCCCAGCGACTCCAGCCCGTAACCCTCCAGGCGCGGTGCGAAGCCGATCGCCTGGAGCACCTTGTCGGCCTCCAGCGTCTCGGAGGCGCCGTCCTTCGACACCGTGACCTTGACCTTCTCACCCGACTCGGCGCCGGCGTCCGAGATCGACTCGACCTTGGTCCCGAGCAGCACCTTCACGCCGAGCTTCTTGTAGTGCTTGAGCAGCTCCTTGGAGATGTCGGCGTCCTCGGTCGGCACCATCCGGTCGAGGAACTCCACGATCGTCACGTCCACGCCGAAGTTCGCCAGGATGTAGGCGAACTCCACGCCGATCGCGCCCGACCCGGCGATGATCACCGAGCCCGGCAGCTCGGGGTCGAGGATCTGCTCCTCGTAGGTGACGACCCGCTCGCTCAGCGTGGTGCCGGGGATCAGTCGCGTGGTGGCGCCGGTGCCGATGATCAGGTCGTCGTAGGTGTAGGTCACACGACCGGTGTCGTTGAGGTCGACCTGGATCGAGCCGGGGCCGTCTGCATCGCGAGGAAGCAGCGTGCCCCACCCGTCGATCTCGGTGATCTTGTTCTTCTTCATCAGGAAGTGGACGCCGCGCACGATGCCGGCGCTCACCTTCCGGGACCGCTCATGAGTCGGCCCGAACGCCATCGTCGCCTCGCCCTGGATCCCGAAGACGTCCTTCTCGCGGGTCAGCACGTGCGCCAGCTCGGCGTTCCGCAACAGCGCCTTCGACGGGATGCAGCCGACGTTCAGGCAGACCCCGCCCCAGTATTTCTTCTCGATCACCGCGACGGACTTGCCGAGCTGCGCCGCCCGGATGGCCGCGACGTACCCACCGGGGCCGGCGCCGAGGACGATCACGTCGAAGTGTTGGTCGCTCACCCGCCCAGCCTAGTGACCCCCCTGGTCCACCCGGTGGTTGAGGAGGTCGGTCTGCGCCCGTCTCGAAACCACTACCCTGCTGCCCGTGCCTCTGTACGCCGCCTACGCGTCGAACCTCGACCCGCGGCGCATGGGACAGCGGTGCCCCCATTCCCCGCTGCAGACCACCGGGTGGCTGATCGGCTGGCGGCTCACCTTCGGCGGTGAGGACCTCGGCTGGGACGGCGCGCTCTCCACGATCGTCGAGGACCCGATCGAGCAGGTCTTCGTCGCGGTGTACGACGTGTCGCGCGAGGACGAGGCCAACCTCGACGGCTGGGAGTCCACCAACACCGGGCTGTATCGCAAGGTCAAGGTCCGGGTCTCGACGATGACCGGTGAGCTGTTGACATGGACCTACGTGCTCGACGCGTTCGAGGGTGGCCTGCCCAGCGCGTCGTACCTCGGCGTGGTCGCCGACGCCGCCGAGGCGGCCGACGCACCCGCGGACTACGTCGCGGGGCTGCGGCTGCGGCCCTGTCGCTCGACCGGTCTCTGACCAGCCGGGTGGCGCGAACCGTCCGGACTCAGTGCCGGCGGACCAGGACCGTCATCGTGAAGTCGGTCGTCACGCCGTAGGCGTTCTCGACGTGCACGGTGAGGATCTGCCTGCCCCGGGGGGCGCGCGCACACATGAGGTCGTAGGGTCCGGAACCGTCCTCGCTGGTGCACGCCACCGAGCCGACCTCTGCCCACGCCGACGTCGGCGGGGAATGGGTGTGGGAGTCCGGGGTCGCCTCGACGGTCACCGCGAACCCGCGGGCGACCCTGGCGCCCGACGCCGGGGACGTGACCGAGACGTTCGGGCCGTACACGGTGCCGCGTAGCGGGTCGCTGCGCGCGGACCAGCCGTCCTGGTTCAGCGCCCGCACGGTGAACGTCGTACGCCCGATCGCGCTCTTGTCGAGCGGGACGTGCACCGAGGTGTGGTAGCCCGCCGGGCTGCGTACGTAGGTGGACCTCCCGCTCGGCCACGACGTCACCCGGTAGCCGAGGACGATCTGCCCGTTGTCGGTCGGCGCGTCCCAGCGGACCTGGTAGCCACCACCACCCACCTGGGCAGCGGACCGGACGACGGGAGCGTCGGGGACCGCGGTGGTCCGGTCGAACCCGACGCGCACCTTGGCGTGCCGCCCGGTCGCGACCGTGGTGATGCGGATGTGCTCCGGCGTGGTCAGGCTGCTCCCCACCGGGAGTGCGGAGTTGGTCAGGTCGCCGTCGGGATAGGAGATGCCGGTCGGGTTGCCCGGCGACGCGTCGACGAGCTCGACCGGCCCGCCGTCGACCTGCCGGCGGATCATCACGCCGGGGATCGTCCGCCCGATGACCGGGCTGTGCTGCGGCTGGTACTCCACCCAGTACGTCGTGCCTCCCGACCGGATCCGCAGGGCCTGCTCGGCCGACCGCGAGTGCTGGACGTCGGCGAGCCGGAAGGTGCCCGAGCGCCGGACGTCCCTGATCTTGCCGGCCCAGCCGAGCCGGACCAGCTCCGGAGCGGAGAAGAAGCCCTTCGAGTGGCCCATCGCGTCCCAGCTGTCGCCGTACTCCACGGGCAGGCACGTGCCACCGAGCGCGACGCGGCGTCCGTCCTGGCGGCAGACCACGCCGTACGCGTGCCCGAGGCCCATGTTGTGCCCGAGCTCGTGGACCAGGGTTGCCATCCCGGGTGACGCGTAGCGGATCCAGCTCACCCGCCCCGGCAGCTGCGCCGCCGACGAGGCAGCGCGGCACTGCTCGGTGAACAGCATCAACCGGTCGAAGCGGCCGGGGTGGTAGCCGGCCCGGCGCAGGGCCGTCGTCGCGGCCCGGACGGAGCCGATCTGGGTGTTGCACATCGTGTCCGCCGAGGCGCGCACGTGGACCCAACGGCTCACCGTGACGTGGAGGTGCTGCCGGCCGCGGGAGACGTGCGCGTAGTAGGTGGCCGTCCGGCGCAGGTCCGTGTGCATCTCTCGCAGCGACGGGTACGACGGCGGCCGGGCGTCCCAGTACAGCCGGGCGGCCAGCAGCCGGACGTGCTCCGGCGGCCGGAGCTTCCCAGACACGCCGGTGGCACTCGAGTCGCCCCGTGCTCGGTCGTGATGGTGGTGGCCCAGGGCGTGCAGCCCGGGAGGGGAGGGAGTGGGGCCCGCGGCAGCGACAGCTGCTGCGGGTACGGCGAGGACTGGCACAGCCAGCACTAGCGCGACGTAACGCGGACCCCCCAACGGTCAACCCCCCAGTTGGACCTGTGCCCAGGCTGAGGCATGACGCCCGCCCAGGACAATCATCTCAAGGGATGATCTTGATACCCATTCGCACTAGACGACCTAGGGTCGCGATCCTAGCGATCCGGGCCCGGACCACCGCTCACGGGTGATCTAGGCTCACGCCGTGACCCCTCAGGAGCAGGCCCAGGAGGCCGCCGACACGCTTGCCCGCCTGACCGGGGTCGAGCGCCACGACGTCGCCCTCGTGCTCGGGTCCGGATGGCTCCCGGCGGCCGAGGCGCTGAGTCCGGATGAGGGTGGCGAGAGCACGGTCGAGATCGCCACCACCGACCTGCCGGGCTTCTCGGCGGCCGCCGTCGCCGGGCACTCCGGCAAGATCCGCAGCATCCGGTCCGGCGACCAGAACCTGCTGGTCTTCCTGAGCCGCACTCACTACTACGAGGGCAAGGGCGTCGCTGCCGTCGTCCACCCGGTGCGCACCGCCGCGGCCGCGGGCTGCCGCACCATCGTGCTGACCAACGGCTGCGGCGGGCTCAAGGAGACGTGGACGCCGGGCACGCCGGTGCTGATCCGCGACCACATCAACCTCACGGCCCGGTCGCCGATCGAGGGTGCCCACTTCGTCGACCTCACCGACCTCTACTCCGCTCGGCTTCGCGGGCTGTGCCGCGAGGTCGAGCCGTCCCTGGACGAGGGCGTGTACGTCCAGTTCCCCGGACCCCACTACGAGACGCCCGCCGAGATCGAGATGGTGCGCCGCATCGGCGGAGACCTGGTGGGGATGAGCACCACCCTCGAGGCGATCGCCGCCCGCGAGGCCGGGATGGAGGTGCTCGGCATCTCGCTGGTCACCAACCTCGCCGCCGGCATCTCGGGCCAGCCGTTGGACCACGCCGAGGTGCTCGAGGCGGGCCGGGCCGCCGCCACCCGGATGGGCGACCTGCTGACCCGGGTCGTCCCCCGGATCTGATCACTCGACCAGGCGCGCTCGGAGGCCCGCCGCGTCCCAGGCCCGCCTCACGGGTCGAGCCGCGGCAGGTCGAGGCGCTTCGCCATCCGCTCGTACGCCCGGGCCGCGTGCTCGCGCACCCACTCCTCGGGGTCGTGCAGCACCGCGAGGACGGCGTCCGCGTGCTCGGTGTCGCCGACGACGCCGAGCGTGCGGACCGCGTTGGCCCGGACGCGGGGCAACTCATGACGGGTGAGCACCGCGGCTCCCGGACCCGACCCGGCCACGTCGTACTTGGCGGAGACCTTCAGGCACATCTCGGCGGGCCGGTAGTGCTCGTCGCCCAGCCCCCTCACCACGGGATCCGTGGCCGCGTCGTCCCAGCAGTGGAGGAGGCCGCGGCCGCCCCACGTGCGGACCCAGTAGTCCTTCCACACCGTCGGGTCGCGGATCGGCTCACCCTCGGCCCAGTCGTGTCCGGTCAGGTAGCGCAGCTCCGGGACGTACGCCGTGCGGTCGGCCCCGCCGAGCAGGTCGACGCACACCTCGACGAACCGGCCGCGCCCGACCAGAGCGTCCAGCTCGCGGATGCGGGCCGCGACCGGGCGCTGGCCGGGCTCGGGCGTCGGGAGGGTGCTCACCCGTCCGATCATGCCGCTCCCCACCCCCGGCACCACTAGCCTGCGGTGGGTGAGCGACCTGATCGAGCGCGCCCGGGCCTGGGCTGCCGACGACCCCGACCCGACCACACGCGCCGAGCTGGAGGCGCTCCTCGAGCAGGGCGAGACGGCCGAGCTGGCGGACCGCTTCGACGGCACGCTGGAGTTCGGCACGGCCGGTCTACGCGGTGAGCTGGGCGCCGGCTCCAACCGGATGAACCGTGTGGTCGTGACCCGCACGGCGGCCGGGCTCGCGGCGTACCTGAAGGATCAGGGCGCCGTGCGCGACGCCTCCGTCGTGATCGGGTACGACGCGCGCCACAACTCCGACGTCTTCGCGCGCGACACCGCCGAGGTGATGACCGGCGCCGGGCTCCGCGCACTGGTCCTCCCCCGCCCGCTGCCCACGCCGCTGCTCGCGTTCGCGATCCGCGAGCTGGGCTGCGTCGCGGGCGTGATGGTGACCGCCAGCCACAACCCCCCTCGCGACAACGGATACAAGGTCTACCTGGGCGACGGCAGCCAGATCGTGCCACCGGCCGACGCCGAGATCGCCGCCCGGATCGAGGCGGTCGGGGCCCTGGTCGACGTCCCGCGCGGCGACGGCTGGACGATCCTCGGCGACAGCATCGTGGACACCTACCTCGACACCGTCGCCGGTCTCGCCGGCGACGGCCCGCGCGACCTGCACCTGGTCTACACGCCCCTGCACGGCGTGGGTGGCACCTCGGTGACGCAGGTGCTCGAGACGGCCGGCTTCGACGCGCCGTACGTCGTACCGCAGCAGGAGCAGCCCGACGCCGACTTCCCCACCGTGTCCTTCCCCAACCCGGAGGAGCCGGGCGCCATGGACCTCGCGATGGCGCTGGCGGCGGACAAGCAGGTCGACCTGGTGGTGGCCAACGACCCCGACGCCGACCGGTGTGCCGCCGCCGTGCCGGACGCGCACGGCTGGCGGATGCTGCGCGGAGACGAGGTCGGGGCGCTGTTGGCCCACCACCTCCTCACCGGCGGCCACGCCGGCACCTACGCGTGCTCGATCGTCTCCTCGAGCCTGTTGAGCAAGATGGCAGCCGCGGCCGGGCAGCCGTTCGCCGAGACCCTCACCGGCTTCAAGTGGATCAGCAAG
Source organism: Nocardioides sp. (assembly GCF_036493135.1). Taxonomy (GTDB): domain Bacteria; phylum Actinomycetota; class Actinomycetes; order Propionibacteriales; family Nocardioidaceae; genus Nocardioides. Next base: position 24,244 of record NZ_DASXQG010000078.1, on the reverse strand, counting down.
GTCGAGGGCCTGGTGTTCGGCTACGAGGAGGCGCTCGGCTACTGCGTCGACCCGGAGCACGTGAAGGACAAGGACGGCGTGTCCGCGCTGCTGCTGCTCTGCGAGCTCGCGGCCGCCGAGAAGGCGCAGGGCCGCACCCTGGTCGACGTCCTGGACGATCTCGCCCTCGCCCACGGGCTCCACGCCACCGACCAGCTCTCGGTGCGGGTCACCGATCTGGATGAGATCGCCGCGGCCATGGACCGGCTCCGGGCGACTCCACCCCGCGCGCTGGGCGGGCTCCAGGTGGAGTCCGTGGACGACCTGGCTCGAGGTGACGGTGGCCTGCCGCCCACCGAGGGGCTGCGCTACCGGCTCGGCAGCGGGGCCCGCGTGATCGTGCGCCCGAGCGGCACCGAGCCGAAGCTGAAGTGCTACCTCGAGGTCGTGGTGCCGGTGGACGAAGAGGCCGGCGTCGATGCCGCCCGCATCTCGGCGGCCGCCCGCCTCGACGCGCTGCGCGACGACATCAAGGCCTCCGCCGGGATCTAGCCGAGATCTAGCCGGGATCTAGATGATTAGCGCCACCACGAAGGCGACCGCGAGTACCGCCAGGACGGCGATCTCGAGCCAGGCCGGGCGCCGGAGGACCTGCGAGCCGAGCTCGTACTCCTCCTCCGACCGCTCCGCGATGCCCCGGCGGGCGCGGTCGTCGGCCGCCAGGTGCGCGATCCGCTGCTCCACGAAGTCGGGATAGGCGAGCTCGTGGTCGACGTCGGTCTGGATGGCCCCGCCGGCGAGCCGCTCCTCCGACAGCCCCGGCGTCAGGATCTGCGGACTGCCGCCCCATTTCATCTCGGTCCGCACGGTCTTCCGCAGGGAGCGGCTGATCGCCGGGCAGATGTACTTCCGGCCGCCCGAGCGGACCAGCAGGTAGCGGCGTACCAGCACCGTCTCCACCGAGGCAAGCGGGATCGAGACGTTCCAGAACAGCGTCTTCAGGTGCAGCTCGGTGGTCGAGGCGGACACGCTCGGGCGCAGCATCACCAGCCAGACGAACACCGCGGCGAACGCGCAGGCGACGACTCCGGGCACCGCGACGTGTGCCGACTCGGACACGATGAGGACGGCGGCGACGAACGCACAGAGGGCGAGGCCCAGGACACCCATGAACCGGCCGTTGGTCGGCCGGAATCTCTCGATCTCCTCGGTCACCCGATGAACTCTATGCTGGGTCGGTGACGACCACAGCCACCCAGCCCGCCGGCCCAGGTAACGATTGGGAGGACGTCGCCGCGTCGGAGTCGTCGCTGAAGCGGTTCCTGCACGGTCTGCCCGGCGTCGACCAGGTCGGGGCCGAGCAGCGGGCCGCGGGCCTCGGCACCCGCTCGATCAAGACCTCGGCCAAGGCCTACGCGATCGATCTGGCGATCTCGATGGTCGACCTCACGACCCTCGAGGGCCAGGACACGGCCGGCAAGGTCAGCGCCCTCTCGGCCAAGGCGATGCGACCCGACCCCGCCGACCCGACCTGCCCGTCGGTGGCGGCGGTCTGCGTCTATCCCGACATGGTGGCCACCGCCAAGCAGGCCCTCGGGTCCAGCGGCGTCCACGTCGCCTCCGTCGCGACCGCCTTCCCGAGCGGCCGGGCGGCGATGGATGTGAAGCTCGCCGACACCCGTGACGCGGTGGCCGCGGGCGCTGACGAGGTCGACATGGTGATCGACCGCGGCGCCTTCCTGGCCGGTCACTACCTCCAGGTGTTCGAGGAGATCGCGGCCGTCCGCGAGGCCTCTGGACCTGCTCACCTCAAGGTCATCCTGGAGACGGGCGAGCTCCAGACCTACGACAACGTACGTCGCGCGGGCTGGCTGGCGATGATGGCCGGTGCGCACTTCATCAAGACGTCCACCGGCAAGGTCCAGCCCGCCGCCACACCGCCGGTCACGCTGGTGATGCTCGAGGCGGTCCGCGACTACCGCGAGCAGACCGGGCAGATGATCGGGGTGAAGCCCGCCGGCGGCATCCGCACCAGCAAGGACGCGATCAAGTACCTCGTGATGGTCAACGAGGTCGCCGGGCCCGACTGGCTCGACCCCGACTGGTTCCGCTTCGGCGCCTCCACGCTGCTCAACGACCTGCTGATGCAGCGCACCAAGCTCGCCACCGGCCGCTACTCCGGCCCCGACTACTTCACCCTGGACTGATGATGGTTTCGACAAGCCCAACCGGCGCGAAGTTCGAGTACGCCCCGGCTCCCGAGTCCCGCGCGATCGTCGACATCAAGCCGTCGTACGGCCTGTTCGTGAACGGCGAGTTCGTCGACGGGCACGGCCACAGCTTCAAGACCATCAGCCCCTCGACCGAGGAGGTTCTCGCCGAGGTCGCCGAGGCCGACGAGGCGGACGTCGACCTCGCCGTGAAGGCCGCGCGACGAGCCCACAGCCGGGTCTGGGGCCGGATACCCGGCAAGGAGCGCGCCAAGTACCTGTTCCGGATCGCGCGGATCATCCAGGAGCGCGGCCGCGAGCTCGCGGTGCTGGAGTCGATCGACAACGGCAAGCCGATCAAGGAGACCCGCGACGTCGACGTCCCGATCGCCGCGGCGCACTTCTTCTACTACGCCGGCTGGGCCGACAAGCTGGAGTACTCCGGCCACGGGACGCAGAGCCTCGGCGTCGCCGGCCAGGTCATCCCGTGGAACTTCCCGCTGCTGATGCTGTCGTGGAAGATCGCGCCGGCGCTGGCCTGCGGCAACACCGTCGTGCTGAAGCCGGCCGAGACCACGCCGTTGACGGCTCTGCTCTTCGCCGAGATCTGCCAGCAGGCGGACCTTCCGCCCGGTGTCGTCAACATCATCACCGGCGCCGGCGACACCGGCCGCGCCCTGGTCTCCCACCCGGACGTCGACAAGGTGGCGTTCACGGGTTCCACCGAGGTCGGGCGGGCGATCGCGAAGTCCGTGGCCGGCTCTGACAAGCGGGTCACCCTCGAGCTCGGCGGCAAGGCCGCCAACATCGTGTTCGACGACGCCCCGCTCGACCAGGCGGTCGAGGGCATCGTCAACGGCATCTTCTTCAACCAGGGACATGTCTGCTGCGCGGGCTCGCGTCTCCTCGTGCAGGAGAGCGTCGGCGACGAGGTGCTGGCGCGGCTCAAGCGCCGGATGGCCACCCTGCGGCTCGGCGACCCGCTCGACAAGAACACCGACGTCGGGGCCATCAACTCCGCGGAGCAGCTGGCCAAGATCCGCGAGCTGTCCGAGATCGGTGAGCAGGAGGGGGCCGAGCGCTGGTCGGCCCCGTGCGAGCTGCCCGACCACGGCTTCTGGTTCGCACCCACGATCTTCACCGGTGTCACCCAGGCCCACCGGATCGCCCGCGAGGAGATCTTCGGTCCGGTGCTGTCGGTGCTGACGTTCCGCACGCCGGCAGAGGCGATCGAGAAGGCCAACAACACGCCGTACGGGCTGTCGGCCGGTGTCTGGACCGACAAGGGGTCGCGGATCCTGAAGGTGGCCAACGCGCTCCGAGCCGGCGTGGTCTGGGCCAACACGTTCAACAAGTTCGACCCGACCAGCCCGTTCGGCGGCTACAAGGAGTCGGGGTATGGCCGCGAGGGCGGTCGTCACGGCCTGGAGGGCTACTTGAAGGGGCAGAGTCTCAAGTGACGCGCATCGATGTCAGGAAGACCTACAAGCTGTTCATCGGCGGCGCGTTCCCGCGCTCGGAGTCCGGCCACTCCTACGTCGTCAACGATGTGCGGGGCCGGTTCGTCGCGAACGCCGCCCTGGCCTCTCGCAAGGACGCCCGCGACGCGGTCGCGGCGGCGCGCAAGGCGTTCCCCGGCTGGGCCGGGCGCACGGCGTACAACCGGGGCCAGGTGGTCTACCGGATCGCGGAGGTGATGGAGGACCGCCGGCCGCAGTTCGTCGAGGCGCTGCGCCGGGGTGAGGGACGGACGGCCGCGGCCGCGGGCAAGGTGCTCGACGAGTCCATCGACCGTCTGGTCTGGTACGCCGGGTGGGCCGACAAGCTCACCCAGGTCGTCGGCAACGCCAACCCCGTCGCCGGGCCGTTCTTCAACCTCTCCACTCCGGAGCCGACCGGCGTGGTCGCGGTGCTCGCCCCCCAGGAGTCCAGCCTGCTCGGCCTGGTCAGCGTGGTCGCGCCGGTGATCATCAGCGGCAACACCGTCGTCGTCGCGTCGTCCACCGACCGTCCGCTGCCCGCCGTGACCCTCGCCGAGGTGCTCGCGACCTCCGACGTGCCCGGCGGCGTGGTCAACATCCTGACCGGTTCGCTGGACCGCACGGCCGTCACGCTGGCGTCGCACATGGATGTCAACGCGATCGACCTGACCGGCCTGGCCGGCGACCCCGAGCAGGCGACGGCGCTCGAGGTCGAGGCCGCCGCGAACCTCAAGCGGGTACGCCGAGCGCCGGCCGCCGAGCCCGACTGGAGCGAGGACCCGGGACTCGACCGGATGACCGGCGTCCTGGAGACGAAGACCGTCTGGCACCCGATCGGCGTCTGAACCCGAGCGCCGGGTCGGTCACCGCTTGGACTTCACCAGCACCGGCCGGTAGGTGACGGTGAGCCTGGCCCCGCCCCTCGCCTTGCTGGAGGCGCCGAACTCGCTCACCTTCGTCCTGGCGCTGTGCGGGAGCCGGACCGTGGCGCGCCTGAACGGGTTCCAGTACACGCGGCCGACGCCGTGGGCGTAGGTGATCTTGCAGGTGTAGGTGCCGTGCCTGTCGGTGCTGCACGGCGGCTTCACGGCGGTGCCGATCAGGGTGCCACGCATCCACCCCTGGATCCGGGTGAAGGCGACGCCCGCCGGCGTCAGCCGCCCGGCCGTGCGCTCGGTCGGGTCCGTCAGGAGCGTGTTGCCGAGCGTGCCACCACCGGGCATCACGCCCATGTCGTAGGCGTACCAGTCCACTCGCTTGACGCCTCGAGCAGCGTTCAACAGGTACGTCCGCATCACGTAGGCGACCTGTCGCGCCTGGGGGATCGGCGCGGCCGGTGTCCCGGAACCCATCCCGTAGTTGACCTCGGTGTTCCAGATCGGGATCGAGGACGGGACGTGGCGCTTGGCCAACAGGCCGCGCACCGTCCTGAGCAGGACCATCGAGTCCTCCGGAGTCGACGTGCGCGTACGGCCGTGCGCCAGGGGGATGGTCCCGGTCGGGTACAGGTTGAGCGAGATCGCGTCGACGTACTTCCAGACCGGCCTGTGGGTGGACGGCACCCTGGTCGCGTAGAACGCCGAGATGACCTTCTGCTCGAACTTCAACCGGGTGACCATCGCCGGCGCGATGATCTGGGCACCCCGGTCGACCTTGTTGCGCACGTCGTACGCGGCCTTGGTGAGGCGGGCGAGCTGAACGTTGGTGCCGGTCCAGAACGTGCTGATGTTGGCCTCGTTCCAGACCTGGTACGCCGCGATGCCGCGGTAGCCCCAGTGCTGGGCGCGGTAGCGCTTCATCACCGCGGTCAGGTACGCCCGGTACAGACCGAGGTCGGGCGCGTCGGTGCTCCGCGCCGCGGCGTACGACGGGGAGAGGCCGACGACCAGGGTGACCGAGGTCCCGTTCCGGTGGGCTTTGCGCACCACGGTGTCGAGGGGAGCCCAGTTCCACGTGGTGCGGGTGGGTTGGATCGCCGGCCAGTCCGTGCCGGCATCCCACAGCCGGATCGACCGGGTGCTCCGGTGTGACAGCGACGTCAGGAACCGGTCGTGCACTCCGAACAGGCGCGGGTCGACCTTGACCTTCCTGACCTTCCCCTGGTGGTGCTGCCCGCGTTCGACGGGGAAGCTGGCCGAGGCCAACGTCTCTCCCGTCGGTGCCGTGTGTGCCGTCGGTGCCGTCGCCGACGCCAGCACGGCGAGCGCTGCGACCAGCGACGTCGCGAGGAGCGCGCGGGCGCGGATGGCACTGCGTCGAGGGCGCGACACATGCATGTGTTCTTCTCCGTCACAGGGTCTTGGGGGCCGGCGTCGTCCGAGAGAGACCACTGGCCAGTCTCAGTTCTTTTACCTTTCAGCGCGGCCGATTCGGCAAAATCGGGCCGTCCGGCGATGCGGGACGGGCCGGTCCGGCCCCGTGCCGGGCGCTCCGGCACAATGTCGCGGTGCCCCCTCCGGACCCGCCCCCACCGGTCCCACCCGGTCAGATCGGTGCCCGCGTCGTGGTGCTGGCCGGACCGTCGGGAGTCGGGAAGTCGCGGTTGGCAGCGCACACGGGTCTCCCGGTGCTCCGGCTCGACGACTTCTACCGCAACGGCGACGACCCAGGGCTCCCTCGCATCGACCACGGCGCCAACGCCGGGCTCGTCGACTGGGACGATCCCCGCTCCTGGCACCACGACGAGGCCTTCCGGGCCATCTGCGAGCTGGCCACCACCGGCCGCACCGTGGCGCCGGTCTACGACATCGCCCGCAACGGCCCCTCCGGGACGCACGTGGTGGAGCTGGACGGTGCGTCGTTGTTCGTGGCCGAGGGGATCTTCGCCCAGGAGATCGTCGCCGCCTGCCGGGCCCACGGAGTGCTCGCCGCCGCCCTGTGCCTGAGCCAGCACCCGCTGGTGACGTTCTGGCGCCGGCTCACCCGCGACCTGCGCGAGCACCGCAAGCCGCCGCTGGTCCTGCTCCGTCGAGGATGGGCGCTGATGCGGGACCAGCGCCGCGTCATCGCCGACGCCGCGGCGCTCGGGTGTGAGGTCGTTCCCGTCACCGAGGCCGGCGAGCGGATCCGGGCCCTCCTCCAGCCTTGAGGGTCAGCCGGCGCCGAGAGCGGCATAGCCGGGCTTGACGACGTCCTCGATGATCGCCAGCCGCTCGTCGAACGGCAGGAAGGCGGACTTCATCGCATTGATCGTGAACCAGCGCAGGCGCGCGAGGTCGTAGCCGAAGGCATCGACGAGTGCGGCCATCTCGCTGGTCATCGAGGTCTGGCTCATCAGCCGGTTGTCGGTGTTCACCGTGACCCGGAAGCGCAGCTCGGTGAGCAGGCCGATCGGGTGCTCGGCGATCGAGGACGCGGCACCGGTCTGGATGTTCGAGGCCGGAGCGAGCTCGAGCGGGATGCGCTTGTCGCGGACGTACGCCGCAAGCCGTCCGAGGTGGGCCTCGCCGTCGTCATCCACCGTGATGTCGTCGACGATCCGGACGCCGTGGCCGAGGCGGTCGGCGCCGCACCACTGGATCGCCTCCCAGATCGACGGCAGCCCGAAGGCCTCGCCGGCGTGGATGGTGAAGTGGGAGTTCTGACGCTGGAGGTACTCGAACGCGTCGAGGTGCCGGGTCGGGGGGAAGCCCGCCTCGGCACCCGCGATGTCGAACCCGACCACTCCGGAGTCGCGCCAGGCCACGGACAGCTCAGCGATCTCGCGGGACCGCGCCTGGTGGCGCATCGCGGTGAGCAGCTGACGCACCACGATCCTGCCGTCGGCGTCGACCATGCCCGCCTCGAAGCCCGACCGGACCGCGCCGACCACCTGATCGAGGGTCAGGCCGCTGCTCACGTGCTGCTCCGGGGCGTAGCGGATCTCGGCGTACACGACACCATCCGCCGCGAGGTCGGCGACGGACTCACGGGCGACCCGCTCGAGGGCCTCCTCGGTCTGCATCACCGCGACGGTGTGGTCGAACGTCTCGAGGTAGCGCACCAGGGAGCCCGAGTCCGCGGACTCGGCGAACCACCGCCCGAGCGACTCCGCGTCGTCGGCCGGGAGCCGGTGACCGACCTGCTCGGCCAGCTCGAGCACCGTCTGCGGACGAAGCCCGCCGTCGAGGTGGTCGTGCAGCAGCACCTTCGGAGCCCGCTGGATCTGGTCACGGGTAAGTTCGGACATGACCCCAGCCTTCCAGATGCGGCCTGGCAGACCGACCTCCGCAGGAGACTCCATGCGCGTGCTCGACGACCTCGACGAGCTGGCCTCACTGACCGGCGAGGAGCTCGGCACCAGCGAGTGGCTGGAGATCGACCAGGGTCGGGTGAACGCGTTCGCCGACGCGACCGGTGACCACCAGTGGATCCACGTCGACGTGGAGCGCGCGGCGGCCGGCCCGTTCGGGGGGACGATCGCACACGGCTACCTCACGCTGTCCCTGATCCCCTACCTCGGCAGCCAGGTCTTCTACCTGGAGACGGCCGGCGCGAAACTCAACTACGGCGTGAACAAGGTCCGCTTCCCGAGCCCGCTCCGAGTCGGCTCCCGCATCCGCAGCCGGGTTGTTCTGGGTGAGGTCACCGACGTGCCCGCCGGCCGGCAGCTCACGTTCCGTCACACCGTCGAGATCGAGGGCCACGACAAGCCCGCCTGCGTCGCCGAGACCGTCGTCCTGCTGCTCGAGTGAGGAGTCCTGGCGCCGACCTGGCTCAGTCCACCCGCTCGATCACCAACGGCTGGGCTGTGTACGCCGCGGCGTCACCGATCTCGTAGCCACTCTCCAGCGACTCCAGGGCACGCGGGATCCGCTCCTGGTCGTCGGTGTGCAGCGTGAACAAGGGCTGACCTTCGGTGACCGCCTCACCGGGTCGCGCATGCCAGACGACGCCGGCTCCGGCCTGGACGGCGTCCTCCTTGCGGGCCCGGCCCGCACCCAACCGCCATGCGGCCACCCCGACCGCCATCGCATCGAGCCGGATCAGCGTGCCCGATGCCGGCGCGGGGACGACATGCGACTCGCGCGCGACGGGCAGTGCCGCCGAGGGGTCGCCGCCCTGGGCCGAGATCATGGCCCGCCACACATCCATGGCCGACCCGTCGGCCAGCCTTTCCGCGGGGTCGACATCGTCGCGCCCGGCGCCGGCCAGCATCTCCCGGGCGAGGGCGAGGGTCAGCTCCACCACGTCGGCCGGGCCGCCCCCGGCCAGGACGTCGACCGACTCCTGCACCTCGACGGCGTTCCCGGCGGTCAGCCCCAACGGCGTCGACATGTCGGTCAGCAGCGCGACGGTGTGGACCCCGGCGTCCTGGCCGAGCGCGACCATCGTGGTCGCGAGCTCGCGCGCCTCGTCGACGGTCCCCATGAAGGCACCCGTCCCGACCTTCACGTCGAGCACCAGCGCACCGGTCCCCTCGGCGATCTTCTTCGACATGATCGACGAGGCGATCAACGGGATCGCCGGCACCGTGCCCGTGACGTCGCGCAGGGCGTAGAGCTTCTTGTCCGCCGGCGCCAGGCCGTCGCCCGCCGCGCACACCACCGCGCCGACCGACTCGAGCTGCGCGACCAGCTCGTCGTTGGACAGTGCGGCCCGCCAGCCGGGGATCGACTCGAGCTTGTCGAGGGTCCCGCCGGTGTGGCCGAGGCCGCGACCGCTCAGTTGGGGAACGGCGACGCCGCACGCCGCCACGACCGGCGCCAGCGGCAGCGTGATCTTGTCGCCGACCCCTCCGGTCGAGTGCTTGTCGGCGGTCGGGCGGGACAGCGAGGAGAAGTCCATCCGCTCCCCCGACGCGATCATCGCGGCGGTCCACCGGCCGATCTCGCGGCGGCTCATCCCGTTCAGCAGGATCGCCATCGCCAGCGCCGCCATCTGCTCGTCGGCGACGACCCCGTGCGTGTACGCGTCGACGACCCAGTCGATCTGGCCGTCGCTGAGCTCCTGCCCGTCGCGCTTCGCGCGGATCACCTCGACGGCGTCATGAGACATGAGCGGCACCCTATCCATCGGTCGCGGCCACCGGGACGGACCGGTAGCCGCGCAGGACGAAGGTGCCACGCGACTCCGGCTCGCCGGCAAGGACCAGGTCGGGGAACGCCGCGAACAGAGCCGAGAGCGACTCCGCAAGCTCCATCCGGGCCAGCGGTGCCCCGAGACAGAAGTGCACTCCGACCCCGAACGCCAGGTGCGGGTTGGGATCGCGGCGTACGTCGACCCGGTCGGCGTCGGCGAACACCGCCGGGTCACGGTTCGCGGCTCCGAGGAGCGCCGCGATCTTCTGTCCCGGCTCCACCACGACCTCGCCCACGGTGACGGGCGCGGTCGCGGTCCGCTCGAACAGCTGCAGGGCAGAGTCGAAGCGCAGCATCTCCTCGACCGTCAGTGCCACGTCGTCGGCCGGGCGGAGCCCGCGCTCGAGCAGCGCGACCAGCCCGTTGCCGAACACGTTGACCGATGCCTCGTGGCCGGCGTTGAGCAGGAGGACCGCCGAGGCCACCACCTCGTCGGGCGACAGGTCGGTGGCCACCAGGTCGCTGACCAGGTCGTCCGCGGGCGTCGTACGACGAGCATCGGCGAGGTCGTGCACCAGGGCAGCGAAATCCCGTGCGGCGACCACCGCCGCGTCGACCACCTCCGCGGACGGTGTCGGCTCGTACATCCGCACGATGGCCTGCGACCAGGCTCGCAGCTCCGGCGCGTGGGAGCGGGGCACCCCGAGCAGCTCGGAGATCACCAGCACCGGCAGCGGCTCGGCGAAGTCCCCGACCGCGTCGAACGACGCGGGGTCGACCGCGGCCAGGAGCTCCCCCGCCAGCTCGCGCACCCGCGGCCGCAACCGCTCGATGTGACCTCGGTTAAACGCGGCGGTGACCGGCCGCCGTAGCCGGGTGTGCTCCGGTGGCTCGTGCTCCATCATCTGGTTGCGGTGGAGCAGGTTGAACGGCTCGAGGTACGCCGCGGGCTCACGGTCGCGCCAGATGCGGCCCAGGTCGCGGTTGCGCTGCACCGCGGACACGCTCGGGTGGTCGAACGTCAGGAACATCCCGGAGGCTTCGTGCCACGCGACCGGGTGGCGTCGTCGCTCCTCGGCGAAGAACGGGTAGGGGTCGGCGACGAAGTCCGGGGCGGCCAGGTCAAGCGAGGTTGTCGGGACCGAAAGCATCCGGGAGCACCTCGTCCATCCGTCGCACACCGGAGCCGGTCATCAGCTCCAGCTCCGGCCCGCCGTTCTCGTACAGCAGCTGACGGCACCGCCCGCACGGCATGATCACCGATCCGTGCCCGTCGACGCACACGGCGTGGGTCAGCCGGCCGCCGCCGGTGATGTGGAGCTGCGACACCATGCCGCACTCTGCGCACAGCGCCACGCCGTACGCGGCGTTCTCGACGTTGCAGCCGCTGACGACCCGCCCGTCGTCCACCAGGCCGGCGGCACCCACCGGGTAGTGCGAGTAGGGGGCGTAGGCGTGTCGCATCGCCGCGACCGCAGCCTCCTGCAGTGCGGTCCAGTCGACCTCGGCGGAGCTCACCCCGCCGAGCCCTTGCGATACACCTGGCCGTCCGCGGCCGGCGGCCGCATCCGCTGGCTGGCCAGCGACAGCACGAGCAGGGTCACGACGTACGGCGTCATGCCGGTGAACTCGCGCGGCACCGTGTCGGTGAGCAGGAACCACAGCAGGAAGCCGATCCCGAGGGCGCCCATCACGATCCCCGACGTGCGCTGCTTCTTGTAGAAGCGCCAGGCCGCGTAGGCGAGCAGGAAGAGGGCGACCAGCAGCAGCAGGGCGTGCACCGCGGACGGCGTGCGCAACCGCAGCGCGTCGGTGTAGCCGAACATCAACGACGCACCGACGGTTCCCAACGGCTGCCAGTTGCCGAAGATCATCGCGGCCAGACCGATGTAGCCTCGCCCGCCGCTCTGGTTGGTGACGAAGCCGCTTGAGGCGACCAGGGCCAGGAACGCGCCACCGAGTCCGGCCAGGGCACCGGACACGGTCACCGCGATGTACTTGTAGCGGTAGACATTGACGCCCAGGGACTCCGCAGCGACCGGGCTCTCGCCGCACGACCGCAGCCTCAGCCCGAAGGTCGTGTGCCACAGCAGCCACGACGTGAGCACGACGATCACCGCGATGATCACCGTCAGCACCGACACCCGGGAGGTGAGCGCCGCGAGGAACCCGGCGACGTCGGAGATCACGAACCAGTGCTGGTTGTTGAGGGATATCAACCAGTCCGACAGATGCGGGAACGTCAGGTAGGGCAACGGATCGAGGCCGGTCAACTGGCGGGGGCCGCCGTTCTGCAGGTCGCTGAAGTACGCCTCGGCCAGGAACTGGGTCGCCCCGAGACCGATGATGTTGATCGCGACACCGGAGACGATGTGGTCGACCCCGAAGGTGATCGTGGCGAGCCCGTGCAGCAACCCGCCGAGCGCACCGAACGCAGCGGCGCCGAGCAGACCCGCCCACGGGCCGTACCAGTAGGTGAAGTACGCCGCACCCCAGGTGCCCATCAGCATCTGGCCCTCGAGCCCGATGTTGACCACCCCGGCACGCTCGGACCACAACCCGCCCATCCCGGCCAGCAGGATCGGGCACGCCGACATGATCGCGGCCCGGACGGTGTTCGCCGAGGTGATGTCGTCGGCGTTGGTGACCAGCCGGACCGCCGAGAAGACGACGATCGCGCCGAGGACGATCAGCCAGTAACGGCCGCGGAGCCGCTCGAAGGCGCGGCCCCTCACCGGGGGAGGAGCGCTGGCGACGTCGGGGACGACCGTGCTCACGCCGGCACCTCCTCGGCCTGGACGCTCGGCGCTTCGGCGACCGCGCGTTGCTCGACCCGGACGCGGTAGCGGCGCACCAGCTCGTAGGCGACGACGACCGCCAGCACCGCGACTCCCTGGGTGATCTGGACGACGCTGGCGGAGATGTCGGTGAGCAGCGTCAGTGAGTTGGACTGCGCGGTCAGGAACGCGAAGAGGAGCGCGCCGAACACCATGCCGAGCGGTTGGTTGCGCCCCAGGAGCGCGACCGCGATGCCGGTGAAGCCAAGCCCCGCCTGGAACGTGGTGCCGTAGGACCAGGCGTTGCCGAAGAAGGCCGGCATCCAGATCAGGCCCGCGACGCCTCCGGAGATCAGCATCGAGGTCAGGATCATCCGGTTCACCTTGATCCCGCTGGCGACCGCGGCCGTCTGGGAAGCGCCGGTCGCACGCAGGTCGAAGCCGAACGTCGTGCGGTTCAGCAGGAGCCAGAATCCGATGCCGACCAGCACGGCGAGCAGCCCGAGCGTCCAGATCTGGCCGTCGGCCGACGCGAACGGCGCCCAGCCGCCGATCTGCGACCCCGCTGGAATGACCTTGGTCCGCACGGAGTTGCCCCCGTGGATGCCGTAGCGATCGAGCAGATAGCCGACCAGGATGCCCGCGATGGCGTTCAGCATGATCGTCGAGATGACCTCGCTGACACCGCGGGTCACCCGCAGGATGCCGGCGATGCCGGCCCAGAGAGCGCCCACGACCACGGCGATCGCGAGGCTCACGAAGACGTTGAGGAACCCGGGCAGGAACGCGGCACCGGCGAAGCTGGCGGCGGCGTACGACGCCACGGCGTACTGACCCTCGACCCCGATGTTGAACAGCCCCATCCGGAAGCCGACGGCGGCCGCGACGGCAGAGAGGTAGATCATCGAGGTCTGGTTGACGATGTCCACCAGGATCCGGTCCGAGGGCTTGGACAGGATGATCGACCAGAAGTCGCCCACCCCGGAGTCACTGCCGGTCGCGACGATGACGAGGCTGGTGGCCGCCATCGCGATCGCGATCGCGATCACCGGCGCCAGGATGGCGAAGCCGATGCGGCGTGCGATGTCCACTACTCCCCACCTCCCGTCATCGCGGAGCCGAGATCCTGCGGGGTGACCCGCGCGGGGTCGAACTCGCCCACGAGACGGCCGCGCAGGATGACCTCGATCCGGTCGGACAGACCGATCAGCTCGTCGAGGTCCGCGGAGATCAGCAGCACGGCCAGACCGTCGCGGCGGGCGCGCTTGATGTGCTCCCAGATCGCCGCCTGGGCGCCGACGTCGACGCCCCGGGTCGGATGGGCGGCGATCAGCAGGACCGGCTCGCCGCTCATCTCCCGACCGACGATCAGCTTCTGCTGGTTGCCGCCGGACAGGGCTCGGGCGAGCGTGTCGATGCCGGGCGTGCGTACGTCGTACTCGCGCACGATGCGGAGGGTGTCCTCGCGTGCTCCGCCGCGGTCGATCCACGGCCCCGAGGCGCTGGGTGCCTGCGTCTGGTGCCCGAGGATGCGGTTCTCCCAGAGCGGAGAGTCGAGCAGCAGCCCATGGCGGTGGCGGTCCTCGGGGATGTAGGCGATGCCGGCCTCGCGGAGACGACGGGTGTCCCACTCGGTGACGTCGCGGTCGCCGAGGTGGATCGTGCCGGCGCTCGCCTCGCGCATCCCCATCACGGTCTCGACCAGCTCGGCCTGTCCGTTGCCCTCCACGCCGGCGATGCCGAGGACCTCGCCCTGGTGGATCTCGAAGGTGATGTCGGTGAGCAGGTTGCGGCCGAACTCGTCGGTCAGCGTGACGCCGTCGAGCGTCAGCTGTACGACGTCGGTCACGGTGCGCTCCGTGGCCTCCGGTGAGGGCAGCTCCGAACCGACCATCAGCTCGGCCAACTGTCGCTTGGTGACCTTGTCGGGCGTGGCCTCCCCCACCGTGGTGCCGCGGCGCATCACCGTGATGTCGTCCGCGATCGCCAGCACCTCGTCGAGCTTGTGGGAGATGAACAGCACCGAGTGACCGTGTCCGCGGAGGTCGCGGAGGTTCTCGAAGAGGGCGTCCACCTCCTGGGGGACCAGCACGGCGGTCGGCTCGTCGAGAATGATCACCCTGGCCCCTCGGTAGAGGACCTTGAGGATCTCCAGGCGCTGCCGGTCGGCCACCCCGAGCCGCTCGACCAGGACGTCGGGGTCGAGGCCGAAGCCGTAGCGGTCCGAGATCGACCGGAACTCCTGCTCGGCGTGGTCGCCGATCCCGTGCATCTTCTCGGCGCCCAGCACGACGTTCTCCAGGGCGGTGAAGTTGTCGGCCAGCATGAAGTGCTGGAAGACCATGCCGATGCCGACCGCGATGGCGTCGCTCGGTGACTTGAAGACCCGTTGCTCGCCGTCGATCAGGATCTCGCCGTCGTCGGGCTTCTGGACGCCGTACAGGATCTTCATCAGCGTCGACTTGCCGGCGCCGTTCTCGCCGATCAGTGCGTGCACGCTGGCGGGCCGGATGGTCACCTCGACGTCGTGGTTCGCGACCACGCCGGGGAACCTCTTGCCGATCCCGGTCAGCTTCACCTCGGGAGCAGAGACGTCCTGCTCCGCGGCGGGTGCGGCGGCGGCCACGTGGAACCTCCGTAGTCGTCGGACGAGAAGGGGAACCGAACGCTCGAGACATGCGTCCGGCCCGGGAGCAGGCTACTCCCGGGCCGGAGGCCGTGGTGCGAGGTGGTTACGGCGTCGTCGGGACCTTGATCGCGCCGCTCTTGATCTTGTCGGCGAACTCATTGATCTTCGCCTCGTAAGGCTTGATCGCGGGGTTCGACGTTGCGTAGCCGACGCCACCGTTCTTCAGGTCGTACGTCACGTAGCTGGTGGCCGGGCTCCCGTCGTTGACGGTCTGGATCCAGTCGAAGCACGCGATGTCGACCCGCTTCAGGGCCGAGGTGAGGATGTGCTTCTTCTGGTCGGCAGTGGCGGTGAGGTACTGGTCGGAGTCCACACCGATCGCCCACTTGCCGTCGCCGGCCTCGACCGCGGCGTCGAAGACGCCACTACCGGACGCACCCGACGCGTGGTAGACCACGTCGGCGCCCTTGTCGAACTCGCCGGCGGCCGCGGTCTTGCCGCCCGCCGGGTCGTTGAAGCCGGACAGATTGCTCTCCTGGATGTAGGCGATGTCGACCTTGATGCTCGGGTCGACGGCGTGCACACCAGCGGTGTAGCCGGCCTCGAAGTTCTTGATCAGGTCGTTGTGGACACCGCCCACGAACCCGACCTGCTTGGACTTGGTGGCCTGCGCCGCCGCCACGCCCACCAGGAACGACGACTCGTTCGCGGCGAACGAGAAGTACGCGACGTTCTTGTTGACCTTCTTGTCGGGGTCGAAGCCGTCCACGACCGCGAAGTTCACCTTCGGGTAGTTCGGGGCGACCGCGTTGACGGCGTCGCTGTAGGCGAAGCCGACGCCGATGATCGCCGTGGCGCCCTGGTCGGCCATCTGCGACAAGCGGTCTTCGCGAGCAGACTCCGGCTCGCCGTCCTGAGCCTCGCCCTCGATGCAGCTACCGTCGAACTGGGTGACCGCCTTCGACACGCCGGTGTAGGCCGAGTCGTTGAACGACTGGTCGCCGCGCCCGCCCACGTCGTACGCCAGACCGATCTTGGGCCCGCTCCCCTTCGCGGTATTGCAGACGTCGTCGGATGATCCCGTGGATGTGCTGCTCGAATCGCTCTTCTTGCCACAACCGGTGAGCGCGAGCGTCGCGATCACGGCCACAGCAGCAATCTTGCTGGTACGCCGCAAGATGCTCCTCCTTGACTCAGACCGCAGCCCACCATGGGCGCGGATTGGGGGTCACCCTAACCGCGGCCACCCCTCTCCGCCATCCATGGGGGGGTGCGTCGCCGACTTGTGACCCTCGGCGGGGCGAGACGGGCTACGCAGCGCCGACCGCGACCGTCGCCAGGACCTTCGCGCCGATCGCCGTGGCACGCTCGTCGACACGCAGGTTGCCCTGGTGGATGTCGTACGTCGTGCCGCCGGGCTCACGGGTGCCCAGTCGCCCCATGGCGCCGGGGACGCGGGTGAGATACCAGGCGAAGTCCTCGCCGCCGAGGCTCTGCGTCGTCGGAGCCCGCCCGGCGGTGCCCAGCACCTCGTCGACCGCGCGGCCGAGCAGGGCGACCGAGGCTGCGTCGTTGACCACGGGCGGGACGCCGCGCTGGTAGTCGACCGCGGCCTCCACGCCGTACGGCGCGACGATCTCGGCGACGTGGCGGCGGATCCGCTCCTCCATGTCGCTCCAGGCGACCGCGTCGAGCATCCGGACCGTGCCGGCGAGCGTGCCCACCTCGGGGATCACGTTGAGCGCGCGGCCGGCCTCGAGCCGCCCCCAGACGACGCTGACGCCGACGCGGGGGTCGAGCCGCCGTGAGAGCACCGCCGGTAGCTCGGTCACGAGCTTGCCCAGGGCGAAGGTGAGGTCCTCGGTCAGGTGCGGGCGGCTGGTGTGGCCGCCGCTCCCGGTCAGCCGGATCGCCAGGGCGTCCGCGGCACCGGTGATCGGGCCCTCGCGGAGCCCGACCTGTCCGACATCGATGGTGGGGTCGCAGTGCAGGCAGAAGATCCGGTTCACGCCGTCGAGAGCCCCGAGCTCCACCAGCCGCGTGGCGCCTCCGGGCATGACCTCCTCGGCCGGCTGGAAGAGCAGACGCACGCGCCCGGGCAGCCGCCCCTCGGCGTGCACCTCGGCCAGGGCGAGGCCGGCGCCGAGCAGCGCCGTGGTGTGGACGTCGTGCCCGCACGCGTGGGCGACGCCGGTCACCTGGCTGTGCCACGGGTCGGTGGTGGTGTCGTTGACGGGCAAGGCGTCCAGGTCGGCACGCAGGGCGACCCGCGGGCCGTCACCGTCGCCGAGGTCGGCGATCAGGCCGGAGTCACCGGTGCGCGTCACCTGCCAGCCCACTTCGTCGAGGCTGTGGCTGACCAGGTCGGTGGTCCGGGTCTCCTGCCACGACAGCTCGGGGTGGGCGTGGAGGTCGCGGCGCAGGTCGACGAGATCGTCTTCGCGCTTGTCGACCACCGTCTCGACGATCGCGAGAGCTTCTTCCCTGGACATGGCCGTACGAGGCTAGTCCACCCTCGGGGCGTGCTCCGCATCGTCGTACGCCGCCAGGATCCGGTCGGCGGCCGCGACCGCGGGGAGCTCGCCGCGGAGCACGAGATCACGTACCTCGCCGCGCACCCTGCGAACCGCCTCGGAGCGGCGCAGGCGCTGCTCGAGCTCGTCGCGGACCAGTGCCCAGGCGAAGTCCAGCTGCTGGTGGGCGCGCTTCTCCGCCAGCCCCTCGTCGCCGAGCCGGTCTCGATGGGCGAGCACCTGCTGCCAGACGTCGTCGACCCCGGCTCCCGTCAGCGCCGAGCAGGTGACCACGGACGGCGCCCGCTCGCGACCGTGCACCATCCGCAACGCTCCCCCGAGCTCGCGAGCTGCGGACCGCGCCTCGGCCTCGCGGTCACCGTCGGCCTTGTTCACCGCGATCACGTCGGCGAGCTCGAGGATGCCGCGCTTGATGCCCTGGAGCTGGTCGCCGGTGCGGGCCAGGGTGAGGAAGAGGAAGGTGTCGACCATGCCGGCGACCGTGGTCTCCGACTGCCCGACGCCGACCGTCTCGACCAGCACCACGTCGTACGCCGCGGCCTCCAGCACGAGCATGGCCTGGCTGGTCGCCCTGGCCACGCCGCCGAGCGTGCCCGCGCTCGGGCTGGCCCGGATGAAGGCGCGCTGGTCGGTCGCGAGCCGCTGCATCCGGGTCTTGTCGCCGAGCACGGAGCCGCCGGTGCGCTGGCTGCTGGGGTCGACCGCGAGCACGCCGACCCGGTGGCCGGCAGCCGTGAGCCGGCCGCCGAGCGCTTCGATGAACGTCGACTTCCCGACGCCGGGCACCCCGGAGATGCCGACGCGGACGGCGGCCTTGTCGGGCGCCGTGAGAGCGGCCAGCAGCTCGCGCGCCTGCGCCCGGTGCTCGGGGTGGCTCGACTCGACGAGCGTGATCGCGCGGCTGACCGCGGCCCGGCGTCCGGCGGCGACGTGCGCGGCCAGGCTCTCCCTCATGAACCGGCCATCAGTGGTCGAGCTGCGCGCGCAGCCGGGCGAGCAGGTCGAGTGCCGACGTCGCGATCACGGTGCCGGGGAGGAAGACCGCCGCAGCGCCCATCTCCTCGAGCGCGGAGACGTCTCCGGGCGGGATCACCCCGCCGATCACGACCATGATGTCGCCGCGGCCGTGCTCGGCCAGCGCCGTCTTCAGGGCCGGCAGCAGCGTCAGGTGGCCCGCGGCCAGACTGCTCACCCCGACGATGTGGACGTCGGCGTCGACGGCCTGCTGCGCGACCTCCTCCGGCGTGGAGAACAGCGGCCCGACGTCGACGTCGAAGCCCATGTCCGCGAACGCGCTGACGATCACCTTCTGGCCGCGGTCGTGACCGTCCTGGCCCATCTTCGCGATCAGGATCCGGGGGCGACGACCCTCGGCCTCCTCGAACGCCCCAGTCGCGTCGAGCACCTGCTGCACGGGCCCGTCGCCGGCGCTCCCGGACTCGTCCCTGAACACACCCGAGATGGTACGGATCTGCGCCTGGTGCCGGCCCCAGACCTTCTCCAGCGCACCGCTGATCTCACCCACGGTCGCCTTGGCCCGTGCCGCATCGACCGCGACGGCCAGCAGGTTGTGATCAGCTGCGGCGGCCTTCGTGAGGGCGTCGAGGGTGCGCCGTACGTCGTCGGGATCACGCTCGGCGCGTAGCCGCTCGAGCTTGGCGACCTGATGCCGGTACACAGCGTCGTTGTCGACCTTGAGGACCTCCAGCGGCTCCTCGTCGTCGAGCCGGTACGTGTTGACGCCGATGACCGCCTGGGCGCCCGAGTCGATCCGCGCCTGGGTCCGCGCCGCTGCCTCCTCGATCCGCAGCTTCGGGATGCCTTCCTCGATCGCCTGCGCCATCCCGCCGGCCTGCTCGACCTCCTGGATGTGCGCCCAGGCGCGCTCGGCGAGGTCGTGGGTGAGGCGCTCGACGTAGTAGCTGCCGGCCCACGGGTCGATGGACCACGTCGTCCCGCTCTCCTGCTGGAGGAGCAGCTGGGTGTTGCGGGCGATCCGGGCGCTGAAGTCGCTGGGCAGCGCGATCGCCTCGTCGAGGGCGTTGGTGTGCAGGCTCTGGGTGTGGCCCTGGGTGGCGGCCATCGCCTCGATGCAGGTGCGCGCGACGTTGTTGAAGGCATCCTGCGCGGTCAGGCTCCAGCCGCTGGTCTGGCAGTGGGTGCGCAGGCTGAGGCTCTTGGGGTCGCGCGGCTCGAAGTCACGTACGAGCCTCGCCCACAGGGCGCGCGCGGCCCGGAGCTTGGCGACCTCCATGAAGAAGTTCATGCCGATGGCCCAGAAGAAGCTGAGGCGGGGCGCGAAACGGTCGACGTCCAGGCCCGAGGCGACGCCGGTGCGGAGGTACTCCACGCCGTCGGCCAGCGTGTAGGCCAGCTCGAGGTCGGCGGTCGCGCCGGCCTCCTGCATGTGGTAGCCGGAGATCGAGATCGAGTTGAACCTCGGCATGTGCTCGGCGGTGTAGGTGAAGATGTCGCCGACGATCCGCATGCTCGGGCCGGGCGGGTAGATGTAGGTGTTGCGGACCATGAACTCCTTGAGGATGTCGTTCTGGATGGTCCCCGAGAGCTGTTCGGGCTTGACCCCCTGCTCCTCGGCCGCGGCGATGTAGAGCGCCAGCACCGGCAGCACCGCGCCGTTCATGGTCATGCTCACCGACATCTGGTCCAGCGGGATGCCGTCGAACAGCGTGCGCGCGTCGTAGATCGAGTCGATCGCGACGCCCGCCATGCCGACGTCACCGCGCACGCGCGGGTGGTCGGAGTCGTAACCGCGATGGGTCGCCAGGTCGAAGGCGACGCTCAGCCCCTTCTGTCCGGCCGCGAGGTTGCGTCGGTAGAACGCGTTGGACTCCTCGGCGGTCGAGAAGCCGGCGTACTGGCGGATCGTCCAGGGCTGGGTGGTGTACATCGTCGGGTAGGGCCCGCGCAGGTACGGCGTGAGGCCGGGCCAGGTGTCGAGCGCGTCGAGACCGTCGAGGTCGCCGGCGTCGTACCGAGGCTTGATCTCGATGCCCTCCGGGCTGTGCCAGGAGACACCCTTCGCCCCGTGACTCACCCGCGCGAGATAGGGATTGCTCGTCTCCAGCGGCAGCCCGGCGAAGCTCTCAGGCACGCTCATCGCAGCGCCTCCCGGGTGCGGGTCAGGAAGGCGACGGCGTCGTCGCCGAATGAGCACGAGTCGTCGGCCCCCTCGGTCGGCGGGCCCGCCACGATCACCCGACGGGCACCCTTCGCGCGCAGCACCGCGGTCACCTCCTTGCCCCACTCGGCGTAGGCCGAATCGGTGCCGGCCAGGCAGACCACGGCCTGCCCGTCGTACGCCGCCATCACGACATCGACACCCGATGTCGCGCCGGCGACGTCGACCGCGATCCCGCCCGCCGCAAGCAGGTTGGTCGCGAACTGGGCGCGGGCGGTGTGCTCGGCGACCGGGCCGAGCGTGGCCAGGAAGACGTGGTCCTCCGGGGCGTTGTGGCGGAGCTCCTCGAACGCCGCGCCGTACCGGTAGGCGGTGTTGCGTCGGGCGGGAGCGGGGTCCGCCGGGTTGGCGAACTCGCTGAGCCCGGTGAGGGGACGGCGTCGGTGGGCGACGTCGTCCTCCCGTCGTGCCTTCACCTCCGCCACCCGCGCGAAGAACGCCTGCTCACCGTCGGCCTCGATCCGGCCGAGCGCGGCCCATGCCGCCTGGCACATGTCATCGGTGAGGCGCTCCACGGCGTAGGCGCCACCCGCGGGGTCGGCCACGCGCGCCACGTGTGACTCGTCCACGAGCAGCGCCGAGATGTTGCGGGCCAGCCGCCGGCCGAGGGTCGAGATCTCACCCGTGGGCTCGTCGAAGGGCACCGTCGTGATGACGTCGGCGCCACCCACACCGGCGGCGAACGCCGCGACGGTCGTCCGCAGGAGGTTGACGTGGACGTCGTACGCGCTGGTCATCGGGCGGCTGGTGACCGCGTGCACGCGGGCACGGGTCACGTCGACCCCGCACAGCTCCGCCATCCGGGCCCAGAGGACGCGGACGGCCCGGAGCTTGGCGATGCTCACGAACTGCTCGTCGGTGACCGCGACGCGCAGCTCGATCAGGCGCAGCGCCTGCTCGGGCTCGATCCCGGCGTCCTCGAGGATCCGGAGCACCTGAGCCGCACGGGCGAGCACCCAGGCCAGCTCCTGAGCGTCCGAGGCGCCCTGCTCGTGCACGACCACCCCATCGACCACGATGGCGCGCACGCCGGCGTGAATGGCGAGCCGGGCGAACGCCACCAGGTCGGTGTCGTCGGTGGCGCCCAGGTTGGAGGCGGGATGGAGCCGCCCCATCGCGACCAGCGCCTCCGCGTGGGCGAGCGTCGGCGTCTCCAGCACGACCGGCGCCACGTCGAGCAGGACGCCGTCGAGGAACGCGGGCAGCGTGTCCGCGGCGACGTGCTCGGCGAGCACCCACAGGCTGGTCGCGCCGCGCTCGAGCTCGGAGACGACGTCGGTCCCGTCGAAGGCGCGTACCCGGACGTCCCAGCCACCGACCCGGGTAGGGCGCGGGACCGCCGGCGCCACGGCCTGGTCGGCCGTGCCGAGCGGGGTCACCGGGATGCCGTCGTACGTCGTGTGGGTCAGCGCCGCCCAGACCGCGTCGTCCGGGTCGTCGTCGGACAGGCGGTGCGCCCGGCGGAGCACGCCGGCCGCGGCCTTCTCCCAGTCGGCGCGCGACCACGCGTCACCGTCGCCGGCGAGGCGGAGCGCACCCGGCTCGGGCTGCAGCCCCTCGGGCTCGTCGAGCCCTCCTGTCACCTCGTCGGACATGCCGCAAGGTTAGGAGCGCCCAGCGCGCGGCAGCCAGACGGTGTGAGGTTTTCGACCCCCGGCCGTCGCGGAGGGCAGGACGGGAATTCTAACTGACACATTTCTTGACGTTAGAGCGGCCTGAGGTATCTAATGGAGACATAATTATCCGTTAGAAAGGACGCATCATGACCTCCTCCATCGCTCACCCCCAGACCCCCACCACGACCCGCACCGACCGCCCGGGGCAGGAGGCGTTCTGGATCCTGCGCACGGCGTTCACCGTGGCCCCGATCCTCTTCGGTCTCGACAAGTTCGCCAACGTGATGACGAACTGGCCCAAGTACCTGGCCGGGCAGTTCAACGACCTGATCCCCGGCGACGCCCACCAGGCGATGCTCATGGTCGGCGTGATCGAGGTCGTGGCCGGGCTCCTGGTGTTCTTCAGGCCGCGGATCGGCGCGTACGTCGTGGTGCTGTGGCTGGCCGGGATCATCACCAACCTGCTCCTGATCGGTGGGTACGGCGACGTCGCGTTGCGCGACTTCGGGCTTCTTCTCGCCGCACTGGCCCTCGCGCGGATCGCCCCGGCGTACTCCCGACGTTGACCGGGGGCGCACGATGACGACGGCCTTCGTGCTCTCGGGCGGCGGCGCTCTCAGCGCCGTCCAGGTGGGCATGATGCAGGCCGCGCAGCGACACGGGCTCCGGCCGGACCTCCTGGTGGGGTCGTCGGCCGGCGCCCTCAACGCTGCCTACATCGCAGGCGCCGGCTTCGACCAGCGGTCCCTGGCCGACCTCGCCGAGATCTGGCAGGGGCTCCGGCGCCAGGACGTGTTCCCCTTCTCCCCCCGGCGGCACGTGCTCGCGCTCTCGGGTCTGCGGCCCTCCCTCTGCTCGCCGACCGGACTCAGCGGGGTCATCGACCGCCACCTGACCTACACCGACCTCTCCGACGCCCCGATCCCCGTCCACGTGGTCGCGACCGACGTCCTCTCCGGGACGGAGGTCGTGCTCTCCACCGGGGACGCACGGCGAGCCGTCCTGGCCTCCGCGGCGGTGCCCGGGATCCTGCCGCCGGTCGAGGTGGACGGGCGGCTGCTCTTCGACGGCGCGATCGCCGACCATGCCCCGGTCACACGGGCCGCGGAGCTGGGCGCCGACCGCATCGTCGTCCTGCCGAGCGGCGTGGCGTGCGCGCTGACGGCGGCACCTCGCTCGGCCGTCGGGAGCGCCGTTCACGCGCTCACGCTGCTGCTGCACCAACGGCTGGTCCTCGACGTGATGGCGCTGTCGGGCCTGGTCGACCTGGTGGTCCTGCCACCGCTGTGCCCGGTCACGACGTCGGCCACCGACTTCCGCTGGGCCCGGTCGCTGATCGCTCGCGCCGCCGCCGCCACCGATACCTGGCTCGGCGCCGGTGAGCACCTGCACGGCGACCCGGCCCGTGCCCTGGGCATGCACCGACACGAAGAGCGCGCAGCCTGAGGTCCGGTCCGGCCCGAGATCGGGCCGCAACACTTCCGGCAGTTCTGTCCGGGCGGACGCCGCGGCGGTGGCACCATCGGGCGTTGTGATGGTGATGGGTCTGGGCCACGTCCTCGGGACGGACGGGCGCGCCTGGTACAACTTCTGGTCGGGCTTCGGCGCCGACATCGGTGGGCTGGCGTTCATCGGCGCGGGCGTCGGGATCTACCGCAAGCACAACTGCCATGTGCATCGCTGCTGGCGGATCGCCAAGCAGCAGGTGATCGGCACCAGCTGGATGGTCTGCCACCACCACCATCCCGAGGGACGGCCCACGGCCCAGCAGGTCGCGCAGGTGCACTCCAAGATCCTCACCGCCGAACGCGCGGCCTTGG
>NZ_DASXQG010000077.1:0-38411 GCF_036493135.1 Nocardioides sp. | reverse complement strand
CAACCATGCTAGGCGTCGTCGACGACGTGCGCGACGGAGTTCAGCCGTCGTGGGTGTCCCGGATCTCCCGGAGGGTGAGAGCGGTGTGCAGGGCCGCGGCCGTGGCCGCGTAGCCCTTGTCCTCGATCGAGCCCTCGAGGCCGGCGCGGGCGAGAGCCTGCTCGTCGTCGTCACACGTGAGGACCCCGAAGCCAACGGGGGTCCCGGTGTCGAGCGCGACCCGGGTGAGGCCGTCGGTGGCGGCGGAGCAGACGTACTCGAAGTGTGGGGTCCCGCCGCGCACCACGACTCCGAGCGCCACGACTGCGTCGTGGGTCCGGGCCAGCTCGGCGGCCACGACCGGCAGCTCGAAGGTGCCCGGCACCCGGACCTCGGTCACGTCCGTCACGGAGTACGCCGTGAGCGCACGGCGGGCGCCGTCGAGCAGACCGTCCATCACCTCGGCGTGCCAGCGGGAGGCGACGACGCCGACGCTGAGATCTCTGCAGTCGACCGGCTCGTCGGCCGGCGCTCCGGCACCGCTCACCGAGCGACCCCGTGGTGGTCGCCACTCGTCGTGGTCGCCCCGTCACCCGGGAGGTCCGGGATGCGGTGTCCCATCCGGTCACGCTTGGTCCGCAGGTAACGCAGGTTGTGGGGGTTCGGCCGCGGCGTGAGCGGCACCTGTGCGTCCACGGTGACCCCGAAGTCCGACAGCGCCTCGGACTTCTCTGGGTTGTTGGTCAGGAGTTCCACGCGGGTCACCCCGAGGTCGCGCAGCACCTGCGACGCGGCGCCGTAGTGGCGCGCGTCCGCCGGCAGACCGAGGTCGAGGTTGGCGTCGACGGTGTCGCGGCCGGCGTCCTGGAGCGTGTAGGCCTCGAGCTTGGCGACCAGGCCGATGCCGCGGCCCTCGTGGCCGCGTAGGTAGACCACGACCCCGCGGCCGGCGTCGACCACGCGCTCAAGCGCCTCGTCGAGCTGCGGCCCGCAGTCGCACCGCTGCGACCCGAACACGTCACCGGTCAGGCACTCCGAGTGCACCCGGGTGAGGACCGGCTCGTCGCCGGTGATGTCGCCGTGCACCAGGGCGAGGTGCTCGGAGTCGTCGATCGTCGAGCGATACCCGTACGCCGTGAACTCGCCGTGCCGGGTCGGTAGCAGCGTCTCCGCCAGTCGCTCCACGAGGTGCTCCGTGCGGTGGCGGTGGCGGACCAGGTCGTCGATCGAGATCATCGCCAGACCGTGCTCGTCGGCGAAGTCGCGCAGGCCCGGCCCGCGCCTCATGGTGCCGTCGTCGTTCACGATCTCGACCAGCACGCCGACCGGCGTGAGCCCCGCGAGCCGGGCCAGGTCGACCGCCGCCTCGGTGTGGCCCCGGCGACTGAGCACGCCGCCCTCGCAGTACCGCAGCGGGAACACGTGGCCGGGGCGGGTGACCTCCCAGGGCTCGGTGGCCGAGTCGGCGAGCACCCGCGCGGTGTGGGCGCGGTCGGCGGCGCTGATGCCCGTGGTGACGCCGTCGCGGGCGTCGACGGAGATCGTGAACTGGGTGCGCATCCGGTCACGGTTGTGCGGCGTCATCAACGGGATCTCGAGCCGGTCGAGCATCTCGGCCGGCATCGGCACGCAGATCACCCCCGAGGTGTGCCGGATCGTGAACGCCATCAGCTCGGGCGTCGCCTTGGCCGCGGCGAAGATGAGGTCACCCTCGTTCTCACGGTCCTCGTCGTCGACGACGACGACCGGCTTGCCGGCGGCGACGTCGGCGATCGCTCGCTCGACCGTGTCCAGTCGGATGTGGCTGGTGGGGGTCATACCAGAGCCTCCTCGAGCTCGGGCTGCTCGCGCCGGGAGGCGCGCAGCCAGACGACGAATCCCCAGATCACGAGGCCGCCGTAGAAGACGTACAGGATCGCGGTCGGGTAGTAGTGGCTGTGCCACAGCAGGGGCACGCCGACCACGTCGACGGCGATCCAGCACAGCCAGAAGTCGTTCCAGCCGCGTGCCATCGCGTAGGTCGCGACCATGGAGCCGACGAAGATCCAGGCGTCGCACCAGTAGTACCAGCGCGGAGCCGGCCAGCCGGCGCCGATCTCGGTGAAGACCCACTGGCAGACCAGGACGCCGGCCACCCAGACGCCCAGGTAGCCGAGCCGTTCGGCGGCCGTGGCCCAGCGCGGCGTGATCGCCGGGGCGTCCGGCGCACGGTGCGACTTGATCTGGTGCCATCGCCACCAGCCGTAGATGCTGGCGATGATGAAGAAGACCTGGCGGCCGGCCTGGCCGAACAACGGTTGCTGGGCGTCCTGCTCGAAGGTCGCGGCGATGAAGACGCTGAACAACAGCACGTTGCCGACGATGCCCACGGGCCACGCCCAGACGCGGCGGCGCAGGCCACCGATCGCGGACGCGAAGCCGAACCCGTTGCCGAGGATCTCTCGCCAGGTGATCGGGTGGCCGGCGATCGTCACCTGGGCGTCGTAGAGCCACTGGAGGAAGTTCATCGGGCGGCCGCCTCCCGCAGCTCCAGCTGGCGCGCGACGTACTTGCCGATCACGTCGACCTCGAGGTTCACCGCGTCGCCCGGCGAGCGGAAGCCGAGCGTCGTACGCCGCAGGGTCTCCGGGATCAGGCTCACCGTGAACTCGGCGTCGCCCGCCTCCACCACGGTCAGGCTGACGCCGTCGACGGTGACGGAGCCCTTGTCGACGAGGTACGGCGCGAGGTCGCGCGGCATCGAGATCGTCACGACGTCCCAGTGCTCCCCCGGCTCGCGGCGTATGACGTGCCCGACGGCGTCGACATGCCCCTGGACCAGATGCCCGCCGAGACGGGTGCCGGCCGTGACCGCGCGCTCGAGGTTGACCCGGTCGCCCGGTGTCAGCGAGCCGAGGCCGGTCTTGGCCAGGGTCTCTGCCATCACGTCGGCGGTCCACGTCGCGTCGGTGCGCTCGGCCACGGTCAGGCAGCACCCGTTGACGGAGATCGAGTCACCCAGGCCGGTGTCCTCGAGCACGGTGGTCGCGCGCACGGTCAGCCGGACGGCGTCCGACTGCCGCTCGAGCGCGTCCACGACGCCGAGCTCCTCGACGATCCCGGTGAACATTCAGTTCCTCTCCTGCCGGGCCGCGGCCCGGCTCATCGTGATCCGTACGTTGACGTCTTCCCCGTCGTTCAGTGGCTCCAGGACGGTCACGTCGGTGACCGGGAGGTGCAGCGCCTCGGAGATCGCGGTGATTCCCAGGTCGCCGACCGCCGAGAGTCCCGCGCCCAGCAGCATCGGCGCGACGTAGGCGACGACCTCGTCCACGAGGTCGGCCCCGAGGAACGCCGCCGCGAGGGTCGGCCCGCCCTCGAGCAGGACGTGTTGTCGGTCGCGGGCGTACAGCTCGGCGAGTGCCGACCTGGGGTCACGGGTGCGCAGCTGGATGGTCTCGGCCGCGGTGTCGAACACCCGGTGGCCCGGCTCGAGGTCGCGCTCCCCCATCACCGCCCGCAGCGGCTGGACGGACAGTGGCCGACCGCCTGCGTCTCGGGCGGTGAGGTGAGGGTCGTCGACGGCCACCGTGTTGGTGCCGACCAGCATCACGTCGCAGATCGTGCGGAGCCGGTGGCTGTCGAGGCGAGCGGCCGGGCTGGACACCCAGCGGCTGCTGCCGTCGGCCGCCGCGATCCTCCCGTCGAGGGTGGTGGCGACCTTCCAGGTGACGAACGGGCGACGGTGCTCGACCGCGAAGGTCCATACCCGGTTCAGGACCCGGGCCTCGTCTGAGAGCAGACCGGTCTCGACCTCGATGCCGGCGGCACACAACGACTCGGCACCGCCGACCGCGACCGGGTTGGTGTCGCGCTGGGCCACGACCACACGGCGTACTCCCGCCGCGATCAGGGCCTGCGCGCACGGTCCGGTGCGTCCGGTGTGGTTGCAGGGCTCGAGGGTCACCACGGCGGTGGTGCCCCTCGCGGCCTCGCCGGCCCGGGTGAGCGCGTCGACCTCGGCGTGCGGGTTGCCGGCGCCGCGGTGGAAGCCCTCGGCCACGGTGCGCCCCGCGGTGTCGAGCAGGACGCACCCGACGCGTGGGTTGGGTCCGAGGGGTACGCCCGGGCTCGCCGCCAGCTCCAGGGCGCGGCGCATCGCCGATCGCTCCGTCTCGCTGAAGGTCATCGCGTCCCTCGGGTCCGGTCGCGGACTCCCGGGGCGCACTCGTGACCCCGATCCGCTCGACCACGGAGGTCGAGCCGGGCCCTGAGTGTGCGTGCGCTTCCCATCCGGACTTTCACCGTCGGTCCAGGAGTTCCACCTGGTCAACCGGTCACTGGCTGCGACCGGGTCGCGGACTCCTGAACGAAGCGAAGGAGCTTCTCCCAGTCACCGCCGGTGCGGAGTTTCACCGCCCCCAGAGCACGCGAGCACATTGGCTCTTGCAGGAGCCAGCCTACGCCCGAGTCGTCCGCCATGGCTCATGGCGTCCGTCACGCCCGGACGATGTCGCTGCGGAACCGGCAGATGGGCTCAACGGCCAGCGGGGACGCGCCGGCTCCCGTAGTCCCGCAGGAACAGGGCTTCGGCGAGAGCCATCTTTTCGATCTCGTTCGGGTCCACGCTCTCGTTGGGTGCGTGGATGAGGCACTGCGGTTCCTCGACCCCCATCAGGATCATCTCCGCGTCCGGGTAGGTGTCGGCGAAGACGTTGCACAGCGGGATCGACCCGCCCTGACCGAGTGAGGCCATCGGTCTTCCGAAGGCTTCACGCATCGCGTCGTTGATCGCCTGGTAGCCCGGGCCCTCGGTCGCCGCGCGGAAGGGTGCGCCCATCGCCTCGGTGTCGACAGCCACCTTGACGCCCCAGGGCGCGGCCGCGCGGAGCTGCTCGACCAGGGCGTCTCGCGCCTTCTCCGGGGCCATCCCAGGCGGGATGCGGAGGTTGAGCCGCGCCGCTGCGCTAGGTGTGATCGACGAGGCCGAGCCGACGACCGGGGCACAGTCGATGCCGAGGATGGTGACCGCCGGGCGCGCCCAGAGCATGTCCGAAACGGATCCGTCACCCACCAGGGACGCCCCGTCGACGACTCCGGCATCGTGGCGGAACTGGTCGGGCGGGTGCTTCTCACCCGACCACGTCTGGCTGTTGTCGAGCCCGCTGATCGTGGTGTTGCCCTCGCTGTCGCGAAGTGTTGCCAGCATCGCGACCAGGGCGGCGAGGGCATCGGGTGCAGCACCGCCGAACATGCCGGAGTGGAGCTCGCCTGCGAGCGCCTCGACCGTGACGACCACGTTGACCATGCCCCGCAGGCTCACGGTCGCGGCCGGGATCCCCACTGCGGCGTTCCCGGTGTCGCACACCAGGATCATGTCGGCACGCAGCAGGTCGGCATGGTCGGGGACGAAGGCCTCGAGTCCGCCGGTATGGTCGGGCCGTTCTGGCGAGGGAGCGCCGGAGACTCCTAGGGCCAGCCGACCGGTCCTCGTGACCTGTCAGCCTGCGCTGACCCGGGCCTTCTCGCGCAGCGCGGTGACCATCGCGTCGGGCTCGTCCGCGTCGAACACCGCCGAGCCGGCGACGAACACATCGGCCCCGGCCTCCGCGCAGCGCTCGATGGTCTCGAGGGAGACACCACCGTCGACCTGGAGCCAGGTCTCGACGCCGTGCTTGTCCATGAGCTCGCGGGCGCGCCGGATCTTGGGCAGGCAGAGGTCGAGGAACCTCTGTCCGCCGAACCCCGGCTCGACGGTCATGATCAGGACCATGTCGAGCTCGGGCAGCAGGTCCTCGTAGGGCTCGATCGGGGTCGCCGGCCTGAGCGCCATGCTGGCGCGGGCCCCCTGGGCGCGGATCTCGCGCGCGAGCCGGATCGGTGCGGTCGCCGCCTCGACGTGGAACGTCACGCTGGCCGCGCCCGCCTCGACGTACGCCGCGGCGTTACGGTCGACGTCGGTGATCATCAGGTGAGCATCGATCGGAACCGCCGTGGCCTTGCTGAGCGCCTCGACCATGGTCGGCCCGAAGGTCAGGTTCGGGACGAAGTGGTTGTCCATCACGTCAACGTGCACCCAGTCCGCGCTGGGGATGCGCGCGAGCTCGGCGCCCAGTGCCGCGAAGTCGGCGGTGGTGATGCTCGGCGTGATCTGGATGCCCACGGACGCAGCCTAGATGAGCAGCTTCTCGAGCCGGGTGCGCAACGCAGCCACGCGGTGGGCGTTGCCGTGCAGCCCGATGTAGCGCTCGGCGTACGTCGCGAGCAGGGCGTCGTCGAGCCGGCGAACGGCACCCGGTGGGTAGCGGTAGTCCATCCGCTCGAGGATCGCCGCCTCGTCCGTGGAGCGCAGGACCTCGCCCAGCTCGTCCAGCGACGTGATGCCCAGCTCCAGCAGGAGACCGGAGACCCACGCGTAGTGGTCGCTGCGGGACCAGCCGGCGTCCGCGTACTGGCCGGCGAGGAACGCCGCGAGCTCGCGCGCGTCCAGGCGCGGGTCCTCGTCCGAGGTAAGGGCGAGATGGTCGGCCTGCGTCACCGGCCCACGGAGCCGGTCCCGGATCGTGGCGAACTCCTGGTCGGCCAGCTCCAGCAGTCCGGCCGCCAGGGTGAACCGACGGTCGAAGTCGTGGGCGTGCTCCGGAGGGACCGTGCCCTTGTAGCGGATGTCGTGCTCGAACTCCGCCCAGGCATGCTGAAGCACCGTGCGGATCTGCACCTGGACGTTGCGGCCGCGCAGATGGGCGTAGCCCGGTTGGCCCTCGCGAGCGGAGTCGAGCGTGAACTGCAGGTGGCGGCTCGCGTAGCCGAACCGTCCCTCGCTGGCGGTCTCACGGCCGAGGTCGCGGTCGTCGGTGACCACGACCTGGTCGGCCAGCACGTCCGCGACCGCGGCGACGTCGGCCCGGACGTAGGTGATGACGCGGATCCCGAGCTGGTCACCGATCTCGCGCAGCGGGTCGTCGTAGAGCCGCACGCCGTCGACCGCTCGGACGGCCTTCTCCGCGAACGACGCGACGCTCTTGGTGCGACCCGAGACGGTCAGGTAGTTGATGCCGGCCTCGTCGAGGAGGCCCGTCACCAGCTCGACGGCTTCCGCCCCGGCGAGGACGAGGTCGTCGTGGCCGGCGGCGTACGCCGCGACCGCCGCCTGTGCCGGGTCACCCGGGTCTCCGGGGTCGACCGCCTCGTCGGACCCTCGCGCGTCAGTCATCGTCGGCCGACGGGTCGAGGAGCGAGTCGTCGTAGGCCGCGGTCAGGTCTCCACCGGCCGCGCCGGTGTTCAGCGTGCCCGCGGGCTCGATCAGCATCGCGGCGACGTCGCCCTCGGCGACCGGACAGTGCTCGACGCCGCGGGGCACGACGTACAGCTGACCCGGGCCGAGGGTGATGTTGCGCTCGTCGGGGTCACGGAGCTGGATCCTCAGGTGGCCCTCGATCACCAGGAACAGCTCGTCGGTGTCGGCGTGGTCGTGCCAGACGACCTCGCCCTTGATCTTGACCACCTTGATCTCGTAGTCGTTCAGGCGGGCGACGACCTTGGGTGACCAGTGCTCGGAGAAGAGCGCCAGCCTGTCGGCGAGGTCGACAGGTTCTCTCATGACTCCTCCTCACGGGATTGGTCCGCATCGTCACCCTCGTCGCGGCCCGTGGTCGAGGTCAGGCCGTTCGCCTCGTCGCGGTCTGCCCACTCGCGCAGGGGCTGGATGTCGAAGACGTGGTCGTCGATGTCCTCGTGCAGGTCGCCGATCTCGGCGAACCGGGCGGGGACGGTGAAGATCGTGAAGTCGTGGGGGTCGACGTCGTCGACCTCGTCCCAGCGGACGGGGGTTGAGACCCGGGCATCGGGGAAGCCGCGCACGGAGTACGCCGCGGCGATGGTGTGGTCGCGGGCGTTCTGGTTGTAGTCGACGAAGAGGTGGTGCGGGTCGCGGTCCTTGCGCCACCACAGCGTGGTCACGTCGTCGGGCATCCTGCGCTCGACCTCCCGCGCGAACGCGAGTGCGGCACGTCGTACCTCCTTGTGGCCGTGGTCCGACTTGATCCGCACGTAGATGTGCAGCCCCTTGCCGCCGCTGGTCTTGGGATAGCCGACCGCTCCGAGCTCGTCGAGGATCTCGTGGACCACCCCGGCCACCCGCTGCACCTGGGAGAACTCGCTGAGCGGCCCCGGGTCGAGGTCGATCCGCCACTCATCGGGCTTCTCGGGGTCCTCGCGGCGGCTGTTCCACGGGTGGAACTCCACCGTCGACATCTGCACCGCCCAGACGACGGCACCGAGCTCGGTGACGCAGAGCTCGTCGGCGGTGCGGTTCCAGCGCGGGAAGTGCAGGCGGACTGTTTCGACCCAGTCGGGGGCTCCCGACGGGAGCCGCTTCTGGTGAACCTTCTCTCCGGACAGACCGGTCGGGAAGCGGTGCAGCATCGTGGGCCGCTCGAACAGCGCGTTGACGATGCCGGGGCCGACCGAGAGGTAGTAGTCGACGAGGTCTCGCTTGGTCGCACCGCGCTCCCCTGGACCTCTGGGAGGGAAGTAGACGCGGTCGGGGTTGGTCACCTTGACCACCCGGTTGTCCACCTCGATCTCGACGAACGGCGACGCCATGCGGTCACCGTAGCCGCGGCCGCGTCCTAGGGTGCGCGGGCCCTCGACCTGGCGGTGGCCCGGCACTGGCAGCGCGTCCTCGACGCACCCGAGGCGTAGCTGCACCTCCTCACGGCAGGCTCGGGTGACGGGTAGGACGAACGTTCGTCCTACGCACACTCACCCCTTCCGAAAGAGGGCCAGGAACATCGCGTCGGTGCGGTGGCGGTGCGGCCAGAGCTGGGCGGTGCCGGCGAGCGGTCCCTGGCAGTCCGGGACGTCGGCACGGAGTCCGGCAGCGGCGGTGAGCAGCGACGTCGCGTCACCGAGCTTCATGTCGTCGCGGCCGACCAGGACCGACCCGAGCACGTCCCGGGTCTCGGCCAGAACCGGTGAGCAGGTCGCGTAGAGCACCACCCCGCCGGGGCGAGCCAGGTCCAGCGCCCGGTCGAGCAGCGCGCGTTGGAGCGGGACCAGGTCGCGGAGGTCCTCCCGGCGGCGGCGCCAGCGCGCCTCGGGCCGCCGTCGGAGGGCGCCGAGCCCGGTGCACGGGGCGTCGACGAGCACCCGGTCGAACGAACCGGCCGGCCACGGTGGCGCGGTGCCGTCCTCGACGGTCACGGCCTCGACCCCCTGGGCGCCGTCGAGCGCACGGCGTACCAGGTCGGCGCGGTGCGGCTGGAGCTCGTTGGCGACCAGCCGCGCTCCCCGCGCATCCGCCAGAGCGGCGAGCAGTGCCGCCTTGCCGCCCGGTCCGGCGCAGAGGTCGAGCCAGCGTTCGTCGGGGCCCTCGAGCGGCGCCGCGGCAAGCACGTGGGCGACCAGCTGCGATCCCTCGTCCTGCACCCCGGCGCGACCCTCGGCGACCGCCGGTACGTCGGAAGGGTTGCCACCCGCCGACACGACGCCGTACGGCGAGAAGGGCGTGGGCTCACCCGGCAGCTCGTCGACCGTGGCCCGCCGCGGCCGCGCCACCAGGGTGACCGCCGGCGGGTCGTTGTCCGCGGCGAGCATGGCGTCGATCTCGTCGTCGCCGACGGCCTCGGCCAGCGCGTCGACGATCCAGGCCGGGTGGGAGAACCGGGTCGACCGGTCGGCGTCCATCCGGGTCAGCCACGTCTCGAGATCGTGGGCCGACACGCGGCGCAGCACGGCGTTGGTGAAGCCGGAGGGGCCGGGCCCGACCTCGGAGCGGACGAGGTCGACGCTGGTGCTGATCGCCGCGTGCGGGGCGACCCGCATCCCCAGCAGCTGGTGGCACCCGAGCCGGAGGACGTCGAGGACCTTGGCCTGCGTGCTCGCGAGCGGCCGGTCCGTGCAGCCGGCGAGGATCGCGTCGTACGTGCCCTGTCGCCGGATCGTGCCCGAGGCGAGCTCCGTGGTGAACGCCGCATCCCGGCCGGTGAGCCGGTACTTCCCGAGCACGTGCGGCAGGACCAGGTTGGTGTAGGCCTCCTTCACCCGGACCGCCTTCAGCACCTCGAACGCGGCCCGGCGGGCGGGGTCGGGGCCGCTCACGGCTCCCCGGCCAGGAACTTCTTCGACAGCGACTTCGGGGCGACCGCCAGCCAGGCGTCGGTGAGCACCTCGCGGAGCTCGTCGACGTCGAGCTCGGCGATCCGGCTCTGCTGCAGCAGCACCGCGTTGTAGTTGCGGAAGTGGTCGATGGTGAAGAACGGCCCGTCCGCCTCGACCAGCGCCGCCTTGTCCTCGGCGTTCGCGGTGCGGATCACGAGCAGGTCCTGGTACTCCTCCCCCGACCGCGGGTCGATCGCGTCGTGCCGCGGAGCACGCGCGAGCACGAATCCGCGGGGCTTCGGGTTCTGCTTGACGAGGTACGTCGGACGGTCGCCCCACGACGTGCCCAGCTCGACCGCGGGCAGCGCGCTGCAGATCGTGTGCACGTCGGCGATCTTGGCCCTCCTGCTCACTCCAGCACCTCCCCACCCGACCATCGCAGCCCGCGGGCCCAGTCCGCCGCCGGCATCGGCCGCTTCCCGACGGCCTGGACGTCGCCGAGCCGCAGTGCGACCGTGCCGGTGCCGACGACGACCGCGTTCTTCCCGGTCACGATCTCACCCGGCGGGAGCTGGCCGTCAGCCGGCGACAGAGGGCCGAGCTTCAACCGCTCGCCGGCGTACGTCGTCCACGCGCCCGGGGCCGGGGTGCACGCCCGGACCTGCCGGTCGATCGCCGCCGCAGCCTGGGACCAGTCCACCCGCGCGTCGTCGACACTGATCTTGGGAGCCAGCGACACGTCGTCACCCACCTGGGGGCGTGCCTCGAGCGTCCCGTCGGCGATGCCGTCCAGGGTCGCCACCAGGAGCCCGGCGCCACCCTCGGCCAGCCGCGCGAGCAGGTCGCCGGCGGTATCCCTCGGCCGGATGGTCTCGGTCATCACGCCGTACGTCGGGCCGGCGTCGAGCTCCTTCACGATGCGGAACGTCGTCGCGCCGGTGACGTCGTCGCCGGCCCAGATGGAGCGCTGGACCGGAGCGGCGCCGCGCCACGCAGGCAGCAGCGAGAAGTGCAGGTTGATCCAGCCGTGGCGTGGGATGTCGAGGGCCGACTGCGGGAGCAGGGCGCCGTACGCGACGACCGCGCAGGCGTCCGGCTCGAGGGCCCGCAGCTCGTCCTGGAACTCCGGGTCGCGCGGGTGCTCGGGCTTGAGCAGTGGTACGCCGAGCGTCCCGGCCGCCTCCGCCACGGGCGAGGCGGTGAGCCTGCGGCCGCGACCGGTCGGCGCATCCGGACGCGTGACGACTCCGACCAGCTCGTGGGGCGAGGCGGCGACGGCCAGCAACGACGGCAGAGCCACCTCGGGCGTGCCGGCGAAGACCACCCTCATCCGGCCCTCACCGGGCCAAGCCCTTGGTCGGGTGCGGCGAGACCTTGATCGTCGGTGCGCCGGAGAGGCCGAACCACTCCGACTCACGGATCTCCTTCATCGCCTGCTTGCGCAGCTCCGGGGTGAGCCGGTCGACGAACAGGACGCCATCGAGATGATCGGTCTCGTGCTGGATCGCCCGCGCGAGCAGCTCGCTGCCCTCGATCGTCACCGGCTCCCCGTGCACGTCGAAGCCCTTCGCCACCACCGAGAGCGCCCGGCGGCAGTCGATGGCCAGGCCGGGGATCGACAGGCAGCCCTCGTCGCCGTCCTGGGTCTCGTCGGAGAGGTCGAGCACCGGGTTCACCAGGTGGCCGACCTCACCCTCGACGTTCCACGTGAACACGCGCAGGCCGACGCCGATCTGGGGCGCCGCGAGGCCCGATCCCGGAGCGTCCAGCATCGTGTCGGTGAGGTCCTGGACGAGGCGGTGGAGCTCCTTGTCGAAGTCCACGACCTCGATCGCCGTCGTGCGCAGGATCGGGTCGCCGAAGAGACGGATCGGCTGGATGGACACGCGCCGAGTCTAGGAGCGCTCGGCCCAAGCACGAGCCGCGCCCGCGTACGATCGCAGCCATGTCAGGCGTCGCGGGGAGGATCGCCGAGCTCCGCGAGGGACGCTCGGACCTGTTCCGGCGGATCTTCCGCTACGGCACCGGCTCGATCGTGGCCGTGGTCTGCAGCCAGGCGACGTTCCTGATCCTGTACGGCCCGGTCCACGCCTCGACGACCGTCTCGTCGACGCTCGCCTGGCTGGCGGGCGCCATCCCCAACTACTGGCTTAACCGCTCCTGGACGTGGGGCCGGCGCGGACGTCCCGACGTGGCCCGGGAGCTGCTGCCCTACGCCGCGATCGTCCTCGGCACTCTGGGCCTGGCGATCATCGCGACCGCGGCGGTCGCGGCCGCCCTCGACGGCACCTCGATCACGGACGCGGCGCAGACCCTGATCGTCGCCGGGACCTACTTCCTCGTGTACGTCGTGATGTTCGGCTTCCGATTCCTGCTGTTCGACCGCCTGTTCGCACCCAGGGAACCGCCGCCGGAAGGCCGTTGACGCACGCGGTCCGCGAGGGGCACCCGGTGCCGAGACCGCCAACTGGGTACGGACCGGGCGACCCGGACGGGCATTCCTGGGCGCAACACGTTAGGTTTCTGGCGTCCGTCTGGTGTGACGAAGGGAGCCAACGGTGCGTGTTCTGGTGCTCGGCGGTGACGGCTACCTCGGATGGCCCACCGCCATGAGTCTGTCGGCGCACGGCCACGAGGTCGCGGTCGCCGACAACTACCTGCGCCGGCAGATCGTGACCGAGTCCGGCAGCGACAGCCTCACCCCGATCCTGAACCTCCCACAGCGGGCCAAGGTCTGGAAGGCGGTCTCGGGCAGGACCATCGACGTCCATCTCATCGACCTGTGCGACTACGACCTCGTCAGCCGGGTCTTCCGGGAGTTCCAGCCCGAGGCGGTCGTCCACTACGGCCAGATCCCGTCGGCGCCGTACTCGATGAAGGACCGCCGCCACGCGGTCCTGACCCAGATGAACAACATCGAGAACAACCTCAACGTGATCTTCGCGATCGTCGAGAACAGCCCCGACTGCCACCTGGTCAAGCTCGGGACGATGGGCGAGTACGGCTGTCCCAACATCGACATCGAAGAGGGCTTCCTCGAGATCGAGCACAAGGGCCGCACGGACACTCTGCCGTTCCCGAAGATGCCCCATAGCTGGTACCACGCCAGCAAGGTCGCCGACTCGACCAACATCCACTTCGCCTCCCGCGTCTACGGGCTGCGGGCGACCGACCTCAACCAGGGCGTCGTCTACGGCGTCAGCACCGACGAGACGCTGCTCGACGACGGGCTGCTCACCCGCTTCGACTACGACGAGCAGTTCGGCACCGCGCTCAACCGGTTCTGCCTGCAAGCGGTGGTCGGCCACCCGCTCACGGTCTACGGCACCGGCGGCCAGACGCGCGGGTTCCTCAACATCCGCGACACCCTCGCCTGCGTCGAGCTCGCGCTGCTGAATCCGGCAGACGCCGGCGAGATGCGCGTCTACAACCAGTTCACCGAGTCCTTCTCGATCCGTGAGCTCGCGGTCGAGGTCCAGCAGGCCGGCAAGGAGCTCGGCCTCGAGGTGGAGATCCGCGAGATCGAGAACCCGCGCTCCGAGGCGCAGGACCACTACTACAACCCGACCCACACCAAGCTCCTCGACCTCGGCCTGCAGCCGACGCTGCTCTCCGAGGACCTGGTGACCGCGACGTTGAGCACGCTGATGACGTACCGGGACCGAGCGATCCACGACGCGATCGCGCCGCGGACCACATGGCGGTGACCCGGGGGCGGGTTCTCGTCACCGGCGGCGCCGGGTTCATCGGGGTCAACCTGGCCCCTGCTCTCGCGGACCTCGGGTTCGCGACCCGCTGTTTCGACAACCTCACCACCGGACGCCGCGACGACGCCGTGAAGGCCGGGTACGACGAGATCGTCGAGGGCGACGTCCTCGACCTCGATGCCATCACCGCGGCGACCCGCGACTGCACCCACGTCGTGCACCTCGCGGCCCAGGCCGGCGTCCCGGCCTCGGTCGAGGACCCGCTCGGTGACTGCGACACGAACGTCCGGGGC
Source organism: Nocardioides sp. (assembly GCF_036493135.1). Taxonomy (GTDB): domain Bacteria; phylum Actinomycetota; class Actinomycetes; order Propionibacteriales; family Nocardioidaceae; genus Nocardioides. The sequence continues at coordinate 24,351 of NZ_DASXQG010000077.1, read as the reverse complement.
ACCCTGCATGCACTCCTCGCCGCTCGCGACACCGGCGTGGCGGGGTTCGTGTTCGCGTCGTCGAACGCACCGCTCGGAGAGATCACGCCCCCGGCTCACGAGGGTCTGGTCGCGCGCCCGACGTCGCCGTACGGCGCTTCCAAGCTCTCGGGAGAGGCCTACTGCTCGGCCTTCGCCGGCTCGTACGGCGTGCCGACCGTGGTGCTGCGCTTCTCCAACGTCTACGGCCCGTACAGCTACCACAAGGGCTCGGTCGTCGCCGCGTTCTGCAAGCGGGCGCTCGCCGGGGAGCCACTCGTCGTCTACGGCGACGGCACCCAGACCCGCGACTTCGTCTTCGTCGAGGACCTGTGCCGGGGTATCGCCGCCGCGGTGACCGACGGCGGCTCCGGGGTGGTGGCACACCTCGCGTCCGGCACCGAGACGACCGTGCTCGAGGTGGCCCGCCTGGTGGCCGAGCGGCTCGGAGGGGTCTCCGTCGAGCACCGCCCCGCGCGCGTCGGCGACGTCGCCCGCAGCGCCTCCGACATCTCGACGGCTCGGGCACTCTTCGGGTTCGCACCCCGGGTCACGCTGGAGGAGGGGCTCGACCGCACCGCGGCCTGGTTCCGGGAGTCGGGCGGGTGACGCGTCGGCGGACCGCTGCGGCGTGGGTGGGTCTGTTGGTGCTCGTCGCCGGTCAGGCCCGGCGGCACCACCACAAGGCCGCCCGGCGAGCCTCCGCGCACGACGTACGAGCGGCCGCGCTCGACGGGGCGCTGGCCGGCGCCCAGTCGGACCGGGCCGATGACCGTCCGCTCCTCGCGGTGGTGATGGCGGCGTACAACGAGGCCGGCAGCATCGGCCCGCTCCTGGCCTCGCTGCCGGAACAGGTCTGCGGCCTTGGCGTCTGTCCGGTCGTCGTGGACGACGGCAGCACCGACCAGACGGCCGAGCTCGCCCGAGAGGCCGGCTCCGTGGTCGGAACCCATCGAAGCAACCTCGGCCAGGGCGACGCGCTGCGGACCGGCTTCGCGATGGCGCAGCGACTCGACGCCCGGGTCGTGGTCACCATGGATGCCGACGGTCAGCACGACCCCTCCGAGCTGCCCGCCCTCGTCGGCCCGATCGTCGCCGGCGACGCCGACTACGTGCAGGGCTCACGCTTCCTCGGCACGTACGACGACGCCGGCGGCGCGCGGGATCTCGGCATCCGTGGGTTCACGCAGCTGATCCGGCTGCTCACCGGAACCGAGATCACCGACTGCACCAACGGCTTCCGCGCGATCGACGGCGCTGCTCTGAGGCGGATGCGGCTCGTCGAGGACCGGTTCTCCGCCTCGGAGATCCTGATCCAGGCCGCCGGGCTCGGGCTGCGCATCCGAGAGGTGCCCGTCCACATCCGCAGCCGGGAGGTCGGGACCAGCAAGAAGCCGCGCGGCCTCCGCTACGCGTCCGGGTTCCTCGGTGCCATCATCCGCTCGTGGGCCCGCGCCCGCGACCCACGATCCGGTGCACGGGAAACGGCATGAACTCGCCATGAGCGCGCTCGCCGGCCTCCTGCTCGTCCTGGTCCTGCCGGCCCTGGCGGGCGCGGTCCTGCTGTCGGGGCCGGCCCGGGGATCCTCCGGGGACCCGGACGTCACCGTCCCCGATCTTGCCCTGTCACGCGGACTCGCGTGCGGCATCGCCACCTGGTTGCTCGGCTCCGGTCTGCTGACCCGGACGGTCGGCCTCACCGCGACCTCGGCATGGATCTGGGACGGCTGCGTCGCCACGGTGTCGGTCGTCGTCCTGCTCCTGCCCCGCCACCGGACCCGGCTGCGCGCCGTGCTCGGGCCCGTGGGACGGCGCCTCGCGGAGGTCGGCGGGCTCACGGCACTGGTGTTCGTGCCGCTCGGCTACGCCATCGTTCGCATCTCGTGGTCGCCGCTCGGGTCGACACCCTGGTACTACTTCGGGCTCGCCCGTCAGGTGGCCGACCTGGGCTCCATCCCGGCGACGTCGATCGAGTTCGGCACGACGACGCCGTTCCTGAACGACTACCACCTGTTCACCACCGGTACGGCGATGTTGCTCGTGCAGCACCCTGGCGGCCCGATGACGGTGATCACCATCGTCGCCCTGATCGGTGTCCTGCTGCTCGGCATCGGAACAGTGGCGGTCACCACAACTCTCGGCGCGGGCCGGGGCGCAGCGTTGCTCGCCGTACCCGTCGCGACGGCCGCGGGGATCGGGCCGGTGCGGCTTGCGGCGTACCGCCCGGAGAGTTTCGCCCTCGGCCTGGCTCTGCTGCTGGTCGCGCTCGGCATCGACTGGCTGCACACCCGGCACCGGGGATCGCTCGTCGCCGGCGCCCTGCTCGCGGCCACCCTCTCGCAGGTGCACGGAATCGCCGCGGTCTCGGCGGGAGTGATGGTCGCCGCGGCCGCGCTGGTGTCGCTGCTCCGGGGTCCGCGCGCTGAGCAGCTCAGGCGGATCGCGATCGCCCTGGTGACCCTGCTCGCTGCCGTGGTCGTCACCGGGCTCGTCTTCCACGAGGCCTCCGGCACCGTCCATGCGGGCGGGCTCGTCGACCGCGGCGGGCTCGCCGACCCGACCTGGGAGTTCTTCCGAGCCGCTCGGGACGAAGCGCCGTCCATGCCGCCGAGCAACCGCGCCTTGGTCGAGCAGTCGATCCGCGAGCTGTACGACTGGCAGCGATGGTGGTTCGTGCCCGCTCTGCTGCTGGCGATTCTCGGGCTGTGGCGTCGGAGACGGGACGCCGCAGCGCGGCAGGTCGTGTCGTTCACCATCGTCGCTCTGGTGGGCCTGCTGGCGCTCGCGTCGGTCTTCATGTTCGGGTGGCAGGGCTACGTGCCGCGACGTACCGGAGCCTCGCGGATCGTGTTGGAGGCCAGCCTGCTCGGTCCCCCTCTCATCGCGATCGGGCTGGAGTGCCTGATCCGGGACGCACGGACGTGGCGACGCGGCCGGCTCCTGCCGAAACCGCGGCTTGCTCGCCTGGCTCTGCTGGCGGCGCTGTCGGTGTGCGGGGTGATCTCGATGATCAGGGTGGCTGACTACAACGACGGCCACGCGCCGAGCCGCGAGGAGCTCGCCCTGTGGCGATCCCTCCCCCTGACCAGCAAGGACGTGGTGCTGGCCAACGGCTACACCGAGGGTTTCATCCCCGACGTGACCGGTGCCCAGGGGCTGCTGGACGGGCGCGCGCCGTACACCTTCGACGCCCAGCTGCAGCGGGCCAATCGGCTGCTCCGCGGCGGACGGCAGTTCTACGCCGACCCGGCGCGGCACTGGGGCTTCCTGGCAGACAACCACGTGTCGTGGCTGGTCGTGGGCGAGCACTTCTCGCTCGGCACCGGCAACATCTGGGACACCTCGTCCGACCTGAGGGGGCTGGAGGGCTGCCCGGGCCTCGAGCGGTACGCCCAGGACGACACGCTCACCGTTTTCCGCGTCGTCGATCCGGGACCCCGAGGGTGTCGGCCGAAGTAGCGGTCAGAGCGTGACCGGGTCGACCTGGATGCGCACCGCGTCGAGCTTGCGGGCGGAGCGCACCCGCTGGACCTCTCCCAGCGCCCGGGAGAGTGCTGACGCCTGCGCACGCGGCACCCGGACGACGAGCCGCGACTCTCCGCCGTCGACCTCGACCGGGCCGAGCACCTCGGTGCCGGGAGGCCGGTCCAGGAGGGTCAGCGCGTCGTCGACCGCACCCAGCTCTCCGGTGATGGTCGCCAGCCGGCCGGCCGGCGGCAGGTGCGCTTCCGACCGGGCAGCGGCCTCGCGACGCGCGAAGCCCGCCGGATCCCACCGCACCAGCGCCTGGAGCGCCGGATGGGCCGGGTCGCCGACCGCCACCACGCTGGCACCGGGAGCCGCCAGACCGGCCGCGCCCAACCAGCGCCGCAGCGCCTCCTCGTCGGTCCGCAGGTCGGGGCGCGCCAGGGCCAGCCAGGTGTCGAGCAGGACGACCGTGCGGTAGCCGTCGGCGGCCACCGGCTCGGCCCCTGGCGTCGCCACGACGATCGCGGGCTTCGCCGGCACCGTCTCGACGACATGGTCGCCACCCGAGGCCACGACTGGCGTGGAGGGGAAGGCGCGGCCGAGCTCCTCGGCGGTACGCCGCTCCCCCACGACCGGCGCGCGGAGGCCACGATGACCACACGCGGCGCAGGCCCACGCCTCATCGACCGTGCCGCACCATCGGCAGGCCGGTGGCAGGGCCGGCCCGGAGACCGCGAGCGGCCCGGTGCAGACCGCGCAGCGGGCGGGCGTGCGGCAGCGCTCGCAGGCGAGCGTCGCGGCGTACCCACCGCGCGGCGTCTGGAGGAGGACCGGCCCGCGCTCGAGCCCTGCCGCGACGGCGTCGTACACCTGCTTGGGCATCCGGGTCGCGCGAGCGAGCGGGTCGCGGTCGAGCTCGAAGTCGGTCGCTCCGGCGATCGAGACGGTGATCGCATGGCGGAGCGCGTCACGCGGTGGCGCGATCTCGTGCGCCCATCCCGACGCCAGCAGCTGCTCGGCCTCGACGCTGCGCGCGAAGCCGCCCACCAGGGCCGCGGACCCCTCGAGGTGGGCCCGGCTCAGCAGGACCTCCCGCGCATGCGGGTACGGCGCGCGCGGCTCGGCGTGCAGGTCGTCGCCGTCGTCCCAGATCGCCACCAGACCGAGGTCGTGCACCGGCGCGAAGGCCGCGGCCCGGGTGCCGACCACGATCCGCCGGGCGCCGCGCGCGACGGCGAGGAACTCTCGGTAGCGACGCGCCGGGCCCGCGCCGGCGGTCAGCAGCACGTGGTGGCCGGCGCCGAGCAGGTCCGTGAGCGCGGTGTCGAGGCGAGCGACGTCGCGCCGGTCGGGCACCACCAGCACGCTGCCACGGCCTCCGGCCAGGGTGAGGGCGGCCGCGGAAGCCAACAGGCGGGGCCAGTCCTCCCCGGGGAGCGCTGACCAGACCGCGTGCGGCGCACCTTCCCGTGACAGGTGTCCCAAGAACGCCTCGGCCGCCGGATAGGCCGACCACACGGCCCGCGCCGACGACTGATCGACGTCGAGCGGCTCCTCGGCCGCAGACGGCTGCTTCTCCGTCGTCGCGTGCCGCGGCGGGACGGCGAGCCGGAGCACGTCGGAGCGGGTGCCGGCGTACCGCTCGGCGAGCACTCCGGCGAGCTCTGCGATCACCGGTCGGAGCACCGGCTCGGGGCTGACGACCCGCTGCAGGCGGGTCAGCGTGCCGGTGTGCTGGGTGTCGGCGGCGCGCGCCACCACGAAGCCGTTGAGCGCCTTCCCGGCGAAGCGGACCTTGACCCGCGCACCCGGGACGGCGTCGTCGCTCAGGGACGCCGGGACGGCGTAGTCGAAGCGTCGGTCGAGGTGGGCCAGCGGGGTGTCGACGAGCACGCGGGCGACCGGGTCGGACGCCGCGAGCGGCTCCGCCTTGGCGGCTCGCTTCGGCCGTGCCGCGCGCACCGTCTCCCGCAGACCCGGCAGGGTCTCGGGCGGGGACTCACCGCGGTCGGCCACGGCGGCTGTTCTACCAGTCGCCGCTGACGACGCCCCGCGGGCTCAGCTCACGCGGGGGGTGGCAGGAGAGAACGTCGAGGTGTGGCGGTGGTGGGCGGTCGCGGTCACCTTCACCGATATCCGCTTGCCGAGGTCGCCGTGCCGGACGCGGTACGACGTGCCGGTGGCGCCCGCGATCCGGTGACCCGCGGCGTACCACTGGACCTGCCGCTTCACGTGCGAGGGCGACCAGCGGCCGACGTTCGCCGTGAGCCGGCTGCCCACGGTGGGCGTGCCGTGGATGCGCGGCGCCCGCTTCGGCACCGGACCGCGACCACAGGTGTAGACGCGGATGTCGTCGAGGTACCAGCCCTGCTCGTAGTTGACGTCGTCGGTGTTCATGGTGAACTGCGGCGACACCGCATGCCCGGCGTACCGCGTCAGCTTCAATCGGCTGGCCAGATAGCCGCGGCTGTCGCCGCCGAACCCGATGCGGCCCCCGGCCGGGTTGCCGAACCGGCCGTCGATCCGGTCGTGCGGTCCGTTGACCCACGGCATCCTCTCCGCCGGCTTGGGACTGTGCCCGCGCGTGGTGTCGGCGACCTCGACGGTGCCGGCGTCGAAGTGGTCCACCCTGCCCTGGACGTTCGTGGCGGTCTCCAGCAGGCGCCACTGCTGGAACCACAGATATGCCGGGCGCCGGGCCGGGAGCGCCACCGGATGCATGGTCAGCGAGCTGACCGCGACGGCGTCGGGCTCGCTCGAGTGCCACGAGTGGTGGCCCGAGGTCGCGTTGGCCGGCACCGGGGGGAACGCGGACTGGTTCGGGGCACGCAGCCACGTGGAGCCGGCGTCGAACTTCGTCTTCGCCACGCCCTTCTCGGAGTCGAACAGGAGGCGCACGGGCCCGGCGCCCCGGGGGCAGGTCATCGGCGCGTCCGGCGGCTGCTTCGCCCGCGGCGGCGACCTGCGCAGCCGGGTGGCGAGCGTCGCCTTGTGGACGTTGCGGCAGCCCTCGGCGGTCATCCCGACCGTGTGGTGCCGTGCCAGGTGGTCGCAGCTGCGGTCGAGGACCGCGGCGAGGTCGGCGTAGTCGCTGCCGGAGACGAGGTGCTGGATCACGTCGAGGTAGAGGGTCGCGGACCTCCTCAGCGAGGGCCCGTCGATCCCACGCACCTTCTCACCCCCCTGCTTCCCGCCCTGCGAGATCAGGTAGAACGTGCGGTTCCCGACGCCGCTGTTGAAGTGCACGCCACCGTTGTCGAACTCCCCGCCCACGTATCGCCTGCTGGTCATCGAGTCGGGCTGACCGAACGTGCCCGGCTTCTTCATGTTCCGGACGGCACCGTTCGGCAGGTCCTCACCGAGCGCCCAGTTGTGCGGCGACTCGCCGGGGGTGTGGTGCCGGTGGTCGATGATCTCGCCCATGATGTCGGCCAGCGACTCGTTGATCGCCCCGGACTGACCCCAGTAGAACAGGTCGCTGTTGTGCTGGATGACGCCGTGGGTCATCTCGTGGCCGACGACGTCATCCGCGCCCGCGTAGCCCTGGCCGTAGAACATGCCGACGCCGTTCCAGAAGGCGTTCTGGAGGGGGCAGTCCTGTGGCCGCGCGCCGGGGTCGCAGTAGCGCACCGTCGACGACAGGCTCTTGTGCCCGCCCTCGGCGACGCCCAGGAGCCGGGTCAGGTCGATGCTCCCGATCTGGCGGTAGAACCTCGAGACGGCACCGGCCAGCGTGAACGCCTCGTTGACGTCCTTCACACCGCTGGCCGGACCGTGCTCGGTGCGGGCGAAGTCCTTCGTACAGGGTAGATCGAGCACGGTGTTGGTGTTCTTGTTGTCGCAGACCACGCGGTTGACCTGCTCGACCAGGTCGAGGTCCTGTACGACGACGCCCGTGCGGTCGTCGATCAGCAGGAGCCGGTGGAACGCCGCGCCGCCGCGCACCTCGACCCACCAGACGCCTCGGGCGTGGGTCGTCGGGTCGGCCGTGCGTGGCACGCCGAGCACCGCCGGGTCCCAGAGCCTCCGGTCGGGCTTGGTGGCCGCGAGCGTGACCCGCGAGCCGGGGCCGAGCCGCTTCGCGGCCACCGCCAGTGCCTCCCGCGTCGCCGCCGTCCTCGGGTACGTCGCGCGCGGCACGGAGGCGCGGGAGACCGACGCGGTCATCGAGTCCAGCTGGCGATCGGGACGCAGGTCGACCGCGACCGCTCCCGCGATCACCGGGAGACCGTGGCGAAGCTCGGTGAACCTGACGACGTCGTCGCCGGTCATGCTCCGGGTGACCGAGCCGGCCACGAGTCGGGTGCCCGGGTCGGCGACACCGACCACCGCGCCGTACCGGTCGAGGTGGGCGCGCGCGGCCCCCCTGGCGGACGTGGTGCGGGTGACGACGGGGTTGCGGGCGCCGGAGACGCCGACGACACGAGCCAGTCCGTCGCGCCCCCGGGTCACCCTCACCGGGCCGATGGACTCGGCCGACAGCCGGCTCAGGGCGAGGGCCGCGCGCGACGGCGCGCCGTGCCGGGCGTCGGTGGCGGCGGTCGGGGAAGCCGCGACCTGGGCCAGCGTGGTGGTGGCGAGAGCCAGCACGATCCCGAGCGCTGCAGTCCTGTGTGTCACGGATCGCCTCCGTCCGGCCGTGCCCGCGACAGGCTGGCCGTCGTCTCCGTGCAATCTAGCCACCGGACGGCCGGCCGAGACCTCTCGCACGGGTCAAGAAGTGGTAACAGGTCCCGGAGCTCTCCCGCCCCCGGCCGGTGACGATCGCCTCGCCGTCGCTGAGCGTTGCACCATGTCTCCTCTCCCGGCGCAGTCGCCTCCCGAGCTGGGGGCGTTCCGCGGCAAGAGCGCAGTCGTCATCGGTGACTACCTCCGGCCCGGCGAGAGCCGGAGATCAAGGGCCGCCCGGTTCTGCGAATCCTGCGCAAGCCGCGACCCAAGCCGTCCGTCACCTCCACGGCCTGACGCGCGGGCTCAGCCTTCGACGCCGACCGCCTTGCGCAGCTGCTCGACCCGGTCGGTGCGCTCCCAGGTGAACTCGGGGAGCTCGCGGCCGAAGTGGCCGTACGCCGCGGTCAGGGCGTAGATCGGCCGGAGCAGGTCGAGGTCCTCGATGATCGCCGCGGGCCGAAGGTCGAACACATCGAGCACGGCCTTCTGGATCTCCTCGTCGGGGACGATGCCGGTGCCGAACGTCTCGATGAAGACGCCGACCGGCTGCGCCTTGCCGATGGCATAGGCGACCTGCACCTCGCAGCGCTTCGCGAGCCCCGCGGCCACGACGTTCTTGGCGACCCACCGCATGGCGTACGCCGCGGAGCGGTCGACCTTGGACGGGTCCTTCCCGGAGAACGCACCGCCACCGTGGCGGGCCATGCCGCCGTAGGTGTCGACGATGATCTTGCGGCCGGTCAGGCCGGCGTCGCCCATCGGACCGCCCACCACGAACCGGCCGGTGGGGTTGACCAGCAGTCGGTAGCCCTCGGAGGGGATGTCGAAGGTGGCGAGCACGGGGTCGATCACGTGCTTCTTGATGTCGGGCTCGAGGGTGTCGACCAGGTCGACGTCACCGGCGTGCTGCGTCGAGAGCACGACCGTGTCGACGCGCACCGGGCGGTTGTCGGCGTCGTACTCGATGGTGACCTGGGTCTTCCCGTCGGGGCGGAGGTAGGGCAGCGTTCCGTCGTTGCGGACCTCGGTGAGCCGCTCGGCCAGGCGCTGGGCCATGGTGATCGGCAGCGGCATCAGCACGTCGGTGTCGTCGCACGCGTAGCCGAACATCAGGCCCTGGTCGCCCGCGCCCTGCTTGTCCATCGCGTCAACCGAGCCGGTGCGCGACTCGTGCCCGGTGTCGACACCCTGGGCGATGTCACCCGACTGGCCGCCGATCGCCACCATCACGCCGCACGAGTGGCCGTCGAAGCCCTTCTCGGACGAGTCGTAGCCGATGGTGAGGATCCGGTCGCGCACGATCTGCTTGACGTCGACGTAGCCGGTGGTGCTGACCTCGCCCGCGACCACCACGAGCCCGGTGGTGAGGAGGGTCTCCACGGCGACCCGGCTGTGCGGGTCCTGCCGGATCATCTCGTCGAGGACGGAGTCGCTGATCTGGTCGGCGATCTTGTCCGGGTGTCCTTCGGTGACGGATTCGGAGGTGAAAAGGCGTCCGGTCACGGTGTTGCTGCTCCTGGTTCGGCGAAGATGATGGTCGGTGGTCAATCTTGCAGCCTGGGGGCCACTTCGTCCCAAATGGCGTGGGCGAGTGCGGTCTTGGGTCCAGGGGGTACCTCGATCTGGGTGCCGTCGGCGCCCAGGATCACGGCCTGGTTGTCGCCGGACCCGAAGACCGCACCGCCACGGACGTCGTTGACGACGAGGAGGTCGCATCCCTTGCGAGCGAGCTTGGCGCGCCCGAGGTCGAGCACCGACCCGGTCTCGTCGCCGGTCTCGGCGGCGAAGCCGACCACGACCTGCCCGGGGCGCGCGCGCGTGTGCGACAGCTCGGCAAGGATGTCCGGGGTCTGGGTGAGCTCGAGGGGCGGGACGGAACCGTCGCCGGCCTTCTTGATCTTGGTGTCCGTGGCGTCGAGGGGGCGGAAGTCCGCGGGCGCGGCCGCCATCACGACCACGTCGGCCGACACCGCCGCCGACACCACGGCGTCGCGGAGCTCCTCGGTGGTCTCGACCCGGACCACCTTGACCCCGGCCGGGTCGGGGAGCGTGACGTTGGCGGCGACGAGGGTCACCTCGGCGCCTCTGGCCACGGCCGCACGCGCCAGGGCGACGCCCTGCCGACCGGACGACCTGTTGCCGAGGTAGCGCACCGGGTCGAGCGGCTCGCGGGTGCCACCCGCGGAGACGACGACGGTCCGGCCGGCCAGGTCGGGCTCCCCCACACCGTGAGCGAGCACGTCCTGGCAGATCGCGAAGATCTCGTCGGGGTCGGGCAACCTGCCCTTGCCCGAGTCAGCACCGGTGAGTCGGCCGACCGCGGGCTCGACCACGAGGGCGCCACGCTGCCGCAGCGTCGCGACGTTGGCCTGGGTGGCCGCGTGCTCCCACATCTCGGTGTGCATCGCCGGGACGAACACCACCGGGCAGCGGGCGGTGAGCAGGACGTTGGTGAGCAGGTCGTCGGCGCGGCCGTGCGCGGCCCGGGCCAGCAGGTCGGCGGTCGCGGGGGCGACGACGACGAGGTCGGCGGACTGGCCGATGCGCACGTGCGGCACCTCGTGCACCGACTCCCAGACCTGGGTGTGCACCGGCTTGCCGGACAGCCCGGCCCACGTGGCCTCGCCGACGAAGTGGAGTGCGGACGGAGTGGGGACGACGGTCACGTCGTGGCCGGTCTCGGTGAATCGGCGCAGCAGCTCGGCGGCCTTGTACGCCGCGATCCCGCCGGCGACGCCGAGGACGACCGATGGCCGCCCCCCTGCCTCGGGCGAGGCCTCGGGAGCGGCCATGTCGCTCATGGTCGTGGGAGAGGTCGGCTCACTCGGCCGAGAAGCCGGACTCGAGGGAGGCGGCCTTGCGGGCCTCCTCCTCGGCGGCCAGCTCGGCCGGGTCGACGTCCTCACACGTCAGCAGGTCGTCGTTGATCTCGCGGAGCGCGATCGACAGCGGTTTCTCCTGGACATGGGTCTCGACGAGCGGACCGACGTACTCGAGGAGGCCCTCGCCGAGCTGGGAGTAGTAGGCGTTGATCTGCCGCGCGCGCTTGGCGCTGTAGAGGACCAGCTTGTACTTGCTGTCGGTCTTGGTCAGCAGGTCGTCGATCGAGGGGTTGGTCACGCCCTCGGCAGCGGGGGTGGGGGCAGACACGCAGCAGCCTCACAAAGAGTTGGAGTCAGGAAGGGCCAGGTCGCCCGACCATCAAGGCTACCAACTCCTCGGCGGCATCGTGAATCCGTGTGTTCACGATGGTCACGTCGAACTCGCCCTCGGCGGCCAGTTCGAGCCGTGCGGTGGCGAGCCGGCGCTCGCGCTCCTCCTCCCCTTCGGTGCCGCGGCCGACGAGGCGACTGACCAGCTCCTCCCACGAGGGCGGGGCCAGGAACACCATCACCGCGTCCGGCATCGCGGCGTGCACCTGCCGCGCCCCTTGCAGGTCGATCTCCAGGAGGGCCGGGCGGCCGGCGGCGAGCATCTCCTCCACCGCCGCGCGCGGGGTGCCGTAGCGGGCCGCACCGTGCACGACCGCCCACTCCAGGAGCTCGTCCTCGTCGATCATCCGGTCGAACTCCTTCTCGGAGACGAACCGGTAGTGCACACCGTCCTGCTCGCCCGGTCGCGGCGCCCGGGTGGTGGCCGAGACGGAGATCCAGACCTCGGGGTGGTGCGACCGGATGTCGGCCGACACCGAGCCCTTGCCGACGGCGGTGGGGCCGGCCAGGACGGTCAGTCGGGTACGACGCGCGCCGTTCGCCGCGGGGTCGGTCCCGCTCACTCGCCGGGCGCGAACTCGCGTTCGAGAGCCGCCACCTGCTTGGACCCGAGCCCGCGCACCCGACGGCTCTCGGCGATGCCGATCCGCTCCATCAGCTGCTTGGCCCGGACCTTGCCGACACCGGGCATCGAGCACAGGAGGTCGACGACCCGCATCTTGCCGATCACATCGTTCTGCTGGCCCTGGTGGAGCACATCGGAGATCGAGGCACCGGAGTTCTTCAGACGGTTCTTGACCTCGGCCCTCTCCCGTCGCGACGAAGCCGCCTTGTCGAGGGCTGCCTGTCGCTGTTCGGGGGTCAGGGGTGGAAGAGCCACGGGCCAACCTCTTTAGGTGATCGGACGAACCGGGCCAATCTAGTCACCCCGACGAGATGTCAGCAATGCGGCCTCTCGTCTCGGATCCGCCGCCACGCCACGGCGCGGCGGGCCTCATACCTCCAGTGGTACGTGGCAGACGTCGAGGACCTCCTGCTGCACCGTCGCGAACGCCTGTTGGGTGTCCGACGCCGCGAGCTGTGCCGCCGCTCGTCGGATCAGCCCGCGGTCCTCGGCACTGAGGCCGGCCGGCGGGTGCTTCACGTCGTACGTCGCGGGGTCGACGTCGGCGTCCTTCAGCGCGGTGTCCAGTGCCTTGATCCGCGTCACCAGCAGCCCCCAGTCGTCCGCCACGTCGTCGGGGGCCTTGCCCTGCAGGTCCTCGAAGATCGGCAGCGCCTGGATCAGCGCCCCCCGGTCGCCGCCGCTGACGATCGACCCGAGGTCGGACTGATGGTCCTGGACCGCGTCGCAGTAGCTCTGGCCATGGCCGCAGCCGGCGAGCACCGACAGCACGAGCAGCGTGGCGGCCGCGGTGGCCGGCCGACGGGTCATCCGGCGAGCTCGCGGAGCCGGTCGTTGAGCCGGTCGGCGGCGTCGGCCAGCCCCTCGGGTCCTTCCCGGAGCAGCTCGCGAGAGGTGCTCGGGAGCACGTGGCGGGCGCCGTCGCCGAAGATCCGGCGCAGGTTGTCGACCGTGCCGCCCTGTGCGCCGTACCCGGGGGCGAGGACGGGGCCGTTGATGTCGAGCCGGTGGCTCCCCCGCTCGATGGTCGCGCCGATGACCGCGCCGAACGAGCCCATCGGGTCGGCCCCGTCGTTGAGGGCGCGGAGGTGGTCGAGGACGACGTCGGCGACGGTGGCGTCGCCGACCCGCGCCTCCTGGACCTCGCGACCCTCGGGGTTGGAGGTGAGGGCGAGGACGAACAGGCCGGCGTCGTGCTTCTGTGCCGCCTCCACCATCGGGCTCAGCGACCCGAAGCCGAGAAAGGGACTGGCCGTGACGGCGTCGACGGCCAGCGGGGAAGCCGGGTCGAGGTAGGCATCGGCGTACGCCTGGCTGGTGGACCCGATGTCACCGCGCTTCACGTCGAGGAGCACCAGCGCGCCGGCGTCCCGGCACATCCCGATCAGGCGCTCGAGCACGGCGATGCCGCGGCTGCCGAACCGCTCGTAGAAGGCCGACTGGGGCTTGACCACCGCGACCCGAGGAGCCAGCGCCTCGGCGGCGGTCAGGGCGAACCGCTCGAGGCCGGCGGGGTCGTCGTCGAGCCCCCACGCCCGCAGCAGCCCGGCGTGGGGGTCGATCCCGGCGCAGAGCGGGCCGCGGGCGCGCATGGCGTCGTGGAGCCGTGCTCCGAACGTGGTCATCGGTCGTCCTTCCCAGCAGCTGGTTCCGTCGGCCTCTCGAGCTCCTGGGCGATCCGGAACGCCGTGGTCGGATCGTGGAAGAGCGCGGTGCCGACCTGGACCGCGCAGGCCCCGGCGGCCAGGTACGCGCGGGCGTCGTCGGCGTCCATGATGCCGCCACACCCGATCACCGGCGTCTCGGGGAGGGCCCGGGCCACCTCCGCCGCGCACCGCAGCGACTGGGGCCGGATCGCCGAGCCGCTGAGGCCACCCGCCCGACCGTCGGGCAGCGCGGCCGGCTGGGCGTTGCCGACGACCACCGCGTCGGCGCCCGCCTCGACGACAGCCCGCGCGGTCTCGGCCACCCGGGTCACGTCGCTGCGCAGCTTGACCAGGAGCAGCATGCCCGCGCGGAGGTCTCGCCGGCAGGATCCGACCACGCTCCCGGCCTGGAACGGCTCCCGCGCGTCCAAGAGCCCGCTGCCGAGAGGGTCGGGCACGGACAGGTTCACCTCCAGGGCGACCACGCCGTCGGTGCGCCCGAGGGTCCGCGCCAGCTCGGCGTACTCCCCCAGCGAGTGGCCGGCGATGCTCACCACGACGGAGGCGCCGAGATCGAGCAGGGCCGGCAGCTCGTCGCGGAGGAACCCGACGACACCGGGGTTCTGCAGGCCGATCGCGTTGACCAACCCGCTCGGTGACTCGACGATCCGCGGCTCGGCGCCGCCCGGACGCTCCTGGAGCGTCACCGACCGGGTCACGAAACCGCCGAGCGCCGCCAGCTCGCCGTACGCCGCGAGGTCGCGGCCGGTGCCGCCGCAGCCGGACGCGGTCAGCACCGGGTTGGTGAAGGGCCAGTCGCTCACGTGAGCGCCTTCCAGTCGACGCGGCCGGCTCGGAAGACGGGTCCGTCCACGCATGCGCGGACGACGTGCGGCGCCCCCTGGTCGTCGAGGACCGGGACCGGGCACCCGTGGCAGAGCCCGGTGGCGCAGGTCAGCGGTCGTTCGAGCGCGACCTGGCAGCTGACCTCGGTCCCGGCGACGGCGTCGGCGACGAAGCGCTGCGTCTCCGGCCAGGCTGCGGCGTACACCACCTCGGCCTCGGGGAGCGCCCGGAGCACCGCGGCGGTGAGGTCTCCCACGGCGACCTCGACCTGTCCGACGCTGCGCCGCGCGGTCAGCGGCTCGAGCACGTGGGCGTCGTCCGCGCCACCGAGGACCAGGCGCACCCCGCAGCCGCGTTCGCGGAGCCGTTCGGCGAGGGTGGTGAGGGCGGCCGCGGCGTACCCGTCACCGATGAGCAGGCACCGGGCCGGCTCGCGCGGCAGTGCGAACGGGCGACCGAGCGGCCCGGTCACCTCCACCGGCGCACCGGCCGGCAGAGCGGCCAGGGCCCGGCTGCCGGGCCCGCGCTGTTCCACGACGATCTCGACCACGGCCCGATGGCCGCCCATCGGGCCGACGCGGTGGATCCAGAAGGCCCGGCGGGCGAGGTGTCCGTCACCGACCGAGACGGCCAGGAAGCTGCCCGGCCGCGAGCGCTCTCCGACGCCGGGCGCCACCAGGCTGAGGTGCTGGTAGGCGCCGGCGGTCTTCGTGGCGAGCACCTCGGCGGTGACATGGACCGGCCCGGTCACCGTTGTGGTCGCCGGATTCGTCATTCGCCGAGTCCGCCGACCACCCGGCGCGGCCACAGGGGCCCGCCGTACACGAAACCGGTGTAGGCCTGCACGAGGGTGGCGCCCGCGTTCAGCCGCTCGCGTACGTCGTGCGAGCTCGAGACGCCGCCGACCGAGAAGACGGCGATCTTGCGGTCGTGGGAACGGAGCAGGCGCAGCACCTCCAGCGAGCGGCGGCGCAGCACCGGCCCGGACAGGCCGCCGGCCCCGACGGCCTCCACGTCCGCGGTCGGCGTGAGCAGGCCGTCGCGCGAGATCGTGGTGTTCGTCGCGATCAGGCCCTCGAGACCGCGTTCGCGCGCGAGCCTGCCGATGGCCACGACGTCGTCGTCGGCGAGATCGGGGGCGATCTTCACGCAGAGCGGGACCGGGCGGTGGGCGGCGTCGTCCGACACCCGGCGTACCTCGTCGAGGAGCGGGCCGAGCCGCTCGACCGCCTGCAGGGACCGGAGCCCGGGCGTGTTGGGAGAGGAGACGTTGACGACCAGGTAGTCGGCGTACGGCGCGAGCAGGCGCGCGCTCGTGGCGTAGTCCGCCAGGACTGCCTGGTCGTCGTCCTCCGGGACCGCCTTCGACCTGCCGATGTTGACCCCGAGCACCGGACGCTGGGTGGGGCGCTGCCCGATCCGACCGACCAGGCGGCGGTCTCGGCGGTCGAGCCGTGCCGCGCGGCGGGAGAGCCGCGCGGCCACGGCCTCGGCGCCGTCGTTGTTGAAGCCCATCCGGTTCACGATCGCCCGGTCCTGCGGCAGCCGGAACAGCCGCGGCTGAGGATTCCCGGGCTGCGGCAGTGCGGTCACGGTGCCGACCTCGACGAACCCGAAGCCGAGCGCGCCGAGTGCGTCGATCCCGACGGCGTTCTTGTCGAAGCCCGCGGCCAGGCCGAGCGGGTTGCGGAAGGTCAGCCCCATCGCGTCGACCGGTGACGGCGGGACCTTGACGATGGCTCGGGCGACGCCGCGACCCGTGCGGATCGCCCGGAACCCGAGGCGGTGGGCCCGCTCCGGGTCCATCCGGGTGAACACCGACCGGAAGAGCACGTCGTACGTCGTCACGCGCCGCGCCCCCGTCGGACGTCATACGAACTGGTCGTTCTAGCGACCGGAACGTATGACGTTGCGGGTGTCACCGGACGGCCCAGTCCTGGAGCGAGCGGACGCCGATGTCGCCGCGGATGCGGGCCTCGATCCCCTGCACCGCCGCACCCAGGCCCTGGACGGTGGTGATGCACGGGACGTTCGCACGGACGGCGGCGGTGCGGATCTCGTACCCGTCGACGCGCACCGAGCCGCCGCTGCCGGCCGAGCCGTGGGGGGTGTTCACGACGAGGGCGACATCGCCGTCGGCGATCAGCTGCACGGTCGTCGGCTCGCCGTTCGGGCCGGTGCCGTCGAAGTGCTTGCGGACCACCGCGGCCCGCACCCCGTTGCGGCGCAGCACGTCGGCGGTGCCCTGCGTCGCGAGGATCTCGAAGCCGAGGTCGGCCAGCACCTTGATAGGGAAGATCATCGACCGCTTGTCGCGGTTGGCCATCGAGACGAACACCTTGCCGGACGTCGGCAACGGCCCGAACGCCGCGGCCTGGGCCTTCGCGAAGGCGCGGCCGAAGTCGGCGTCGAAGCCCATCACCTCACCGGTGGACTTCATCTCGGGGCCGAGCACCGTGTCGACGTAACGGCCGTCGGGCTGGCGGAAGCGGTTGAACGGCATCACCGCCTCCTTGACCGCGATCGGCGAGTCGCCCGGCAGCGCGCCGCCGTCGCCGGCCGCGGGCAGCAGGCCCTCCGCGCGCAGCTGCTTGATCGAGTCGCCCATCATCACCCGGGCGGCGGCCTTCGCCAGCGGGGTGGCGGTCGCCTTCGAGACGAACGGCACGGTGCGGCTGGCGCGCGGGTTGGCCTCGAGGACGTAGAGCACGTCGGAGCCGAGCGCGAACTGGATGTTGATCAGCCCGAGCACCCCGACGCCGCGCGCGATCGCCTCGGTCGCCTGCCTGATCCGGTCGATCTCGCGGTCGCCCAGGGTGATCGGTGGCAGTGCGCAGGAGGAGTCACCGGAGTGGATCCCGGCCTCCTCGATGTGCTCCATCACGCCGCCGAGGAACAGCTCGTCTCCGTCGAAGATCGCATCGACGTCGATCTCGACCGCGTCGTCGATGAACCGGTCGACCAGCACCGGGTGCTCCGGGCTGATCGCGGTCGCCCGGGCGATGTAGCCCTCGAGCGCCCCGTCGTCGTACACGATCTCCATGCCACGGCCGCCGAGCACGTACGACGGACGCACCAGCACCGGGTAACCGATCTCGGCCGCGATGGCCTGCGCCTCGTCGTACGACGACGCCATCCCGTGCAGGGGTGCGGTCAGTCCCGCCTCGTGGAGCACCCGCCCGAAGGCGCCGCGCTCCTCCGCCAGGTGGATCGCCTCGGGCGTGGTGCCGACGATCGGGACACCGGCGTCCGCGAGTCCCTGCGCGAGGCCCAGTGGCGTCTGGCCGCCCAGCTGGCAGATGACGCCCGCGACGGGCCCGGCCTGCTGCTCGGCGTGGACGACCTCGAGGACGTCCTCGAGGGTCAGCGGCTCGAAGTAGAGGCGGTCGGAGGTGTCGTAGTCGGTCGACACCGTCTCGGGGTTGCAGTTGACCATGATCGTCTCGAAGCCGGCACCGCCCTCAGCCGACCCGAGCGCCAGGCTCGCGTGGACACACGAGTAGTCGAACTCGATCCCCTGCCCGATCCGGTTCGGACCCGAGCCGAGGATGATCACCGCCGGACGCTCCCGCGGCGCGACCTCGGTCTCCTCGTCGTACGTCGAGTAGTGGTACGGCGTAGCGGCGGCGAACTCGGCGGCGCAGGTGTCGACGGTCTTGTAGACCGGCCGGATGCCGAGCGCGTGCCGGACGCCGCGCACGACGTCGGCGGTCATCCCGCGGATCTTGCCGATCTGGGCGTCGGAGAAGCCGTGCCGCTTGGCCAGCCGGAGCAGGTCGGGCGCGAGCTCGTCGGCGGCGGTCACCTCGGCGGCGACCTCGTTGATCAGCGCCAGCTGGTCGACGAACCACGGGTCGATCCGGGTCGCCTCGAAGATCTCGTCCGCGGTCGCGCCGGCGCGGATCGAGTCCATCACCAGCTTGAGCCGACCGTCGTGCGGCACCCGGACGGCCTCGAGCAGCGCCTCCTTGTCGAGGTCGACGTACTCCTGGTGCCAGTCGAAGACGGCGTTCGGGCTCTCCAGGGAGCGCAGGGCCTTCTGAAGGGCCTCGGTGAAGTTGCGGCCGATCGCCATCGCCTCGCCGACCGACTTCATGTGGGTGGTCAGCGTCGGGTCGGCACCCGGGAACTTCTCGAACGCGAACCGCGGCACCTTCACCACGACATAGTCGAGCGTCGGCTCGAAGCTGGCCGGCGTGCTCTGGCCGTCGGGGCGGGTCGTGATGTCGTTGGGGATCTCGTCGAGCGTGTAGCCGATCGCCACCTTGGCCGCGATCTTGGCGATCGGGAAGCCGGTCGCCTTGGAGGCCAGGGCGCTCGAGCGGGAGACCCGCGGGTTCATCTCGATCACCACGATCCGTCCGTCGACCGGGTTGACCGCGAACTGGATGTTGCAGCCACCCGTGTCGACCCCGACCTCGCGGATCACGCCGATCGCGATGTCGCGGAGGCGTTGATACTCGCGGTCGGTGAGGGTCAGCGCGGGCGCCACGGTGATCGAGTCGCCGGTGTGCACACCCATCGGGTCGAGGTTCTCGATCGAGCAGACGATCACGACGTTGTCCACGCGGTCGCGCATCACCTCGAGCTCGTACTCCTTCCAGCCGAGGATCGACTCCTCCAGGAGCACCTCGGTGGTCGGGCTGAGCGAGAGACCGAGCCCGGCGATGCGGCGCAGGTCCTCGTCGTCGTAGGCCAATCCGGACCCGGCGCCTCCCATGGTGAAGCTGGGGCGGACCACGACCGGGTAGCCGAGGTCCAGGACGGCGGCCAGGCAGTCGTCCATCGAGTGGCAGATCGCAGACGACGCGACCTCCGCACCCCACTCGGCGGGCAGACCCTCGACGACCCGCTTGAACGACTCACGGTTCTCGCCCTTCTCGATCGCCTCGATGCTCGCGCCGATGAGCTCGACGCCGTACTTCTCGAGGACACCGGCCGCGGCGAGGCTCATCGCGCAGTTCAGCGCGGTCTGGCCGCCGAGGGTCGCGAGCAGGGCGTCGGGCTGCTCCTTCGCGATCACCTGCTCGACGAACGCCGGCGTGATCGGCTCGACGTACGTCGCGTCGGCGAACTCCGGGTCGGTCATGATCGTGGCGGGGTTGGAGTTCACCAGGATCACCCGGATGCCCTCCTCGCGCAGCACCCGGCAGGCCTGGGTGCCGGAGTAGTCGAACTCGCAGGCCTGCCCGATCACGATCGGCCCGCTGCCGATGACCAGGACGCTGGAGATGTCGCTGCGCTTCGGCATCAGATGCTCTCTCCTGGGTTGCCGTTTCCGCGCGATCGCGCGGTTGTGACAGGTGTTGGGCCCGATCGACTGTCATAACCGCGCGATCGCGCCGATGTGGCAGACCCCGACATCAGGTCGCAGAAGCGGTCGAAGAGGTACGCCGCGTCGTGCGGGCCGGCGGCGGCCTCGGGGTGGTACTGCACCGAGAACGCCTTCAGCCGACCGGAGTCGTCGCGGAGCTCGATCCCCTCGACCACGTCGTCGTTGAGACACACGTGCGAGACCGTCGCCTCGCCGAAGGGAGTCGGCGTCGCGGCGTCGAGAGGCGCCCGGACTGCGAACCCGTGGTTGTGCGCGGTCACCTCGACCTTGCCCGTGGTGCGGTCGAGCACCGGCTGGTTGATGCCACGGTGACCGTAGGTGAGCTTGTACGTGTCGAAGCCGAGCGCCCGGCCGAAGAGCTGGTTGCCGAAGCAGATACCGAAGTAGGGGATCCCCTCTGTCAACGCACCACGCAGCAGCTCGATCTGGCGGGTCGTTGCCGCCGGGTCGCCGGGGCCGTTGGAGAAGAAGAGCCCGTCGGCGCGGGTCGCGCGCACCTCGTCGAGAGTCGCGGAGGCCGGCAGCACGTGGGTCTCGACGCCCCGCTCGGCCAGCATCCGCGGGGTGTTCGCCTTGATCCCGAGGTCGAGCGCGGCCACGGTCAGGCGCCGTTCGCCGACCGCGGGCACGACGTACGGCTCGGTGGTGGAGACCTCCGCGGACAGGTTCGCGCCGGCCATCTCCGCCGACGCCCGCACCCGCTCGAGCAGCGCCGCCGGGTCGGTCTCGGTCGAGGAGATGCCGACCCGCATCGCGCCCCGCTCGCGAAGGTGGCGGGTCAGGGCACGCGTGTCGATGCCCGAGATGCCGACGACTCCCTGGTCGCGGAGCGACGCGTCGAGCGGACGCCGCGCGCGCCAGCTGGACGGCACCCGGGCAGGGTCGCGCACGACGTACCCGGCCACCCAGATGCGCGAGGACTCGGGGTCCTCGTCGTTGAGGCCGGTGTTGCCGATGTGGGGGGCGGTCATCACCACGACCTGGCGGTGGTACGACGGGTCGGTGAGAGTCTCCTGGTAGCCCGTCATCCCGGTGGCGAACACCGCCTCACCGAAGGTCTCGCCCTCGGCGCCGTAGGCCTCCCCGCGGAAGGCCCGGCCGTCTTCTAGGACGAGCAGAGCGGCATTGGTGGCACGACGGTGCACCTCGGGCCTCCTTCTCCGCCTCACGGGACGGATCGTTAAAGGATGTCGAGCGAGGCCGACCCTAGCAGTCGGCGGTCCGTACGTCGGACTCCGCGCCGGGGCGCGGGCGACCGTCCTGGCGGAGCGCCGCCACGAAGGCCGCGAGCTCGGAGATCATCCGCTCGTCGCCCTCGAGCTGGGGCAGATGGGCCACTCCGGGGAGCTCGACGAGGCGGGCGTCGGGGAGGTGGGCGACCGCGTGGGCCACATTGTCCTTGAGGTACTGCAGGTCGAGCTCGCCGATCATCAGCAGGGTCGGGACGGCGATCTCGCCCAGCCGGTCCCAGGCCTCCACGCCGTCGCCCCTCTCGCCCGGGTCCTCCGCCTCGAGTGCGATCCGGTTCATGTCGAGGAAGAGCTCGCGCGCGGCTCCGCCGACCCGGCCGCGCGGGGCCAGTGGCCCGTCCAGCCAGACATGGGCGTCGATCTCGTTGACCTCGTCGAGGTCGCCGCGCTCGAAGGCGGCATCCTGGGCGTCGCTCAGCGCGTCCACCTCGGGCTCGTACTCCTCCGCCGGGCCCCCGTTGACCGCCGGGGCGATCAGGACCAGGGCGCGCACCCGCTCGGGGTGGGTGAGCGCGAGGTGGAGCGAGCCCCGACCACCCATCGAGCAACCGACCACCACGGCGGAGTCGACGTCGTACGCGTCCAGGACCGCCACCGCGTCACCCACGCCGGACCAGCCGTCCTCGCGCTCGTACGTCGTCCGGCCGTAGCCGCGCTGGTCGTAGGTCAGGCACCGGTGGTCCGGCAACCGGTCGACGACGTGCTGCCAGCTGCGCTGGTCGGTCACGCCGGCGTGCATGAAGAGGACGGCCGGCTCACCGCTCCCGTGCTCGTCCGCGGCGATCTGCGCGGCTCCTGAGGTGATCTGCATCGCGGTCAGTGAATCGGCGTCCGGTCCACCACACAACCGGATTACGGTCGGCGGTCCGTCCGCGGCGTCGGTTAGCGTCGCCGCCATGGCGCCCCCCGACCGCCTGGTGCACGAGCTGACCCGGGCCGACGCCCGGCGGATCGTGGTCCGGGCCACCATGCTGGACGCCGCGCGCCCGACCGATCTGATGAGCGTGGTCGAGCGCCTGACCGCGCTGCCGGTCGAGCCGACCAGGGCGATCGCCCCGAGCTACGACCTGGTCTGCTGGTCGCGGCTGGGGTCGGCGTACGAGCCGCGCGATCTCGACGACCTGCTGGCCGAACGTGAGCTCTACGAGGATGCCGACGGCATCCGGCCGATGGCCGACCTGACGCTGCATCTCGCCGACATGGAGACCTGGCCGCCGTGGGACGGCACGCGCGACTGGCTCGAGGCCAACGAGCTGTTCCGCAACGAGGTGCTCGACGTGCTCGACGCCGACGGGCCACTCCCCTCGCGCGACGTCCACGCCACCGCGCAGGTGCCGTGGCAGTCGTCGGGGTGGAACGTCGACCGCAACGTCCGGATGATGCTGTCCTGCCTGCTGTCACGCGGCGAGGTGGCCGTGAACGGCCGGAAGGGCACGCAGAAGAAGTACGACCTGGCCGAGCGGGTCTATCCCAGGGGGGTCGAGCCGGTGCCGAGCGACCAGGCGCTGGCGTTGCGGAACGAGCGCCGGCTGCGCGGCCTCGGCATCGCCCGGGCCAAGGGGACGGTCCTCCCCGGCGAGCCGATCCACGTCGGCGATGCGGGCGAGCCGGCAGTGGTCGAGGGCACCGACGGCGAGTGGCGCGTCGACCCTGCCCAGCTCGGCCTGCCGTTCGCGGGACGTACGGCGCTGCTCTCGCCGTTCGACCCGGTCACCCGTGACCGCGTGCGCATGGAGGACCTGTTCGAGTTCGACTACGTCCTCGAGATGTACAAGCCTGCGGCCAAGCGACGGTGGGGCTACTTCGCGCTGCCGATCCTGCACGGCGACCGGCTCGTGGGGAAGCTCGATGCCACCGCCGACCGGAAGGCCGGCCGGTTCTTCGTCGACGCCGTCCACGAGGACGTGCGGTTCACGAAGGCGATGACGAAGACCGTCGACGCGGAGATCACCGCGCTCGGCGACTGGCTCGGTCTCGCCGTCGATCGCTGACCAACACCCTGCACCCGCCACGGCCCTTGCGCCGGTGTGCGCACGGGAACACGCTGGCCTCAGCGCCGGACGCCCCGCCCGGCCGTTCACCACGGGGGTCAGCCCATGTCCAAGTACGTCGTGTTCTTCACGTTCCGTCCCGAGGCGATCAAGTCGCTGATGGACACACCCAGCGACCGGGCCGCGGTGGTCCGCTCCCTGTGCGAGTCCGCGGGCGGGAGCATGGAGAGCTACTACCTCATGCTCGGCAGCGCCTATGACGGCTTCACGGTGGTCGAGGCGCCCGACTCCGGCACGGTGACGGCGGTCAGCCTCGCGGTCACCAGCAGCGGCGCCTTCAGCCACCTTGAGACCCATGAGCTGGTCGAGTCCGGCGATCTCGGCGGGATCCTGGCGAAGGCGTCCGGGCTCACCTACACCGCGCCCGGGACCTGAGCCGCCGTCAGCCGTAGCTCCGCGCCGTCCCACCGCCGGCGGAGCCACCGGTCGTGCGAGGCGACGACCACGGTCCCCGAGGCCGTGGCGAGGGCGTCCTCGATCTCGCCCGCCAGCGCCAGGGACAGGTGGTTGGTCGGCTCGTCGAGGAGGAGCAGGTCGGGTTCGGACGCGATCGCCACCGCGAGACCCAGCCGGCGGCGTTGACCGACCGAGAGCAGACCCACCGGGGTGGCGTGCCGGTCCGGTGGCAGGACCCCGAGCTCCCGCAGCGGCACCTCCGCCGCCCGGTCCTCCCCGACCAGTGCGTCGTACGTCGCCCGGGCGCTGCGCTCCGGGTGGCCGAAGCGCACGTCCTGCACCAGCTCGGCCACCCGACGGGCGGTGACGACGACCGAGCCCGTCGTGGGGGCGAGCCGGCCGGCCAGCACCCCGAGGAGCGTGGACTTGCCCGACCCGTTCGGGCCCGAGACGAGCAGGCGCTCCCCCGCCCTGACGTCCAGCCGGCCCACCGCGAGCCGGCCGGTCACCTCCAGGCCGCGGACCTGCACCACCCGCCCGGCAGCACCGTGGCCCGTCAGCGAGGCCCGCAGCCGTAAAGGCGGGCGCGGCTTGCGCACCTGCTCGCGCTCGGCGACGTCCAGCCGCCGCTCCGCGTCCTTCTTGCGGCGCGCCAGGGTCCGGTCGACCCGCGCGCCCTTGAAGCCGTAGATGTGCTTGTCGTTGTCGCGCGGCGGCCGGTTGGGGGCGATCGCCGAGGTGTCGATCCGGGTGGCGGCGCGGAGCCGGGTCAGCTCCTCCTGCTGCTCGTCGTACGCCTCCTCCCAGCGCCGCCGGGCAGCCGCCCGGTGCTC
>NZ_DASXQG010000076.1:0-5814 GCF_036493135.1 Nocardioides sp. | reverse complement strand
CAGCAGTTCCTCCAGAACGTGCTCGGCTACTCCACCTTCGAGGCCGGGGCGGCGATCATCCCCGCGGCCGTGATGATGGTCCTGATCGCGCCCCGGTCCGCCCGGCTGGTCGACACCCACGGGTCCCGCTTCACGCTGTTGACCGGGTACGTGTTCGTGCTGCTCGGCTTCCTCACGATGCTGCTGC
This sequence comes from Nocardioides sp., assembly GCF_036493135.1. Classification (GTDB taxonomy): domain Bacteria; phylum Actinomycetota; class Actinomycetes; order Propionibacteriales; family Nocardioidaceae; genus Nocardioides. The sequence goes on along the minus strand of NZ_DASXQG010000076.1, from coordinate 5,627 downwards.
TGTGGAAGGAGAACATCTCCTACTGGAAGGTGGGGCTCGGCTACGCGTTCGTCGGCGCCGGCGTCGGCTTCGCAGGCACTCCGGCGTCACGCTCGCTCACGGGCGCGGTCCCGGTCCGGCGCGTCGGCATGGCGTCGGGGACGGCGGACCTGCAGCGCGACCTCGGCGGCGCGATCATGCAGTCGATCTTCGGCGCCCTCCTGACCGCCGGCTACGCGTCGGCCTTCGCCACCCAGATCGGATCGTCGTCGGAGGCCGGGGACGTCTCCACCAGCACGCAGTCCGCCCTGACCAAGTCCTTCGACAGTGCCAGTGCCATCGCCCAGCAGAACCCGCAGTACGCGAACCAGATCACGGCGGCGGCCAAGTCGTCGTTCCTGTCCGGAGACCAGTGGGCCTACGGTGCGGGGATCGCTGCGGTCGTCATCGGGTTCCTCATCGTTCGCCTGCTCTTCCCGTCCCGGGATGACGAGGACCGGCTGCTCGTCGCGTACCACGACGAGGACACCCCTTCCTGAGCTCAGCCTCCTGAGAATTCAGACTCAGTACCCGCTGCCGCTCTTGACCTGCGCACGCTCGACGGGGTGAGCCCCGCCCTTGGCATCCAGGGTCGTGCAGGCGGCGATGATGTCCTCGGTCAGGCGGTCGACCTGGCCCCGGCTCATCGTCTCCTTGACCAGGGCGCGGAGGATCTTCACGTTCTCCGCGTTCGGCGGCAGGGTGTACGCCGGCACCATCCAGCCACGTTCGGCCGTGAGCTGCCAGGCGACGTCGGACTCGTCGTAGCTCCCGTGGTCGCCCGACAACCGGAACGCGACCAGGGGCAGCTGCTCGAGATCGCCGCCGATCACCTCGAAGCGGCCGGTGTCCTGCAGGTTCTTCGCCAGCGTCCCAGCGTTCTGCTGCATCTGCTGCATCACGTAGGTGTAGCCCTCGCGGCCGAGCCGGACGAAGTTGTAGTACTGCGCCAGCACCATCGAGGCGCCGGTCGAGAAGTTGAGGGTGAACGTCGCGTCGGTCTTGCCCAGGTAGTTCTCGTAGAACACCAGCTTCTCGGCCAGGTCCGAGGTCTCCCGGAAGACCAGCCAGCCGATCCCGGGGTAGACCAGGCCGTACTTGTGACCCGACACGTTGATCGAGCGGACCTGCTCGAGTCGGAAGTCCCAGGCGGTGTCCGGGTAGAGGAACGGCCAGACGAACCCACCGCTGGCACCGTCGACGTGCAGCGGGATGTCGAGTCCCTTGTCGGCCTTGACGTCGAGCAGCAGCTGGTTGATGCCGGTGATGTCGTCCATGTGTCCGGTGAACGTCGTACCGAGGACCGCCGCGACGCCGATGGTGTTCTCGTCGAGGTACGGCGCGACGTCGTCCGGCCCGATCGTGTACTTCCCCTCGGCGAGCGGGATGATCCGCGGCTCCACGTCGAAGTAGCGGCAGAACTTCTCCCACACGACGTGGACGTCTCCTCCGAAGACGAGGTTCGGCTGGTCCGTCGGCAGGTTGTCCGCCTCGCGGCGTTCCTTCCACTTCCACTTCAGGGACACCGCGCCGAGCATGATCGCCTCGGAAGATCCCTGGGTGCGACAGCCGGTCGTCTCGCCCGGAGCATGGAAGAGGTCGGCGAGCATCCGGATGCAGCGCTGCTCGATCTCGGCCGACACGGGGTACTCGGCATGGTCGATGAAGTTGCGGTGCAGGTTCTCCGCGATGATCCGCTGCGCCTCCGGCTCCATCCAGGTGGTGACGAACGTGGCCAGGTTGCGCATCGGATCGCCCTCGAGGGCGAGGTCCTCGCCCACCAGTCGCATCGCGTCGGTGGGGCTCATCCCCGACGCCGGGAACGAGGTCGACGGCACCTCCTCGGTGAGGAAGCGGTTGCCGAAGAGGTTCGTCTCACGTTGATTCTGCTCCGCTGTCAGGGCCATGGCCGTGAGTCAAGCAGCCTCGCCGCTGCCGTGGATCCCACGCGACGGACGATGTGGTGCGGCTACGGCCGGCCCGGCTGCGCCCCGCCCGCGGTGACCGCCGGAGCGGGGGCCGGGCGCTCGAAGAGCTGCAGGAACCCGCCGATGACGAAGCACACCGCGCCGGCGAAGGTGCCCCAGTTGACCAGACCAAGGTCCACCGCGGTGGAGGTGGCGGGCCGCGTGAACGCCGCGACCCCGGCCAGGAAGAACAGCACCGACCCGATCTGGTTCACCGCCACGATCCACCAGCCCATGTCGTCTGTGCGGATCCCGATCCTGCCGTGGCACACCTCGAGCAGCGCCAGATGTCCGGAGACCAGGAAGCAGATGCAGCCGAGCATGTCGGGCAGCCAGATCCAGCCGTTGGACTGTCGAGCGGTCAGGTTCTCCGCGAACGCGGCCACCAGGCTGAGGCCGAAGAAGAGCGTCCCCACGAACAGCACCATCACGCTGAGCCAGCCGATCTGGTGCGGCCGCCACCGCCACCAGCTCCAGGACGGGGAGCTCAACGACCCGCTCTCGTCGATGTCCGTCGGCGTGTTCGATGCCTGCACCACGGAGGCGTAGCCCCCGAGACTGAAGAAGACGCCGCCGATGAGATAGACCACGTCGGCGGTCCGGATCGGGCCGACGCCGTACTCCGCGAGCAGTGGGCCGAGCGCGAAGAGCGAGCCGCCGATCACGAAGGCCACCGCGGCCACCGCGTTGACCCGAGCCATGCGCAGCGCCGTCGATGGCCGCGAGTCGACGACGCCCGTCACCTGCCCCTGAGAGTCGCGGACCTCCATCCGCCCCCGGCGACGGGCGGCCCGTGACGCCCAGCGCACGGACGTCCCGTCAGCTCGGTGCCAGGTGATCGCTGTGGTGAACCAGCCCGACCGCTCGACGCGGCCCAGGGCCCAGCGACCCGGACGAACGAATCCCAGGCCCTGGTGGGCGTCCTCAGACACCCGAGTGAACCTAACAGGCCGGGTCGGTCAGCCCGGTCGATCGTTCCGACCGGCACTCCCGCGCTGGGCGGGTCGGCGCGACGCCCGACTGATCACTGCTGGTCGAGCAGGTCCTCGAACGGCGTCGGATTCTTGAACGGGTCGTTCGGGAGAAGCGGGTCGTTCGGGAGAGTCGGGTCGTTCGAGAAAGTGCTGCGACGGAGGACCTTCGCGGCCAGCTCGCCGGCGGCGCGGTCGATGCGGGCGGAGAGCGAGCCGGCGCGGACGGAGCCGGCCCCGAAGTTCTCGCCGGCCCCGAAGTCCTCGCCGGCCCCGAAGTCCTCGCTGCCCGCGAACACCGCGGTCGGTACGACGTCGGCGCGCAGGTAGGCGAAGAGCGGCCGCATCGCGAACTCGAGCACGAGGGAGTGGCGGGTGGTGCCGGCCGTGGCGGCCATCAGGACCGGCTTGCCCTCGAGGGTGCCGTCCTCGAGGACGTCGAAGAACATCTTGAAGAGGCCGGAGTACGAGCCGGTGTAGACCGGCGTGACCGCGATCACCGCGTCGGCCTCGGCCACTCGGCGTACGGCGTCGGCGAGGGCGCCGGTGGGGAAGCCGGTGAGGGCGTTGTCGGTGATCTGGTGCGCGAGGTCGCGCAGCTCGATCACGTCGTACGACGCCGGCTCGCCGAGGTGACCTGTCGTCGCCTTGCCGAGGGAGTCGGCCAGGATGCGGGTCGACGACGGGACCGAGATGCCGGCGGAGATCACCACGATGTCCGTCATGCGGTGACCTCCTCGTCGGCCTCCAGGCGGCCCTCCTCGTACGCCGGAGACTCCGGGCCTCCCACGAGCGCCGAGTCCTTCTGCTCGTTGGTCTCGAGACGGCGCCGGCGCGCCTCCTCGATCAGCGATCGGTGCGTCGGGGCGTCGGGGACGTGGGCGGGCTTGCGGGCGGCGAACTCGCGACGGAGCACGGGCACGACCTCCTCGCCGAGCAGGTCGAGCTGTTCGAGGACCGTCTTCAGCGGGAGGCCGGCGTGGTCCATCAGGAACAGCTGGCGCTGGTAGTCGCCGGCGTAGTCACGGAAGCCGAGGGTGCGCTCGATGACCTGCTGCGGAGAGCCGACGGTGAGCGGAGTCTCGCGGGTGAAGTCCTCCAGTGACGGGCCGTGGCCGTAGACCGGGGCGTTGTCGAAGTACGGACGAAACTCCCGCACGGCGTCCTGGCTGTTGTGCCGCATGAACACCTGGCCGCCGAGGCCGACGATCGCCTGGTCGGCGGTGCCGTGGCCGTAGTGCTCGAAGCGACGGCGGTAGAGGTCGACCATGCGCTGCGTGTGCGACGTCGGCCAGAAGATGTGGTTGGCGAAGAACCCGTCGCCGTAGTACGCCGCCTGCTCGGCGATCTCGGGGGAGCGGATCGAGCCGTGCCAGACGAACGGCGGTACGCCGTCCAGCGGGCGCGGCGTCGAGGTGAAGCCCTGGAGCGGCGTGCGGAACTTCCCCTCCCAGTCCACGACGTCCTCGCGCCAGAGCCGGTGGAGGAGGTGGTAGTTCTCGATCGCGAGGTTGATGCCCTCGCGGATGTCCTTGCCGAACCACGGGTAGACCGGGCCGGTGTTGCCGCGGCCCATCATCAGGTCGACGCGGCCGTCGGTGAGGTGCTGGAGCTTGGCGTAGTTCTCTGCGATCAGCACCGGGTCGGTGGTCGTGATCAGCGTCGTCGACGTCGAGAGGATCACGCGCGACGTCTGGGCGCCGATGTAGGCGAGCGTCGTGGTCGGGGCGGACGCGATGAACGGCGGGTTGTGGTGCTCGCCGACCGCGACGACGTCGAGCCCGACCTCCTCGGCCTTCTTCGCGATCTCGATGGTCGCCTTGATCCGCTCGTGCTCGGTCGGCGTCCGGCCCGTCGTCGGGTCGGGCGTCACGTCGCCCACGGTGAAGATGCCGAGCTGCATGTCCCTGCCTTCTGGTCGTTGCGGTTTCAACTACGTGAGTAACGCTCGCAGACCCCTCATGATTCCCTCTCCGGCGCACTGGCGCTCTGCCCTTCCATCGGACGACGATGCATCCATGCGACGGTGGGGGGCGGCGTTGGCCGCGGGCGTGGTCTCGGTCGGGCTGACGGCGAGCGGTCTCGGGACGGCGAGCGCGGGGACTCCCCAGCACCGGACCACCCAGCACCGGGCCGCGCATCAGCGAACGACTCATCCCCGCCGGGTGACCGTCGGTGACCGACGCCTGCACCGCTGCCGCATCGGTGCCGGGCGCACGACGTACTGCGGCTCGATGCGGGTGCCGCTGGACTACCACCACCGGGGCTCGGCCACGATCAAGGTCGGCTTCGGCTGGGTGCCGAGCAGTCGGCGATCGACGGGGACGCTGCTGGCGATGGAGGGCGGGCCGGGATACCCCTCGACCGGCACCTCCGGCGACTTCGCGGTCATGTACGGCGACCGGCTGCTGCGTCACCGCGACCTCCTGCTCGTCGACGCGCGCGGCACCGGCCGCTCGACCCCGCTGCGATGCCCGCGGCTGCAGGGCCTCCCGTCGCCGTCGCCGCGCTTCCAGTCGGCGCTCACCGCGTGCGGCCGCCGGCTGAACCACACCTGGCGTCGCGCGAACGGCCACTGGGCCCACGCCTCCGACCTCTTCACCACCGCCAACACCGCGCGCGACGTCCACCAGGTCCTGGGCGCCCTGCACCTGCGCGACGTCGACCTCTA
>NZ_DASXQG010000075.1:0-15773 GCF_036493135.1 Nocardioides sp. | reverse complement strand
CTTCCCGTTCATCCCCGGGGCTTCCCGGATCTGGCGGGTCGTCCCCGGTCACACGCCCACGGTGTGGGCGACCGGTCTGACCAACGTGACCGGCCTGGCCTTCAACGGCAAGAAGCTGTACGCCGTGCAGATCGCCGACCTCGGCCTGACCGACCCCGGTGGCCCGATCGGGTCACTGCGCCGGGTGTTCCCGGATGCCTCCGGGAAGGCCTCGAAGGTGATCGCGGGCGGGCTGTTCGCGCCGTACGGCGTGGCGTTCCGCCATGGTGCGGCCTACGTCTCGATCGGGGCCGTGCTGCCGAAGGACGGGTCGGTGATCAAGGTCCCGCTCGGCTGACGCGTCACCCAGCCGCACTGCACCAGCACCACGCAGGAGCCCTGGCAGGCGGAGACTCCTCCGCCTGCTAGGGTCGCCACCGATCGACATCCTTTAACGAGCCGTCCCGTGAGGCGGAGAAGGAGGTCCGGACGCAGATGCCTGCGCCAGCCACCGCGTCATCATCATCATCATCTTCGCCGGGGCCCGATCCGGGCACCGATCGCACCGTCCTCGACGCGAGCGACATCTCCCGCGCATTGAGCCGCATCGCGCACGAGATCCTCGAGCGCAACAAGGGCGCCGCTGACGTCGTCCTGCTCGGCATCCCGTCGCGGGGCGTCCCGCTGGCCGAGCGGATCGCCGAACGCATCGCGGCCGTGGAGGGCGCCACCGTCCCGAGCGGGTCCCTCGACATCACGATGTACCGCGACGACCTGCGCCTGAAGCCGGCGCGGACGCTGCTCCCGACGCAGATCCCCGACGGCGGGATCGACGACAAGGTCGTCGTCCTGTTCGACGACGTCCTCTTCTCCGGACGCACGATCCGCGCGGCCCTCGACGCGCTGAACGACGTGGGCCGGCCGCGCGGGGTCCAGCTCGCGGTCCTGGTGGACCGCGGCCACCGCGAGCTGCCGATCCGGGCCGACTTCGTGGGCAAGAACCTCCCGACCTCGCTCGTGCAGCGGGTGCGGGTCCACCTCACCGGAGTGGACGACGAGGACGCGGTGATCATCGAGGGGGCCACATCGTGAAGAAGCACCTGCTGTCGGCCGCGGACCTGAGCCGCGAGGACGCCGAGCTCGTCCTGCGGACCGCCGAGGAGCTGCGCTCGCTGGCGGACCGGCCGATCAAGAAGCTGCCGGCCCTGCGTGGCCGCACCGTGGTGAACCTGTTCTTCGAGGACTCCACCCGCACTCGCATCTCGTTCGAGGCCGCGGCCAAGCGGCTCTCGGCCGATGTCATCAACTTCTCCGCGAAGGGCTCGTCGCTGTCGAAGGGGGAGTCGCTCAAGGACACCGCGCTCACGCTCGAGGCGATGGGCTGCGACGCCGTCGTGATCCGGCACGGCGCCAGCGGGGCACCGCACCGGCTCGCGAACTCCGGGTGGGTGCGGGCCTCGGTGGTGAACGCAGGCGACGGCACGCACGAACACCCGACCCAGGCGCTCCTGGACGCGTTCACGATGTGGAGGCATCTCGGGGCGCGTCACGGCGGCACCCTCGACGGCCGGCGGGTCGTGATCGTCGGCGACGTGCTGCACTCGCGGGTCGCCCGCTCGAACGCGCTACTGCTGCACACACTCGGCGCGGAGGTGACGCTGGTCGCGCCCCCGACGCTGTTGCCGGTGGGTGTCGACAGCTGGCCGGTGGAGACGTCGTACGACCTCGACGGCGTGCTGCCGAAGGCCGATGCGGTGATGATGCTGCGCGTCCAACGCGAGCGGATGAGCGGGGGGTTCTTCCCGACAGCGCGGGAGTACAGCCGTCGCTACGGCCTCGACGGCCGGCGGATGGCGACCCTGCAGGACCACACGATCGTCATGCATCCGGGCCCGATGGTCCGCGGCATGGAGATCACCGCCGACGTCGCCGACAGCGCCCGTTCGGTGATCGTCGAGCAGGTCACCAACGGCGTCGCCGTCCGGATGGCCGTGCTCTACCTGCTGCTCGGCGGAAGTGAGCCGGCCGTCTCGGGCGTCGTCGAGAGCGAAGGAGCGGACGCATGACCAGCTTCCTGATCAAGAACGCCGCTCTCCTGGGCGGCGACCCGACCGACATCCTGATCCAGGAGGGCCGCGTCGCCCTGGACGGTGACTGGGACGAGCGCGGTCACGAGGTGATCGATGCGACCGGACTGATCGTGCTGCCCGGCCTGGTCGACCTGCATACCCACCTCCGCGAGCCAGGTCGTGAGGACGCCGAGACGGTGCTGACCGGCACCCAGGCGGCCGCGATGGGTGGCTACACGGCCGTCCATGCGATGGCCAACACCGACCCGGTCGCCGACACCGCCGGCGTCGTCGAGCAGGTGTGGCGGCTCGGCCGCGAGGGTGGCTACTGCGACGTCTACCCGATCGGTGCCGTCACCGTCGGTCTGGCCGGCCGGCAGCTCGCCGAGCTCGGCGCGATGGCCGACTCGGCGGCGCGGGTGCGGGTCTTCTCCGACGACGGCCACTGCGTGAGCGACGCGGTCCTGATGCGCCGGGCGCTGGAGTACGTGAAGGCGTTCGACGGTGTCGTCGCCCAGCATGCGCAGGAGCCGCGGCTCACCGAGGGCGCCCAGATGAACGAGGGCGAGCTCTCCGGCCGCCTCGGCCTGGCCGGGTGGCCGGCGGTCGCGGAGGAGGCGGTGATCGCCCGTGACTGCCTGCTGGCCGCCCACGTCGGCTCGCGGCTGCACGTCTGCCACGTGTCGACGGCCGGGTCCGTGGAGCTGATCCGGCAGGCGAAGGCGTCGGGGTGGAACGTCACCGCCGAGGTCACCCCACACCACCTGCTGCTGACCGACGAGCTGGCCGCGTCCTACGACCCGATCTACAAGGTCAACCCGCCGCTACGCACCGCCGTCGACACCGAGGCGCTGCGTGCCGGCCTGGCCGACGGCACGATCGACGTGGTCGCCACCGATCACGCACCTCACCCGCACGAGGACAAGGACTGCGAGTGGGCCGCCGCGGCCTTCGGGATGCTCGGCCTGGAGACCGCGCTCTCGGTGGTCCAGGAGACGATGGTCGACACCGGCCTGCTCACGTGGGCCGAGGTCGCGGAGAGGATGTCCTACGCGCCCGCGCGCATCGGCCGGGTGACCGACCATGGTCGTCCGCTGGAGGACGGCGCACCGGCGAACGTCGTGCTGTACGACCCCTCCGTACGCCGGGTGGTCGAGACGGCCGAGTCGGTCTCGCTCTCGCGCAACACGCCGTACGCCGGGATGGAGCTGCCGGGCCGGGTCGTCGCGACGTTCCTGCGCGGGCAGCCCACGGTGCTCGACGCCAAGCTCGCGTGACGGGCAGCGCGCCCCGTGAGTGTGGAGTCTGACGACCCGGTCCGGCGACCTGGACATCTCGTTCGTTCCCGAGCACGAGCCCGGCGACGTCCTGACCGCCGGTGCGGCATGCTCGGAACGTGGACCCGCGCGACTGGCTGCTGACCGAGACCGAGCGTGGCAACCCGGCCACGCGTCTCGACGAGGTACATCCGGGCGAGCAGGCCTGGTCCACAGGCAACCTGGTGCGGCCGCTGATCCACGGAGCGACGTACTTCCCGGTCCTGTACGACGCGATCGAGGCGACCCGGCCCGGTGACCTGGTGCTCTTCACCGACTGGCAGGGCGACGCCGACGAGCGGCTCACCGAGGAGCCCGGGAGCGAGGTCGTCGAGGTGCTCGGCCGAGCCGACGAGCGCGGTGTCGACGTACGCGGCCTGGTCTGGCGGTCGCACACCGACCTGACCGGATTCTTCGCCGCCGAGAACCGGCATCTGGGCGAACAGCTGCAACACCGCGGCGCCGAGGTCCTGCTCGACATGCGGGTGCGCACGGGCGGGTCTCACCACCAGAAGTTCGTCGTGATCCGCCATCGCGACGACCCGTCGCGCGACGTCGCGTTCGTGGGAGGCATGGACCTCGCGCACAACCGACGCGACGACGCCGACCACGCGGGGGATCCGCAGGCCCAGCCCCTCACCCAGGAGTACGGCGCTCACCCGCCGTGGCACGACGTACAGGTCGAGATCCACGGCCCCGCCGTGTACGACGTCGAGACGGTCTTCCGCGAGCGCTGGGAGGATCCGACACCACTGTCGCGGAGCCCGGTCCGCAGGGCCGTCGACCTGTGGCGCCACCACGACACCTCGCCCGACGGCCTCCCCGAGCAGGCGCCGCCTCCACCCACGGCGGGGCCGCACACCGTGCAGCTGCTCCGGACCTACCCCGATCTCCGACACGGCCGCGACTACCCGTTCGCACGGGGCGGAGAGCGCAGCGTGGCCCGCGGTTACGCCAAGGCGATCGCGCGCGCCGAGCGCATCGTCAGCGTCGAGGACCAGTACTTCTGGGGCCACGGCGTGGCCGAGCCCTTCGAGGAGGCTCTTCGTGCGCACCCGGATCTCCGGCTCGTCGTGGTGATCCCGCTCGTGCCCGACATCAGCGGGCTCAACCGCGTGCCGCAGTACCTGGGTCGCGAGCGCGCGCTCGTGCGGCTGATGCGGATCGGGCCGGGGCGCGTGGCGGCGTACGGCATCGAGAACCACGCCGGGACGCCGGTCTACGTGCACGCGAAGGTCTGCGTCATAGACGACGCCTGGGCGAGCACCGGGTCGGACAACTTCAACCGGCGCTCCTGGACCCACGACTCCGAGCTGACGGCGGTCGTTCTCGACCACGACTACGCGCGCGACCTCAGGCTCACCCTGGCCGCCGAGCACCTCGACCGGCTGCCCGACGTCGCCGAGCGAGGGCTGCACGAAGTGATGGCCGACTGCCTGGACCCGGCCGGCATGTACGACGCCTACGCGGCGTCCGCGACGCGACTGCAGGCCTGGCACGACTCCGGTCGGGTGGGGGACCGGCCGCCGGGGTGCCTGCGGCCGATCCCCCTTCCCCGGCTGTCGCGCCTCACCCGGATGTGGGCGAAGGTCCCCCTCGACGTGCTCCACGACCCGGACGGCCGACCCGGCCCGATCCGAGGAGCCTCGGAGTACTGATCCGGCCAGGTCGCGGGCCATGGTGTGAAACCGCTGGTGAGGTGGATGCTGGACCTCGGGGGCAGATCATGAAGGCACGGGAGCCGGACGAGACGGGTTTCATCGAGCGCGACGGGGTGCGCGTCGCCTGGCAGGTGTACGGCGACCTGGCCGGGCCGCAGGACCCCGCGGTGCTGTTGCTCCCGACCTGGTGCATCGTGCCGGCCGAGATCTGGAAGCTGCAGGTCGCCTTCCTGGCTCGGCGTACCCGGGTGATCACCTTCGACCCACGAGGCAACGGGGCGTCCGACCGCCCCGAGGAGAGCTCGGCGTACGCGCGGGAGCAGGAGACGCAGGACGCGCTCGACGTGCTGGACGCGACCGGGACCGAGCGGGCCGTGGTGGTCGCGTTGTCGATGGGCAACCTGCACGCGCTGGACCTCGCGTCGGACCACCCGGACCGCGTCGCCGCGTGGGTCGCGATCGGGCCCTCGATCCGCGACCTGGGGTCGTTCCCTCCCGAGCGGCAGGCATCGTTCGACCGCTGGGGCGAGGACACCGGGCACGACGACGGCTGGGACCGCTACAACCGGTACTCCTGGCTACGCGACTATCCCGGCTTCCTCGACTTCTTCTTCGACCAGCTGGTGCCGGAGGAGCACTCGACCAAGCTGATCGAGGACCTCGTGGGATGGGGCCGGGGCACCACCGCCGAGACCCTGGTCCGGGCGGAGGTGGGACGCGTTCCCGGCGAGCGCTCGGTGGAGGACCAGTGTGCCGCGGTGCGATGTCCCGTCGTCGTCGTGCACGGGACCGCCGACCGGATCATCCCGCTCGAGCACGGCGCACGGCTGGCCGAGCTGACCGGCGGAACCCTGGTGGCGTTCGAGGGCTCGGGGCACGCGCCCCAGGGTCGGGACCCGGTCGCCGTGAACCGCGTGCTGGACGACGTCCTGTCGGCCTCGACGGGAACGAGCACGTTCAGACCGTCGCGCGGGAGACCTGTCGCACGAAGTCGCGGAGCAGGAGGTTGATCTTGACCGGGTCGCGGGCGAGGGGCAGGTGCCCGCAGCCCTCGAGGAGCACGAAGTCCCCGCCGGTCAGCTCCGCGACGCGGCGGCCGCGGTCGGGATCCTGGCACATGTCGAGCGAGCCGGAGACCACGAGGACCGGACAACGCAGCGCCCGGCACACGTCCTCGGCATCGGTCGAGAACCGCGGATCGGGCTCACCGTCGTGGTCGATGAGCATGGTCTCCGGGGTCGTCTCCAGGGCCCAGCCGACGGTGTCCTCGACCTGCTTGCTCGAGTGCGGCTCGGGGAACATCTGGGTGAAGAAGAACTCGGCGAAGCCCGGCCAGTCGCGCAACCAGTAGTGCCGGTTGCTCCTCGCCCAGCCCTCGTCCGTGTCCAGCTCGGCGTCGAAGTCGAACTGCAGCCGATGCGGCAACGGCGGCCTCAGCGCCAGCCCCGGGTTGATGGCGAAGACGCCCAACACCCGGTCGGGCCGCTCGGCGGCCAGGATGGTGCAGAGTCCCGCACCGGCGCAGACCCCGCCCATCACCACGCGCTCCGCCCCGACGTGGTCGAGCACGGCCCAGACGTCGTCGAGGAGGTGCTGGGCCGTCATCTGCTCCGAACCGGTCGGCCGGTCCGAGCGTCCGTTGCCCCGCGGGTCGATCGTCACCACCCGGAAGTGTCGGGCCAGGAACGGGACCTGGGCCTTCCAGGCCCCCGCGTGGACGATGGTGTCCGGCATCACCAGGCACACCGTGACGTCGCCGGCGCCGTACATCGCGTAGCCGACGCCGAAGCCGTCGCGCTCGAGCACCCCCTCCTCGACCGGGGCCGCGGCCCGCATCAGACCAGCTCAGCAAGCATGGCAGCGGCACGCTCGGCGCCGCCGGACTCGACGGGCCGGTAGGCCACCTCGGTGCCTACCTGCTTCACGATCGCCTCCGCCAGCCAGTCGGGGTCGCTGACCTCGTCGTACGACGCGCACCGGCCGGCCCGGTAGCGCTCGAGGCGGTGGCGTACGTGGATGCTCTGCTCGAAGTGGTGCCGCAAAGGCACGTAGAGGAACGGGACGCCGGCCGCGGCCAGCTCCATGGTCGTGGTCAGCCCGCCCTGGACCACGGCCACATCGGCCGCGGCCAGGCGCAGGTAGAGGTCCGGGACGAAACCCCGCACGTCGGCACCCTCGACGGAGGGCAGCACGTCCGGGTCGATCCTCGGGCCGGTCACGACGAGGAAGCGCAGCTCGGGCACGCGCGCCCTGGCGATCGGAACGGCGTCCAGCACCCGCCGCAGGAGCGGCTCGCCGACGCCGGACCCACCGACCGTGACGATGCACAGGACGTCGGCGTCGCCGTACCCGAGCTCGCGGCGCGACCGCGCCACCTCGTCCTCCGACGGGGGCTCGAACCCGGTGACATAGCCGGCGAACTCGAAGTTCTCGACCGTCCACTCACGGATGTTGGGCAGCCCCGGCCCGAAGGACTCGTCCACGACGTCCTCGGGATTGCCGACGAAGACCTGCCGGTCGCGGATGCGCTTGAAGCGGGCCCGCTGCTCCAGCATCTCCGCGTTGTAGTCGGCGGTGAGGAACGCCTCGCGCTCGCCGAGGTCGGGCATCGGAAGGTAGCCCACGAAGTCGGTCATCCAGACGAACGAGAACCGCTTGAGCTCGGGGTTCTCGTGCAGGAAGTAGTCGACGTCCCAGGCCTCGTCGCCGATCACCAGGTCGTACGGCGTCTCCTCGACCACGTCGTTGAACACCATGAAGTTGTTGACGAGGATCTCGTCCATCTCTCGAAGTGCCTGGAAGACGTGCAGGTCGTGCTCGCCCGACTCCGACTCGATGTGGGCCGACTCGTTGGCCAGCCACGCGGACGCGGGGTGTACCCGCTCGCCGGCCTCCTCGAGCACACCGGTGACCGGGCTCTGGGTGAGCCAGTCGATCTGCAGGTCCGGGTGCAGTCGCTTCAATTGTTGTGCGATCGCGAGGTCGCGGCGGGCGTGCCCGAGGCCGATCGGCGAGGAGAGGTAGAGAGCCCGTCGCGGACGGCTCTGAGCGCGTACCCAGGTAGCGCTGGTCATGAGGGATTGTCCGGCCGCCCCGACGTCCGTAGCAAGACCGGCAGCGCGGAAAGCCCGCGCAGGACCAGGCCGTCGCCATGGCCCCAGTGCAGCTCCTCGGGCGCGACCGCGAGCCGCATCGACGGGAACCGCCGCAGCAGCTCGGTGAACGCGATCTCGGCCTCCAGCCTGGCCAGGGGCGCGCCGACGCAGTGGTGCACGCCGTGTCCGAACGTCACGTGTGCCGCGCCGCTTCGCCGTACGTCGAACAGGTCCGGGTCGCCGTTCCGCTCCGGGTCCCGGCCCGCGGCAGCCAGGTTGACCAGCACCTGCACGCCGGCGGGGATCGTCACGCCGGCGATGGTGACGTCGCGCACGGCGTACCGGAACGTCGCGTGGTGCACGGCTGCGTCGAAGCGGAGCATCTCCTCGACGGCCCGCGGCACCAGATCGGGCTCCGCGAGCAGGGCTTCGCGCTGGTCAGGGTGCTGGAGGAGCAGGGCCACGCCGTTGCCGATCAGGCTGGTCGTGGTGTCGTGGCCGGCGACGATGAGCTGGAACACCGTCGACAGCAGCTCCTGCCGGGTGAGCAGGTCGTCGCGGCAGGCGCGCACGAGATCCCCGACCAAGTCCTCGGTCGGCGTCTCCCACCTGCTGTCGACGAGGTCGTCGAGGTACCCGACGATCGCGTCGGAGGCGGCCACCGCCTCGGCCGGCGGCTCCCCACCGGTGTACGGCGCGAGCAGGCTGGCGAACCAACCGGCGAGGAGGTTCTGGTCGGGCCGGTCGATGCCCAGGAGCTCGCCGACCACGGCGAACGGGAGCGGACGGGAGAAGCCCGCCACCAGGTCGACCGGGCCGGGGCCCGAGTCCAGCTCAACGAGGAGCTCATCGACCAGCTCTCGGATGCGGGGCTCCAGCGCCTCGAGTCGGGCGCGCCGGAACGCGCCGGCGGCCAGCCGGCGAAGCCGCGTGTGGTCGGGTGGGTCGACGCTGAGCATGTGGCGCGCGAACGCGGGACCGGGCAGGCCCTCGGCTACGAGGGCGCCGTCGCGAGCGAGCGCCGCGAGCATGTCCTTGGACAGGTCCGGGTGGTTCAGGGCCTCGCGCGCCGCGGCGTACCCGACGACGAGGAAGGCGCGATGGCCGTCGGCCAGAGTCACGTCGTGGACGGGCCCTGCCTCACGCACCCGGTCGAAGAGCTCGAACGGGTGGTCGCGGTCATAGTCGCCCCAGTGGTCGAGGGCCGCCTCGCGGGTGGTGGTCATGTCAGCTCCCGGAATCCGGAGCAGACCAGGTCCATGCGTCCCACGAGGCCGTCGCGCAGGGAGCACACGACGGACTGGGTGAGCACGCGAGCGTTGCCGTCGGGGTCGAAGGTCAGCTTGTAGTGCACGAACACGCGGTCACCGACGTCGTCACCGGCCACGTCGCTGAGGACGATGGTGTCGTAGCTGCCGAACCAGTCGTCGAACCGGGCCAGGACGGCATCCCGACCGTGCTCCTCGATCGATCCGCCGGGCAGCAGGGCACGCAGCCGGATCTCGTCCGTCAGGTGGGCTCCGAGCCGGTCGAGGGCCCGGTCGGCCACGGCGGTGGCGACCGACGACGCCAGGGGATGGTTGTTCACGATGCCTCCTTGAGGGCGTCGGTGAGATGGAGGGCCAGGTCGGCCGCGTCGCTGCGGGCACCGTCGATGTAGGTCGAGCGACGCCGGCGCAGCATCGGCAGGCCCAGGACGTAGAGGCCGGGCCACCGGGTCACGCCTCCGTCGTGCAGGAGCCGGCCCCGGTGGTCGAAGACGGGTACGTCGAGCCACGAGAAGTCGGGGCGGAAACCGGTGGCCCATACCACCGAGCGGATCTCTCCCGAGCACAGGGAGAGCCCGAGGGTCGGCTTGCTCACGAGAGTGGGTTCGGGGCGTTCCCCGCGACCCCCGGCCTCGTCGTCGATCGCGTCGAGCAGACGCCCCAGCTTCAGGTCGGCCAGGGCGCAGACGTTGGCCAGGGAGCCCGAGAACTGCGCGACGTCCTCACGGACGCCGGCGAACCGGCCGACGAGGCGGACGCCGGCGGCCTGGAGGGCGTTGAGATCGAGCGCGCGCGACGCGCCGACCAGCTGCAACGACGGCAGGTGACGGGCCCGGACGATGTCGTCCACCTCGTCCCACCGCTCGTCGAGGATGCCGAGGGCATCGAGCCACCACAGGATGTCCCGACCTCGGTAGGTCCGCGGCACACGGACGTGCTCGCCGACCGCGAGCGTGACGTGTCGACCCGCGCGCTGGAGCTCGTCGGCGATCTGCACCCCGCTGGCGGACGCGCCCACGACCAGCACGCCCCCGTCGGGCAGCTGGTCGGGGTTGTGGTACTCCAGTGCCGGGATCGAGACGAGGTCCGGCAGGCGTCGGGCGACGGCAGGGACGTTCCCCCGCGTCGTCCCTGCCGCCACGATCACGGTGCGCGCGTTCCAGCGGCCCTGGTCCGTGTCCACCTCGAACCCCTCGCCGCCGGGCCGGAGCGAGGTCACCGTGGTGCCGGTGACCACGGGGGCAGCGGACGCCGCGGCGTACCCGGCGATGAGGTCGGCGACCTCCGGAGCGGAGAGGTACCCGTCCGGGTCGTCACCCTGGTACTCCCAGCCGGGCAGGCGCGTCATCCAGTTCGGGGTGAGCAGCCGGAGCGAGTCCCAGCGCTGCGTGCGCCACGAGCTCGCCACCTCACCGCGCTCGAGGACCACGTGGTCCACCGAGCGGCCGGCGAGATGACGGCTCATCGCGAGCCCGCTGTGCCCGGCCCCCACCACGACTGCGGTGACGCTCGGCATCAGGCCACCCTCAGATCACGTTGACGGTGACGTCGGTCGGGTTGGTCACGATGTCGAAGACGGCGGACAGCTTCTGGGACTGCGCCACGAGGGCCCGGATGTCGTCACCGGAAGCGTCGGCATCGATCTGGTAGTCGACCTTGATCCCGCTGAAGCCCTTGCGGATCTCCGGGTCACCGAGGATGCCCTGCAGATCCATGTCGGCCGACAGGGTGGCCCTCACCGACCGCAGCTGGATCTCTCGCTGCTGGGCCACGGCGGCCACACCGGCGGTGAGGCAGGCGCCGAGACCGACCAGGACGTACTCGGTCGGCGTCGGGCCCTTGTCCTGGGCGGCGAACTGCAACGGGTGGTCGGCGTCGAGCGTGAACGAGGTGTGATGCACCTGCTCGTCGGCGAAGCCGTAGAAGCTCTCGACCTCGGAGCGGCTGTGGGTGCCGTTCTCCCATGTCACCGATGACCGCCAGGTGAACTGGGCCATCTCGGGAGCCTCCGTGAAAGCGGCGCGGGCGCCGAGCAACGCCTCGACGTTGACGCCGTTGTCGGGTGTGGCGGTGATGCTCATGCTGGTTTCTCCGTTCTCGGCCGGTGGCCGATGTGGTCCGTGCTGACCCGCAGCACGCTCGCCCTCCTCGGCCCGCCACCGCATCCGGAGACCCCCCTAGAAGTGCCATGCGCCCGCGACCGGGTGGTCATACACTCCGTCCGTGCTGCTGGGGAGGGACTCAGAGCGCGAGGCCGTCAGCCGACTGGTCGCGACGGCGAGGTTGGGGGTCGGCGGCACCCTCGTGCTCATGGGCGAGCCGGGCGTCGGGAAGACCGCCCTGCTCGAGGACACGCTCGCGTCTCTCGGCGAGATGCGGGTGCTGCGGGCCACGGGCCTCGAGGCCGAACGCCACATCCCGTTCGCGGGACTGCTCCAGCTGCTGCGACCGGCGCTGCCTCATCTGGACGGTCTGTCCACGCCCCAGGCGGCGGCGCTGTCCGGCGCCCTCGCACTCTCGGACGCGGGAACCGGCAGCGGCGACCGGTTCGTCATCGGCGCCGCGGTGCTCAGTCTGCTCACCGGGTACGCCGAGGAGGCGCCGGTCGCGGTCGTGGTCGACGACCTGCACCTCCTCGACCTGCCTTCGGCCGAGGCCATCGTCTTCGCCGCCAGGCGGTTGGCGGCCGACCCCATCGTCGTGCTCGCCGCCGTGCGCACCTCCGAGGCGGACCGACTCGTGACGGGCCTTCCGGTGGTCCAGCTCTCCGGACTCGACCACGACGCGGCAGCCGCCCTCGTGACGCAGACGGCGGGCGGTCCCCTCGCCCCGGGACACCTCGAGCCTCTGCTCGCGCTGGCGGAGGGGAACCCGTTGGCCCTGCTGGAGCTCTCGGGCGACGACCTCGACGCCCTCGCGACCGACCCGTCCGACCTGCCGGCGCGGGTGCCCGACACCGTCACCGCGGCGTTCGCGCGGCGACTCGATCGGATGGACGAGGCGTGCCGCACGGCACTCCTGGTCGCCGCGATCTGTGGAGGGGACCTGCTCGTGACCACCCGTGCCTGCGCGAGTCTGGGCGTCGACGTCGAAGCCCTGGCCGAGGCGGAGGATGCCGGCCTGATGTCGGTCGCATCGGGGAGGATCGCCTTCCGGCATCCGCTGGTGCGGGCCGCGGTCTACTCCCGCGCGGGGGCACGCGAGCGGAGGGCTGCCCATCGAGCCGTGGCCGACGTCCTCCCCGACGACGACCCGGACCGGCGGGCGTGGCACCTCGCCGAGGCGGTCTGGCAGCCGCACGAAGCGGTCTCCGATCTGCTCGCCGAGTCCGCCGAGCGCGCGCGGGCACGCACGGCGTACTCCGTGGCGTCGGGTGCCTTCGAACGGTCGGCCAGGTTGACCCCGGACCGGGAGCGCAGAGCCGAGCGGCTGCTGAGCGCGGCCGGGACGGCCTGGTCCGCCGGCCTGACCGAACGGGCGCTCGGGTTGCTCGAGGCGCACGGGCGGGAGCGTCCGGGGGATCCCGGTCGGATGCAGGAGCTGTCTCTGCGTGGCGCGATCGCGGCTCGGACCGGCCACGTGCGGGACGCCCGGGAGATGCTCCTCGCAGCCGCCGACCTGGCCACCGACCCGAACGAGGAGACCGTCATCCTCGCCGATGCGGTGCACGCGAACTTCTACCTTGCCGACGTGAGCGCCGCCGTCGCGCTGGCGCAGCGACTGGCCGAGCTGGCCCCCACCGTCACCGACGACCGAGCCCGGGCTCTCGGCCTGGTCGCCACCGGAACGGCGCGGATCCTCTCCGGGCAGCCCGGGGGCGCCGACGACCTGCGGGCAGCGCTCCCCTTGCTCGAGGCCACCCCGGCGCTGTACGCGGACCCGCATCGGCTGTCGGTGGTGTTGCAGGTGCCGTTGTACCTGCGTGACGCCACCTACGGTGGTCCGACCGTGCGAGAGCTGGTCGAAGCGGTCCG
The DNA here is from genome assembly GCF_036493135.1 of Nocardioides sp. Taxonomy (GTDB): domain Bacteria; phylum Actinomycetota; class Actinomycetes; order Propionibacteriales; family Nocardioidaceae; genus Nocardioides. The sequence goes on along the minus strand of NZ_DASXQG010000075.1, from coordinate 2,411 downwards.
TGGCCAGGCGGGGATCGGGGCACTGCCGGCAGTGCTCTGGCACCTGGCCCGTGACCAGGCGGCCGGCTCGGCGTGGGCGGAGGCGGGGGCCAACTACACCGCGGTCGTGCGGATCGCCGAGGAGACGGGACAGATCACCGAGCAGGTGATGTCGCTGGCGGGGCTCTGCTGGCTCGAGTCGCATCAGGGCCAGGAGGAGCCCTGTCGTCGACACGCCGCCGAGGTTCTCGCCACGCCCGCCGCAGCCCACCTGCACATGGCTGAGGCGTGGGTCCGCTTCGCGCTGGGAGATCTGGAGCTGTCCCTGGGCGAACCTGCTCGGGCGGTGAGCACCCTGCGCGAGCTCGTCCACCTGCTCGAGGAGCACGAGCTGGCCGACGCCGACCTGGCGCCGGCGGCGGAGCTCGTGGACGCCCTTCAGCGACTGGGGGAGGTGCCCGAGGCGCAGGCGGTGGCCTCGTCGTACGAACGCGCGGCCCGGGACAAGGGCCAGCCCTGGGCGCTGGCCCGGGCGGAGCGGGCGCGCGGGCTGCTGGCGGACGACGCGTCCGCACCAGCGTTCTTCGAGGCGGCGCTGGAGGCGCATGAAGCCACGTTGGACCGGTTCGAGACCGCGCGCACCCGACTCGCCTACGGCGAGCGACTGCGACGCGCCTCGATGCGTCTACGCGCGCGGGAACAGCTACGTGTCGCCCTCGACGACTTCGAGGACCTCGGGGCGGCACGGTGGGCCGAGCGGGCCGCCGCGGAGCTGGCGGCGACGGGGGAGACCGTGCACCGGCGCGGCGCCGACCCGCGCAGCTCTCTCACCCCGCAGGAGCTCCAGGTCAGCCTGCTGCTCGTCGAAGGCCGCACGACCCGCGAAGCCGCCGCCACCCTCTTCCTCAGCCCGAAGACGGTCGAGTACCACCTGCGCAAGGTCTACACCAAGCTCGGGATCGGCTCGCGCTCGGAGCTCGCCGAGCTCCTCACCCCGCCGGGGCCCGGCTAGGCACCACCCGCGTCGTGACATGCTCGCCCGATGGGCGACTACCTGGACTCCACCGCGCGGCCCGACCGCATCGCCGGGGGCGTGCGGATGATCCCGGTGTCGACACCGGCCGGTGACTTCCGGGTCTGGACCAAGCGGTTCGGGAACAACCCCGACCTCCGGGTCCTGCTCCTCCACGGCGGGCCGGGCGCGACGCACGAGTACCTCGAGTCGGTCGACGGGTACCTGCCGGCGGCCGGGGTCGAGTACTACCTCTACGACCAGCTCGGCTCGCATTACAGCGACCAGCCCGACGAACCGTCCCTGTGGCAGATCGACAGGTTCGTCGACGAGGTCGAGCAGGTGAGGCTGGCGCTCGGACTCGGCCCGGAGAGCTTCGTGCTGTACGGACAGTCGTGGGGCGGCATCCTCGCGATCGAGTACGCGCTGGCCCACCACCAGCACCTCAAGGGGCTGGTGATCTCGAACATGATGGCCAGCATCCCGGCGTACAACCGGTACGCCGAGGAGGTGCTGATGCCGGCGATGGACCAGGAGGCTCTGGCCGAGATCAAGCGGCTCGAGGCCGCCGGCGACACCGAGGGATCGGAATACGAGCAGCTGCTCATGGAGAACCACGACGTCGTCCACGTCTGCCGGCTGCCGTCGGACGAGTGGCCCGAGCCGCTGACGCGGGCGTTCGCCCACACCAACCGGTCGATCTACGTGCCCATGCAGGGTCCCAGCGAGCTCGGCGCGAGCGGTACCCTCGGCGACTGGGACCGCACCGCCGACCTCCACCGGATCGACGTACCGACGCTGGTGATGGGTGCCGAGCACGACACGATGGACCCGCGGCACCTGCGCTGGATGGCCGAGCAGCTGCCACGGGGGCGCTACCACCACTCGCTGAACGGCAGCCACCTCGCGATGGTCGACGACGCCGACGCCTACTTCGCCGGGCTCACCGAGTTCCTGCTGGCGCTGTAATTCGGTCGATCCGTTCATCGCCGGCCCGTAGATTGCTCGCATCATGTGGATCGCACGCTGACCCGACTCGCGCCCGCGGCGCCGCCCGGCGAGTCCTCCTCCGCATCAGCGAAGGCTCCCGCATGTCGCCGTCCACTCCGTCCACTCCGACCACGCTCCACGTCTGCGACCTCGACGTCTGGTTCGGCACCCGTCAGGTGCTGCACGGCATCGACCTGAGCGTCCAGCCCGGTCGCCGGATCGGCCTGGTCGGTGAGAACGGGTCGGGCAAGTCGAGCCTGCTCGAGATGCTCACGGGCGATCACGCGCAGGCGTACGCCAACGACCTGCACCTCTTCGGCCGCCGTCGCGGCAGCGGCGAGACGGTGTGGGACATCAAGAAGAATATCGGCGTCGTGTCGTCGCGCTTGCACCGCGACTACCGCGTGGGCGGCAGCGTCGAGGAGGTGCT
>NZ_DASXQG010000074.1:0-22710 GCF_036493135.1 Nocardioides sp. | reverse complement strand
GATCGACGACAAGGAGTTCACGCCGCAGCAGATCAGCGCGTTCGTGCTCCAGAAGCTCAAGCGGGACGCCGAGTCCTACCTCGGCGAGACCGTGACCGACGCGGTGATCACCGTGCCGGCGTACTTCTCCGACGCCCAGCGCCAGGCGACCAAGGAGGCCGGCGAGATCGCGGGCCTCAACGTCCAGCGCATCGTCAACGAACCCACCGCGGCGGCGCTGGCCTACGGCCTCGACAAGGGCGACAGCGACCAGACCATCCTCGTCTTCGACCTCGGCGGCGGCACGTTCGACGTGTCCCTGCTGGAGGTCGGCAAGGACGACGACGGCTTCTCCACCATCGAGGTGAAGGCGACCTCCGGTGACAACCACCTCGGTGGTGACGACTGGGACACCCGGGTCGTCGAGTGGATGGTCAAGAAGTTCAAGGACGGCAACGGCGTCGACCTGGCGAAGGACAAGATCGCCATGCAGCGCCTCCAGGAGGCCGCGGAGAAGGCGAAGATCGAGCTCTCCTCCTCGAGCGAGACCACGATCCACCTGCCCTACATCACCCACGGTGAGTCGGGCCCGCTGCACTTCGAGGAGCGCCTCACCCGGTCGGAGTTCCAGAAGATGACCTCCGACCTGCTGGACCGCACCAAGTCGCCGTTCCAGTCGGTGCTCAAGGACGGCGGCGTCGACGTCGCCAAGATCGACCACGTCGTTCTGGTCGGCGGCTCCACCCGGATGCCGGCCGTCACCGACGTCGTCAAGGACCTGCTCGGCGGCAAGGAGCCCAACAAGGGCGTCAACCCCGACGAGGTCGTCGCGGTCGGCGCCGCACTCCAGGCCGGCGTGCTCAAGGGCGAGGTCAAGGACGTCCTGCTCCTCGACGTCACCCCGCTGAGCCTCGGCATCGAGACGAAGGGTGGCGTGATGACCACCCTGATCGATCGCAACACCACGATCCCGGCGAAGCGGTCGGAGATCTTCACCACCGCCGACGACAACCAGCCGAGCGTCGAGATCAAGGTCGCGCAGGGCGAGCGTCAGATGTGGGCTCAGAACCAGCCCCTCGGCAACTTCGAGCTGACCGGTCTGCCTCCGGCGCCGCGCAACGTGCCCAAGATCGAGGTCACCTTCGACATCGACGCCAACGGCATCGTGCACGTCTCCGCCAAGGACCAGGCGTCCGGCCGCGAGCAGTCGATGACGATCTCCGGCGGCAGCGCGCTGGGCAAGGACGAGATCGACCGGATGGTCAAGGAGGCCGAGCAGTACGCCGCGGAGGACGCCGCGCGCCGCGAGGCCGTCGAGACGCGCAACCAGGCCGACTCGCTGGTGTACTCGACCGAGAAGTTCTTGGGCGACAACGCCGAGAAGATCCCGGACGAGGTCAAGACCGAGGTCCAGGCCGACGTCGACGCCCTCAAGGCGATCCTGGAGAACGCCGAGGCCACCTCGGAGGAGATCCAGGCCGGCGTCACCAAGCTCGGTGAGTCCAGCCAGAAGATGGGCGCCGCGATGTACGCCGCGGCCGAGGCGGAGCAGTCCGCGGCCGGTGGCACGGACAGCTCGACCGGTGCCGCGGACGACGACGTCGTCGACGCGGAGATCGTGGACGAGCCCGGCGACGACAGCGATGGTACGACCGGCACGGACGGCGAGGACGAGTCCAAGTGACCGCACGGCGGAGGGGGGAGCCGCAGGAAGCGGCTCCCCCTCCGACCGAGGGGGAGGAACCCGTGGCACCCCGGCCAGCAGCACACACCGAGACCGACGTTCCCGAGACGGCCGTCGCGCCGGGAGACCATGACATCAGCGGCGTCGACAACTTCATCGAGGAAGGGGGCCCACTGGAGCCGTCCGACCTGTTCGATGACGAGCTCGACGATGTCGCCGGTGGCCCGACGACGCCGGATGCCGCGCAGCTCGAGAAGGCGCTCACCGAGCGCACCGCCGACCTGCAGCGGCTCCAGGCCGAGTACCTCAACTACAAGCGCCGGGTCGATCGCGACCGGGAGCTCGTCCGCGAGAACGCGACGTACGCCGCGCTCGCGCCGATCGTCGACGTCCTCGACACCATCGATCGCGCCCGTGAGCACGGCGAGCTGGACGAGGGCTTCCAGGCGGTGGCCGACCAGCTCGAGCGAGTCGTGTCGAACGCCGGCCTGGTCAAGTACGGCGAGCCCGGCGACGCGTTCGACCCGCGCATCCACGAGGCGCTCAGCCACATCGGGGAGGATCCCGACGTGGAGGTCACCACGTGCAAGGTGATCGCCAAGGCCGGCTACCGCATCGGCGAGCGCGTCGTCCGCGCGGCGCAGGTGCTGGTCGTCGATCCGGCGAGCAGCTGACCATCCGCCGCTGAGGACGCCAACCCGACGACACACCCGACGAGACACGAGAGGGGAGGGAATCCGTGAGCGACACCGGCGCACGCGCCGACTGGGCGACGAAGGACTACTACGCCGAGCTGGGCGTGGACAAGAAGGCCACCCAGGCCGAGATCAAGAAGGCCTACCGCAAGCTCGCGCGCGCCAACCACCCCGACTCCAACCCGAGCGACACCGCCAAGCACGAGAAGTTCAAGGCCGTCGCCGAGGCCTACGACGTTCTCGGCGACGAGGAGAAGCGCACGAAGTACGACGAGTTCCGGAGCCTCTACGCGGGCGGAGGGTTCCGAGGCGGCTTCCCCGGCGGGTCCTCGGACGGCGGGGTCGGGTTCGACCTCGGCGACCTGCTGCGCGACCGGGCCGGCGGCTTCGGCGACATCTTCGGCGACATCTTCGGTGGCCGGGGCGGTGCGGGGACCCGCGCCCGCACCCGTCCGGTCCGGGGCGCCGACGTCGAGAGCAGCGCGACGATCGCCTTCACCGACGCGCTCGACGGCGTCACGATCAGCCTGCGGCTGACCTCCGACGCGGCCTGTCCCGACTGCCACGGCACGGGCGGCAAACCCGGGACGCAGCCGCGGATCTGCCCGGAGTGCGAGGGCGCCGGGTTCATCGTGAACTCCTCCGGCGGTGGTTTCTCGATCAACGAGACCTGCCCGCGCTGCGGCGGTCGTCAGCTGATCTACGACGAGGCCTGCCCGACCTGCCACGGCACCGGTCGCGGTACGTCGGCGCGCACCATCCAGGCGCGCATCCCCGCCGGCGTCAAGGACGGCCAGCGCATCCGACTGCGCGGCAAGGGCGGCGCGGGCGAGAACGGCGGAACCAACGGCGACCTGTTCGTCACGGTCAAGGTCACGCCCCACCGGCTGTTCAGCCGCAAGGGCGACAACCTCACGCTCGACGTTCCCGTCTCGTTCGATGAGGTGGCCCTCGGTGCCGAGATCAGGGTCCCGACGCTCGGCGGCGGTCCGGTCACGCTGAAGGTCCCGGCCGGCACCCCGAACGGCCGCACCTTCCGCGTGCGTGGCCGGGGCGCCACCAAGAAGGACGGCACCAAGGGCGACCTGCTCGCGACGGTGCAGGTGCAGGTGCCCGCGCGGCTGAACGAGCCCGCGCGCGAGGCGATCGCCGCCTACCGTGCCGCCGGCGTCGAGGGCACGCTGCGGGCCAACCTCTTCGAGAAGGCCGCTGATGCCCCGGCGTGAGCCGCGTGCTGCCGGCCCCGACGCCGCCGTCTACGTGATCTCCGTGGCGGCCGAGCTGTCGGGCCTGCACCCGCAGACCCTGCGCTCCTACGAGCGGATGGGCCTGATCATGCCGGGCCGCACCGGCGGCGGTGGGCGCCGGTACAGCCACCACGACATCGAGCTGCTCCGCGAGATCGCGTCGTTGACGGCCGGCGGTGTCGGCATCGAGGGCGTACGCCGCATCCTCGAGCTCGAGCACCAGGTCGCCGCCCTCCGGTCCCGCAACGCCGAGCTCGTGGCCGAGCTCGCCGCCACCCGCGACGCCGTCCGCGCGCCGGCGACACCCAGACGTACCGACGCCAACCGACTGCCCGTGCTCCGCCGGCCCGACCCCTCCGCCTCCGTCGTGGTCTGGCGCCGCTCCCGCGACTGAACGGCGCCAGGACCGGTGCGGGCGGTCAGCCCAGCAGGGCGGGTCCACCCCTTGGTGGTTGAGACCTGCCTCTCGACGTAGGCGACGTTGGTAGGTTCCGCGGATGGACGCGCTCCGGGAGGCGGTCGACGAGGTCGCGGCTCGCACCGGGTTCTCCGGCGTGGTCCGTGTCGACGTCGCCGGTGACACCGAGATCTGCTCCGCCTACGGGTTCGCCGACCGCGCCCTCGAGATCCCGAACACCGTCGAGACGCAGTTCGGGACCGCGAGCGGGACCAAGGGCCTGACCGCTCTGGTGGTGATGGCGCTCGTTGAGCGTGGCACCCTCGAGCTCTCCACCACCGCACGGTCACTGCTGGGCCGCGACCTACCGCTGATCGCCGGCGACGTGACCGTGGAGCACCTGCTCGCCCACCGGTCGGGGATCGGCGACTACCTCGACGAGGACGCTCTCGACGACATCACGGCGTACGTGATGCCCGTGCCCGTGCACCGGCTTGCCACGGCCGAGCAGTACCTGGCGGTGCTCGACGGCTTCCCGAGCGTGTTCCCCGCGGGCGAGCGCTTCGCCTACAACAACGGTGGGTACGTCGTGCTCGCGCTCCTGGCCGAGCGCGCGAGCGGCGTCGGCTACCACGAGCTGGTGCGCACGCTGGTCTGTGAGCCCGCGGGCATGGTGGACACCGCCTTCCTGCGGTCGGACGAGCTCCCCGGCCGGGCGGCCCGGGGCTACCTGGCAGTCGACGGCCTGCGCACCAACGTCCTCCATCTCCCCGTCCTCGGTGTCGGCGACGGCGGCATCTATACGACGGCGAGCGACCTGCACGCGTTCTGGGAGGCCCTGTTCGCCGGACGGATCGTCGGCGCCGACACGGTCCGCGAGATGGTCCGACCGCGTAGCGACTTACCGGAGGAGTCGAAGCGTTACGGCCTCGGCTTCCACCTGCACGCGACCGGCGACGAGGTCTGGCTGGAGGGGTACGACGCGGGCGTCTCGTTCGCCAGCTCACACACGCCCTCGACCGCGACCACGGTCACCGTCATGTCGAACTGGTCGGACGGCGCCTGGCCGGTCGTCAAGCTGCTCGGCGAGCGGGTCAGTTAGCGGGTGGAGCCATCCGCCTGATGGCCCAGCCGAGGAGGATCAGCAGGAGGCCGAGCACCGTGGCCATCGCCGCGACCCCGAAGGCGACCACCGACGTGAACAGGCTCGCCTGAAGGAACGACGCCGTCATCACGGTGTCCCGGTTGGGGTCGTCCTGCGGGAGCTCGGCGTACGTCTTCCCGCCGGCGATGTCCTTGGCGTGCTTGCCGATCGTGATCGCCTGGGAGTACGCCGTGAACGGCCCCTTCACGTCCTTGCCGGCGAACATGTCGGCGTCGTCGGACACCACGATCTTCTGGTCGGACAACGTCTGCTGGACCGCGATGTAGGCGACCACCCCTGCGACCGCGAAGACGATGCCGGCGATGATCAGGATGACGCCGATGCTGCGGACTCCGCCACGGCCGGTCGGCTGGGTCGTGCCGGTGCTCCCTGCTGTCGTGTCGGACATGGTTTCCTCCCTGTGGGTGAGCCCGTCACCGCGACTCATGATCGTGACCGGTGCCGGAGGGAACCTCCCCTGATCCGGGTGACGCAGACTGGAGGCATGGACCTCTCGGCAGACTCGAATCTCGTCTGTTCTGCCGACGTGCTGCCGGCGTGCTGCCGGCGTGCTGCTGACGCGATCCGACGGCCGCACACTGCTGGTCCGGCGAGTCACTGGTTGCCGGGGCGGAGAGCGCGAGGTCAGGGAGGAGCTCGACCCGGAGGTGCGGGTGACGCGACTGCTGGCCGTGCAGCACAAGTCCGCATGCGTCCACGGCGTATGTCGACGGCGACAGGGTGCTCATCTGAGTCCCAAAAATGTCGAAGTTGAGGGGAATCGACTCAACTTCTGGCTCGTTGGGAAGGGTAGAGGGCCACAGTGGTGCCTCGCACGATCGATCTGCGCTGGTTTCGAGACGGTCGCTGCGCGACCTCCTCAACCAGCGGAAGAGGACGACATGAGCCAGTTCGGGGCCGAGAAGTTCACGACCCGCAGCCGCGAGGCGATCGAGACCGCCCAGCTCGCGGCGACCACCGCGGGCAACACCCAGACCGAGCCGGTCCACCTGCTCGCCGCGCTGCTGCGCGACGCCGACGGTACGGCGCGCCAGCTCGTCGGCAAGGCGGGCGCGGACGCCGCGGCGCTGGCCGCCCAGGCCGAGAGCGCCGTGCAGGCGCTGCCCAAGGCGAGTGGTGCGACCGTGCAGCAGCCGGCCGCCTCGCCAGCACTCACCCGGGTGCTGGCCGGCGGGCTCGACCTCGCCGCGTCGATGAAGGACGACTACGTCGCGACCGAGCATCTGTTGATCAGCCTGGCGACGGTCGAGTCGCTCGCGCAGAAGCTGCTGTTCGACGCGGGTCTCACCGCCGACGGGTTGCGCGAAGGGCTGACGGCCTTGCGCGGCAACCGCCGGGTCACGAGTCCCGAGGCGGAGTCGACGTACGAGAGCCTCGAGAAGTACTCCGTCAACCTCACCCAGGCCGCCGAGGACGGCAAGCTCGACCCGGTGATCGGGCGCGACTCCGAGATCCGGCGCGTGATCCAGGTGCTCTCGCGGCGTACCAAGAACAACCCCGTGCTGATCGGCGAGCCCGGAGTCGGCAAGACCGCGGTGGTCGAGGGACTCGCCCAGCGCATCGTCGCCGGTGACGTGCCCGACTCGCTCAAGGGCCGGCGGCTGTTGTCACTGGACCTCGCTGCGATGGTGGCGGGCGCGAAGTACCGTGGCGAGTTCGAGGAGCGGCTGAAGGCCGTGCTCGAGGAGATCAAGGACTCCGGCGGCCAGGTGATCACCTTCATCGACGAGCTGCACACCGTGGTCGGCGCGGGTGCCGGTGGCGACTCAGCGATGGACGCCGGCAACATGCTCAAGCCGATGCTGGCGCGCGGCGAGCTCCGGATGATCGGCGCGACCACGCTCGATGAGTACCGCGAGCGCATCGAGAAGGACCCAGCGCTCGAGCGCCGCTTCCAGCAGGTGTTCGTCGGCGAGCCCTCGGTCGAGGACACGATCCAGATTCTGCGTGGCATCCAGGAGAAGTACGAGGCCCACCACGGCGTCCGGATCACCGATGCCGCGCTGGTCGCCGCCGCCACCCTCAGCGACCGCTACATCACCGGCCGCCAGCTGCCCGACAAGGCGATCGACCTGATCGACGAGTCGGCATCGCGGCTGCGCATGGAGATCGAGTCGTCGCCCGAGGAGGTCGACCAGCTCCGCCGTACCGTCGACCGGCTCAAGATGGAGGAGTTCGCGCTCGAGAAGGAGACGGACGCGGCCTCGAAGGAGCGGCTGGAGAAGCTCCGCGCAGATCTGGCCGACTCCGAGGAGCAGCTGCGCGGGCTCGAGGCCCGATGGGAGAGCGAGAAGGCGTCCCTCGAGGGCGAGGGCGAGTTCCGTCGCGCTCTCGACCAGCTGCGGATCGAGGCGGACAAGATGCTCCGCGAGGGGAACCTCGAGGGCGCCTCGAAGATCCGGTACGAGTCGATCCCCGAGCTGGAGAAGAAGCTCGAGGCGGTCGAGGCGTCCGAGAAGAGGGACGTCGAGCCGCTGGTCGGCGAGGAGGTCGGCGCCGAGCAGATCGCCGAGGTCGTCGAGGCCTGGACCGGCATCCCGACCGGCAAGCTCCTGCAGGGCGAGACCGCCAAGCTGCTCGAGATGGAGGACGTGATCGGCCGGCGCCTGATCGGGCAGCGTGACGCCGTACGCGCGGTGAGTGACGCCGTACGACGGTCGCGGGCCGGCATCTCCGACCCCCACCGGCCGACCGGGTCGTTCCTGTTCCTCGGTCCGACGGGCACCGGCAAGACCGAGCTGGCCAAGTCGCTGGCGGAGTTCCTGTTCGACGATGAGCGCGCGATCGTCCGCATCGACATGAGCGAGTACTCCGAGAAGCACTCGGTCGCCCGGCTGGTCGGCGCGCCTCCGGGCTACGTCGGGTACGACGAGGGCGGCCAGCTGACCGAGGCCGTCCGCCGGCGTCCCTACTCCGTCGTACTGCTCGACGAGGTCGAGAAGGCGCATCCCGAGGTGTTCGACATCCTGCTCCAGGTGCTCGACGACGGGCGCCTGACCGACGGCCAGGGCCGCACGGTGGACTTCCGCAACACGCTGCTGATCCTGACCTCCAACCTCGGCTCGAACTTCTTGGTCGACCCCACGCTCGAGCCACAGGCCAAGCGCGACTCCGTGATGTCGATGGTGCGCGCCAGCTTCAAGCCGGAGTTCTTGAACCGGCTGGACGAGATTGTGGTGTTCGACGCGCTGTCGAAGGACGAGCTGGCGCACATCGTCGACCTGCAGCTGTCGCTGCTGGAGAAGCGGCTGGCGGTCCGCCGGATCACCATCGACGTCACCGAGACCGCCCGGGCCTGGCTGGCCGAGACCGGCTACGACCCGGCGTACGGCGCCCGCCCCCTGCGGCGGCTCATCCAGACCGCAATCGGCGACCGGCTCGCCCGGCTGCTGATCAGCGGTGAGGTGACCGACGGCGGGAAGGTGACCGTCGACGTCGCGGACGGCGAGCTCACCCTGCAACCCGCCTGAGGACCGGCGCCCTCAGAGCCGGCGGAGTGTGACGCAGCCGCTCTCGTCGTCTGGTCCCACCAGCATCGACGGCCAGCAGGTTGCGCACTTCGTTCCCTCTCTTGACGACGAGTCGACGGCCCGGTCATGGCGGGTCACGGTGGAATCTCCATGCGCCGAGGCCGAGGATGACCACTAGGTAGACAACGATCTCGAGCACCGCTGCGCCGGGGGTCGGTGTGCGTAACGCGTTCGGGCCGGTGACGGGATGGGTGCTGACGAGTGCGTCGGCGGCGTTGGCGATCAGCCAGCGGTCGGGCAGGTACGTGATGCTCTCGATCGCCCGGGCCGCCGGCCATGCCAGGAACAGGACGGCAACCATGGCGGACAGGGCCAGTGCGGTGTGCCGGAGCAGGGCGCCGAGCCCGTACCCCAGCACGGTCACCACGGTGAGCACCAGCGTGGCGCTCACCAGGGCGCGGACGACGCCGGGGTCGTCCCAGGAAGCGTCCAGTCCTTGTCCGCGCAGCGCGGTCTGGCCGAGCGTCCAGGTCGCCACCACGGTGATGAGGCTCAGCGGCGCCGACACCGATGCCAGCACGACCAGCTTCGCCACATAGACGTTCCCGCGGCGAGGTACGGCGGTGAGTGTCGAGGAGATGGTGCCGTGTGCGTACTCGCCGGTGGCGACCAGAGCGCCCCAGGCGCCGAGTGCGAGCTGGGTGAACTGGAACCCGGTCAGGGCATCGGCGGTGGGGTCGAAGCCCATGCGGTCAGCGCTCGACAGGGAGAACCATGACGCCGCGACCGAGTGCAGTGTCATGACGCCGATGACGAGTCCGACGAAGTTGGCGGTCAGCAGGAGTGCCCAGGTGGAGCGCAACCCGAACACCTTCACGACCTCGGCGCGTACCGCAGAACCGGACACGCGCGGGAGACCCGGTGTCCTTCTCACTGGAGGCCTCCGGGTTGCGGCTGGTCGGGTGGAGCCGAGTGGGTCGAGAAGGGAGAGGTCAGCCGCAGATACGCGCCTTCGAGGCTGCTGCTACCGGACGTGAGCTCGTCGGGCGTGGCGTCAGCGAGGAGGCGCCCACCGGCGATGACCAACACGCGGTCGGCGGTGACCGCGACCTCGGAGAGCAGATGCGTGGACAGGAGGACCGTGCGCCCTGTGTCGGCCTGTCCTCGCACCACCTGTCGTAGCCACGCTTGTGCTGCGGGGTCCAGGCCGTTGCCCGGCTCATCGAGGATCAGGATGGGTGGCTCGCCCAGCAATGCAGCCGCCAGTCCGAGGCGCTGGCGCATGCCCAGGGAGTACTCGCCGACCCTCTGGTCGGCCGCACCGGTGAGGTCGAGCTGCTCGAGGACGACGCGGATCCGTCGACTGTCGATCCCGTTCGAGGCTGCCAAGGCTCGGAGGTGTCGTCGACCGGTCCTGCCGGGGTGAGCCGCCGGTCCGTCGAGCAGGGATCCGACCCAGGTCAACGGGCGGGCCAGCGCCCGGTACGTCGTACCGCCGACCAGGCACTCGCCCTCGGTCGGCGTGGTGAGGCCGAGCAGCATCCGGATCACCGTGGTCTTCCCGGCGCCGTTGGGGCCGAGCAGGCAGGTCAGCTCGCCGGGGCGCAGCCGGAAGCTGAGCTCGTCAATGACCCGGTGCGGACCGTAGGTCTTGCCGACACGGTCGACGACCACGGGGTCCTGGACATCTGGCAAGGAGGGCATGCCCCCAGACTCGAGTGCCCGATCCGCATGCGCATCGGGCGCCCGACGGGTTCCTGACCAGGTGCGCACCGGTCTCGAGGACTATGTCTGGCGGCAGAGGCCCGGGGCGGGGTGGAGCCGTAGGCTGCTCGGATGCGGAACCGCGGCGCGGCGTTTCGTCTCGCCATGCCAGTGACGGCTGTGGGCGCCTGTGCCCTGGCCATCGTAACGACCGGCTGGGTGTACCTGTGGTGGGTTCCGATGCTGATCCCGGTCGGCCTGGCTGCCCTCTTCTCCCCCCTCCGACTCGCTCTCGCGGCACTGATGATCGCCGTGGTCGCCCCGGCGTTCTATGTCTCCACCTCGGATCGAGCCGTGCTGCTCGCTCTCATCTGCACCGTGGTGTGGGCGGCGTGCTGGCTATGGGCGGGTCACCGTGAGCAACAGGTCCGACGAGCCGCTCGCGAGCGGGAGGTTGCCGCCGCCCAGGCCGTGTACGACGAGCGTCTGCGGATCGCCCGCGATCTGCACGACATGGTCTCCCACGGGATGAGCGTGATCACCATCCAGGCGGAGTACGGGGCTTTGATGGGACGGGGTGACCCGGCAGCCGCTCTCCGCGCTCTGCACGTCGTGGAGGACACCGGTCACGAGACCCTCCGTCAGCTTCGCCAGATGCTCGACGTCCTGCGTCGGCCGACCGATCGAGAGGACCCGGGTGGAGACACGCCGCTCGAACCGGCACCGGGTCTCGCCGATCTCCCCGACCTCCTCACCCGGACCGCTGCGGCCGGCCTTCTCGTGGACTACGAGCCGAGTCCCCCACACGACGCGCTGCCCGCAGTCCTGCAGCTGTGCATCTACCGCGTCGTTCAAGAAGGCGTTGCCAATGTGCTGCGACACAGCGGCGCCCGTACAGCCAGGCTGGCAATCGAGCGGGTCGATGAGCAGCTACGGGTCACCCTGAGCAACGGGCCCGGCCTGCGAACGACGTCGCCGGGTCTGCCGGCCGTCCGGGCCGACGTACGGGACGGCACGCCACGACCGGGCCACGGGCTGTCCGGGATCCGAGAACGCGTCGAGATCCTCGGCGGTCACATGGAGGTGGCCACGACCGCCGACGGCACGTACACGCTTCACGTCGTACTGCCGTGCGCCGTGCCGGCGACCGCATCGACGGTGCGCACGTGACGCTACGTGTCGCCGTCGCCGACGATCAGCCATTGGTCCGCGCCGGGATCAGCGGCATCCTCGACGCAGCCGACGACCTGGAGATCGTCGGGGAGGCGGTCGACGGTGCCTCTGCGGTCGAGCTGGCAGCCATGACCGAGCCGGACGTGCTGCTCATGGACGTACGGATGCCGGGCATGGACGGCATAGAAGCGACCCGAACGATCGTGGGTCGGACCAGGACGCGGGTCATCGTCCTGACCACCTTCGACCTCGACGAGTATCTCTTCGGTGCTCTGCAAGCAGGCGCCAGCGGTTTCCTCCTGAAAGACACACCGGCTGCGCAGCTGCAAGAGGCCGTTCGCATCGTCGCGAGCGGTGAGGCACTCCTCGCCCCGGGTGTGACACGGCGTGTGATCGACCGGCTGGTCGAGCAGTCGTCGACCGGTCCTCCGGCCACCAACGCCCTGACGACGGTCACACGACGCGAACGCGAGGTCCTTGATCTGATCGCCCAAGGCCTGTCGAACGCCGAGATCGCCGCACACCTCCACATCACGCACGGAACGGTCAAGACCCACGTCAGTAGCCTGCTGGGCAAGGCGAACGCGCGGGACCGGATCCAGCTCGCCATACTCGCCCACACCACACGATGAAGACACACGCGACATCCCGCTGCACGGCGAATCACGCGGAGTGCCTGTCGCGCCCGTTGTCGGCCCTCTGTCTAGGTGCACCCCGGGTCTTCTGAGCACCTAGAGTCGGCGGCGTGTCGAGTCGACTTGCAGTCGTGACCGGAGCCAGCCGAGGGATCGGTCGGGCGCTGGTCCAACGATTGACCTCGACAGGGATGGCTGTGGTGGCGATCGGCCGCCGGGTATCCGGTCTCGATCAGGTGGCGCAGGAGACTGGCGCCTTTCCCTTCGTACTGGACGTGAGCGACCCGGCTGCCGTCGAGGACGTGTTCGGCCGGATCGCCCTGGACCACGGGGTGCCAGACCTGCTTGTCAACAATGCGGGGATCTCCGGGGGAAGTGGTCTCACGTGGGACGTGATGCCTGAGACGTGGTGGGATGTGCTCGCGGTCAACGTGCGGGGCACCTACTTGTGCAGTCGCGCGGTGCTCCCCGCGATGATGGCGCGTGGAAGCGGTCGGATCATCAATTTGTCCTCAGGGGCAGCGACCTTCCCTGTCGGCCTCGACAATGACGGCACTATCACTTCCGCCTATATGGCGAGCAAGGCGGCGGTCAACCGGTTCACCGAGGCGCTCGCCGGAGAGTGCTTCGCGTCGGGCGTCCGCGTGTTCGCGATGTCGCCCGGCATGGTGAAGACGGACATGACGGCCGAGGTGTTTGCCGACGTGTGGGACGACGAAGACACCTGGACTTCCATGGACACGTCTCTCGATCTCATCTCCGACCTCGACTCGGGGATGCTCGATCAACTCTCCGGACGATATTTCCGGGCCGCCATCGACGACTGGCGATCCATCGCCACCAGAGCCGACGATGTCATCGCCCTCGACACCAACGTCCTACGACTGAGGGACCTCTCCTGACCAGGCCTATGCCTGTGGACTTCGCGCGGACATCTGCGCGGGGCGCGGGAGACCGCAAACTCGGAGCAGCTGGCCCGTGCTCACCTGGTGGTCGGCCTCGCGTGTCAGGGTGACGGCTTGTTGTGGTCGCACAGCATGCTGAGGCGATGACGAGGAGTGCCATGCCTCACCTGTCTGTATCGCTGTCGGTCCAGCCTGACCGAGCAGTCATCGTGACCTGTGTCTGGGACGGGGTTTCTCTCGATTCGAACCAGGTACTTGCTCAAGTCCCGGACACGATCGCAGGGGCACCCAGCGTCGACCTGGGCGGAGACGCCGTCACCGCCCATGACGACCGGGGTCCACTGCCTCTGACCGTCGGTGTTTTCGAAGATGACGAGGCCGGGCCCACACGTTGCTGGCAGGTCGGGCGCAAGACATCGGGCGCCATCGAGTATTCGTACGCGGCCCACCCGGCGGCCGAGGAGCCACAGGCCGCCACGCCGCCCCTGGAGCTTCGTGCCGAGGGAAGTGGACTCTCGGGCGCTTTGAAGTGCTTCGTGCTGCTTCCGCCAGGACCGGAGGACCTCACGTTCGACCTGCATTGGCGCACGCCTACCGAACCGGACAACGCCACGGACGTATGGCTCGGCGTATGCAGCCTCGGAGAAGACGCATCAGCGAGCGCTCCTCTCACAGGGAAGGGGTTGGAGCTCCTCGGGGACACCTACTTCATGTGCGGCGACCTGAGGGAGCAACACCTGCGCGAGGGACCGCTGTCGACGTGGTGGCTCACGCCCCCCGGCATCGACGTCGACTCTTTCAGCGCGAGGCTCGGCACCACCTACGACCTCATGTCACATACGTTCGGTGCCCCCGCCCATCCCTACCGGGTCTTCCTGCGCGCGCACCCCCATCGCGGCGCGAACGCCTCGGCTCATCCAGCCTCCTTCGTGATGGCCATGAACCCGTCGCGGCCCCTGGACGTCGGGTCGCTGTATGAGACGCTCGCGCACGAGCTCGTCCACGAGTGGTTGCACCTGGACGGGTCGGACCACGAGAAGACCTGGTTCGTCGAGGGATCGGCTGACTACTACTCACTGGTGCTGCCGCTACGCGCGGGCATGCTCGACCAAGCGGCGTTCCTTGCGGCGGTGAACGTCGCGGCCCGCGAGTGCTACGCCAACCCTCGACGCGGGCTCTCGATCCAGCAAGCCCAACGGCTGTTCTTCTCCGACTTCCTGGCCCACCGACTGCCCTACGTCAGAGGCATGTTCTACCTCGCCGACCTGGACGCGCGCCTGAGGCGAGAAACGGCTCAGAAGGTGCGGGTCGATGACCTGGTGCGAGGCGTGGTGCGCGACCGCAGCGCGGGCGAGCAGATCGGCATCTCTGGTTGGTGCACCCGCGTCGAGAACACGCTGCACAGTCCCGAGATGCCCCATCTGGACGACCTGGTCATCACCGGGGCGGGCCGTCCTTCCGAGGACGCCTTCGGGTCGCAGTTCGAGATGGAGATGGTCGACGTGCCGGTTCCCGACTTCGGATTCGACTCCTCCACACTCGTCACCGGTCACGTTCGAGGTCTGGTCCCAGCGGGAGCTGCGGACCGTGCGGGACTCCACGATCGAGAAGACATCGAACTACCGCGCTACCCGGAGATCGTGCGCATGAACGTCGGCGATGTCCTCGACATCAAGGTGAGCCGCGGCGGCGACAGTGCGACTATCTCCATTCCGCTCACCGGCGCAACGGCCCTCGTGCCGCAATGGCGCACACGCCAGCACACGACGGACTGACCAGGAGTGAGCATCACCGCCGAAGCGTTCGGAGCCCGGTTGGGACGTGTGGGGACCGCTCGGCGTGAGCGAGGTAGCGTGCCTCGTGCGATTCGGTCTGGTGGGTACGGGGCCCTGGGCGGGCATGGCGCACGGCCCGGGGTTGTTGGCGGCCGAGGGTGTCGAGCTTGTCGGTGTCTGGGGTCGCAGCCCGGAGCGGGCGCGCATTCTGGCGATGGAGCTGGGTGTCTCGGTCTACGACGACTTCGAGGCGCTGCTGGTGGAGGTGGACGCCGTCGCCTTCGCTGTGCCTCCAGAGATCCAGGCAGAGCTCGCGCTGATGGCCGCGAACGCGGGAAAGCACCTGCTGCTGGACAAGCCGGTGGCGTTGACCGTGGCAGCCGCCGACGCCCTGCGTGACACCGCCACCTCGGCCGGCGTGGCCTCGGTCGTCTTCTTCACCGATCGGTTCGCCGATGCATCGCGGACGTGGTTCCGGGAAGTGCGGACCACAGAGGGCTGGCGTGGCGGCTGGTTGCGGTCGTTCAGCTCGCTGCAGGAGCCGGGCAATCCGTTCGGCTCCTCATCGTGGCGGTGGGAGAGCGGGGCCTTATGGGATACCGGCCCGCACGCACTGTCAACGTTGAGTGCTGCCCTCGGCCCGGCCAGGTCGCTCACGGCCGTCGGTGGTGCCGGCGACCTCGTGACTCTGGTGATCCGTCATGAGTCCGGCGCGACCAGCACCGCTGAGCTCACCCTGTTCGCGCCACCGGCTGCGGCCGGATTCGAGGCCGCGGTGTGGGGTGACGCCGGCGTGTCCCGCATGCCCCCACGCCCCGAAGGCTCCCAGTCAGATCTCTTGGCCATCGCGGCCCGGGAACTCGTGGAGTCGGCCGATCGCGGCGTGCCGCACGAGGTCGACGTCACCTTCGGCGCCCGGATCGTGGACCTACTCTCCGACGCCCAGGCCCAGATCGACGCGGCCCGCGACACCTGACGTGCCGGCAACGGCCGAGCAGGCTGGGCGAACGACTCCTGATGAGCTCCCGGGATCAAGAGCACTCGCTAGTCGGCCAACTCCCGGCGGTAGACGCACGGCGTCGACTTGCTCCCCGCAGCTCGCCTGGTTGCGGTTGGGTCTATCGCTGCAATGGCGTGGTCCTGAGGTTCATGCGTTCGCCGGGTCGCTCGAAGATGCTGAGGATCTCGGAGGGTTTCTGGCCGGTGCTGCCGAACCAGTGTGGGATCAGGGGTCGAACTCGGCGACATCGCCTGCGCGAAGGATGAGGTCCTCGTCGCCGAGGATCGGCCGTACGTCTCCTGACAGGACGTAGATCCATTCGTGGCCGTCGTGGCCGTCGTGGCCGTCGTGCACGTCGTGGACGCGTGGCTCTGCTTCGCGCTCGCTCGGGGCGCGCGCCCCGGAGGCCGGTCGCAGCCGGGTCGTTCCTTCGAAAGCAATTCCGAGTCCGAGAAGAGATGCGTGGGCTCTCAGGGCTGTGATCCGAGGAGACTGACGGTGTCGGTGAGGAACCAGGCATTGGCGTTCAGGTCGGGGCTGTACATCACGTAGTCGAGGTGGTCTCCGTTGCCCACGCTCGTGTAGGGAACCTGCAGCTGGTGCCAGGTCAGGTCGCTGAACTTCAGACTGCTGCTGGCCGAGCCGACGACGACTCCAGCGGAACTGACCTCGTTGATCTGCACGACCACCGTTTGGGTCCGCCCGGTCTTCTGGCCCCGCACCCAGACGCTGGCAGCGAAGTTGGCGTTGGCAGTGATGGAAGGCGCCCAGCTGGGTTTCGACACCACCCCGGCCGCCCCGGCTGTGCTGGTGGAACGGATGATCTTCAGGCTGTAGACGCCGTCATGCTGGGCCTTGGAGTAGCGCGCCGTCTTGGAGAAACCGTTGTACAGACCGGTCCACCCGACCTTGTTCGCCTCGAAGCCGGTGTTGGTGACGTACTCCTTGGCCGGCTGGGACGAAACGATCTGGTCGGTGTCGAACGCCGTACACACGCTCCCGGAGGTAGCACAGGCATTGTCGGTCGTCTGAGCCTGCACAGAGACGCGGAACAACTCTCCCACGCTGCCTGACGTCAGCTGCGTCTGCACCGTCTTGGTGATGCTCTGTCCGCCAGCCACATCACCCAGGTCCCAGCTCAGCGTGTTGGCGTTGATCGTCGCGCCTCCGGGGTCGAGCACGGTGAGGTTGGGCGGCACCGTCAAGGACATTCGCGTGCCGACGGCGGTCGAGCCGGAGCGCGTGTTCTGCACCGTCGCCCGGTACGTGAGGTTGTCACCGATCTTGGCGTTGGAGACTCCACCGTCGGTCACGCTGGTGCTCAGCACCGGGTCCCGCGGAGTCACGTTGCCCTGGTAGCCGGTCAGAGTCTGGCTGTACAGGACGGTCCCTTGCGTGCACGCGTCCAGGCTGGGGTTCGGTGGGTACGGCGGGCCGCAGATGAAGTCCAGCTTCATCTCATCGCCACTGAACGTCACACGCAGGTGCTCCAGGTGATTGGTCAGCCACGGCGTCCCCGGATTCTTCTTGACGTTGGTCTCTTCATCGCCGCCGCCTCCGTCGATCACGTGCAGCAGCCCGTGCTTCGGAGCGAGGACCTGACCGTTGTGGATGTGGTGGGCCACGTTCAGGAGGTACTTGCCGTCCGGACGGGCGACCGGTGAGTACTTGTCGGCCAGGGCGTCCAGGACCGGCTGCAGGGTCGTGTCCGAGATCCCGCCGTTCGCGTACGCAGGACGGTGGCCGAACGTCACGATGAAGTAGATGTCGGGGTCAGCCTCCGCCTGCGCCATCAGAGCGTCCGCCGCGGTGTGCCAGCTCGCGAAGGCACCGGACCAGGGCTCGGGATAGCTGATGAAGAGGGCGTGCCCAGCCGTGAAGTAGCCCCAGTCGTCGCCTTGGCAGCCGTTGACGTTCGGGTTCGTCGGTGAAGGGCAACCGGGGCTGGTCGTCAGGCTGGCCGAGTCGAAGGGGATCGTCTGTGCATGGGGTGCGTTGAAGCGGCCCTTGTAGTTGGCGATCGAGTCGCTTCCAGCGGATTCGTGGTTGCCCCACGCGTACTCCATGGCGGTTTGGGTCGCCAACGGGGCGATGTCGTTCCAGTACTGGTGGATCGAAGGGAGGCCGCAGGAGTTCGCGTACGTGATGTCGCCGCCATGGGTGACCACGTCGGGGTGCTCGTCGGCGAGCTGCTGCCACACCTGGCTCATCCACGGCTTGGCGCAGCCGCCGCCGGAGTAGCTGGTGCCGGTGTCGCCGATGTCGGTCCAGACGAAGTCACCGGTCGGGGCGGTCCTGAACGTGTGGTCGAGGCCGCTGGCGCCAATCCGGTAGTGGTAGGTCGTGCCGGGTGCGAGGTTCGTCAGACGGACCTGCCAGAGACCTCCGAGCTCCTTCGGCGCGATGGTGGGCCTGCTCGCAGTCGCTGAATGACCGTACGTCGAGTCGAGTCCGTACTGCACGAGATTGTCCGGGCCGTGCCAGTACAGCCACATCTCGCTGCTCGAGTCACCGAGACTGCTGTGGATCTCGTCGTTCGGTTCCGTGGTTGCCAGTCTGACAACCCGCGAGACATGGGACCCGCCTGTCGTGGTGGGCTCGGTAGGCGAGTGGTGCGTGGCCGCCGCCGCCTGTGGGAGGACCAGTACCCCCCAGCAGAGGGCCGCGCAGCCGCCCCGGAGAAGAAGCCCTCTGAGCAGATGATGCTGGTGCGGATTGACGTTGAGGGTCATGACGGCTCCCAGCCTCGTGTGCTCGGCCACAGCGCGCGATCGCTCTGGTAACCCCGTCGCGCCCCTCCTGGCAGAACCCGGGGAGGAGGAACCGTCATGCGAGACCCGACGGGACGCCCACGCCACGTTAGGAAGCCATGGAGGCACGCCACCACTCCCCAATTGATGAAATTCGCGTCCCCCCGCGTCCCGGGAATGACACCGGACCATCGCGTCCAGTGATGGACCGCGCTCCCGCTACGTGAGCAAGGAGCGAGGTCGCGCGACCGCCACCACCCGTCGGTCTGGCTGGACTCGCCTCGATCCATCCATGTCCTCATGGCTGCCTGGATTGGCGCGACCAGGCCCTTCGCGGCGCTATGGGCTACTCCTCGATGGACTTCGCCCAGAGGTTGATGCCCGACTCGACGGCGTACCGGTCGATCTCGGCCAGCTCGTCGTCGGTGAGCGGCGGGAAGTCGAGGCCGTCGAGGTTGGTGTCGAGCTGTTCGACGCTGGAGGCGCCGATGACGGCGGACGTCACGCGCGGGTCGCGCAGGGCCCACTGCAGCGCGAGCTGGGCGAGCTTCTGTCCACGCCGCTGGGCGACCTCGTTGAGTGACCGCACCCGGTCGAGGACGGCGGAGTCGAGCCCGGCGATCGTCGAGTCCGTCCGCGCCGCACGCGAGTCCGACGGCACCCCGTCGAGGTAGCGGTCGGTGAGCAGCCCCTGCGCCAGGGCCGAGAACACGATGCAGCCCATGCCCTGCTCCTCGAGCTCGTCGAGCAGGTCCTTCTCGATCCAGCGGTTGAGCATGGAGTACGACGGCTGGTGGATCAGCAGGGGAGTCCCGAGCTCCCGGGCGATCGTCGCGGCCTCCTTGGTCTTCGCGCCGGAGTACGACGAGATGCCGGCGTACAGCGCCCGACCGGACCGCACGGCGGTGTCGAGGGCACCCATCGTCTCCTCGATCGGGGTGTCGGCGTCGAACCGGTGGCTGTAGAAGATGTCGACGTAATCCAGGCCCATCCGCCCCAACGACTGGTCGAGGGAGGCCAGCAGGTACTTCCGCGAGCCGCCGCCCTGGCCGTACGGCCCCGGCCACATGTCGTAGCCCGCCTTGGTCGAGATCACGAGCTCGTCGCGGTACGGCGCGAAATCCTCGCGCATCCAGCGCCCGAAGTTCTCCTCGGCGCGGCCGTACGGCGGCCCGTAGTTGTTCGCCAGGTCGAAGTGCGTGACTCCCCGGTCGAAGGCCCGGCGGAGGATCGCACGCTGCGTCTCCTCGGGACGGTCGTCGCCGAAGTTCTGCCACAGACCCAGGGACAATGGCGGGAGCTGCAGACCACTCCGTCCGGTGTGGCGGTAGTCGGTGCGGTCGTACCGGGTGTCGGCTGCCTCGAACGTCATGGGTCCATCCTGCCGTGGTGCAATGGACTGCGTGAGCGAGCCCTCCACCACCCCCTCTCGGCCACCGCAGGTGACCGTCGCCTGCGGCATCGCGATGGTGGGCTCGGTGTTCGTCGTGCTCGCGGTATGGGACCGCATCGCCGGCCTGCACACGATCGACACGCGCGAGACGCTCCGCCCATGGCTCGACGATCCCGTCCTGAGGAAGAGCGGGATCACGATGGCCGACCTGCTCGTCACGGTGAAGATCATCTCGATGATCGCGGGCGCCTGTGCGGCTGCGATCGCGGTGCTGGGCTTCCAGACCCTCCGCCGCAGCCGGAGTGCGCGGCTCGTGATGTCGGTGCTCGCCGTCCCGATGTTCCTGGCCGGACTGGCGGCGGACGGAATCTTCTCTTCGGGCGTCGCGGCTGCGGTCGCCACCCTGTGGTTCGGCCCCGCCCGGGTCTGGTTCCAGGACGGTGCCACCACCGAGAAGCCCGACCGGCCGGCCGCCCCGTCCGCCCCGTCCGCCCCTCGGTCGACCCCGCCCGGTCCCGGTCCCTCTCAGGGGCCGAGCCCCGAACGTCCGCCACCGACCCCGGGATGGCTCGCACCACCGGCCTCGTCGCAGGCCCCGCCGGGCACGCGGTACGCCTGGGCTCCGCCACCGACCTCCCCGTACGACGCGCCTGGACCGCCCGGACCGCCCCGCTCGGCCCGCCCGATCCGCCCGACCCGCCCGAACGCGCTGCTGGGCGCCTGCCTCCTGGTCTGGACCTTCTGCCTGATGACGGCTCTCCTCGTCGGAGGATCGCTGGCCGTCCTCGCGGCGGACTCCGCGACCGTGCTCGACCGCATGCACGAGCAGGACCCCCAGCTCGCCGAGCGTGGGTTCAGCGACCATGACCTGCTCGTGATCGGCTACGTGACCGGATCCCTGGTCATCGTCTGGTCGCTGGCCGCCGGGGCACTCGCGGTGGTCGTGTTCCTGCGGCACCGCTGGGGGTGGTACGCCCTGCTCGTCTCGACCATCGGTGTCGTGATCCTGACCCTGCTCGCGACGTTCGGTTTCATCCTGGTGCTGATCCCGCTCGCGGCTGCGGTGACGACCCTCGCGTTGCTGGTGCGGCCCGAGGTGAAGGCCTGGCTGGTGAGCCGCTGAGGTCGGCGCCGGCCAGTCGCTTCAGTGCCTCCTCGATGACATCTGCCTCCTTGCAGAACGCCCAGCGCACGAGCTGGTCTCCGGCGCCGCTGTCGTGGAACGGCTGCGTCGGGATGGCGACGACACCGGCCCGCTCGGGCAGGGCCAGGCAGAACTCCATGCCGTCCCGCCACCCCAGCGACGTGATGTCGGTGAGCGCGAAGTAGGTGCCCTCCGGGCGGCGTACGTCGAGCCCGAGCGCAGCGAGTCCGTCGCAGAGGAGGTCTCGACGCGACTCGAGGTCGCGGGCGAGCGCCCGTGGCCAGTCCGGCTCGTCGTCGAGGGCGGAGGCGATCGCGGGCTGGAGCGGCGCCCCGGAGGTGAACGTCAGCCACTGCTTGGCGGCCAGCACCGCCGCGACCAGCTCGGGAGGACCCGTCGCCCAGCCGATCTTCCAGCCGGTCACGCTGTAGGACTTGCCGGCGCTCGACAGGCTGAGGGTCCGCTCGAACATTCCCGGCAGCGTCGAGATCGGGACGTGCTCGTGGTCGGAGAACGTCAGGTGCTCGTAGACCTCGTCGGTGATCACGACCAGGTCGTGCTCGATCGCGACGTCGGCGACGGCCTGCAGCTCGGCGCGCGTGAGCACCGTGCCGGTCGGGTTGTGGGGGGAGTTCAGCAGCACGAACCTGGTGCGCGGCGTGACGGCCGCACGAAGCTCGTCGGCGTCCAGGCGGAAGTACGGCGCGCGCAGGGTGACCGGGCGGCGTACCCCGCCGGCCATCTGGATCATCGCGACGTACGAGTCGTAGTAGGGCTCGAGCACGACGACCTCGTCACCGGGGTCCACGAGCCCGAGGAGCGCCGCCGCGATGCCCTCGGTGCAACCGGTGGTGACCAGTACCTGGGTGTCCGGGTCGAGGTCGAGTCCGTAGTGGCGCTGCTGGTGCCGCGCGACCGCCTGTCGGAGTGCGGGTATGCCGATGCCAGGGGCGTACTGGTTGGCGCCGGCGGAGATCGCCTCCTGGGCGGCGTTGAGCACCGAGACCGGGCCGTCGACGTCGGGGAAGCCCTGGCCCAGGTTGACTGCGCCCGTGCGCACCGCGAGCGCCGACATCGTGGTGAAGATCGTCGGCGGGATGCCGTCGAGGCGGTGCGCGAGGGTCATGCCTGCGTGGCGGCCCAGGCCGTGAGCAGCTCCTGCTCACGTTCCGGGGCGAGGCCTTGGCGGGCATGCGACTGGTCTGGGTGGGCCTCGGCCCACGCCAGGGTGTCGCGTACGACGTCGGCGAACGGCCGATGTGTCAGGCCCGCAGCCTCGGCACGCGAGGTGCCCATGGCCAGGGCGAACTCGGCGCTGCCCTCCGACCAGAGCGGGAGCTGGGCGCCGTCGACCCCCTGCTCCACCAGCCAGTCACCGTCGACCGGGATCAGCTCGGTGTCGCTGCCCAGCGCGGACACCGTCTCGGTCAGGAGCTCGCCGAACGTCGTGGACGGCCGGGCAGCCGTGAAGGCACCGGTGGTCCTCTGCTCCGCGAGCCGGACCGTCCAGGCACCCATGTCGCGGGCGTCGACGCACTGCATCGGCGCCTCCAGGGGGCCGGGCGCGATCATCGTCCCGCCGCGGGCCGCGCGC
>NZ_DASXQG010000073.1:0-22956 GCF_036493135.1 Nocardioides sp. | reverse complement strand
CGACGACTACCGGAGCCGGGTCCGCCGCTGGCTGTGACCAGGTCGCCCGGTTAGATTTGCGCTCGTGACTCCGCGCGTACTCGTCGTCCAGCACGAGGACGACGACCCGATCCACCTGATGGGGACCTGGATGGAGGGCGTCGAGCTCGCCGTCTGCCGGGCGTACGACGGTGACCCGGTGCCGTCCTCGATCGAGGGGTACGACGGTCTGGTCGTGATGGGCGGCGCGATGGGCGCGCACGACGACGAGAAGGCCCCCTGGCTGCCGGCGACCCGCGAGCTGATCCGGCTGGCGGCAACGGCTTCCGTGCCGACGCTCGGCATCTGCCTCGGCCACCAGCTCTGCACGGTCGCGCTCGGAGGTGAGATCCAGGTCAACCCGAACGGCCGGCAGCTCGGCCTGCTCGATGTCGGCTGGACCGCCGAGGCCGTCGACGACGAGCTGATGGGCGGGCTGGTCGGTCCGCGACGCGCGATGCACTGGAACGACGACGTGGTGAGCCGGCTCCCCGACGGGGCCCGGCAGCTGGCGACCGCGAGCACCGGCGAGGTGCAGGCGGCACGCCTGGCGCCGACGGTGTGGGGCATCCAGTGGCACCCCGAGGTCGACGACGGTCTCGTCGCCGCCTGGGCGACCGACGGCAGCCTCGCGCCGACCGAGAAGGAACGCGTGCTCGACGACCTGGTCCGCTCGCGCCACGACCTGGACGCCGCCTGGCGGCCCCTGGCCCAGCGCTTCTCCACGCTGGTCGGGGTCGACGACAGCCTCTCCTGAGGTCTCTCGTCAGACGGCGGGCGCCTCGCCGAGGGCGGCGAACGACTCGCGGAGCCGTTCGCGCACGCCGGCTTCTGCGCCCACCCGATCGAGGCCGAGCAGGGCGGCTCCCACCACCGGCGGCGTCCGCACCACCTTCGGTACGGCGAGCGGCGCCGCGTCCGCGAGGAGGCGGTCGATCTCGTTCATCAGCTGGGGATGCCCGGCGGTCAGCACCCCGCCGCCGAGCACCACAGGGAGTGCTTCCCCGAGGACGCCCAGGCGACGCATCGCCGCGACCGCGAGCGTCACGACCTCCTCGGCCTGACGGCGTACCAGCGCTGACGCGACCTCGTCGCCGGCGGCCGCCACGGCGAACAGGACCGGCGTCAGCTCCATGCACTCGGCCTCGGAGAGGGAGCCGAGGTGGACGGCTGCGATGAGCTCGGCCATCGTCGACAGACCGGCGTGACGGGGGAGGGCGTCACTGAGCGCGGTGCCCGGCCCGCGCCCGTCCACGGCTCGCGCAGCCCACCACATCGCCTCCTGCCAGAGGCCGCCGCCGCCACCCCAGTCGCCCGAGATGTGACCGACCGCGGCGAACCGCGTCGTCGTCCCGTCCGGGAGCAGGCCGGCGCAGTTGATGCCCGCTCCGCACACCACGGCGACGCCGCGCCGGTCGTCGAGCCCGGCGCGGAGGAGGGCGAAGGTGTCGTTGAAGACCTCGATCGACCCGCCCCACGTCTGGGCGAGGATCGCGGCCTCCAGGGCCTCGTGCTCGACCGGGAGGTCGGCGTTGGCGAGGCAGGCCGCCACCTGCACGGCCACCGGGCCGCCGGGGTCGATGCCGGCGCTCGCCCGCGCCTTCTCGACCAGCGGAGCGATGCCGGCCACCGCCGCGGCGGCTCCGAGCCGGTCCGGTCGGAAGGCCCCGCCGCGCGCCCTGCCCCGAACGGTTCCGTCCGACGCGACGACCGCGACGTCGGTCTTGCTGTTCCCCGCATCGATCGCGAGGACCGCCGCGGGGGCATCCATCGGGTCACCCATCTCAGGCCCACCGAAGGTGGTCGCGGTTGTGCGCGATCAGCCGGTCGGTGAGACCGTGCGCGATGTCGACCTGCCCCACCAGCGGGTGAGCCAGAAGCGCCTGGAAGACCCGGTCGTAGCCACCGCGGAGCGCGGCGTCCAGGGCCAGGTGCTCGTACGACGTGACCGCCGCGACCAGCCCGGCGTACAGCGGAGCCAGCGGGGCGAGCGTCACCGGGCGTACGCCGGAGCGGGCGACCGTGGCGGGGACCTCGATCACCGCGTCGTCGGGCAGGAACGGCAGGGTGCCGTCGTTGCGCAGGTTGACGACCTGGGTGGTCGGCGTCTCCGGGCGTCCGAGCAGGGACGCCGCCAGCTGCACAGCGGCCTCGGAGTAGAACGCGCCACCGCGCTCCGCGAGCAGCGCAGGCTTCTCGTCGAGGGCCGGGTCGGCGTACACCGTGAGCAGCTCCTGCTCGATCTCCGCGACGCGCGCGGCCCGCGAGCCGGACGTCCGCTGCTCGGCGACCACCTCGTCGTGGGCATAGAAGTAGCGCAGGTAGTAGGAGGGCACCACGCCCAACGTGTGCAGGAGGTCGACCGGGAGCTCCAGCGACTCCGCGATCTCGGGCCCGTGCGCGGCGAGCAGCTCCGGCAGTCGGTCGACGCCGTCGACGGTGACCGCCCGTTCCCAGGTGAGGTGGTTCAACCCCACGTGGTCGAGCTGCACGCGATCGGGTGCGACATCGAGCCAGCCGGCGAACCGGCGCTGGAACCCGATCGCGACGTTGCACAGTCCGACGGCGCGGTGACCCTCCTGGAGCAGGGCCCGGGTCACGATCCCGACCGGGTTCGTGAAGTCGATGATCCAGGCGTCGGGAGCGGCCGTGCGCACGCGTTCGGCGATGTCGAGCACGACCGGAACCGTCCGCAGGGCCTTCGCGAGACCGCCGGCGCCGGTGGTCTCCTGACCCACACACCCGCACTCCAGCGGCCAGGTCTCGTCCTCGAGCCGCGCTGCCTGTCCACCGACCCGGAGCTGGATCAGCACCGCGTCGACCCCGTCCAGAGCGGGCTCCAGGTCGGACGTCGTGGTCAGCCGTGCCGGGTGGTCGAGCCGGGCGAGGATGCGACGACCCAGCCCGCCGACCAGCTCGAGCCGGTCCGCCGCGGGGTCGACGAGCACCAGCTCCTCGACCGGGAGGACGTCGTGCAGCCGGCCGAGCCCGTCCACCAGCTCCGGGGTGTACGTCGAGCCTCCACCGACGACCGCGATCTTCATCCCTTCACCCCCGTCAGCGTCACGCCCTCGATGAACGCCTTCTGGGCGAGGAAGAAGAGCACGATCACCGGCGCCATCACCAGCACGGTGGCGGCCATGGTCAGGTTCCAGTTGGTGTGATGGGCGCTCTTGAACGTCTGGAGCCCGTAGCTCAGCGTCCAGGCGCCGGGGTTCTCGCTGGCGTAGATCTGCGGCCCGAAGTAGTCGTTCCAGCAGTAGAAGAACTGGAACAACCCGACAGCGGCGATGGCCGGACGGATCATCGGGATCACGATGCGCAACATCGTGCCCAGATCGCTGCACCCGTCGATCCGCGCGGCCTCGAGGTACTCGCGCGGCACCGTGAGCATGAACTGCCGGAGCAGGAAGATCGAGAACGCGTCGCCGAAGGCGAGCGGGATGATCAACGGGTACAGGGTGCCGGTCAGGTGGAAGTTCTGGGCCCAGACCAGGTAGAGCGGGATGATCGCGACCTGAGGCGGCAGCATCATCGTCGCGATCACCACCATCATCGCCACGTTGCGCCCGCGGAACCTGAAGTACGCCAGGGCGTAGGCGACCGGGAGGCTCGACAGGAGGGTCAGCGCGGTGCCGGAGACGGCGTACACGATCGTGTTCCGCCACCACGTCGTGAACCCCGGGGTGTTCCAGACGTCGACCAGGTTGTGCCACGCGAACGGCTGCGGCCAGTAGTCGCGGGTCAGTGACTGCTGGTCGGTCATCACCGCGGTCAGCATCACGAAGACGAAGGGCAGCACGAACAGCAGGCCGAGCGCGACCGCGAAGGAGTGGACGGCGACCCACTCCAGCAGGCGGCGGCGTCGGTAGTGCGGCTCGACGACGGTGAGTGCCATCTCAGTCCTCACCCGCCAGGAACCCGTGCCCGCTGCGCATCAGGAACGCCGCGAACACCATCGACAGCACGAACAGCACCATCGCGACCACGCAGGCCGCACCGATGTCGAACCGCTGGAAGCCGAGGTTGTAGACCAGCTGCGGAAGGGTCAGCGTCGAGCCGCCCGGGTAGCCCGGCTGCGTCTGCTGGCCCGACCCGCCGATCTGCCCACTGGCCACCTGCCCCGCCACCAGCGGCTCCGTGTAGTACTGCATCGTGGCGATCACGCCGGTGATCACGGCGAACAGCAGGATCGGTCGCAGGTGCGGGAGCGTGACGTGGCGGAACCGACGGGCCGCGCCCGCCCCGTCGAGCGACGCCGCCTCGTAGAGCTCGCGGGGTACGTCGAGCAGCGCCGCCATGAAGATCACCATCAGGTCGCCCACGCCCCACAGCGCAAGGAGGGTGAGTGCCGGCTTGGCCCAGGTGGGGTCGTTGAACCAGCCCGGCTCGGGCAGTCCGAGGTGCCCGAGGATCGCGTTGACCGGACCGGTTCCCGGGTTGAGGATGAACACGAAGGCGAGCGTCGCGGCCACGGGCGGTGCCAGGAACGGCGCGTAGAACACCGTGCGCAGCACCGAGCTCCCGCGCTTGACGTGGATCACCATCATCCCGAGCACCAGGCCGACGATGATCCGGAGGGTCACCAGCACCAGGACGAACCACAGGGTGTTGCGCAGCGCGGGCCAGAAGAACGGGTAGTCGCGGAACACGAAGCGCCAGTTGTCCAGCCCGTCCCAGGTCGGCGAGACGAACCCGTCGTACCGGGTGAACGACAGGTACGCCGTCGAGACCAGCGGGTAGATGAAGAACAGCCCGGTGCCCAGCAGCCAGGGGGACAGGAACGCCAGGGTGCGCAGCAACTCCCGTCGCCGGCGTCTGCGCAGCCCGGCGTTCCTGGTCGCCGTCAGGATCACTGGCTCTGAGCGACGTCGGTGTCGATCTCTTGCGCCGCCTTGTCCAGGCCCGACTGGAGGTCGGTCTGCTTGCCGGACTCATAGTCGTACCCGAGGTTCTGCAGGGTCAGCTGGTAGGCGCCGCCGTTCGGGCTGGACGGCGTGGTGCTGCTGTTCGGGTTGGACGCGATCTTGATGAACTGCTGGAAGTTCGGGTCCTGGCTCACCTTGCCCGACGCCAGCGCCGCCGTCGTCGACGGCACGTTGTGGATGGCGTTGGCGAAGTTCACGACCGCATCGGTGTCGGTGGTCAGGTACTTCACGAACTCCCAGGCGGCGTTCTGCTTGTCGCTGGTGCTCGCGATCCCGACGATCGTGCCGGTGATGTAGCCCTTGCCGTACTGGTCGGCCATGCCGTCCGGGACCGGGAACGGCGCGACGCCGTAGTTCACCTTGCTGTTGGAGTCGTCGATCATGCCGGCTCGCCACTCGCCGTCGATGATCATCGCCACCTGGCCGGTCATGAACGCGTTGTTGCCGCTGAACTCGTCGCCGAACGACGTGCGGTACTTCTCGAGCCGTGAGTAGCCGCCGAGCTTGCCGACGAGGTTCTTCTGCCACTCGAGCGCCGCCTTGATGCCGGCGTCCTTCGCGACGTTGGACTTGCCGTCGGAGGTGAAGTACGTCGGCGACCACTGCGCGGAGAAGTGGGTGATCGTCGACTCGTAGAAGTGGTAGTTGGGCATGAAGCCGAGCTGGGAGTAGGTGTCCCCGGACTCCTTTGTCAGCTTCACCGCGTCGGCGTCGAGCTCCGAGAGGGTCTTCGGCGGCGCGCTGATCCCGGCGGCCTTGAACGCGTCCTTGTTGTAGTACAGGCCGTAGGCGTCGCTGAGCAGCGGCAGGGCGCACTGGTCGCCGTTGTACTGGGTGTAGGAGAGCTGCGCGGCAGGGAAGGTCGCGGTCGGGTCGATCCCGGACTTGTCCATGAACGGCGTGAGGTCGGCGAACGCGTGGGAGTTGCAGAACTCACCGACGTTGTCCGTGGTGAACGACGACACCACGTCGGGCGCGCTGGATCCGCCCGCGCGCAGGGCCTGGTTGATCTTGTCGTCGGTGATGTTGCCGACGGCCTTGACGTGGATGTTGGGGTGTACCTTCTCGAAGCCGTCGATGGTCGCCTGGATCGCCTTCACCTCGCTCGGGGCGCTCCAGCCGTGCCAGAACGTGATGGTCACGTCCGCGTTCGGGTTGTCCTTCGCTCCTCCCTGTGACGAGCCGAAGCACGCCGTCAGGGCGAGCGCCAGGGCGGCGGTCAGGGCGCTTCCGGCGAGCCGGCGACGCAGGTGTCGGGTCATGGTGATCTCCTGGTGACGGGCCGGGCGCTGCCCGGGTTTGCGAGGTGTCTGACCGTGTCGAAGATGTCGTCCCGAGCTGCGGTGAGAGCGGTGTGGAGGGCGCCGGTGAGCACCGGGCCCTCGCGGACGACGGCCAGCTCCAGGCGCGGCCGGCCGGCGGCCAGCGAGCCGAGCTCGTCGGCGACCGCGGCGCGGAGTGGCTCGCCTCCCGACCAGGCCACGGACCCCGACAGCAGGACCAGCGTGGGGTCGAGGACCGCGACCAGCGCGGCGATACCGACCGCCAGCCGCTGACCCAGCGTCGCGAGCAGCTGGTCGCCGGCTTCCGGCGTCGAGACGGCGGCCGCCAGTGCGGCGGGGGCCGAGGTCGCGCGGAGGCCGAGGGAGCGGGCGAGGGCGAGCACCGCCGGTCCGCCGGCGAGCTCCTGGAAGGCACCGGCGTTCCCGCGGCGTACGTCGCGGACGAGCGGGGTGCCGGGGAGGGGGAGGAAGCCGATCTCCCCGGCACCACCCGTGACGCCTCCGTGGAGCCGGCCGCCGATGACGACCGCCGCGCCCAGCCCCTCGTCCACCCAGAGCAGCACGAAGTCGTCCACACCCCGGGCCCGTCCGGACCCGAGCTCCGCGACGGCGGCCAGGTTCACGTCGTTCTCCACGTGGACCGGTACGGCGAGCGCTTCCGCGAGCCGGTCGAGGAGATCAGGGTCGTGCCAGCCCGGCAGGTGGCGGGCGTAGCGCAGCCGCCGGGTGCGCGGGTCGAAGGCACCGGGCGTGCCGATCGCGACGTGGAGCAGGTCGGTGGCGTCGAGACCGGCCGCGGTGGCGGCGCCCTCGAGCGCGGACATCACGTTCGTGATGGCGTCGGGAGCGGGACGTCGCGGGGTGCGAAGCTCGTGCTCCCCGACGATCCGGCCGGTGATGTCCGCGACCGCGGCGACGATCCGGACCGGGGTGACGTCCAGCGCCGCGACGTGGCCCGCCCGGGGGTTCACGGCGTACAGCTGGGCCCGCGGGCCGGGACCGCCGCGCGAGCTCCCGCTGGCGACCACGAGCCCGGCCGCCTCGAGCCGGGTCAGGAGCTGGGAGGCGGTGGGCTTGGAGAGCCCGGTGAGCTCGCCGAGCCGGGTGCGCGAGAGCGGCCCGTGCTCGAGGAGGAGGTCGAGGGCCGCGCGGTCGTTGATGCCCCGGAGCATCCGTGGTGTGCCCGGCCTCATCGGCCGAGTCCCGCGTGGGGGTGGAGCCGGAGCTGGGCGGCCGCCGCGATCACGGCGGCACCCGTCATGTCCAGCGCGGGCTCGTCGGTCTGCCACGAGCGCACATCGTCGACGTACCGGCTGCCGTGTCCGTCGAACCGCTCGAGCGTGCGGGCGGCGGCGGTGCAGTGCCGCATCCCGGTCTGGAACCCGCCCAGACCGCCGTCGAAGTTGCCCTTGCCGTTCGGGCCGTTCACGACCGCCCCGACGTCGATCGGGGGAGTGCCGTCGAGGGTCCCCGAGAGGTTGGCGACCTGGTGCTGCATGCAGAGGGGGAACGTGTGTCCGACGCCCACCATCGCGGTCACGCCCCAGGGGTCGCCGCCCAGCAGCCAGGTCCGCTCGAGGCTCGCGAAGCCCTGGAAACGCCGGCTGTGGGTGAGCCGGTCGTAGAGCGCGACCGTGGCGATCAGGCCGAAGGTGTGGGAGTTCGCATCGAACTCGTCCACGGGCTCCGCGGCACCGAACGGGTCGTGGCGCGAGTGGACGATCCCCCGGTGGATCTGGTGGCGCAGATCGGTGACGAGGTCGGCGCGGCTCACCGCCAGTCGACCGTGCGGCACGCGGCCGAGGGCGTCGGCGAGGGCGGAGTCGGCGAGCGCGGCCGTGTCGTACAGGTTGAGCGTGTCCGTGCTGTGCTCGGCGATGAAGCCGTGGGCCCAGAGGGCGCTCTCGCGCACGTAGCGCGCGGCCGGCTGTCCGAGGCGGTGGGAGGCCAGCGCGATCTCCGCGGCGCCGAGCTGCATGTCGTCGCGCCAGGTCGACTCGGGGTAGAACGCGTGGGGGAGCGCGGTCACCAGCGGGTGGGGTGGATGCTTGGTCGCTGCCCGTGCGTAGAGCAGCCGCGCCTGGCGCAGGTCGCGGCGGGCCCGCTCGGGGTGGCTGCCGGCGTCCTGCTGGGCGGCCAGCGCGAACGCGGCCGACACGCGACCGACCAGGTTGGGGCTGATCGGGTGGCCCGGGGGTGCGGCCCGGAACACCGGCCGGTGTGAGACGAACCGGTCGGCGTGCCTGGTGTCCCGGTCGTCGGCCTGCGGAAGACGCCACAGGTCATGGTCGCCGCGGAACGTCCCGGCTCGATTGCCCGAACCGATCCCGACCTGGATCAGCAGGGACCGGTGCTTCGCGTCCCACATCTTCATCAGCCAGTGCAGCCCGACCCTGGCCTCCGCGACCAGCCGGCTGGGGGCGCGGGAGCCGAGCATGCGGGCGCTGCTGAACAGCAGGACGTCGTTGTACGCCGTGGAGTGGGTGAACTTCAGGTAGTCGCCCGCGTCGAACCAACCGCCCGAGACGTCCACCGGCCCGCCGATCCGGTGCAGGCGACGGTCGAGGATCAGGTCGGAGCCGCGCTCCATCCGGGGCCACCGGTAGATCGACGCCTGCCGGTCGTGGAGGTGGGAAGGCCGGCGGTGGAGCGGGCCGGCAACGACGCGGGCGCCGTCGCGCTGGTTCCGGTCGAAGGCGACGCCGGCACGGAGGATCTTCCCGAAGATGTCGCCGGCGCCCCGCACTCGGAACCAGGGGGAGTGGGTCGTCACGTCGCCGCTCGTCGCGACGCGGTAGCGACCGGGCGTGTGCAGCCGGCTCAGCCCGAGGCGGTACACCGCCGGGAACCGGGCGTTCCACGACCCGGCCGAGTGCTGGGGCACGCGACCGCGCAGGACGACGTGCCCCGCGTGGTCGGTGACGAGGTACCGGGCGTCGTGGACGGGGGCCGTGGTCATCAGCCGCGCCTGCTTGGGCTCGCCGGGCAGATAACCCTGCTGGTTGACCCGGATCCGGCCCTGTGCCGGACCGGGCGCCGGTGCGGTCTGAGGAAGGGCGGGTCCGGCGGGCAGGGCGGTCACCAGCCCGGCGGCGAGCAGGGCGGCGAGAGTCGCGCCGAGAGGTACGACCGCTGCTCGCCTCATGCCGCCCCACATTAGACAGGAAAGTTTCCTAATAGCCTGCACCAGATCGAGGACGCGGCGCAAGACCCTCGCCCGAAGACGTGGCCGTAGATTGACGCGGTGAGCCCACGCAGCGACTCCGCGCGCACCCGGCTGCTGCGGTTGGGCTTCGACGACTCGGCCCGCGCGCACGACGAGCTCACCCGGCTCGGGGACGAGGCCGAGCCGCTGGTGGCTCTGCTGGCCCGCACGGCCGACCCCGACCAGGCCCTGGCGGGTCTGGTCCGCCTGGCCGAACGCGCCGAGCCGGGGCTGATCCCGGAGCTCGCCGACGACGAGGGCACGGCGATGCGGCTGCTGTCGGTGCTCGGCGCGAGCCAGGCGCTGACCGATCACCTCTGTCGGCACCCCGAGCAGTGGCGCGAGCTCGCCGACCCGTTCCTCGGCTCCACCCGCCCCGCCGCGTACGCCGTACGCGCGGCGCTGCTGAGGGCCGTCGGCGCCGATCCCGCTCACGACGCGCCCGCGGCGTCCCTGGGTGTCGGCGAGGCGGTCGACGCGCTGCGCGTCGAGTATCGGCGGCTGCTCACCCGGCTGGCTGCCCGCGACCTGGCCCACCACCTCGGCGTCGATGACGCCTCGGCCGAGCTGTCCGACCTCGCCGCCGGCACGCTGGAGGCGGCCCTCGCGATCGCCCGGGCCCAGATCCCGGACGCCGCCGGCGCCCGGCTCGCGGTCATCGCCCTCGGCAAGTGCGGGGGCCACGAGCTGAACTACGTCTCCGACGTCGACGTGCTCTACGTCTTCGAGCCGGCCGACGGGGTGGAGGAGGCGACGGCCGCCAGGGTCGCTACGCAGCTCGCGTCCACCCTGATGCAGGTGTGCTCAGAGCACACGCGCGAGGGCACGATCTGGCCGGTCGATGCCAACCTCCGTCCGGAGGGCAAGGCCGGTCCGCTGGTCCGCACCCTCGCCAGCCACCGCGTCTACTACGAGCGCTGGGCCAAGACCTGGGAGTTCCAGGCCCTGCTCAAGGCCCGGCCGGTTGCCGGCGACCTGGCCCTCGGGCGCGAGTTCGTCTCGCTGGTCGAGCCGATGGTTTGGCAGGTCGCCGAGCGCGACGGCTTCGTCGGCGATGTCCAGGCGATGCGGCGCCGGGTGCTGGACACGATCCCGGCTCGCGACGCGGACCGCCAGCTCAAGCTCGGCGCGGGCGGGCTGCGCGACGTCGAGTTCGCGGTCCAGCTCCTACAGCTGGTGCACGGCCGCACCGACGAGCACCTTCGCGCCTCCGGCACCCTGCAGGCGCTCGACACCCTCACCGCCCGCGGGTACGTCGGGCGCGAGGACGGGGAGGCGCTGCATGCGGCGTACGAGTTCCTGCGCACGCTCGAGCACCGCATCCAGCTCCAGCACCTGCGCCGCACGCACGTCGTACCGAGTGACGACGAGTCGCTGCGGCGGCTGGGCCGGGGCATGGGCTTCACCAAGGCGCCGGACCGGGCGCTCGAGGAGGCGTGGGCGCACCATCGCCGAGAGGTACGCCGACTGCACGAGAAGCTGTTCTACCGCCCGCTGCTCGAGGCGGTCGCCCGCGTCCCCGCGGCCGGGGCGAGACTCACGACCGAGGCGGCCGGCCAGCGTCTCGCCGCCCTCGGGTACGAGGATCCCGGCGGCGCCCTGCGTCACCTCGAGGCGCTGACCAGCGGCGTCAGCCGCGCCGCGTCCATCCAGCGGGCGCTGCTCCCGGCGATGCTCGAGTGGTTCGCGGACGCACCCGACCCGGACGCCGGTCTGTTCGGTTTCCGCCGGATCAGCGAGAGCCTCGGCTCGACCCACTGGTACCTGAAGACGCTGCGCGACGAGGGGCAGGTCGCCGAGCGGCTCGCCCGGTTGCTGGCCACCTCTCGCTACGCCACCGACCTGCTCGAGCGCGAGCCCGAGGGCGTACGGATGCTCGGCGAGGACCTGACGCCGCTCGGCTCGGAGGCACTGCTCGAGCGGATGAGTGCGTCCGCCGACCGGCAGGACGACGCCGACGAGGCGGTGCTCTCGATCAGGGCGATCCGCCGGCGCGAGCTGTTCCGGGTCGCGGTCGGCGAGCTGTTCGGCGAGATCGACGTGGCGACGGTCGGTGCGGCGCTCTCGCGGCTCACCGACGCGACGCTCGAGGCGACGCTGGAGGTCGCGGGCCGGGCGGTGCGTGAGCAGCGTGGTCTCGGTGAGGCGCCCACCCGGATGGCGATCGTCGCGATGGGCCGGTACGGCGGCTTCGAGCTGTCGTACGGCAGCGACGCGGACGTCATGTTCGTGCACGAACCGGTCAGCGACGACGGCGAGGAGGCCACGGCGTACGCGCACGCCGTCGCCAACGAGCTCCGCCGGTTGCTGATCGCGCCGGCCAGCGATCCGGCGCTGGTCGTCGACGCGGACCTCCGGCCCGAGGGCAAGCAGGGTCCGCTCGTGCGCACGCTCGCGTCGTACGCCGCCTACTACGCGAAGTGGTCGAAGGTGTGGGAGGCACAGGCTCTGCTGCGCGCGGACGCGGTTGTCGGCGACCGGGCGCTCCGCGACGGCTTCACCGCGCTGGTCGACCCGTTGCGCTACCCGCCCGACGGGATCACCGTCGCCGACGCCGCCGAGATCCAGCGGATCAAGGCGCGCGTCGACCGAGAGCGGCTGCCGCGCGGAGCCGATCCCCACACGCACCTCAAGCTCGGCCGCGGGGGGCTCGCCGACATCGAGTGGACCGTCCAGCTCCTCCAGCTCAGGTACGCCGGGAAGGTGCCGGCCCTGCGCAGCCCGCGCACCCTGACCGCGCTCGACGCCGCCCGCGACGCGGACCTGCTCGACGCCGAGGATCACGCCGCTCTCGACCACGCGTGGCGTTCGGTCAGCCGGCTGCGGAACGCGATCACGCTGGTCACCGGCCGCAGTGGCGACCAGGTGCCGCGGGACGCGCGCGAGCGGTCGGCGATCTCCGGCATCCTCGGCTACGGCGGCGGCCGCTCCGACGAGATGGTCAACGACTACCTGCGCACGACCCGCCGCGCCCGCGCCGTGGTCGACCGGGTGTTCTGGGACGAGTGAGCACGTGCCGGCGCTGCTCGTGCACGAGGAGATCCGATCTGGGAAGGGTCGCCGTTGGGAGCACACCCAGCTCCACCACCCTGTCCGACCAGCGCGCGAGATCGCCGACATACTCGGACCATGACCTCCACCCCGGAACGGGCCACCGCCCTGCTGGCCCTCCACACCGACTCGACCCTCCTCACCCTGGTCAACGTCTGGGACGTCGCCAGCGCGCGCGTCGTCGCCCAGACCGCGGGCACGACCGCGCTCGCCACGGCGAGCCACGCGATCGCGGCCATGTACGGCTACGAGGACGGTGAGCACATCCCGCGTGACCTGATGCTCGAGGCCGTGGGCCGGGTCGTCGACGCGGTCGACCTGCCGGTGACCGCCGACCTCGAGGCGGGGTACGGGGACGCGGCCGGGACCGTGCGCCGCGCCATCGGGCTGGGCGTGGTCGGGTGCAACATCGAGGACCAGATGAAGCCGCTCGCGGAGGCCACGGCCGTCGTCGGGGCCGTGATGCAGGCTGCCGCGGCCGCGGGTGTTCCAGACTTCGTGCTCAACGCCCGCACCGACGCCTTCCTGCGGGCCGGCGACCGTGACCCCGACGCCGTACTGGCCGACGCGATCGAGCGTGGCCGGGCCTTCCTCGACGCCGGCGCCCCGGTGGTGTTCGTGCCGGGCCGCCTCGTCGAGGCGCAGGTCGTGGCGTTGGTCGAGGCGTTCGGCCCGCAGCGACTGACGATGCTGCCGGTGCCCGGCGCTCCGTCGCTGGCCAGGCTCGAGGAGCTCGGCGTGGCCCGGGTCAGCTTCGGCCCCTTCCCACAGCGCGTCGCGCTGACCGCGTTGCAGGAGATGGTCGAGGGCGTCGCCCGCGGCGAGGGCATCCCCGAAGGCACACGTCCCCTCACCTAACTCAATTGTCGCGGCTCGACGGCGACTGGTTGAGTGGCGATCGTGGACGACGAGCTCAAGGAGCGACTCGAGGCAGCCTCGAAGGCCTGCGACACATCGGTGTTCTGGCACGCCAAGAGCACCCCTGCGGAGACGTTGCGGGCGGTGGCCGACGCCGCGGATGAGCTGGGCGTCGACGAGTGGGACGTGTACGCC
Source organism: Nocardioides sp. (assembly GCF_036493135.1). GTDB lineage: Bacteria > Actinomycetota > Actinomycetes > Propionibacteriales > Nocardioidaceae > Nocardioides. The sequence continues at coordinate 9,418 of NZ_DASXQG010000073.1, read as the reverse complement.
GAGAAGGGTGCCGTCGCGCAGGTCGAGGCCGAGGTGGCCGAGCTGCTCGGAAAACCGGCCGCCGCGCTCTTCCCCAGCGGGATCATGGCGCAGCAGGCGGCCCTGCGGGTCTGGTGCGACCGCACCGGTTCGAAGCGGGTCGCGATCCCGGACCTCTCCCACCTGCTCAAGCACGAGGACGACGGTCCGCGCCGGCTGCACGGCTTCGAGTTCGACCACCTCACGACAGGGCCCGTCACCGCCACCGCCGATGACCTCCGCAGGCTCTCGCCCGGCCTCGGAGCCGCCCTGATCGAGCTGCCGCTGCGTGACGGCGGCTGCCTGCTCCCGTCGTGGGACGACCTGACCACCTTGTCCGAGGCCGCGCGCGAGCTCGGCGTACCCCTTCACGCGGACGGCGCTCGCATCTGGGAGTCGCGGTCCTACTGGGGGAAGGACCTCGCGGAGGTCGCCGCTCTCGTCGACACCATGTACGTCTCGTTCTACAAGGGCCTCGAGGCGCTGGCCGGGGCCGCGCTCGCCGGCCCCGAGGACGTCGTGGCCGAGGCGCGCACCTGGCGCCGCCGGATGGGCGGCACTCTCTTCCACCTCACGCCGTACGCCGTGTCCGCGCTGGCCGGGCTGAAGGAGCGTCTCCCGAAGATGGGGGAGTACGCCGCGTGGGCGCGGTCGCTGGCGGCCGAGCTGACCCGGCGCGGACTGAAGGTGACGCCCGATCCGCCCCACACCAACACCTTCCTGGTGTTCGCCGACGGGACGCCAGATGAGATCCGCGAGCGGAAGATCGCGTTCATGGAGCGCGAGAAGATCGAGCCCTGTGGCGGTTGGTGGGAGTCGCAGGTGCCCGGCACGGCGATGACCGAGGTCGCCGTCCACGACGTCGCGCTCGGGCACGACCCCGCGCAGGTCGCCACCTGGATCGCCGAGATCGCCCAGGGCTGAGCGCACAGGGCGCTCCGGGCTTCTCTTGGACGGCCCGGAGGCATAGCGTGGACGGGCCACGTCCGGAGGAGGCAGTCGATGACGCTCACCCGGATCACGTCCATCCTCGGCGCGTTGGCGCTCGGCGGGGTCCTCGTGGCCTCGACGTACGGCGCGCAGGCGGCGCGAGCCCCAGTCGCGCCCGACGGCTCTGGTCACGCCCAGCACGCCCGGGTCGCCGAGACGAACAGCTACTTCCAGCCCCCGATGCTGCACAAGTACGGCAGCAACGGGATGCGGATGGGGCTGCACTGCGAGACCAAGGACATGTCGTGACGCGCATCCTGGTGCGCGCCGGCGGTGCCGTGGTGCTCGCCGCGTTGCTCGTCGGACCGTCGGCGCAGGCGCGGGCACCGCACACGCCGGACCAGCACGCGCTGCCCGCGTACAGCCACACCACCAACGAGTGGCTGATGATGGGGCCCCACTGCGGCGCCAGCCTTAGCTGAGCGTCCCTGCCGGGTACAGCTAGTCGGGCCGGCCGTCGAGGAACATCCTGAGCCTGGTCTTCGTGGACTCCGGATCCTCGACGACGGTGCCGTTGACCGCCCGGCAGGCCCAGCCCAGCCGCAGCGCGAGCGGAACGGCCTCGCGCAGCTCGGGACGCTGGGGGTCGTAGCGCCGGAGATAGAGGTCTATCAGTGGGTCGAGGTCCACGGAGCCCTCGACGTCGTCGAGCCCCCACGCGATGACCCCTTCCAGGGTGACCGACAGCGTGAAGAACGGGTGCGAGATGACGGCGTCGCCCCAGTCCAGGATCAGCTGACGGTCGTCGCGGATGAACACCTGACCGTCGTGGAGGTCGTCGTGCTGCAACGTCTCGGGCACGCCGTACGACGCGAGCTCCTCGGCCATGTCGCGGACCCGGGGGATCGCGTCGCGGAAGCGCTGCTCCACGTCCGGCGCCTCGACCACTGCGGCGTACCGGTCCGGGAGGACGGCCAGGCGCAGGTCGGGGACACCGGCCGCGATCAGCTCGTCGACGTCGGGCTCCATCGCCCGGGCGATGTCGGCAGCGCCCTCCAGGATGTCGTCCCACCGGGAGAGGTCACGTTCCTCGGCGATGACCTCGCGGAGGCGACGGCCGCCGTCCTCCATCAGCATCCAGCCGCGCTCGAGGTCGTCGGCGATCAGCGGAGGCACGCGGTCCGGCACGCGGCGCGACAGCAGCAGCGTGGTCAGGGCCTCGTGCCGCAGCTCCGGGGTGTTCGCCTTGAACCACACGTCACCCTCGGCGGTCGGCACCCGGATCGCGGTCGACCACGGCCGCACGTGCACCTGGTCGGGCTCGCCGGTCCGCGGTCGGCCCGCGTCGGTCAGACGGTCGTCGACCCACACCACGGCGGCCGCGAGCCACGCCGGATCCTCCCAGGGTTCCTGCACGCCCGGCAGTCTGGCGCACCGGCGCCCGGCGGGGCTCGTGATCTCGGGCCGGGGCTCCGACGTCGTGAGGCCCGACCCGTGCTGTGGCGACACGCCCAACGCTGATTGCCTGTTCCCCCACGCGGGCCGGACCTCGCAACTTATGGTCCCCCCATGACGGCTCGCCGGGTCACCTGGTTGTTCGCCGCCACAGCCTTCTTCGGAGCCGGGATGCTCTTCCTGGTCCAGCCCATGATCGCTCGCCTCCTGCTCCCGTCGTACGGCGGTTCGGCCACGGTCTGGAGCACCAGCAGTCTGTTCTTCCAGGTCGTGCTTCTCCTCGGCTACGTGTACTCGGACCGGGCGACGCGACTTCCGGCGACCCGGCAACGACTGCTCCACGGCGTAGTCCTGCTCCTCCCCTTGGTGGTGCTGCCGCTGACGTTGCCGTCGAACGCGGCACCCCCCGCCGACACGTCTCCGATCTGGTGGCTGTTGCGCACGCTGGCGCTGGTCGTCGGCCTTCCCTTCTTGGTCCTGGCCACGACCGGGCCGCTGCTGCAGCGGTGGTACTCCTGGAGCGGGTTGCGCCGGTCCGATGACCCGTACTTCCTCTTCGCCGCCAGCAACCTCGGCAGCTTCGTGGGGCTGCTCGGCTACCCGTTCCTCATCGAACCGTTCCTGACGGTGAACGCGCAGCTGCGGGCCTGGTCGGTCGGCTTCGGTTTCTTCATCCTGCTGACCGGGGCCTGCATGCTGCTCCCGGCGCGACTGCCGGCACGACTGCCGGCACGGTCATCTCTCGTGAGCGTGAACGGCGCGAACAGGGACCGACTCGTCGTGGCGGCAGGCCCGGCGATCGACGCCGCAGCGCTGCACCCGGCGCCGACGAGACCGACGACGCCCGGGCGCTTGCTCCGCTGGATGGCGCTGGCCTTCCTGCCCTCGGGTCTGATGTTGGCAGTGACGTCGCACGTCTCCACGGACATCGCAGCGATCCCTCTGCTGTGGGTGATCCCGTTGGCGATCTACCTCGCCACGTTCGTGGCTGCGTTCGCCCGGACCTCGCGTCGGCCACCGGTCCTGGTGACCCGCATTGCCGTTCTCCTGGCTGTGATCGCCTCGTTGTCGGCGGTGGTGAACGTGGCCCATCAGCCGGTGTTGCTCGCCATCGTCATCCAGATGGTCATGCTGGCGTGTGTCGCCTTCGCCTCACACGCTCGCTTGGCCGCCGATCGTCCCGAGCCGAGCGGCCTGACCACCTTCTACCTGGTGATCGCTGTCGGGGGTGCTCTCGGCGGTCTCCTCAACGGCGTGGTCGCGCCGCTCCTGTTCGACCGGGTCCTGGAGTACCCCCTTCTGATCGTGATGGTCCCGCTCCTTCTGGTGGGTTTGGACGTCGATCCGAAGGCTGCGGAAGAGACGCGTCCGCGACGCCGCGTCGGGCTGCTGGGTGTCGCGGTGGCGTTCTTGCTCCCGGCCGCCGTGATCTCGCTCGTCGAGCAGGGGTCACCGGCGGGTTCCCTGCTCCTGGCTCTGGTCGGCTGTGGGATCTTGGCGTGGACCCTCACCCGGTCGCCCCGCACCCTGTGCATCCTCCTGGTGGTCGTTCAAGCGGCGCTCCTGGTGAGCTCCGATGTCGACGTGATCGATCGCCGGCGCACGTTCTACGGAAGCCTGTCCACCAAGGTCGCGGGAGACCAACACGTCCTCTACGACGGGACGACGTTGCACGGGACCCAGTATCTGGACCGGCGTTCGCACGATCCGACGACCTACTACAGCCGCTCGGGACCACTCGGCGATGTGATGGGCCTTCGACGGTTCCGGGACGTGGCCGTCGTCGGGCTCGGGGCGGGCACCCTCGCGGCGTACGGCGAACCAGGGCAGTCGATGACCTTCTTCGAGATCAACCCGGCCGTCGTCGACGTCGCCCGTGACCCGCATCTGTTCACCTACCTGAGGGATTCGCAGGCCGATGTCCACGTCGTCGTCGGTGATGGACGGCTCGGCCTCGAGGCCGAGCCGCACGAGGCGTATGACCTGATCGTCCTGGACGCCTTCAGCTCCGACTCGATTCCGGTACACCTGCTGACCCGGGAGGCGATCCAGATGTACGCCGACCGTCTGCGGCCCGGTGGCTTGCTGGTGTTCCACATCAGCAACAACACCTTCGACCTGCGTCCCGTGCTGCGTGCCGCTGCCGATTCCCTCGGCTGGGTGGCGTTGGTCGGCAGCAAGGTGGGCGACGACCCCGGTGCCACCCCGAGCACCTGGGTCGTGATGGCGTCGTCCGCAGTGGCCTTGGGGGATCTGCCCGAGCGACCGGGGTGGTCGACCTTGCCGGCCCGGTCGGTCACCTGGACCGACGACTACTCCTCGGTGCTCCGCGTCCTGCGTTGACCCTCAGGAGGGCCGCAGGGCTTGTGACTTCAAGCCGGCGGCTGGGTCGCTGCCTCGATGACCCGGGTCAGCCGCCGCTGGAGAGCCTTCAGCTCGTCGATGTCCATGCCCAGGCGCTCCACGATCGCGGGCGGGACCTTCAGCGCCTTCCGTCGCAACGCACGGCCCTCGCGGGTCAGCTCCACGGCCAGCGCCCGCTCGTCGCGGGGGTTGCGCTCCCGGCGGATGAGACCCGCCGACTCGAGGCGCTTGAGCAACGGGGAGAGGGTGCCGGGGTCGAGCTGGAGCAGGTGCGACAGGTCGCGGACCGACACCGGCTCGTGCTCCCACAACGCAAGCATCACGAGGTACTGCGGGTGGGTGAGACCCAGCGGCTCGAGTACCGGGCGGTACAGGGCAATCACGCTGCGTGAGGCCACTGCCAGGGCGAAGCAGACCTGCTCCTGAAGGGCCAGTGGGTTCTCGACGGTCGCCTCTGTTGGATTCGCCACAATGCTTAGTGTACCAATCATTGGTACACTAATGATTGATGGACACCAGCCAACCGGCACGACGGCCACGCCACCTCATGGACCCGGCCAACCCGCAACGGCCGAGCGTCGAGTCGCGCGAGATCACCAGGGTGCAGCAGTGGGTGCTCTCGGCGCTGGTGGCGACGACGATTCTGCACGTTTCGGTGGGACTTGCCGTGGCCGGTGTGTTCGCCGACGGGTCGCGCGCCGGAGCCGGGGTCGGCCTCAATATCCTCGCCTCGGTGAGTGGCGTCGGCGCCGTCGTCGCGGCCCGGCTCATCCACCGCCGTTCGCCGCTGTCATGGTGGCTGCTTCTGGGGCTGACCCCGGGGGTCGCAGGACTCTGGTTCATGCTCCACTGACGGACCCGCTCAGCTCAGTGGTCGGCGTCGTCCTGGTACAGCGTGACCTGGAGGCAACCGGGCGCCTCGAGCCGCGCGTTGAGGGAGTGCCACGGCGTGAGAGTCGGGGGAGCGATCGGTTGGGCGCCGCCCTCGGTCGCGTCGGTCGTGGCGCGCGTGGCGTCGTCCACCCGCAACGCCACCCGCACGTGCCCGGCGACGCGTCGTCCCACCTCGACGGCGTCGACGTACTCGGCATGCGGGGGGTCGCCGATCTCCAGCGTCGCGGCGCCCGCCTCCAGGATCACGACGCGGCCCTGATCCGCCGAGACGTACTCCGCGGAAACCGGCATGCCCAGCACGTCGCGGTAGAAGCCGACGGCCGCGTCGTAGTCGTCGGTGGTCACGACGAGGCGCAGCTCGCGCACGGTGACTCCCGGTCGATCCTCCGAGGTCGCGGACGGAGTCGCCGCAGCCGCGAACGCCTCGGCGGCAAGCCGCTGTACGTCTTCCGGAGGTACGTCGCGCCCCGGCTGGTCGATCGCCCAACGGTGCCCGAACGGATCGACGAACTGGCCCGTACGCACGCCCCAGAACGCGTCGTGCACGGGCTCGAACGGCGTCGCTCCGGCGGACGTCGCCGCCTGCCACACCGTGTCTGCATCGTCGACGCGCAGGTGGAGGGCGCCGTGCGTGCCACCCAGCGTCTCGGGTGAGAGCACACCCCACGACGGCAGCTCCCGACCGATCACCACGGTGGCGTCGCCGATGCGGAGATCTGCGGTCATCACCGTTCCGTCGGGCAGGGTCACCCGGCTCGTCTCGGTCGCGCCGAGGACGTCGGCGTACCACCGGCTCGCGCGCTCCACGTCGCGCACCACGAAGTGCCAGGCCAGGTCGCTCATCGGCTCTCCCTCCCAGATCGGGACACCGCCACCGTAGCCAGGGCGGAGGCGCTGAACGAGGTGCGGCAGACTCGATGGGTGAGGGCGCGCCTGGTGTACGACGGCGACTGCGGCTTCTGCACCCGGTGCGCCCGCTGGCTCGACCGGAACGCCCGTGACGTCGAGGTCGTGCCCTGGCAGTCCCTCGACCTGGGGGAGGTCGGACTCACCGAGCAGCAGGTGCGAGCCGCGGCGTACTGGCTCGACGACCAGGTCGTCGACTCCGGCGAGGGCGCGATCGCGCGGTCGCTGGTCGCGTGTGGCTCCGGCTACGCCGTGCTGGGACGCTTGCTGCTGCTCGGGGGCGTACGACGCGTCGCTGCCGTCGCCTACCGGCTCGTCGCCCGCCATCGCGGCCGGCTGCCCGGTGCGTGACCCTCTAGGCGTCAGGACGTGGGTGCCGGTGTCGCCAGAACGCGACAACCGGGTCGGGTAGAACCAACAGGAGGAGCGGCCAGTAGCTGAGCCCCGGCGCTGCCAGCATCAGGGCCAGGATCACCACGAATGCCACGAACGTCGCGAACGCACGCACCACGTCAGGACGGTCGTCCGAGTCACGGATCCAGTCGTTACGAGCGATCTCGAGACAGATCAGCCCCAGCACCAGCGAGCTCGCGGCCATGGTGCCGACGTACAGGACCTTGGTGGTGGCCTGGTTGCTCGCGTCGTGGCCTGCCACGAGGGCCGTCGGGAACGGCAGCACCACGATGGTCACGGTCCAGAGCAGCATCAGGCGGATGAGCCAGTCGCTCGCCGTGACGACGTGGGTGAGCACCCGGTGCTGGGTCAGCCACAGGTTCGCGATCACTGCGAAGCTCAGGAAGAAGGCCCAGATCTGACCGGAGTTCTCATGCAGCAGGTGGGCGACCGAGCCGCCGTCCGGCAACTGCCCCGCGATGTCCACGAGCGGAAGGACGAGCAGAGTGATCGCGATCGCGACGATGGCGTCGACGAAGGTCAGGAAGCGCTCCAGGTCCCGCTCCCGATTCCTCAGCCGGCTCTCGGTCCGAGACTCGCTCATGGCGAGAAGGCTAGTGGTGACGGCGCCGCCTGAGTCCGCGAACTCAACCGGGCCGGGGCATCGTCGCGTCCGGTCTGCCTGCCACCGAATCCGTGGGCAGGAGCACCGTGACGGTCATCGCGCCGTCGTGGTGGCAGGCCACGGGCGCGGCAAAGCCGGTGCTGTGGTGCCGGCCGTCGTGACACAGCCGGAGCTCCCCGTCGGCGCGTTCGACCAGGGTCGCGACCAGCGCGAGGCCCAGCCCCGAGCCCGGGCGGCTCCGGGCTTCCGGGGCACGCGCGAACCGCTCCGTGGCGGTGGCCAGCAGGTCCGCAGGAATGCCGGGCCCGCTGTCGCGCACCACGAGCCTCACCCAGGGGGCCGCGCCGGTACCGGCCGAGTCGGCTCGGACGGCGTGGTCGACGGTCACACCGACCGGAGTGGAGCCGTGCAGCGCGGCGTTGTCGAGGAGGTTGTCCACGATGCGCTCCAGTCGTACGGAGTCGACGTCGACCAGGCACTGTCCGGGAGTCTCCACGCTCACCGCACCGGCGACGCTGTACGGGCTGCCGGTCGGGGCGAGTGCGGTCCGCAGGGACGTGACCTTCCGAACGACGCCGGAGAGGTCAGTGGGGCCACACGAGCCCTCGGCACCTTCGCTGGCGGCGCCCACGGTGAGCAGCTCGTCCGCGAGTGCGGTGAGCCGGGTCAGGTCGTGCTGGATCTCCTCGAGGGCTCGCTCGTGCTCGGCAACGGTGCGGGGTCTTCGCAGCGTGAGCTGAACCCTGCTGGTGAGCCTGGTGAGGGGGGTGCGCAGCTCGTGGCTGGCGTCGTTGGTGAACCGCCGCTCCCGGTCCAGGGCTCGCGTCAGCGCATCGAGCATCTCGTTGAGCGTGTGGCCGAGGCGGGTGATCTCGTCGTCTCGCTCGGCCGGGACGTCGAGGCGCAGCGTGGTCGCGCCGGCGGCGATATCGGTCGCCCGGCGGCGGTACGTCTCCACCGGCCGCAAGGCAGCGCGGGCCAGCAGGTCGCCCACGATCGCGGTCAGGACGAGGGTGGCGACGCCGGTGGCGGTGAGCTGGGCGACGAGCTCGCGCAGTGCTTCGTCGTACTGGTCCTTGTCGAGGGCGACCACGAGGACAGCGGGGGAGGACCCATGGCTGGTGCCGGTGGGGTGCAGGGGCAGGGCGTAGAGGCGGAGGGCTTCGTTGTCAGGGTCGAGGAACACTCTGCCGGTGTTGCGGAGGATCGGACCCCGAGCGGCATCACGGAGGTCTCCCTCGTCGAGCGCGGTCCTGGCGCCGAGTCGGCCGTCGTGGCTGAGGACACGCCCGTCGGCGTCGAGCACCTGCAGGCCATCGATGGTGGCGAGGTTGACGTCGTTCGCCGGGAGTGTTCCGGATGCGGTGACGTGCGGCGCGATGGCGGTCGCGGCCCGGTGGAGGCTGGTGTCGAGGTTGCGGTCCAGGGCGTGCTGCACCCGCCAGTACACGAACGCCGCGGCACCGGTGAGGAGCACGAACATGGTGGCCACGAAGCCAGCGACGAGTCGTCGCCTGAGGGGGATGCGCGAGACCCGCCGCTGGATCCAGCTCACGGCTGCCTCGGTGGGGTCGGCGGTGCGGGTTCGAGGCGATAGCCCACCCCGCGCAGCGTGGTGATGGTGTCGGCGCCGAAGGGCTTGTCGATCTTTGCGCGGAGTGCGGCGATGTGGACGTCGATCACGTTGCTGCGCAGGTCGGTCTCACCGTCCCAGACCTCGTCCAGGATGAGGAAACGGGTCACGACCTTCCCTACGCGGGTCATCAGCAGATGGAGGATGTCGAACTCGCGCGCCGAGAGGTCGATCACCACACCGCGGCGCGCGACCCGGTG
>NZ_DASXQG010000072.1:0-161134 GCF_036493135.1 Nocardioides sp. | reverse complement strand
CAGCTTCTCCGCCATCGCCTGGAAGCTGAGGTGGGTCGGGAGATACGGGCCTCCGGCTCCGCGCATTCGGTTGCGTGGGTGTCTCTCGACGAGGGCGATCAGGTGGCACGGATGAAGGGGCACTCATGACAGCCTGGGCAGGCTCGCTCGTTCCGGTCCTGGCGGTCGACCCCGTGCCGTGGGCGCGGTCACAGATGGCCTTCACCCTCGGTTTCCACATCATCCTGGTGCCGTTGGGGGTGTCGTGGGCGGCGATGGCGTTGATCGCCAACTACCGCGGGATCAAGCACGACGACCCGGACGCGATGCTGTTGGCGCAGCGGTGGTCCAAGTACATGGCCGTGACGTTCGCCGTGGGTGCGGTAACGGGCACGGTCCTGTCGTTCGAGTTCGGCCTGCTGTGGCCGAAGTTCATGGGTCAGTGGGGTGCCGCCTTCGGGGTGCCGTTCGCGTTCGAGGGCATCTTCTTCTTCACCGAGGCGGTCTTCGTCTCGATCTACATCTTCGGATGGCGTCGGCTGAGGCCGTGGACCCATTTCTGGAGCGGCGTACCGATCGCCGTCACGGGTGTCCTGGGCAGCATCTCGGTGGTCTCGGCGAACGCATGGATGAACGCGCCCGAGGGCGTCACCTTGAACTCGGCCGGCAAGGTCGTGGACGTCGACCCGATGAAGGTGATCTTCAACAGCGCGATGCCGCTGATGGCGACCCACATGGTCGTGGCGGCGTACCTGGTCGGCGGCTTCCTGATCGCCTCGATCTACGCCATGGGCATGCTGCGCGGCCGTCGCGACCACTACCACCGGCTGGCGTTCCTGATCGCCTTCACGGTCGCCGCGATCGCGACCCCGGTGCAGATGGGGGTCGGCGACGCACTGGCCCGTTGGGTCTACAACGAGCAGCCGGGGAAGTTCGCCTCGATCGAGATGGTCCCGCAGACCAGCAGTGACGTCCCGGAGACGCTCTTCGGGCACCTCAACTCCTCGGGCCGGGTCGTCGGTGGGATTCCCATCCCCGGTCTCGCCTCGATCCTGTCCGACCCCAAGACGGGAACCTCCACGCAGATTCAGGGCCTCGACACGATTCCCGCCGATGACCGGCCGACCACGACCGACGTGAACATCACCCACCTGGCCTGGGACATCATGGTCGGTCTCGGCACCCTGCTGTTCTTGTTGACGCTCTGGTACTGGGCGTCGTGGATCTTCCGACGAGACATGCCTCAGAGCCGGTGGTTCCTGCGTGCCGCCGCGTCGGCGGGCGTGCTGTCCGTGGTCACTCTCGAGGCCGGGTGGACCGTCAGCGAGGTCGGGCGACAACCCTGGATCGTCTACCAGAAGATGAAGGTCGTCGACGCCGCCACCGCCAACACCGGCATCTGGATCACGTTCATCGGCGTCACGATCCTGTACGTCGGCCTCGGCATCACCACGATCCTCGTGCTTCGCATCATGAGTCGCCGGTTCCGCAAGGGCGACGGGTTCGACGATGCCGATGTCCCCTACGGTCCGAGCGAGGAACCGGCAGAGCAGCGGAAAGAACCCGTCGGATGAGCACAGCAGCAGCCGTCATCCTCTTCGCCGCGATCACCGTCTATGCGGTGTTCGGCGGTGCCGATTTCGGAGCCGGCTTCTGGGACCTCACCGCCGGTGGGGCGAAGCCTGGCGAGCGACCTCGAGAGGTCATCGACCACTCCATCGGGCCCGTGTGGGAGGCCAACCACGTGTGGCTGATCTTCGTGTTCGTGGTGCTGTGGACCTGCTTCCCCGAGGCGTATGCCTCGATCACGCTGACCCTCTTCGTCCCGCTGACCCTGGCGGCCCTGGGCATCGTCCTGCGTGGCGCGAGCTTCGCCTTCCGCAAGGCGGTCCTCCGTACTCGCGACCAACGCAACTTCGGCGCCGCGTTCGCCCTCGCCTCGGTCCTGGTGCCCTACTGCCTCGGTGCCGTCGTCGGCAGCATCGCCTCGGGACGCGTCCCCGCAGGCGGGGTCGCCGGTGACCCGTGGAGCAGCTGGATCAACCCCACCTCGGTCCTGGGCGGCCTGCTGGCTGTGTGTACGACGGCGTACCTGGCGGCGTTCTTCCTGGTCTCCGATGCCGGGCGCCTGTCCGACGAGGCCATGGTCACCTACTTCAGGCGACGCGCCACCGCGGCCGGCGTCGTGGCCGGGGTGGTCGCAGCCGCCGGAATCCTCGTCCTGCACCACGACGCGACCTACCTCTTCGACGGCCTGAAGACCCGCGCGCTGGCTCTGGTCATCCTCTCCGCAGTCTGCGGACTCGGCGCCCTCGTGCTCCTCACCCGACGCGCACGACTCGGTGCCCGGCTCGCCGCCGTGGCCGCAGTGGTCAGTGTCATCGTGGCCTGGGGAGTGGCGCAGTGGGACTACCTGCTCCCCACGAGCCTGACCGTCTCCGAGGCGGCTGCGCCGTCCGGGACGATGACGGCCGTCTTCCTCGCCGCCGGCCTCGCCGCGGTTCTGATCGTGCCCGCGTTTGCCCTGCTCTACGTCCTCGACCAGAAGAGTCTGCTTCCCGAGGAGAGCGTCCCCGAACCCAGCAACGACTGAGCGACGCAGGGATCAGCCGGGCGGGTTCAGGACAGTGCCGCGCCCTTCAAGCGCTCGAACTCGGCCTGGTCGATCGCCCCCGAGTCGAGCAGGGCCTTGGCCTTGGCGATCTGGTCGGTCGGACTGGTCGTCGTACCTGCCGCCGCCCGGATGCGGGCATCCATCTGGTCCTGCACCAGAGCGCTCTGCTTCGCCGCTCGTGCTCCCATGCCATGGCCCCGGGCGATCAGATAGATGAGGATCCCGAGGTACGGCAGGAGGACCAGGACGACGATCCACAGGGCCTTCATGCCACCCGACAGCTCGTGGTCGCGGAACAGGTCGCCGAAGATCGTCAGCAGCAGCCAGAACCAGATGACGAAGAGGAAGAACTCCAGGAACCAGAGGAGCACGTCCCCGTTGCCGAAGGTCGTCAGAGGCAGGATCACGGGATCTCCTTGGCTAGCGGTGTAGGCGTGGGTCCGCACGATCCTCGGACAGCCGAACATTCGCAAGCATCACCCGCCACGGCTCACCCGGTGAATCGCCCACCTGAGCGACGGTCAGGGTCCGAGCCAGGCCAGGGCGGCGACGACGAGGGCTCTGGTGCCGGTGTCGAGCGTCGGCTGGAGGACGGGACCGAAGGTGGCGGAGTGGTTGACCGGTATGTCCTGGGCGACTCGCCCGGCAATCCGGGCGCTCTCGTAGGTCTCCGGGTCGATCCCGCCGATACCCCAGTACGTGTAGGGGATGCCCAGCGTGTTCGGGATGTCGGAGAAGTCCTCGCTGGCCGTCTGTAACGGAAGTTCCTGGGCATCCGCACCGAACTCAGCGCTGAACGCGGCCGCGACCCGCTCGGTCACCTCGCGATCGTTCTCGGTGAGGGGGAAGCGATCGAACAGCTGGAAGTCCGGTGCCTGGGGGCTGCCCGAGGCCCCGCACTCGGCGGTGACGATGCGTCGGATCGCCTCCAGGATCGCGGTGCGGGTCTGCTCGTGGTAGCTGCGGACGTTCAGCGCGATCTCGGCATGGTCGGGGATGACGTTGCTCGTGGTGCCGGCCTGGATGCTGCCGACGGTCAGCACGGCCGGCTCGCCGGGCTGGACCTCCCGCGAGATCACGGTCTGCAACCGGACCACGATCATCGCCGCCAGCACCACCGGGTCGACCGAGGCCTGCGGCATCGAGCCGTGCGCACCGCGGCCGTGGACCGTGATGCGCATGCTGTCGGCCGCCGACAGGGTCGGCCCGACCCGTGTCCCGACCCGGCCCGCCGGCAGCGGCAGGACGTGCTGGCACAACGCGACCTCCGGCTTGCCGACCAGATCCGTCAGGCCGTCCTCGAGCATGCCGCGGGCGCCGTCGGCGACCTCCTCGGCCGGCTGGAACACCGCGGCCACGGTGCCGTTCCACGCGTCGGGGGTTGCTGCGAGCAGGGCGACGGCACCGAGCAGGCAGGCCACGTGTACGTCGTGACCGCACGCGTGCATCACCGGGACCTCGGTGCCGTCCGCATCGGTCCCGGTGGCGGTGCTGGCATACGGCAGGCCGGTTGCCTCGCGGACCGGGAGTGCGTCCATGTCGGCACGCAACAGCACCGTTGGTCCCTCACCGTTGCGCAGGATCCCCACCACACCGGTGCCACCGACGCCCTCGTGGACCTCGCACCCGGTGTCCCGCAGCCGGACCGAGACGTGGGACGCCGTACGACGCTCCTGGTGCGACAGCTCCGGGTGCGCGTGCAGGTCGCGGTAGAACTCCTCCTGCCAGGACCGGACCGAGTCCAAGCCGGCCAGGACCGACGTGACGTGGTCGGCTGTCATCAGATGCCTCCGCTCGGGTGTAGGTACGCCACCGCCATCATGTACCGGTTCCTTCGCCATGCATGCCGGGTGGGCTGGGCGCGTTGAGGTGGTAGCGGACGCCGAGCATCCGGACGCCGAAGCAGAGCACGGCGGCACCCAGCGCGGCCGGGGCGCCGTACACACCGTTCCGATCGGTGACGACCACGACCGTGGCAGCCAGCAGCGCCGGGATCGCGTAGAGCTCGCTCCGCAGCACGACCGGCACGCGTCCGGTCAGCACGTCCCGCAGGGTCCCGCCACCGACAGCCGTGATCACGCCGAGGATGACCGCCTGCCCGGCGCCCATGCCGAAGTCCAGTGCCTTGCTCGCGCCGGTCACGGCAAAGAGGCTCAGTCCGGCCGCATCCAGCACCAGGATCGGACCCGCCAGCCGAGTCAACCGCCAGCCGAAGGCGAAGGCGAGCAGGCTTCCTGCGGCCGCGACCGACAGGTAGCGCCAGTCACTGAACGTCGCCGGCGGCAACGAGTCGATGAGGATGTCGCGGACGATCCCGCCGCCCAAGGCGGTCACCATGCCCAACGTGACCACCCCGACAACGTCGAGCCTCGCCACCCGGATCGCGGTCAACGCCCCGTTCAATGCGAAGGCGAACGTCCCGCCCAGGTCCAGGGTCAACAGCAACGGCGACTCGGTGTTCACCGGACATGTCTACCGCCAAGTCCGGCTCACGCGGGCGACCTCGCCCGGGTATGGAGCTAGTGTGGAATGACCGCGACGTTCTGCCGCTCGAGGGGCGGGACATCGTCGATTCGCAGCGGAGGTGGACCAGGTGGAGGCGGCCCGAGCGCAATCGTTGTTGGAGGCCGAACGAGCCGAGGTCCAACGCCTGTTGGCTGAGCTGGCTTCGGCGGCGGATGAGGACCGGGACGCCGCACGCCAGACCGGCGACGAGGTGGACTCCGCCGACCCCCTTGCCGCTGAGGGCGTGGACGACGCCATCGCGGCCGGCCTGCACGACCGCCTGGCCGCGATCACGCGTGCCGAGAAGCGGCTCGCGGACGGCACCTTCGGGCTCTCCGTCCGAAGCGGAACATCCATCCCCGACGAGCGGCTCGAAGCGATGCCCACCGCCGAGCTCACCGTCGAGGAAGCCTCGGACTAGGGAGCCCCGGGGCGCTCGATGCCTGAGTCGCGTGTCGTCACCACCGCGGGCGTTGTCGAACGGGTTCAGCCCGACCGCTTTCACCCAATATCTGGCCCGAGAGTCAGGCCGCGACCGTCTTGGCTCCAGCAGCCTCCAGGCCACCACGGACCACGTCCATGACGTCCCCGACCACGTGCACGGTCAGCGCCTCGAGGACCTCGGTCGGTACGTCGTCCAGGTCCGGCTGGTTGCGGAGCGGAACGAACACCTCGGTCAGTCCGTTGCGCTGTGCCGCGAGCAGCTTCTGCTTGAGCCCGCCGATGGGCAGCACCTTGCCGTTGAGGGTCACCTCTCCGGTCATCCCCACCTCCGAGCGCACCGCGAGGCCGGTGGCGAGGGAGGCCAGCGCGGTCACCATCGTGATCCCTGCAGAGGGGCCGTCCTTGGGTGTCGCTCCGGCGGGCACGTGCACGTGGATCGCCTGGTCGAAGAACCCCGGGTCGATTCCCAGCTCGGCCGCGTGGCTGCGGACGAAGGTGAGTGCGATCTGCGCCGACTCCTTCATGACGTCGCCGAGCTGGCCGGTCAGGGTGAGACCGGCCGTGCCCTGGTGGGCGGACGCCTCGATGAAGAGGACGTCGCCGCCGAGCCCGGTCACGGCGAGACCGGTCGCGACCCCGGGCACCGAGGTGCGTTCGGGTGCCTCCGGCGTGAACCGCGGCCGCCCGATCAGGTCCTTCAGATCAGCCACCTCGATGTCGATCCGCTCAGATCCGGTCGTGAGTCGAGTAGCCGCCTTGCGAAGCGCCTTCGCGAGCAAGCGCTCCATCTGTCGCACTCCGGCCTCACGCGTGTAGTCGGCCGCCATCTCACGCAGCGCTGAGTCGGAGATCGTGACCTCGTCGGCGGTCAGGGCGGCGCGTTCGAGCTGTCGGGGCAGGAGGAAGTCGCGGGCGATGGCGACCTTGTCGTCCTCGGTGTACCCGTCCAGGGTGACCAGCTCCATCCGGTCGACCAGCGCCGACGGGATCTGCTCGACCACGTTGGCGGTGGCGATGAAGAGCACGTCGGACAGGTCCAGGTCGAGCTCGAGGTAGTGATCGCGGAACGTGTGGTTCTGAGCCGGGTCGAGCACCTCGAGCAGCGCCGCTGCCGGGTCGCCTCGGTAGTCCGCCCCGACCTTGTCGACCTCGTCGAGCAGGACGACCGGGTTCATCGAGCCGGCCTCCTTGATCGCCCGGACGATCCGGCCCGGGAGCGCACCGACGTAGGTGCGGCGGTGTCCGCGGATCTCCGCCTCGTCGCGGACGCCACCCAAGGCGACGCGGACGAACTTCCGGCCGAGCGCCCGAGCGACCGACTCACCGAGCGAGGTCTTGCCGACTCCGGGTGGACCCGCCAGTAGCATCACCGCGCCCGAGCCGCGGCCTCCCACCACCTGGAGCCCCCGATCGGCGCGGCGGCTCCGGACGGCGAGGTACTCCACGATCCGCTCCTTGACCTCGTCGAGCCCGTGGTGATCTGCGTCGAGTACGGCGCGCGCGGCAACCACGTCGGTGGTGTCCTCCGTGGTGATGCTCCACGGCAGCTCGAGCACGGTGTCGAGCCAGGTCCGGATCCACGCGGTCTCCGGGCTCTGGTCGCTGGACCGTTCCAGCTTGTCGACCTCACGCGTCAACGCCTCGCGCACGGTGTCGGGGACCTCGGCTGCCTCGACCAGGCTGCGGTAGTCGTCGGCTCCGTCGGGCTCGCCCTCACCGAGCTCCTTGCGGATCGCGGCGAGCTGCTGACGCAGCAGGAACTCCCGCTGACTCTTCTCCATGCCCTCGCGGACGTCCTCACCGATCTTGTCGGTGAGCTCGACCTCGGCCAGATGCTCCCGCGTCCACTCGATCAGCGCGTCGAGGCGCGATTCCACGTCGGGGGTCTCGAGCAGCTCCCGCTTGCGGTCCACCGACAGGTACGGCGCGTAGCCGGCGGAGTCGGCGATCGCGGCCGGGTCGGTCATCTGGTGCACCGAGTCGATGACCTGCCATGCCTCACGCCGCTGAAGCACGGCGACGACCAGCCGTTTGTACTCCTCGGCCAGCTCACGAGCGCGGTCGGAGACCTGCTCGTCCACCGGCTCGACCTCCACCCACAGCGCCGCACCGGGCCCGGACACACCGGTTCCGATCCGGCCCCGGCCCTCGGCCTTGAGCACGGCTCCGGGGTTGCCCCCGCTGAAGCGACCCACCCGCTCGACCGACGCGATCACGCCGTACGACGCGTAGCGATCCTCCAGCCGCGGAGCCACGAGAAGCCGGCCATCACTGCCCGCGCGTGCCGCGTCGATGGCGGCCTGTGCGGATTCGTCGAGCTCGATCGACACCACCATGCCCGGCAGCACCACGAGGTCGGACACGAACAGCAGCGGAAGTCGTGTGCCGGACACGGTGTCCCCCCGCTCGGAAACCTGAGTCATGCCCACTCAACTCCCGCACGCGTGGTCGTGTTCCGCCGGGGCCACGTGTTCGTCGAGGGCGAACACGACGGGCGTCCCAGTCTGAGCCCGTGTCCGACGCCGGCACCGCGACACGTGGTGAGTTCCCGGTGGACTCGTCGCGCAAGGGGATCGAATGACCGAACCCGCAGGCCTGTGACCTGCGGGTTTGGTGGAGCTGAGGGGACTCGAACCCCTGACCCTCTGCATGCCATGCAGATGCGCTACCAGCTGCGCCACAGCCCCAAGGCGTCCCGACGTCTCCGGCGGGCAACCCGCGGAATCTTAGCCAACCGGAGCCTCGGCGACGAAATCGGGCCCGTGCGGCAGGCCCCCAACCTTCTCGTTGTACGACGCCAACCGAATCCGACCCTGGGCGGGGTCAGCGACCAGCACGCAGTAGGCGCCGTTCTCGACCCCGAGCAGTGCCCGGGCCTCCTCCCACGGCCAGCCGATGACGCCCATCAGGCCCACGCGCAGACAGGCTCCGTGGAGCACGGCGACGCCGGTTTGACCAGCGTCGAGGGCGTCGAAGCAGTCGAGGAGTGCGGGGACGACACGGTCGCGCACCTGCTCGGTCGTCTCCTCGCCCGGGACGAGCATCGTGGAGGTCCCCGCCCGGTACGCGGCGTACTCCTCGGGGAAGCGCTCGGCGGCTTCCACGAGGGTCATCCCGGCTCGCGCCCCCACGTCGTACTCCCTCAGGCGCGGGTCGCATTCGACGGCGAGCCCGGTGGCGTCCGAGATCGCGTCGGCGGACTGCCGGGCTCGGGCCAGGTCGCTCGACCACAGGCGCACCGGCGAGAACCCGGCGAGCACCGCGGCGACGGCCTTGGCCTGGGCGTGACCGGTGGCGTTCAGCGGGACGTCGGCGTGCCCCTGCGCGCGACCGGTGAGGTTCCAGTCGGTCTCGCCGTGCCGGAGCAGGACCAGCGTGCGCGCCTCAGGCACCGGCCGGACCGGCCGACCCGGCGGTCACCTCGGCCGGCAGATCGATCAACGGGCAGTCACGCCACAGCCGCTCGAGGGCGTAGAACTGCCGCTCTTCCTCGTGCTGCACGTGCACGACGACGTCGCCGTAGTCGATCAGCACCCAGCGACCGTCGCGCTCGCCCTCACGACGGATCGGCTTCTCGCCGAGATCGCGCAGCTTCTCCTCGATCTCGTCGACGATCGCCTTGACCTGACGGTCGTTGGTCGCCGACGCCAGCAGGAACGCATCGGTGATGGCGAGCTGGTCGCTGACGTCGAAGGCCATGATGTGCTGCGCCAGCTTGTCGGACGCCGCGCGTGCGGCGGTGTGGACGAGGGTGACGGCGTGGTCAGTGGCGGTCATGCAGAGCTTTCGGTGGAGAGGGCAGTCTGACGCGGGTACAGCTGGTGCTTGGCGATGTACTGGACGACACCGTCGGGCACGAGGTACCACACGGGCTCGCCCCGCATCGTACGTCGGCGGATGTCCGTCGAGCTGATCGCCAGCGCCGGCACCTCGACCATCGTGACCCGATCGCCCGGGATCTTGCCGAGGGTCTCGGGGTCCATCACGAAGCCGGGGCGGGTACACCCCACGAACTTCGCCATCTCGAACAGGTCCTCCGCGTCGCGCCAGGTGAAGATGTCGGCGAGCGCGTCCGCGCCGGTGATGAAGTACAGCTCGGCATCGGGCAGCGCATCGCGGAGGTCGCGCAGCGTGTCGGCGGTGTACGTCGGTCCGCCGCGGTCGATGTCGACCCGCGACACCCAGAATCGCGGGTTGGACGCCGTCGCGATCACCGTCATCAGGTACCGGTCCTCGGCGGCGGTGACCTGCCGGTCGGACTTCTGCCAGGGCGCGCCGGTCGGGACGAACACGACCTCGTCGAGGTCGAACCACGACTGCACCTCGGAGGCCGCGACCAGGTGACCGTGGTGGATCGGGTCGAAGGTGCCGCCCATCACCCCGACCCTGCGGGCGCGGGCGGTCATGGCCCCATCACAGGGGCGCTCAGCTGTGCTCGCGACCCGCGCCGAATACCAGCAGCGCGAGCAGGAGCAGCAGGAAGATGGCCAGGACGATGCCGCCCACCGCCCAGTGGTTGATCTCGAGCACGGTCACGGGTGAAAGGGTAACCGAGTCACCGCGTGTGGCCGTCGCCGGTCACGACGTACTTGGTGGAGGTCATCTCGGGCAGGCCCATGGGGCCGCGCGCATGGAGCTTCTGGGTGCTGATCCCGATCTCCGCCCCGAAACCGAACTCACCGCCGTCGGTGAACCGTGTCGAGGCGTTGACCAGCACCGCCGCGGCGTCCACCTCGGCCACGAACCGCCGGGCCACTGCCTGGTCGCCCGTCACGATCGCCTCCGTGTGACCGGTCGAGTAGCGCCGGATGTGATCGAGCGCTCCGTCGAGGTCGGGCACCACGGCCGCCGAGATGTCGTGGCTGAGGTACTCGCGCCCGAAGTCGTCCTCGGTGGCCGGCACCACCCCGTCGTACGACGCGAACGCCGCGTCGCCGTGGATCGTCACCCCGCCGTCCTGCAACGCGGCGACGACCGCCGGTAGGAATGTCTGCGCGACGTCGGCGTGCACGAGCAGGGACTCGGCCGCGTTGCACACGCTGGTGCGGTGGGTCTTGGCGTTCAGCACGATCGCCAGCGCCATGTCGAGGTCGGCCGCGGCGTCGACGTACACGTGGCAGTTGCCGACGCCGGTCTCGATCACGGGCACCGTCGACTCCTCGATGACCGACTCGATCAGGCCGGCGCCACCACGCGGCACGAGTACGTCGACCAGTCCGCGGGCGCGCATCAGCTCCTTGACGGTCTCGCGCGAGTCGGCCGGCACCAGCTGGACGCAGTCGGCCGGGAGTCCGGCGTCCTCGACAGCGTCCCTGAGGACCCGGACCAGAGCGGCGTTGCTGCCCCTCGCACTGCTGCTGCCGCGGAGCAGGACGGCGTTGCCCGACTTCAGACAGATGCCCGCGGCGTCGACCGTGACGTTGGGCCGTCCCTCGTAGATCATCCCGACGACCCCGAACGGCACCCGCACCTGTCGCAGCTCGAGCCCGTTCGCCAGGGTGCTGCCGCGCACCACCTCCCCCACCGGGTCGGGCAGGCGCGCGAGGTCGCGCAGCCCCTCGGCCATCGCGGACACCCGCTCGCTGGTCAGTCGCAGGCGGTCGATCATGTGGTCGTCGGTGCCGGCGTCCTGCGCGCGACGTACGTCGTCGTCGTTGGCCGCGAGCACCTCGTCGACCTGTCCGTCCAGGGCGTCGGCCATCGCCAGCAGCGCGGCATCCTTGGTGGCTCGTGTCGCCAGGGCGAGCTTCCGGGACGTCAACCGCGCCCGGCGCGCGAGCTCGATGACGTCGGTGCTCATGGGGCGATCGTAGGCGCTTGGTGTCGGGCCACCTCGCGCCGACTGGAAGCGCGGCGCTCACTGCTTGCGCTGCTTGACCTCCTCGGTCAGCGCGGGCAGGACCGTGTGCAGGTCGCCCACGACGCCGAAGTCGACGAGCTCGAAGATCGGGGCCTCCTGGTCCTTGTTGACGGCCACGATCGTCTTCGAGGTCTGCATGCCGGCGCGGTGCTGGATGGCGCCGGAGATGCCGGCGGCGATGTACAGCTGCGGCGACACGGTCTTGCCGGTCTGGCCGATCTGGTAGCTGTGCGGCTTCCAACCGGAGTCGACCGCGGCACGCGAGGCACCGACGGCGGCCCCGAGTGCGTCGGCGAGGTCCTCGACCGGCTCGAACTTGCCACCCGTGCCACGACCGCCGGAGACGATGATCGCGGCCTCGGTGAGCTCGGGGCGACCGGTCGCCTGGCGCGGCTCGGCCTTGTAGATCTTGGCGCCCTTGGCGGCGTCGGAGACGGTCACCGAGACCTCCTCCACCGTGCCCGCGCCATCGGATTCGACAGGGGCGGTGGAGTTCGGCTTCACGGTGATGATCGGCGTGCCTTTGGTGACCTTCGCCTTGACCGTGTAGTTGCCCGCGAACACCGACTGGGTCGTGGCCGGACTGTCACCGCCACCCGACGCGGCCTCGACGTCGACGGCGTCGGTGATCAGCCCGGACTCCGTCTTGATCGCGAGTCGGCCGGCGATCTCCTTGCCCTCGGCCGACGAGGTGATCAGGACAGCGCCGGGCCCACCGTTCTGCCCGGACTTCTCCATCACCTGCTGGAGCGCCTCGGCCTTCGGCGCGACCAGGTAACCCTTCAGATCCTCATCGTCGACGACGTACACCGTGCCGGCGCCGTACTTCTTGACGGCCGCGGCGACCTCGGAGCCCTGATCCTTCGGCCCGATGAAGACCGCGGACGGCTCGCCGAGGCGGGCGGCGAGGGTGAGCATCTCGTAGGTCGGCTTCTTGACCGACACACCCTCTGGGCCCTCGGCGTGGTCGACCAGCACCAGGATCTCGCTCATTGTCTTCGCAGCTCCCTGTCTCGGGCCTCAGATGAACTTCTTGGCAGCGAGGAAGTCGGCCAGCGCCTTCGCGCCCGAGCCCTCCTCGTCCGTGACGATCTCGCCGGCCTCGCGCGGTGGCCGGGCGGTGGTCTCCGCCACCTCGGTCCATGCCACGGAGAGACCTACGTCGCCGACGTCGACCCCGAGGTCGGACAGCGACAACGTCTCGAGCGGCTTCTTCTTGGCCGCCATGATCCCCTTGAACGACGGATACCGCGCCTCTCCGGACTGGTCGGTCACGGAGATGACCATCGGCATCGTGCCGCCCACGACCTCGGTCGCGACGTCGCCGTCGCGCTGGATGCGCACCTGGTCGCCCTGCGTCTCGACCTTCGACGCCAGCGTGAGCTGCGGCAGCGAGAGCCGCTCGGCCAGCATCGCCGGCACCACGCTCATCGAGCCGTCGGTGGAGGCCATCCCGCACATCACCAGGTCGTAGGAGTCCCTCTCGATCGCCTTGGCCAGCACCAGGGACGTGGCGATCGCGTCCGAGCCGGCGATCGCGTCGTCGACGACGTGCACGCCCTGGTCGGCTCCCATCTGGAGCGCCTTGCGCACCGCGTCGAGGGCCGAGTCTGGCCCGACGCAGAGCGCGGTCACCTCGACGTCGTCGGGGTTCTCGGCCTTCTCCTTGATCTGGAGCGCCTGCTCGACGGCGTACTCGTCCAGCTCGGACAACAGCCCGTCCACGCCCACGCGGTCGACGGTCTTGTCGTCCTCGAAATGCCGGTCACCGGTGGCGTCGGGCACGTACTTCACACAGACAGCGATCTTCATGGCCGCGACGGCCCTCCTGTGTCCTGCGTCGTCATCGGGGTGTGTTGGCGAGGCTACCGGCAGCCCGGACGAGCGTGGAACTCGGGCAGCGGTGGCATCCCTCACAGTGAAACTGTCACGGTCGCCGAGCCGAGCCCGAGACGCGGAACGGCCCCGGCACACGAGGGCGCCGGGGCCGTTCCTACGTCGAGCTCAGTGAGTCACCTGACCCTGAACGAGGCCCTGCCGGAGGAGGCCTTGAGACCCTTGTCGCCGCCGAACTTGGCGGTGATGGAGTACTTCCCGGCCCGCTTCACGTGCTTGAAGTGGACCTTCGCGATCCCCTTCTTGTTGAGCTTGCTCTTGACGGACTTGAGCACGTGAGTCCCCTTCTTGAGGGTGAACTTCACCTTGCCGGTACCGGCCAGCTTGAACTTGGCACCCTTCACCTTGGCGGTGCCGGTGGCCTGGTTCTTCGTGGTGTTGTACTTGGCCGACGTCACCGTCTTCGACTTGTCCTTGCTCACCGTGATGGTGCCCAGCTTCTGGGTGCCGTTGGTGGGTGCGGAGCAGGTGTCCGACACCGGGGTGTCTCCGCCCGCACCGCCGCTGAGGACCAGTGCAGCCGACATGGAGCCCAACGACACGGACCACTTGCCTGCCTTGAGCGGACGGATGGTCCCGGTCCCGGAGGCCGGGATGTCCTGGGCGCCGCCGTTCAAGGCGGTGTTCGGGATCTTCATCGAGAACGGCATGGTGTTCTTCGCGCCCTTGGCAGTCAGGGTGCCCTTCACGTGGGTGCCGAGGGTGCTCGCGAGCCCGCCCTGCGCGGCGTTGAGATGGATGACCTGCGACATGGCGTGCTTGTCCGTCTGACCGGCCACCATCTTGGTCTTCAGACTGCCGAAGTTGAAGGTCACGTTGGTGGGCCCGAGCGTGGCGCAGCTGTACGTGAGGTCCTTGGTCGCTGCGACGGCTGGGCCGGCCATCGTCCCGATGGCCAGCGCGGCCGCTCCGGCCGCGCCGATGAGCTTGAGATGCTGTGAACGAGCAGACATGTGCGGAAGTCCTCCTGGGGGTTCGAGTTCACGCGGGACGCTCCCCGGCCCGCGCGAAGCACCCCATCACACCACCCCGGCAAATGCCAGAGTCCCACGACGGCTGCCGTGTGATTTGGGCGGAATCTCAGGAAACGCGACCGGAGCGGGGGCGGATGATGCCGGCCACGATCTGCCCGATGATCAGCCAGACGACCGCGGCCAGACCCCAGTTCACGACCGCGTTCTTGGTCAGCGCGGAGTGGCTCTGACCCTTCCAGTGGGCGACGCCGTCGGTCCGCGAGAACACCCCGAAGTCGAGCTTGTCCGCGGTGTCGATGCAGAACTTCACCAGACCGTTGTCGGGGTTCGCCTTGAGCGCGATGCACAGCGCGCCCGCGGCCAGCACCAGCGCGGCGACGCAGCACGCGACCCAGACCAGCTGGGCGATCCGCGCACGCACCTGGTTCGCAGCGGCCTTCGCCTGTGCCGTGCGGTCGACCTTGGTCTCCTCGACCTCGGCGTCGTCGGGCGTCCCGGCTCGACGGGTGCTTCGAGTCATGTCCCGAGGATGGCACAGCCGAGTCTCACCTCGCAGGAGGTTGGCCGAGCTTCAGCGGCCCTGGAACTCCGCCTTGCCCGGCCCGCTCTCCACGAACGACGTCATCCCCGTCCGGCGGTCCTCGGTGGCGAAGAGGGCTGCGAACTGCTGCCGCTCGATGGCCAGACCGGTGTCGAGGTCGACCTCCAGACCCTGGTCGATCGACTCCTTCGCGGCGCGCACGGCGTACGTCGCAGCGTTGCTGAACTGCCGAGCCCAGGCCAGCGCCTCGTCGTACACCCGGTCGGCCGGGACGACCCGGTCGACGAGGCCGATCGCCAGCGCCTCGTCGGCCTTCACGAAGCGACCGGTGAAGATGATGTCCTTGGCCCGGCTCGGGCCGACCAGACGTGTCAGCCGCTGGGTCCCGCCGGCACCCGGGATGACTCCGAGCAGGATCTCCGGCTGACCGATCGCGGCGTCCTCGGCGGCGAAGCGCACGTCGGCGCAGAGCGCGAGCTCGCAGCCGCCACCGAGGGCGTACCCCGTGATCGCGGCGACGACCGGTTTCGGGATGCGGGCGACCGCGGTGAACGAGGACTGGAGCGCACCGGAGCGCTTGACCATGTCGACGTACGACATGTCGGCCATCTCCTTGATGTCGGCGCCGGCGGCGAAGACCCTCTCGCCGCCGTACACGACCACGGCCTTGATGTCGTCACGCTGGCTCGCCTCCGTGGCGGCCGCGCGGATCTCCTCCTGGACCTGCACGTTGAGGGCGTTCATTTTCGGCCGGTCGAGCCGGATGGTCCCGACACCGTCCTCGACCTCGAGCCGCACGAACTCCGCCATGGGTGTGCCTCGTCTCTCTGGGGGATCCTCCCGGCATTGTGCCGAGCGTCCGTCACAATGTCGCGGGTGACCCCAGGAACCTGGCGCCGACCGGGCGAGTCCGCGCCGGTGTGGCCCGGACGCACCTGGCCGCTCGGCGCGTCGTACGACGCGGAGGCCACGAACTTCGCGGTGCGGGCGCCTGCCGCCACCCGGATGTGGGTCTGCCTCCTCGACGAGGAGGGCCACGAGACGCGGCACGCCCTGACCGAGGTGTCGTTGGGCATCTGGCACGGCGCGATCCCCGGAGTGGCACTCGGGACGCGCTACGGCTACCGCGCCGAGGGGCCATGGTCACCGGACATGGGGATGCGGTTCAATCCCGAGAAGCTTCTCCTCGACCCGTACGCGCGAGCGGTCAGCGGCGAGCTGGTCGACGACCCGGCGATCTTCGGCTACGACGTGAGCTCGCCGGCCCGGCGCAGCCGCCTCGACTCCGCGGCGTACGTCCCGAAGGGGGTGGTCGTCCACGACCCGGACTTCGACTGGGGCGACGACCACCGCCCGTACACCCGGTGGCGCGACACCGTCATCTACGAGCTGCACGTCAAGGGGATGACCGCGCTCCACGACCGCGTGCCCGAGCACCTGCGTGGCACGTACGCCGGGTTGGCCACGCCCGCGGTGACCGACTACCTGCGCGACCTCGGCGTGACGGCGGTCGAGCTGCTGCCGGTGCAGGAGTTCGCCAGCGAGCCCCGCGTGATGCGGCGCGGGATGGCCAACTACTGGGGCTACAACACGATCGGGTTCTTCGCTCCCCACCACGGCTACTCGTCGTCCGGCGACCGCGGCGGGCAGGTGCGCGAGTTCAAGGAGATGGTGAAGGCGTTCCACGCGGCGGGACTCGAGGTGATCCTCGACGTCGTCTACAACCACACCGCGGAGGGCTGGACGGACGGTCCGACCCTGTCGTTCCGCGGGTTCGACGACCGCGCCTTCTACCACCGCGGAGACCCGCGCCCCGCTGGTGAGGCCTTCGACGACTCCTACTGGGACGTCACCGGCTGCGGCAACACCGTCGACGCCTCCGACCCCTTCGCTCTCCGCCTGATCCTCGACTCCTTGCGCTACTGGACGTCCCAGATGCGCGTCGACGGCTTCCGCTTCGATCTGATGACCGCGCTCACGCGGGTCGGACAACAGGTCGACATGGCCAGTCCGTTGCTGGTCGCGATCGACCAGGACCCCACGCTCCGCCACGTCAAGCTGATCGCCGAGCCGTGGGACGTCTCGGGAGACGGCTACCGGGTGGGCGAGTTCCCGCCGTCGTGGGTGGAGTGGAACGACCAGTACCGCGACACGGTCCGCGACTTCTGGCGCGGCCGCTCCAGCGGCATCCGGACCGTCTCGACCCGACTGGCCGGCTCGTCCGACCTGTACGCCGACGACGGGCGCTCGCCGTACGCCTCGGTGAACTTCGTGACCGCGCATGACGGCTTCACGCTGCGCGACCTGGTCTCCTACGAGTCGAAGCACAACGAGGCGAACGGCGAGCTCAACCTCGACGGATCGGACGACAACCGGTCGCAGAACTTCGGGGTCGAGGGCGAGACCGACGATGCGGAGGTCGACGCGCTGCGCCGGCGTACGGCGGCGAACCTGCTGGTCACACTGTGCCTCTCGACCGGCGTCCCGATGATCACCGCCGGCGACGAGCGCGGTCGCACGCAGGGCGGCAACAACAACCCGTACGTCCAGGACAACCAGGTGTCGTGGATCGACTGGCGGCCGGCCGACGCGTGGCTCGACGTCTACGAGATCACCAAGGCGGCGCTGCGGCTCCGTCGCGAGCACCCGGCGCTGCGGCAACGGCACTGGTTCGAGGGCCGACCGACGATCGAGGGCGGCCGCAAGGACCTGATCTGGGTGCACCCGGAGGGTCGTGAGATGACCGGCGACGACTGGGCCGACAACGAGCTGTCCGTGGTGGGGATGCTGGTGACCGGCGACCCGCTCCGCTCCCCCGGTCCCCGCGGGGAACAGCTGTGGGACAGCTCGTTCCTGATCTGGCTCAACGCCGACGCCGACGCGGTGAAGGTGACGATGCCGTCGGAGAGCTGGGTCCGCGACGGCGAGGTCGTGGTGTCGACGTGTCCCGAGCACCCGGTGGGAACCGAGGTCGAACGCGGCGAGTCCATGACCGTGGACGGCCGCACCGTGGTGGTCGTCCGCGAGGTCTGACCCGAGGTGGGACTTCTCCGCCGCCCAAGTGGGACTTCTCCGCTGTCCAGGTGGGCGTCTCCCCGAGAGAACTCCCATCTCGAGGCGGGAGAACCCCCACTTCGGCCTGGGAGAACTACCACTTCGGCGTTTACGGGAGGGCGACCAGGCCCATCTCGGAGGCGGAGGAGAGGACGCTGTGGCGGGGTACGACGCGGACGGTGTAGCCGAAGGCGCCGCCGCGCTTGAGCTGTACCTCGCCGTCGAAGCGGTAGCGGCCTCCGTCGTAGCTGTCGGCCAGGTCGAGTCGGGTGACCGTGGACTCGACGAGGTCGTCGTCGCCGTTGATCACGCCGTGCACCACCTCGACCGCCACGTCGTCGGGCGTCAGTCCGCCGAGCGCGACGAACGCGCGGACGGTCAGCACCGAGCCGACCTCGGGGTTGTCGCCGACGCCGTGGCTCTCGACGTGCTCGACGCGCACGTCGGCCCAGTCGGCGCGCACCTGCTGCTTCCAGGAGGCGAGCTCGGTGGCGCCCTTGTAGTCGGAGTTCAGGGCCCGGCCGGTGATGGCGGCGGGCGTGTACAGCTGACGGACGTAGTCGCGCACCATCCGCGTCGCCAGCACCTTGGGGCCGAGCGACTTCAGGGTGTGCCGCACCATCTCGATCCAGCGGCCCGGGACATCGTCGTGGTCGACGTCGTAGAACCGCGGCGCGACGTCCTTCTCGATCAGGTCGTAGAGCGCTGCCGCCTCGAGGTCGTCACGTCGGTCGGGGTCGTCGACGCCGTCGGCGGACGGGATCGCCCAGCCGTTGGAGCGGTCGTACCACTCGTCCCACCAGCCGTCGAGGATCGACAGGTTGAGGCCGCCGTTCAGTGCCGCCTTCATGCCCGACGTGCCGCACGCCTCGTACGGGCGCAGCGGGTTGTTGAGCCAGACGTCGCAGCCCGGGTAGAGCGGCTGCGCCATCGCGATGTCGTAGTTCGGGAGGAACACGATGCGGTGCCGGACCTCGGGGTCGTCGGCGAAGCGGACGATCTCCTGGATCAGCTTCTTGCCGCCGTCGTCGGCGGGGTGCGCCTTGCCGGCGATGATCAGCTGAACCGGCCGCTCGGGATGGAGCAAAAGCCGCTTGAGCCGCTCGGGGTCGCGCAGCATCAGCGTCAGCCGCTTGTACGACGGGACGCGGCGCGCGAAGCCGATCGTCAGCACGTCGGGGTCGAGCACCTCGTCGACCCAGGTCAGCTCGGCGGCCGGGATGCCGCGCTTGAGGTTGGACTTCAGCAGCCGCTGTCGGGCGTCGAGCACCAGCCGCTCGCGCAGCAGACGCTTGACCGACCAGATGTCGGCGGACGGCGTCTGGTCGACGGCGTTCCAGAACGAGTCGACCTCGTCGGCGTCGCCGTTCGCGCCGTGCCGCGCGGCCAGGTCGAAGACCTCGCGCCCCACCCACGTCGGCGCGTGCACGCCGTTCGTGATCGACGTGATCGGCACCTCGGCCTCGTCGAACGCCGGCCACAAGCCGTGGAACATCTCCCGGCTCACGTGTCCGTGCAGCTTCGAGACGCCGTTCGCGCGCTGGGCCAGCCGGAAGCCCATCACCGCCATGTTGAACACGGTCGGGTCGCCGCCGACGTAGTCCTCCGCGCCGAGCGCCAGGATGCGCTCCAGCGGTACGCCGGAGACCGGCCCTGCCGTGCCGAAGTACTGCTCGATCAGCTCCCGCGAGAACCGGTCGATCCCAGCCGGCACGGGCGTGTGGGTGGTGAAGACGGTGGAGGCCCGGGAGACCTCGAGCGCGGTCGGGAAGTCGAGCTTCGGCCCGCCCTCTTCTACGGTCAGCTCGCGGATGCGCTCCAGGCCGAGGAAACCGGCATGTCCCTCGTTGGTGTGGAACACCTCGGGCTCCGTGGCGCCGGTGATGCGGGCGTGGACGCGCAGGGCGCGGACGCCGCCGATGCCGAGCAGGATCTCCTGCCGCAGACGGTGCTCCGAGGTGCCGCCGTACAGTCGGTCGGTCACCTCGCGGTAGTGGTCGGGGTTGCCCTCGACGTCGGAGTCGAGCAGCAGCAGCGGCACGCGGCCGACCTGGGCGACCCAGATCTTGGCCAGCAGCTCGGGGCCTCCCGGCATCGCGATGGAGATGTGTGCGCGCGCGCCGTTCTCTTCCCGCAGCAGCGAGATCGGCAGCTCGTCGGGATCGAGCACGGGGTACTTCTCGAGCTGCCAGCCCTCGCGCGACAGGGACTGCTTGAAGTAGCCCGCGTGGTACAGCAGGCCGACGCCGACCAGGGGTACGCCGAGGTCGCTGGCCGCCTTGAGGTGGTCGCCGGCCAGGATGCCGAGGCCGCCGGAGTACTGCGGCAGCACGGCGGTGATGCCGAACTCCGGGGAGAAGTAGGCGATCCGCGTGGGCGCCTCGTCGCCGGCCCTGCGGCTGTACCACCGCTCGCCCCCGAGGTAGGCGTCGAGGTCGGCCTTGGCCGAGCCGAGCCGGTCGAGGAAGCCCTGGTCGGAGGCCAGGTCCTCGAGCCGCTCGGGATTCACCGCGCCGAGAAGGCGCACCGGGTCGCGCTTGGTCGACTCCCAGATCTCGGGGTCGACCTCGGCGAAGACGTCCTGGGTGGGTGGGTGCCACGACCACCGCAGGTTCCCGGCGAGATCGCCGAGCGCCGACAGCGGCGGGGGCAGGACCGGACGGACGGTGAAACGACGGATCGCACGCACCCGAGGACGGTAGCCGAGATCGACTTGATCGTTCCAATCATCCCCGCGATGGGCGCGCCGGAGCCCTCTCCTTGCCTCGTACGACGTCGACCCGGAGGGCTGACGGTCAGGTCCGTCACGGCCCGGGCTCGAGTGGTTCGGTCCGGTGGTGTCGAGACAGGCGCAGAGCGCCTTCCGGAACCACCGACGTCGCCTTGCGTGCCGGTGGCCGATTCGGAAGGGTGACGAGCATGGTCGGTCGTATCCCCATCATGGGCGTGATGCCTCTGGTCGATCTCGGTCGGCTCCCCGCGAAGGCGACCGCGGGTGAGCCACAGCCCGTCTCGGCGACCGTGTTCCGCGAGGGACACGACAAGGTGGGCGCGGAGGTGGTGCTGGTCGCCCCCGACGGCTCGCGGCGGCCGCCGGTGCGGATGCAGCCCGACGGGGAGGTCCCGGACCGGTACGTCGCCTGGGTCGCCCCCGACTCCGAGGGCGCCTGGACCTTCGAGATCGACGCATGGTCCGACCCACTCGCCACCTGGGAGCACGCGGCCGGGCTGAAGATCCCGGCCGGCGTCGATGTGGAGCTGATGTTCACCGAGGGCGGGCTGCTTCTCGACGAGGTGGCAGCCGACCCCGGGCTCGACGCGCGCGAGAAGGAGGTCGTCGCCGGCGCGGCGTCCGCAGCGCGCGACGCCTCCCGCCCGGTCGAGGCGCGGCTGGCCGCCCTGCAGTCCCCCGACCTCGTCGCCGTCCTCGACGCGCACCCGATCCGTCGGCTGCTCACCGTCGAGGGTCCCTACCCCCTCTACGCCGACCGACCCCGCGCGTTGTACGGGAGCTGGTACGAGTTCTTCCCGCGGTCGGAGGGCGCGACGTACGACAAGAAGAAGGGGACGGTGGTCAGCGGCACGTTCACGACGGCGGCCAAGCGGCTCGACGCCGTGGCCTCGATGGGCTTCGACGTGATCTACCTGCCGCCGATCCACCCGATCGGCGAGGTGAACCGCAAGGGACCCAACAACACCCTCGACCCGAGCCCCGACGACCCGGGCTCACCGTGGGCGATCGGCAACAAGGACGGCGGCCACGACGCGGTCCATCCCGACCTCGGGACGCTGGAGGACTTCGACGGGTTCGTGACCCGCGCGAACAGCCTGGGCCTCGAGGTCGCGCTCGACCTCGCGCTCCAGTGCGCCCCTGACCACCCCTGGGTGACGTCACATCCCGAGTGGTTCACCACACAGGCCGACGGCACGATCGCGTACGCCGAGAACCCGCCGAAGAAGTACCAGGACATCTACCCCCTGAACTTCGACAACGACCCGACCGGCATCTGCCGGGAGGTCCTCCGCGTCGTCCGGCACTGGATGAAGCACGGCGTGCGGATCTTCCGCGTCGACAACCCGCACACCAAGCCGGTGGCGTTCTGGGAGTGGATGCTGCGCGAGATCCGGCGGACCGACCCCGACGTGCTGTTCCTGGCCGAGGCGTTCACCCGTCCGGCGATGATGTCGGCGCTGGGCGCGATCGGCTTCCAGCAGAGCTACACCTACTTCACGTGGCGCACGGCCAAGTGGGAGATCGAGGACTACCTCCGCGAGGTCTCCCACGAGACCAGCCACCTGATGCGGCCGAACTTCTTCGTGAACACCCCCGACATCCTCCACGCCTATCTCCAGTACGGCGGGCCGGCCGCGTTCAAGGTGCGAGCGATGCTGGCGGCCACCGGGTCCCCGAGCTGGGGGGTGTACGCCGGGTACGAGCTGTTCGAGCACGTCGCGGTGCGGCCGGGGAGCGAGGAGTACCTCGACTCGGAGAAGTACCAGATCCGCATCCGCGACTGGGACGCCGCGGAGACGGATGGCCGCACCCTGGCGCCGTACCTCACGGCGCTGAACGCCGTACGCCGCGCCCACCCGGCGCTGCAGCAGCTCCGCAACCTCGTCATCCACTCCAGCGACGACGAGAACGTGCTGGTGTTCAGCAAGCAGGCCGGGGACGACCTGGTCATCGTCGTGATCAATCTCGACCCGCACGCGGCGCGCGAGACCATGGTCCACATCGACCTACCGGCGCTCGGCCTCGACTGGCACGACAGCCTGGCCGTCCACGACGAGATCACCGGACAGGACTGGCACTGGAGCCAGCACAACTACGTCCGGCTCGACCCGGGCACGGAGCCAGCCCATCTGCTGACGGTGCGGAGCACCTGATGAGTGACGTCGGTGGTGGGCCCCTGGTCGGGAACGAGAGCAGCATCGTCGGGTCGACGGCGGAGCAGGAGCAGAGCGACTGGTACCGGACCGCGGTCTTCTACGAGGTGCTCGTGCGGTCGTTCCGCGACGCCAACGCCGACGGCACGGGCGACTTCCGCGGCGTCATCGAGAAGCTCGACTACCTGAAGTGGCTCGGCGTCGACTGCCTGTGGGTGCCGCCGTTCTTCACCTCGCCGTTGCGCGACGGCGGGTACGACGTGGCCGACTACACCTCGATCCTCCCCGAGTGCGGCACCGTCGACGACTTCCGCGACTTCGTCGCGGCCGCGCACCAGCGCGGCATGCGCGTGATCATCGACTTCGTCATGAACCACACCAGCGACGCCCATCCGTGGTTCCAGGCGTCTCGCAGCGACCCCGAGGGGCCGTACGGCGACTTCTACGTCTGGTCCGACACCGACGACATGTACGAGGACGCGCGGATCATCTTCGTCGACACCGAGCCGTCCAACTGGACCTGGGACCCGGTGCGTCAGCAGTACTTCTGGCACCGCTTCTTCTCCCACCAGCCCGACCTCAACTTCGACAACCCCAAGGTCCACGAGGCGATGCTGGAGGCGATGTCGTTCTGGCTCGACATGGGCCTGGACGGCTTCCGGCTCGATGCCGTGCCCTATCTGTACGAGCGCCCGGGCACCAACGGCGAGAACCTCCCGGAGACCCACGAGTTCCTGCGAATGGTCCGCCGGTTCATCGACGAGAAGTACCCGGGAAGAGTGCTGCTCGCGGAGGCCAACCAGTGGCCGGCGGACGTCGTCGACTACTTCGGCGGCAAGCGCGACGAGGACACCGGGAAGTACGTCGGCGACGGCGACGAGTGCCACATGTGCTTCCACTTCCCGGTGATGCCGCGCATCTTCATGGCCGTCCGGCGCGAGTCTCGGTTCCCGATCTCGGAGATCATGGAGCTGACCCCGCCGATCCCGGACAACTGCCAGTGGGGCATCTTCTTGCGGAACCACGACGAGCTGACCCTCGAGATGGTCACCGACGAGGACCGCGACTACATGTGGGACGAGTACGCCAAGGACCCCCGCATGAAGGCAAACATCGGCATCCGGCGGCGGCTGGCTCCCCTGCTCGACAACGACGTGAACCGGATGGAGCTGTTCACGGCTCTGCTGCTGTCGCTGCCCGGCAGCCCGGTCCTCTACTACGGCGACGAGATCGGGATGGGGGACAACATCTGGCTCGGTGACCGGGACGGCGTACGCACGCCGATGCAGTGGACGCCCGACCGGAACGCCGGCTTCTCCTCGGCCACCCCTGGCAAGCTGCACCTGCCCGCGATCCAGGACCCGGTCTACGGCTACCAGAGCGTGAACGTCGAGGCCCAGCTCGAGGACTCCTCGTCGCTGCTCCAGTGGACGCGGCGGATGATCCACGCGCGGCGCGGGCACCCGGCGTTCGGACTCGGCGGGTTCCTCGACCTCGGCGGCACCAACCCCTCCGTGCTGTCCTACGCCCGCGAGCACGCCAGCACCGACGAGCACGGCGCCCGGGCCTCGGACGTGATCGTCTGCGTCAACAACCTCTCCCGCTTCGCACAGCCGGTCGAGCTGGACCTGCGGCGCTGGGAGGGATACGTGCCCGTGGAACTTCTCGGCGTAGTCCCCTTCCCCGCGATCGGCGAGCTCCCGTATCTCCTGACCCTCGGTGGGTACGGGTTCTACTGGTTCCGGCTGACCGCACCGACCGAGGAGGTCACCGCCACGTGACAGACGAGACCAGCTCGGGCCAGACCAGGGAGTCGGGCGAGATCTCGGTGACCCCGAACGACGGCCTCCGCCAGCTCTCCGAGTACATCGAAGGAGCGCGATGGTTCGGTGGCAAGGGGCGCGGGCTTCGTGTGACCGGGGCGCGCAGGATCGGCGTGATCGCAGACGAGGGCCCCCGGGTCGTGGTCGACCTCGTCGCGGTCGCCTACCAGGACGGCGACACGGAGCTGTACCAGGTGCCGCTGGTGCTCTACACGGACCCGGAGCACCGGCTCGACCATGCGTTCGTCGGCTGGTGGCAGGACCCGGACGTGGGCTGGACCCACGCCTACGACGCCGTCCACGACCGCGAGGCGATGGCGGCGTACCTCCGCGCCTTCGCCTACCCGCCCGACGGGCCGCTGACGTTCCACCGGGTCCCCGGCGAGGAGCTGGACCCGACCGCGCCGTCGACGCCGTTCACCGGCGAGCAGTCGAACTCGTCGGTCGCGTTCGGCGAGCAGGCGCTGCTGAAGATCTTCCGGCGGATCACGCCGGGCACCAATCCGGACATCGAGGTCCACGAGAAGCTGACCCTGGCCGGGTCGGACAACGTTGCCGCACTGCTGGGATGGATTGAGTGTGACGCCGATGGCTTCGAGACGCGCACCGAGCGCCCTCCTCAGCCGGCGGGAGGCGCCGTGTTGCAGCTGGCGATGCTGCAGCAGTTCCTGCGGACCGCGAGCGACGGGTGGGAGCTGGCGCTCACGTCGGTGCGCAACCTGTTCGCCGAGGCGGATCTGTTCGCCGACGAGGTCGGTGGTGACTTCGCGGCCGAGGCGCAGCGGCTGGGCGAGGCGGTGGGACACATCCACCAGCTGCTCGCCGAGCACTTCCCGACCTCCGAGCGCACGTCGTCCGACCACGCCGAGCTCGCCAAGGCGATGACCGAGCGGCTCGAGGCTGCGATCACCGTCGTCCCCGAGCTGGCCGAGCTGGCGCCGGCCGTTCGCGACCTGTTCGCGGCGGTCGGGCCGATCGGGTCCGGCGCCGTCCAGCGCGTGCACGGCGACCTGCACCTGGGCCAGACGCTGCGAACCGCCAAGGGCTGGAAGATCGTGGACTTCGAGGGCGAGCCCGCCAAGCCGCTGTCGGAGCGGGTGCTGCCGGACTCCCCCTGGCGCGACGTCGCCGGGATGCTGCGGTCGTTCGACTACGCACCGCGCGCGGCGGCGATGACCGCAGCGGCCACCGGCGACGACGGTGCCGAGCAGCGTGCGTTCCGCGCCGCGGAGTGGTCGGCGCGCAACCAGGCGGCGTTCCTCGAGGCGTACACCGGTCGCGACCTGACCGGCGACGAGCAGACCCTGCTCGCGGCGTACGTCGCGGACAAGGCCGTCTACGAATGTGTCTACGAGGCCCGCAACCGGCCGACCTGGCTGTCGATCCCCATGGCCGCGCTCAGCCCCGGCCATCTCGAGACCCAGAGTCAGATTGACGGAGCGCGACGATGAACCGGCTACCCACGAGCCAGATCGAGCAGCTCACCCGTGGCGAGTACGGCGACCCGCACTCGATCCTCGGCCCGCACCCGGACGGCGACGGGGTGACCTTCCGGATGTACAAGCCGTTGGCGCGCACGGTGACCGTCGTGACCTCGGACGGCGTCCGGGTGCCGATGGAGCACGAGCACGACGGGGTCTGGGTGGGCGTTCTCCCCGCAGGGGGTCTCGAGACCGGCGCACAGCGCCCTCCTCGACCAGCGGACGTGCCTGACTACCGGGTCGAGGTCGACTACGGCCAGGGTGCGATCACCGTCGACGACCCGTACCGATTCCTGCCAACGCTCGGCGAGATGGATCTGCACCTGGTGAACGAGGGACGGCACGAGCTGCTGTGGACCGTCCTGGGGGCACGGGTGCACCACTACCGCCCCCTCGACGGCAGCGCGACCGGCGACGTGACCGGTACGTCGTTCGCCGTCTGGGCGCCGGGCGCGCGCGGCGTACGGATCGAGGGGGACTTCAACTCCTGGGACGGGCGCGAGCACCCGATGCGCCAGCTCGGCGAGTCCGGGGTGTGGGAGCTCTTCGTGCCGGGCATCGGTGTCGGCGCGGGCTACAAGTACGTGGTCCTCGGCGCGGACGGCGAGTGGCGCGAGAAGGCCGACCCGATGGCGTCGTGGGCGGAGATGCCCCCGGCGACGTCGAGCCGCGTCTTCGAGTCGTCCCACGAGTGGGGCGACGGCGCGTGGATGCGCGCGCGGGCCGAGAAGCAGCCGGTCTCGCAGCCGATGTCGGTCTACGAGGTGCACCTCGGCTCGTGGCGGAAGCGGCACGGGGACGTGCTCACCTGGGACCAGCTCATCGAGGAGCTCGTCCCGTACGTCGCCGACCTCGGCTTCAGCCACGTCGAGCTGATGCCGGTGATGCAGCACCCGTTCGGCGGGTCGTGGGGCTACCACGTGACGTCGTACTTCGCGCCGGACTCGCGCTTCGGCGAGCCGGACGGCTTCCGGCGGCTGGTCGACGCCTTCCACCAGAACGGCATCGGAGTCCTCCTCGACTGGGTGCCGGGACACTTCGCGACCGACGCGTGGGCGCTGGCGCGGTTCGACGGCACCCCGCTCTACGAGGACCCCAACCCGCAGCGCGGCTGGCACAAGGAGTGGGGCTCCCACATCTTCAACTTCGGCCGGCGCGAGGTCCGGAACTTCCTCTACGCGAACGCGCTGTACTGGCTCGAGGAGTTCCACACCGACGGGCTGCGCGTCGACGGCGTCGCGTCGATGCTCTACCTGGACTACGCGCGACCCGAGGGTGAGTGGACCCCGAACAAGTACGGCGGCAACGAGAACCTCGAGGCCGTCCAGTTCCTCCAGGAGATGAACGCCACCGTCTACAAGCGGGTGCCCGGCGCGACCACGATCGCCGAGGAGTCGACCTCCTGGCCGGGCGTCACCCGCACCACCGACAGCGACGGTCTCGGCTTCGGCTTCAAGTGGAACATGGGCTGGATGCACGACTCGCTCGACTATCTCAAGCGCGAACCCGTCCACCGGTCGTGGCACCACAACCAGATGACGTTCGGCCTCACCTATGCCTTCAGCGAGAACTTCGTGCTCCCGCTCTCGCACGACGAGGTCGTCCACGGCAAGGGCTCTCTGCTGCGGAAGATGCCCGGAGACCGCTGGCAGCAGCTGGCGAACCTCCGCGCCTACCTCGCCTTCATGTGGGCACACCCCGGGAAGCAGCTGCTGTTCATGGGTGGCGAGATCGGCCAGGAGTCGGAGTGGGCCGAGTCGCGGGAGCTCGACTGGTGGCTCCTCGACCATCCGGAGCACCTCGGGGTCCACCGGCTGATGAAGGACCTCAACCGAGTGTACGCCGACTCCCCCGCGATCTGGTCGCGCGACCACGAGTCCGACTCGTTCGAGTGGATCGATGCCAACGACGCCGGGCGGAACGTGTTCTCGTTCATCCGTCGCGGGGTCTCGACAGGCTCCACCGGCGAGCGGAGCGCCTTGGTCTGCGTGTCGAACTTCGCGGCCGTCCCGCACAGCGACTACCGGCTCGGGCTGCCCGCCGCGGGCGAGTGGCGGGAGGCGGTGAACACCGACGCCGCGACGTACACCGGCTCCGGCGTCGGCAACCTCGGGGTGGTGACGGCGGTCGAGGGCGGCGAGAGCGGCCAGCCCGCGCACGCGACGCTGGTGCTGCCCCCGCTCGCCACGATCTGGCTACGCCGCGACTGAGTGGGTTCGGGCACACCCTGTGCCCACAACAGCGGTGTGGGAGGTGCGTTGTGGAACACCGCGTGCCCTCATGGAGACCTCGAGGGCACCGTTGTGGAACACCTTGTCACACATCGTGTGAACGGCAGCCCGCAGTGGGGGCACAGGGCGTTTCACAACGCCACCCGCCCTGCCCCGGTTGAGGGCATACCTGGTGCCCTTTCCCGCCTGTGGAAGAGCTCCGACGCCACCGCGTCAATCGGCGTAAGAAGGGAGCTATGCCCAGACGCATCGACTACGTGGGTCGGTTCGAGTTCATCCGTCAGGCCGCGTTCGCGGTCGTGAGAGACGAGGGCGTCGAGGCCCTGTCCCGGCGACGGGTGGCCTCCGAGCTCGGGACCGGTGTCAACACCATCCGACGTTCTGTGGCCGGCTGGGCCGACCTCGCCCGGCTCGCCGCCGACCAGGTGCGATCCCGGCGCAGAGCCGGGCGCCTGGGTCGACGGACCGAGGATCCGCGCGAGGCGGTCGCGTTCCTGGTCCGGTCGCTGATGCCCGAGGACGAGACCCACCTGGACGAGGAGCTGGTCTGGCTGAAGCTCGTCGCGGCCTGCGCGCTTCGATCCAGCGGGCTCGAGCGACCCGGCCAGCTGAGGGAGGAGTTCGGGATCGCCCAGCGCGGGTACGACGACGGCATCTCCGCACCCGACTGGCCCGATCGCTCTCGCCCCGGCGGACAACATCGTGGACAAGAGGACCGCCGGACGGCGCTCGAGGAATACCTCGCGGACCGCGAGAAGGAGCTCGCCACCACCGTCGGTCGCGTGCTGGATCTGCTCGACGTACCGGAACCACGGTCGGACGCCGCGAGCACCATGATCGCGCTCATCGAGGGACTGACCCTCTCCGCCTGTCTCGGCCGGGTCACGCCCGACCGGGCGACCGACCTGGCCCTCGCTCACGCCTTCGCCATCCCGGGACCGGGCGCCGCCCCCGCTGCCTAGGCCTCCCGGGCGACGTGCTCCGAGACGGGATGCAACGTCGTGACCGGCCGGTAGCGATAGAGCATCCCGTTGTCCCACACGAGGTAGGCCTCGGGCGCCGAGACGTGGAGGATCATCGACTCGTACCGCTTGGCGATCTCCGCGAGAGCATCCATCCCGGCGACGTCCGCGATCGGTCCGTCGCGGAGCGACAGTGTCCCGACCTCGACGATGCGCGAGCCGTACAGGGCTCGGATCCGCGTCACCTCTCCGCGCGGCCCACTGGTGCGTAGCAGCGGCTTGGCGAGCCACAACGCCATCAGCGCACAGAGCACTGCCACCCCCAGGCCGGCAGTGCGTACGACGGAGACGGGCAGCGGCAGGACGGGCATCCGGTTCGTCACCACGACCCGGTAGGTGGCCTTGCCTGTGGCCGTGGGTGCGAGCTCGGACTGGACGTCCGTCGCCCCGTCGGGCGGCGCCACCCGGAGGTTCGAGCCGTCGACGTCGAAGGTGAGCTGCGGACCGAAATGGTCACCGAACCGTTGCCCGTGCGCGGTGCCGTGGACGGTGACCTGTGGAGTCAGGGTCAGCGTGCTGGGGCTGGTATCGGTGGCACCGGCGTCGTGCTGCGCCTGGCCGACGAAGGCCAGGATCGCCCGAAGGGGCAGCTGGCCCGTGATCGTGGTTCTCGAGCCCGAGAACCTGGCACTCGTCGCCACCGGGAAGTCCCGCGACAGGCCACCGGCGGTCTGCACGGTCGCCACCATCTGCGACGTCCCGTGCACCCGCTTCGCCCCGGCGGCGTCGAGCCGGTAGTCGAATGTCGCGGTCACCGGCCCGACCAGCGGGACCAGGATCGGATCCCCGGTCCGTACGCCTTCGTCGCCGTACACCGTCCCCGCAGAGTCAGCCGCGGCGTGGTACCCGAACGTGCCCGACTGGCGGTAGGGCACGGACTTCTCGTCGGAGCGGCTCGTGGGCATCGACCAGGCGATCGCCACCAGGGCCAGGGCCACGATCGCGACGACTGCGAGCGCGGTGATGGTCTCCACCCGGCTGACCGCCGGTTCGTCCGTCCGCACCCGGGCGGACGCGAGCTGGCTGTCACGCTGCTTATGACGCATGGTGTCTCCTCCTACGGCGAGGGATCCGGGGCTTGCGTACCCCGAGCAGGGTGATCGCGAAGACCAGCCCTCCGAAGAACAGTGGTGACCTCAGCCACTGCAGGTAGCGACCGGCTCCCGGCAGGTACAGCCACTCCTGGCCGACCAGGTCTGACCGCCGGGCGTGGTACTGGTCGCGGAAGTCGTTGTTGTCGCCCTTGAAGACGTAGCGATCGCCGTCCAGGGCGACGATCCGGTGCATGACGACGGCGTGGAGCTGGGCGTTGTGGTAGGCGACGACCATGCCCACGTCATACGAGGCGCGAGTATGGGTGACCACCAGACCGTCGCCGTGGAAGTGCGGCAGCATGCTGGTGCCGTCCGTGACGACGTACGACGCGGGGCCGCCGAGGGCGGCGGGTGCGAGCAAGGCCCACAGCACCGCCGCCGCGGCGATCCCCATCAGCCACCTCACCACGCTCCGGCTGCAGACGCGCAGCCCCCTGGGCGCGACCGTTCCGGCGCGTGCGAGCGCTCCCGGCGCGCTGAGCTCGTGAGATGTCATCTGGATCCGATCCCCGACTGCCGTGGGACCCGAACCGCCGGGTCCCACAGACCCGGACTACTGGGCCGCCGAGACGTTCAACATGTCGGAGGCCGGAGCGCCGCCGGGGAAGTACGCGAGGGCGGCAGCCCCGCTGTTCGTGTTGCTGCAGGTCCACGTGTAGCCACCGTCCGGGCTACCGCAGTCGGTGTAGGCGAACCACGGGGTGGCCTGGTTGACGTGGATCTGCGCCGACGCCCGGGATGCCTGGTGGTCCAGGGTGAAGGTCACGCTCTTGATGTAGTTCAGGTGCGGGTTACCGATGCTGTCGACGTACGTGTAGTGGATGTTGCTGACGTTGTATCCGGAGATCGCCGACTCCCCGGCGCCCGCCCGCGACTCGGGGACACCGTTGACGGCCATGAACGCGAAGCCGCTGCACCCGAGCACGGCTGCGGCCCCGATCGGCAGCGCCACCCTCCTGACGATGCTCTTCATGAAGTGGGTTCCTTCCTCCCCGCCAGGTTCTCGCCTGGCCGGTCCGCCCCCTGCGGACCGCGTTCATGCTTGGCCCCGCGTGCGGGCCCGTCATCGGTAAATCTGTTGATGTCGTCGGCGCCTCACCCGCCTCGTGGCCCGCTGGGACTACCGGCCCGGCACGCGGGCGCCTTGACTCTTCACGGATGCGCGGGCACCCTCAGAGCGCGATGGTCCCGGGGGGACCACGGGGATCTCAGGGGGACGATCCGATCGATGCTGGTGCGGCCGAAGGTCTCCGGACCGATCGTCGTCGTGCTGGCGGCCATGGCGGCGTCGGCTGTGCTCGCCGGCGTGGTGGGTGTCACCGGCGTCACCACGACGCCACATCTGCTGGAGACCACGGCGATGATCCGGGCGCTCGCGGCTCCGGCGTTCGTGGTCGCCGGGGTCCTGCGGTTGGCACGGTGGCGCATCACGGGCGAGTCCCACTGCGGCCTGCGCGGCCTCGCCATGTTGCTGATGGGCGGGATCTCGATGCCCTCGGCGACCCTGGTGCGGACCCTGTCCGAGCCGAGCAACGCCTTGGCGACGGTGACCTGCGTACGGGCCCTGACCGTGGGAACGATCCTCTACGTGATGGCGGTGGCGTTGAGCGACGACGCCCCGGATCGGGCGCATCTCGAGCGCAAGATCGGGTGGCTCGCGGGCACCACCGCGGCCGTGCTCGTGCTGCTCGCGCTGACCCAGCACCGTCGGCTCCCTCCTGAGCCGACACTCCAGCTCGGGCTGGCCCGTGGCGTCGTCCTCGCGCTCGCGCTCGGATGGTTCACGGTGGCCATCGGAGCCGTCGTGAAGGGACGTCGCGACGACTGGGCGAAGCCGTTGGCACCACTGCTCGCCACCATGGGCATCGCCGAGCTGTTCCGGCTCCCCGCGCGGCCGGAGACCGCGCTCGTGGCGGTGACGCTCACGGTCACCGTGGCGTTCCTGGCCGCCACCGCGGCCGTGGTGGACCTGGTCCGAGCGGCCCAGGAGGAGAACGACGCTACGCAATACCTGAGCCGAGAGCTCGCCGACGTTCGCGGCGAGGTCGTCAGCCGGGACGCACGGCGCGACGAGCTCACCCACGACGCCCGCAGCACGCTGGCCGGGATCCGCGCGGCGATGTACACCCTCGACCGGCACGCGGACGAGCTCGACCCGACGACCTCGGACCGGCTGCGGATCGCCACCCTCGCCGAGCTCACGCACCTCGAGCACATGTTGGTGGGTTCGAGCCTCGACGGTGACATCTTCGACGTGACCGAGGTGGTGCGCACCGTGACCGACGTACGACGAGCGGCCGGCCTCCGGATCGACGTCGCGCTGCGGCCGGGTCTTGCACGAGGCGTACCCGGCGACGTCGCCACGGCCCTGCAGAACCTGCTGGTCAACGCGCACGAGCACGCGCCGGGAGCGCGGGTCTCGGTCGAGGTACGTACGGCCGGCGGGCTCGTCCAGGTGACGGTCTCGGACGACGGCCCGGGCATGCCCTCCCCGTCCGCGGGGTCCCCCTTCGACCGCGGCGTCCGTGGACCCGAGAGTCATGGGTCGGGTATCGGCCTTTCGATCGCTCGTGAGCTCATGCGCCGACAGGGTGGCGAGCTCGAGCTCTGCGGGACGGCCACCGGGACCACCTTCGTGATGTCCCTGCCGTCGGCGGCCAGCTTCGACGGGGCCGCCTCCGCGCCCCTCGGCGTGGCCTCATGACGGCGCCACCATCGCGCAGGCCTCCTGTGCTGATCGTCGACGACCAGCGACTGATGGCGGACTCCCTGTGCGTGGCGCTGCGTCTCGAGGGGTTCGATCCAGTGGTGGCCGCCGTCACCGATCGGCACGACCTCGTCGCGCGCATCGTGGCCGATCCGCCCGCCCTCGTGCTCCTCGACCTCGACCTCGGTGGCGCACTCGGCGACGGAGCGGACCTGGTCGCGCCGTGTGTGGCGGCCGGGGCGCGCGTGCTGGTGCTGACCGGCACCAAGGACCAGCTGTGGATCGCGTCGGCTCTCGAGCAGGGTGCCTGTGCCGCGATCGACAAGGCGATCCCCTTCGAGGAGCTCCTGCCCGTGG
Organism: Nocardioides sp.; assembly: GCF_036493135.1. GTDB lineage: Bacteria > Actinomycetota > Actinomycetes > Propionibacteriales > Nocardioidaceae > Nocardioides. The sequence continues at coordinate 127,665 of NZ_DASXQG010000072.1, read as the reverse complement.
TCATGTCGGCCGCGCGGGGAGAGCAGGTGCTGGCGCCACGGGCGCGCGAGCGTCTCCTCGACCAGCTGCGCGTGCATCGCGCCTCGCGGAGGCGTGACCTGGCGCCGTTCGAGAGCCTGACTCCTCGTGAGCAACAGGTCCTGCGGGCTCTTTCGATCGGGCTGACGGTGCCCCGCATCGCGGAGTTGTGGGTGGTGTCCGAGGCCACCGTGCGATCGCAGGTCCACGCCGTCCTGAGCAAGCTCTCCGTGAGGTCGCAGCTCGAGGCGGTGGCGGCCGCGACGCGGGTCGGCTGGCTGTGACCGGGGCCTGACGGCGGGGCCCGTCCGGGCCCCGTCCGGGCCTCAGCCGGCCACCGGCCGGCACACCTCGGTGGTGTGGGCGAGGAGGTCGTCCTCGTCGCCGGTGGGGAGGTACCGCCGGCGCCGACGAAAGCGTGGCTATGGTCGGGGCGTGAACGACCCGCAGCCCGTACTGAGCGACGGTGACGTCACGCTCCGCCCCTGGCGGGACGACGACGTCGCCGTCGCAGTGGCGGGTCACGACGAGCTCATCGCGCACTGGTTCGGCTGGCCACCCGACGCCGTCACCGAGGAGACGCAGCGGCGGGCGATCGCCGACTGGCACGCGTCGTACGTCGACGAACGCGCGGTCGTGGGCTTCGCCGTCGAGGCCGACGGCCGGCTCGTGGGCACGGTCGACGTCCGACGTCGCGACGACGGCGTCGGTGAGCTGTCCTGGGCGCTGTTCCGCGGGAGCCGTGGCCGCGGCTACGCCACACGGGCGGTCCGGCTCCTCGCCGACTACGCCCTCAGCCCGGCCGATGACGGCGGGCTGGGGTACTGGCGCGTAGAGGCGAAGGTCGAGCCGGGCAACGACGCATCCCTGCGGGTGGCCACACGGAGCGGCCTGCGCCGCGAAGGAATACGCCGAGTGGAGCCCGGCACCGGTGATCGTGCCGAGACCACGGGGTACGTCGTCCTGGCCCGCCTGGAGTCGGACCCGCCGATCACCGAACCCGAGGGCTTCCGCGCCCTGCTCAACTCCTTCCTTCCACGCAAGCGCGCGATCAGCCAGCTGCTCGTGCGCGACCGCGAGGGCCGGGTCCTGATCTGCCGACTCACCTACAAGCAGGACTGGGACCTCCCCGGCGGTGTGGTCGAGGTCGGTGAGTCGCCACGGCTGGCCGCCGGCCGCGAGGTGCTCGAGGAGCTGTCCTTGGACATCGAGGCCGGGCGGCTGCTGCTCACCGACTGGCTCCCGCCCTGGGGCGGCTGGGACGACGCGGTGTGCCTGGTCTTCGACGGCGGTGAGCACGACGCGGAGCTCGCCGACGGCATCGTGATGCAGGCACGCGAGATCCGCGCCGCGGAGTTCGCGACCGTCGAGCAGGTGCGCGAGCGGTGTGCCGACTTCACGGCACGACGCATCGAGTCGGCCCTCGCCAACCTCGCGGCCGGCGGCGGTACGGCGTACGTCGAGAGCGGCGGCTCCGGGTGAACCGGTGATGACGGGAGGCAGGTAACAAGGAAGGATCGGCGCATGACCTACGTCTACGACTTCACCGAAGGCGACAAGGACCAGAAGGACCTGCTGGGTGGCAAGGGCGCCAACCTCGCCGAGATGACGAACCTGGGTCTGCCGGTGCCCCCGGGGTTCACGATCTCGACGCAGGCGTGCCGTGCCTACCTGGAGGTCGGCGACCTGCCCGACGGCCTCGCCGGCGAGATCGACGCCCACCTGGAGTCGCTCGAGAAGCAGATGGGCCGCCGGCTCGGCGAGCCCGGTGACCCGCTCTTGGTGAGCGTCCGGTCCGGCGCCGCGGTCTCGATGCCCGGGATGATGGAGACGGTTCTCAACGTCGGCCTCAACGACGAGTCGGTGCGCGGCCTGGCCGAGCAGAGCCACGACGAGCGGTTCGCGATGGACTCCTACCGCCGGCTGCTCCAGATGTTCGGCGCGACCGTGCTCGGCATCGACTCCGAGGTCTTCTCGAAGGCGCTCGACCGGCTGAAGAAGGACCGCGGCAGCACCTCCGACACCGACCTCGGCGTCGAGGACCTCCGTGGCCTCGTCGAGACCTTCAAGCAGGCGATCCACGAGCACGCCGGCCGTGGCTTCCCGCAGGACCCGCGCGAGCAGCTCGAGCTGGCGATGCGCGCTGTCTTCGACTCGTGGAACACCGAGCGCGCCGCCCTCTACCGCCGCCAGGAGCGCATCGACGAGGGCATGGGTACGGCGGTCAACGTGCAGGCGATGGTGTTCGGCAACCGCGGCGACGACTCGGGCTCGGGCGTCGCCTTCACCCGCGACCCGGCGTCCGGGAACCAGGGCGTGTACGGCGACTACCTGCAGAACGCCCAGGGCGAGGACGTCGTCGCCGGGATCCGCAACACCGTGTCGCTGGCAGACATGGAGCAGATCGACAAGGCGTCGTACGACGGGCTGCTCACGATCATGAACACGCTCGAGAAGCACTACCGCGACATGTGCGACATCGAGTTCACCGTGGAGCGCGGCAAGCTCTGGATGCTCCAGACCCGGGTCGGCAAGCGGACGCCGGGGGCGGCGTTCCGGATCGGCCGACACATGACCGACGAGGGACTCATCGACACCGACGAGTCGCTCCGCCGGGTCACGGGTGCCCAGCTCGCGCAGCTGATGTTCCCGCGCTTCGACGAGAAGGCCGAGCGGTCGCTGATCGCGAAGGGCATGAACGCCTCCCCCGGCGCCGCGGTCGGCAAGGCGGTCTTCGACTCCGACACCGCGGTCGAGTGGGCCGAGCGTGGCGAGGACGTGATCCTGGTCCGCAAGGAGACGAATCCGGACGACCTCCGCGGCATGGTCGCCGCTAAGGGCATCCTGACCAGCCGCGGCGGCAAGACCTCGCACGCGGCCGTCGTGGCTCGTGGCATGGGCCGCACCTGCGTCTGCGGCGCCGAGTCGCTCGACGTGAACTCGAAGAAGAAGCGCGCCAAGGTCCGCGGCGGCGAGCCGATCCGCGAGGGCGACGTCATCTCGATCGACGGAACCACCGGCGAGGTCTTCCTCGGGTCCGTACCGGTCACCGACTCCGTGGTGATGCGCTTCCTCGAGGGCGAGCACATCGACGACGACCTCGTGCAGGCCGTCGACCGGGTGATGACGCGTTCCGACGACGTACGACGACTCCGGGTGCGCGCCAACGCCGACACCCCCGAGGACGCGGCGCGGGCCCGACGGTTCGGTGCCGAGGGCATCGGCCTGTGCCGCACCGAGCACATGTTCCTCGGCGAGCGTCGTCAGCTCGTGGAGAACCTGATCGTCGCGGAGGACGAGGCCGGTCAGGAGGCCGCGCTGGCGCAGCTGCTGCCGATGCAGCGCGACGACTTCCGCGGGATCCTGGAGGCGATGGACGGGCTGCCGGTCACGATCCGGCTGATCGACCCCCCACTGCACGAGTTCCTCCCCGACTACACCGAGCTCTCGGTCAAGGTCGCCCTGGAGGAGGACCAGGACGATCTCGACGGACACGACCAGAAGCTGCTCGACGCGGTGAAGCGGCTGCACGAGCAGAATCCGATGCTCGGCCTGCGAGGAGTCCGTCTCGGGATCGTGATCCCGGGGCTGTTCAAGATGCAGGTCCGCGCGATCCTCGAGGCGGCGGCCGACCGGATCACGGCGGGTGGCGACCCGCAGCCGGAGATCATGATCCCGCTGGTGGCCGCCGTCACCGAGCTCGACCTGGTCAGGGGCCAGGTGGCCGAGGTCGCCGCCGACGTGGAGCGGGAGCGCGGGCACGCCGTACCCCACAAGGTCGGCACGATGATCGAGCTCCCGAGGGCGGCCGTCACCGCGAACGAGATCGCGAAGTCGGCCGAGTTCTTCTCGTTCGGCACCAACGACCTCACCCAGATGACGTGGGGCTTCTCGCGCGACGACGTCGAGTCGTCGTTCTTCAGCCGCTACCTCGAGCACGGCATCTTCCAGGTGAGCCCGTTCGAGTCCCTGGACGTCGACGGGGTCGGCCGGTTGGTACGCCACGCCGCGCGCCTCGGCCGGCAGAGCAACCCCGACCTGCACCTCGGGGTGTGCGGGGAGCACGGCGGCGACCCGGCGTCCATCCACTTCTTCGACGAGGTCGGGCTGGACTACGTCTCCTGCTCGCCGTTCCGGGTGCCGGTGGCGCGGCTCGAGGCCGGCCGCTCGGCCCTGGGCAGCTCGACCGACGCGACGCGCTAGGCGCCGAAAGGCCACCCGCGGCGGATCGGTCCGGCGACGCCGGGCTCGATGTAGTACTCCGAGCCGAAGAACCGGGCGAACACCTCGGGAGGCATCGACAGGAACTGGTCGATGTCGCTCGCCTGCGACTTGTGCGCCTCGAGGCTGCCGCGTTTCTGCGGGAGGTACGCCGAGACGTCCACGTCCCAGGTGATCTCTTCCTCAGGGGTGCCGAGCGGGTTCCCGTCGTCCATCGGGTCGTCGGGGCTCCACTCCATCTCCATGCCGGCGGTGCGAGCCCCCTCGAAGAGTCGCGACATGGCGGTGCGGTTCATCGTCGACTCCAGCAGCCGCGGAGTACGGCGTGCCAGCGGGGCCGCGCGGTGGACCAGGTGATGGACCTGCACGTGATCGGGGTGGCCGTACCCACCGTGCCAGTCGTAGCCGACGAGGAAGTCGGCGTCCTCCTCGTCGAGCACGTCGGCCAGGCTCCGGGCGGCCTCGTCGAGGTCAGCACGGTGGAACGACGTCTCCGCGTCGTTCTGCTCCCAGCCGGTCATCCCGGAGTCGGAGTAGCCGAGCCAGACGATGCGGGCGAGCCCGAGCACCCGTGCCGACTCCTCGGCCTCGCGTCGCCGGTGGTCCGCGACGGTCTCGCCGTCGATCGCGTCCTGCGCGACCTCGCCGTGGTCGCCGTTGGTCGCGAAGACCACGGCCACGCGGTGTCCCTCGGCGGAGGCCCGGGCCATGGCTCCCGACGTCTGCGACGCCTCGTCGTCGGGGTGGGCGTGGCAGTACACGATCGTCGACACCGAGGCTCCCTCAGAACAGCGCCGAGGCGAGGTTCTGCCGGCCACGCAGCACCCGCGGGTCGTCGTTCCCGACCGCCGCGAACAGCCCGAGCAGGTGCTCGCGCGCCTGGTTGCGCTCGTCGCCCGCGGCACGGCGTACCAGGTCGACCAGGCGGGTGAACGCCTCGTCGACGTGGCCGCCGAGCAGGTCGAGGTCGGCCACGAGCGTCTGCGCGTCGACGTCGTCGGGGTTCGCCGCGGCTGCGTCGCGGGCGGCGGTCAGGTCGACGCCCTGGGTCCGCTGCAGCACCCTGGCCATCGCCAGCCCTGCGGCCGCCTCGGCGTCGGCCGGGTTGGCGTCGACGAGTCGCTGGTACTCCGCGACGGCGCCGTCGACGTCGTCGTTCTCCAGCGCCCGCTGGGCCGCGGCGTACCGCGGGTCGACCTGTGGCTCGTCGTCGTCGCCCTCGTCGCCCGCCGGCGCCGCGGCAGCGAGCGGCTGGTGGCGCGAGGTGATGCCCTGCGCCGTGAGTCCCTGCGCGAGCTGGTTGAGCAGGGTGTCGATCTCCTCTCGCTTGAGCACGCCCGGGATCGGCTGCGCCGCGGGGCGTCCGTCGAGGATCACCATCAGCAGCGGGACCTGCGGGATCTGCAGGCTCTCAGCGATGGTCGGTGCGGCATCGATGTCGACCAGACCCGCGAGGAAGCGCCCGTCGTACGCCTCGACCGCAGCCACGACCTCGTCGGCGTACGTCGTGCTCTCGGGCACCCGGCTCGGCGAGAAGAACACCAGCACCACCGGAGCGGTCACCGACGACTCGAGCACGGTCTGGAAGTTCTGCTCGGTGACGTCGACGGCGTACGACGAGCCGCGTGTGGTCGCGGCCGGTGACCCGGGGCCCGAGGACGTGGGCGCAGGTCGACTGAGCCCCGACAGGTCGACGGCGCCCGGACGGCTGAACGGCTGCTGGGTCATGGTCGCCATCCTAGGGAGGCCCGTTCCGTCTCAGCCCGGGAGGACCTCCTGGGACACCACGCCGAGGTCGTGACCGGTCCGGGCGTTGACGAACTCCCAGAGGCGGCACTGCCTCCCGGGTGACGGCGAGGACGTCGGATCCCCACGTGATGGTGGTCCGCCGACGGACCCGCACCCGCCGGTCACGACGAAGGCCCAGACCCGCACGTCGAGCACGGCCGGTGAGGCCGACGCGTCATGGAGCACCCCGTAGTACGCACGCACCGTCGCCGGGATCGGGCTCAGCTTCGACGAGGTCAGCACCAGTGCGTTGTAGGCGTGCTGGGCGGAGAAGGTCCGCCCGTCCCGCGGGGCGCTGCCCAGCGGCAGGAACCTCGTCGCCCCGACGCCGGGCACCACGTGGACGATGGTCCCCGGCACGATCGGCGGCTCACCGGAGGTCGTGGCGGCGGGCACACGCGGCGCGCCCGGGTCGTCGTGCCGAGCCCACGCCACCACGCCACCGACCGCCACGACCAGGAGGAGGGCGGTCACTCCGATCCGGCGCGACCTCACACCACGATGGTCAGTCAGCGCCCCATGCCTGACAAGCGTCAGAAGCGTGCGGGCTCGCGGTACTCGCCCCACTCGGCGCGCAGGGCGTCGCAGATCTCGCCCAGCGTCGCCTCGACCCGGCAGGCCTCGAGCATCGACTCGATCATGTTGCCGTCGGTGCGGCCGACCTCGACCATCCGCTGGATCGCGGCCTTCACGACGGCGTCGTCGCGCGACGTACGCCGCTCGGAGAGCTCGCGGACCTGGTCGACCTCGACCTCGTGGGAGACCCGGAGGATCTCGAGGTCATGGGTGATCGAGTCGGTGTGCACGTTGACGCCGACGATCTTCTTGTCGCCCTTCTCCAGCGCGGTCTGGTACTGGAAGGCGGCCTCGGCGATCTCCGACATGAACCAGCCGTCCTCGATGCCGCGCAGCAGGCCCTTGGTGACCGGGTTCTCGCCGTTGCGGGTGGCGGTGGCGAGGCCCTGGGAGTCGGCATGGGTGAGGTCGGACCCGCCCATGGCCAGGATCCGGTCGAAGATCGCGTTGGCCTCGGCCTCGATCTGGTCGGTGAGCGCCTCGACGTACCACGAGCCGCCGAGCGGGTCGGCGACGTTGACGACGCCGGTCTCCTCCATGATCACCTGCTGCGTGCGCAATGCGATCTCCGCGGCCTGCTCGCTGGGTAGCGCGAGCGTCTCGTCGAGGGCGTTGGTGTGCAGCGAGTTGGTGCCTCCGAGCACCGCCGACAGCGCCTCGATGCCGGTCCGGACGACGTTGTTGTACGGCTGCTGGGCGGTCAGCGAGACGCCGGCGGTCTGGGTGTGGAAGCGAAGCCACTGCGCCTTCTCGGTCTTGGCGCCGTACACGTCCCGCATCCAGCGCGCCCAGATGCGCCGGGCCGCCCGGAACTTCGCGATCTCCTCGAAGAAGTCGACGTGGGCGTCGAAGAAGAACGACAGCCCGGGCCCGAAGACGTCGACGTCCAGACCGCGGGTCAGGCCGAGCTCGACGTACCCGAAGCCGTCGGCGAGGGTGAACGCCAGCTCCTGTGCGGCCGTCGAGCCGGCCTCGCGGATGTGGTAGCCGGAGACCGAGAGCGGCTTGTACGCCGGAATCTCCTCGGCGCAGTACTCCATCAGGTCGCCGATGAGGCGCAGGTGCGGCTCGGGGCCGAACAGCCACTCCTTCTGGGCGATGTACTCCTTGAAGATGTCGGTCTGCAGCGTGCCGTTGAGCTTGCTCAGATCGGCGCCCTGGCGCTCGGCGGCGACGAGGTACATGCAGAAGACCGGGACCGCCGGGCCGCTGATCGTCATCGACGTGGTGACGTCCTCGAGCGGGATCGAGTCGAAGAGCACCTCCATGTCGGCCGCGGAGTCGATGGCGACGCCGCAGTGGCCGACCTCGCCGAGGCTCTTCGGGTCGTCGGAGTCGCGACCCATCAGGGTCGGCATGTCGAAGGCCACGCTCAGGCCGCCACCGCCGCGGCCCAGGATCATCCGGTAGCGCTCGTTGGTCTGCTGGGCGTTGCCGAACCCGGCGAACTGCCGGATCGTCCAGGTGCGGCCGCGGTAGCCGGTCGGGTAGAGCCCGCGGGTGAACGGGAACTCGCCGGGCCACTCGGAGGTCTCGGTGCCGTACGCCGGCTGCACCTCCATGCCCGACACGGTCGTGAAGTCCGCGTCGCGGACCCGTGAGCGGTCGTAGCGGTCCTGCCAGCGCGAGCGAGCACCGTCGTCGGTCGAGCCTGTGGAGACCATGACCCAAATAGTAGGACGTCCTACTAAATTCGCCTAACCGCGCGCGCGAGCCACCATCGATTGGTCATGAACCGCACGATTGTGGGCCCGAGAGCTGCGGTTCGTGACCTTTCGGCGCACTTTCATCGTGAGCATCTCTGGGTCGCGCCCGGCCCGATCACCGCCGCCAGCGATAGACCTGGCCGGCGCGGATCTCGACATCCGTCGGCGGCTTCGGCGTGGGATGTCCGCGCAGGTGGTCGAGCACCTGGTTGCGCCCGCGCAGTGACAGGTCGCCGTCCTCGAAGTGGAGGTACGGATGCAGCAGGGGGCGTACGTCGTGCCACTGCTGCCGCTCGACCAGGTCCCATGCGTGGGCGGTCGGGGCCGGCAGGTCCGGCAGGTCGTGGAGCATCTGCGGTGTGCACATCCGCCACGCGTCGATGACCAGCTCTCTCATCTCGTCGTCGTCGAGCCGGTCGAGGTGGGCGCACACCCACTGGTACCGCAGGTCCGACTGTCCCGGGAGGTAGAACGTCTCCGGGTCGGAGGCGACCAGACCGTCACGTTCGGTCTTGGGGAAGCCGAAGCCCATGTCCTTCTCGTCGCGCGAGAACGCGACGAACACGATCTGCCTCACCCGGAACTTGGATCGGCCCCGGACCTCCACCTCGTACGCGCGAGGCAGGGCCAGGCCCACCCGGCGGACGGCGTCTGAATCGGTCATGGCGCGCGCGGATCGGCTCAGTCGAAGTCGCCGGCCGCGCGGCGTACCGGGCGGAGCAGGGCGGACAGCTCGGCGAGCTCGGTGTCGGACAGGGATCCGAGCGCGAAGTCGGCACCGACCAGGTCGGCGGTCGCGACCTCGACCAGTGCCCGCCCGGCGTCGGTGACCTCGGCCAGGATCGCCCGGCCGTCGTCAGGGTGCGGTCGCCGGGTGACGAGCTCGTCCGCCTCGAGCCGCTGCACGATCGAGGTGATCGACGTCGGGTGCACCTGGAGCCGCTCCCCCATCTTCCCCAGCGGCAGGGAGCCACGTGAGGAGAAGCAGAGCAGCACCAGCGCCTCGTACCGGGCGAAGGTCAGCCCGTGCGGCCTGAGGATCGCGTCGAGCCGCCCGAGCACCAGCTGCTGGACCCGCATCAGGGACGTGACCGCGTGCATCGCCGGCACGGCGTCCCACCGCTTGCCCCACTGCAACGCGGCCTCGTCGATCGGGTCGAACGGGAGCCGCGGCATGGGGCGCACTCTAAACGGGGTGACCGACGTCGGCGGTCCGTGGTGCGATGGCGGACGATGAACAGCGCCCCGAGCGACCTCCCGCCGTACCTGCGGCCCTTCGTCCTTCCCCACGAGCCGGTCGAGCCCGTGCGCTCCGGTGACCTCGACCTCTACCTGCCCGGCCCGACCCCGACGCCGGCGGTGCTGATGGTGCACGGCGGCCCCCTGTCGCCGGACCTCGCCGCGAGACCCCCGCAGTGGCCCGCCTATCGGGGGTACGGCGCGCTCCTCGCGCATGCGGGGCTCGTGGGCGGGATGTTCGAGCACGGCTTCGTCGACGACGACTCGCTGGGCCCGGCCCGGGACAACGTGCAAGCGGCGCTCGAGGCGCTGCGCTCCGACCCGCGGGTCGACGGCGACGGGGTCGGGCTGTGGTTCTTCTCCGCCGGCGGCCTGCTGATGGGCTCGTTCCTCGACCCGGTGCCGTCGGGTGTGGTCGCCGTCGCCGGCACGTACGCCGCGGTCGCCGACCCGGACCTCGACGAGGCCGACCTGCCCCAGGCGCTCGACACGGCCGCCACCTCGACCGTTCCGGTGCTGCTGGTGCGGCCCGAGCACGACTCCGACTGGATCGTCACCGCCACCGACGACCTGCTCGAGCGCTGCTCGGCCGCGGGTCGCTCGATCGACGTCATCGACGTGCCGGGCGTCCACCACGGCTTCGAGACCGTCGACGACATCGACGAGTCGCGGGCAGCAGTGCGTGCGTCGATCGACTGGTGGACAGAAGCCCTCGGCTGAGCGTCAGTTCCAGTGCCTCGGTCCGCGCAGACCCGAGCGCTGGACCACCCGTTGGATGGACAGATCGCGTTGGTCGGGCCGTCCGACGTACCGGATGTCGCGCAGTCCCTGCTCCTGCGCCGCCGACTCGAAGACGAAGTGACCGAACCCGAGCACGCGTCCGTGCAGGGGCTTGGCCACGGTGATGTCGAGGATCCGGCTGAGCGGCATGGTTGCGAGCTTCTGCGAGAGCACACCGTTCACGCGGAACACCCGCATGTTGGTGACCACGAACCGGTCGCGGTGCGAGCCCAGCGCCTTCCAGCCGGCGTGCATCCAGATCGCGACGGCCAGCAGGAACGGGACCCATCCCAAGTCGAGGTCGACGTACCCGACCGCCACCAGCAGCACGAGCCCGAGCATGGCCTCGAGCATCGGCACCAGGTAGACGACCCAGTGGTGATGCACCTCGTCGACGATGACCTCCCCCTCGTCGCGGAGGAGGTGCTTGCGGATGTTCGGGTCGGCCCAGGCCACCGGAGTCAGAGGGCGTGGAGGAACTTGATCAGTGCCGTGAACATCTGGGTGCTGAGGTCCCAGGTCTGTCCGGCGCTGCTCTTGGTGGCATGGGCGAGACCATGCGGGTCGGTGAACATCCAGAACCCGAGGAACAGCACAACGACGACGAGCAGGAGCTTCTTGACCATGACGGGGGATCTCCATCCGAGAAGAGGAGCAGGTCAGCGACCATCGAACTGGACTAGACCAGAGGATGGTGGAGGCGCGCCGAGGGTGCAACGGGTGAGCCGCATCTCAGGTCACGGCGTACGGCGTGCCTCAGAGCTCGGCGAGCAGCGTCTCGGCCGCGGCGTACGGGTCGGACACGCCCGCCGCGACCCGATGGGCCAGGTCGTCGAGCTCGGACCGCCCGTGCACGTCGCCCCATCGCGCCCGGAGCGCGGTGAGCGCGATCGCCTCGATCTCGTCGCGGGCCCGCCGGGTACGCCGGACGACGAGCTCGCCGGACGACTCCAGCCAGTCGTGATGCCGGTCGATCTCGGTGACGACCTCGTCGAGACCGTCGTCCTTCGAGGCCACCGTCTTCACGATCGGCGGCCTCCAGTCACCCTCCGTGCGCTCGGCCAGGGCCAGCATCGAGCGCAGCTCGCGCCGCAGCGTGTCGGCGCCGTCCCGGTCGGCCTTGTTGATCACATAGATGTCACCGATCTCGAGGATCCCCGCCTTCGCGGCCTGGATGCCGTCGCCCATGCCGGGCGCGATCAGGACCAGCGTGGTGTCGGCGAGCCCGGCGATCTCGACCTCGCTCTGTCCGACGCCGACGGTCTCGATCAGGACGACGTCGCAGCCGGCCGCGTCGAGCACGCGGATCGCCTGAGGTGTGCTCCAGGCGAGCCCACCCAGGTGACCTCGCGAGGCCATCGACCGGATGTACACCTCGCGGTCGAGCGCGTGGTCCTGCATCCGAACCCGGTCGCCCAGCAGCGCGCCGCCGGAGAACGGCGACGACGGGTCGACCGCGAGGACGCCGACGCGCTGGCCGGTCGAGCGGAGCCGCCCGACCAGGGCGGCCGTCGACGTGGATTTGCCGACCCCGGGCGAGCCGGTGATGCCGACGATCTTCGCGTGGCCGGTGTGCGGCGCGAGCGCAGCCGTCACCTCGCGCAGCAGCGGCGACTCGTCCTCGACGAGCGAGATCAGCCGCGCGACGGCACGCGGGTCACCGTTGCGGGCGCGGGAGACCAGGTCCCTGACGACATGGCCGTCGCCGTGGTCGCGCTGCGTTGAAAGACGAGAGCCCACCTCAGGCGGGGACGTGAACGATCAGCGCGTCGCCCTGTCCGCCACCACCGCAGAGTGCTGCGGCTCCGACGCCACCACCGCGACGCTTCAGCTCGAGCGCGAGGTGGAGCACGATCCGGGTGCCGGACATCCCGACCGGGTGGCCGAGCGCGATCGCGCCGCCGTTGACGTTGACCTTCGACTCGTCCAGGCCCAGAGCCCGCGTCGAGTCGATGCCGACGGCTGCGAACGCCTCGTTGAACTCCACCAGGTCGAGGTCGGAGGGACTGATGCCCTCCTTGTCGCAGGCCTTCTGGGTGGCGTTGGCCGGCTGCAGCTGCAGCGTGGAGTCCGGGCCGGCCACCATGCCGTGCGCACCGATCTCGGCGAGCCACTCCAGGCCGAGCTCCTCGGCCTTGGCCTTGCTCATCACCACGACCGCCGCCGCGCCGTCGGAGATCTGCGACGCGGACCCGGCGGTGATCGTGCCGTCCTTGCGGAACGCCGGGCGCAGGGCCGAGAGGGACTCGGCGGTCGTGTCGCCGCGGATGCCTTCGTCCTGCGAGACGACGATCGGGTCACCCCTCCGCTGCGGGATCGACACCGGGACGACCTCGTCGTCGAAGACGCCGTTCTTCCAAGCCGCGGCGGCCTTCTGGTGGGAGGCGGCGGCGAAGGCGTCCTGCTCCTCGCGGGTCAGGTTCGTGTGTGCCTGGTTGTAGTCCTCGGTCAGGGCACCCATCGCCTGCGACGTGGCCTGATCCCAGAGCGCGTCGTGGGCCATCGAGTCGACCAGGGTGACGTCGCCGTACTTGAAGCCCTCGCGCGACTTCGGCAGCAGGTGGGGCGCGTTCGTCATGGACTCCATACCGCCGGCGACGATGATCTCGGCCTCGCCGGCGCGGATCAGCTGATCGGCGGTGGCGATCGCGTTCAGTCCGGACAGGCAGACCTTGTTGATCGTGATCGACGGGATCGAGAGCGGGAGGCCGGCGTGGATGCCGGCGGTGCGTGCGGGGTTCTGCCCGGCGCCGGCGAGGATGACCTGGCCCATGATCAGGTAGTCGACCTGGTCGGCGGAGACCCCGGCCTTCTCCAGAGCGCCCTTGATGGCGACACCACCCAGCTCCGCGCCCGACATCGACTTCAGGCCGCCGAGCAGGCGACCGATCGGCGTACGGACCCCGGCGACGATGACGTTTCCGGACATGAGGATGCCTCCCACCAGCAGACGAACTTTCGCTGTCGACGATACCCAGCGGCGCGCACCGTCCGCGAGCGCGGTGCTCCGGCTCGGCTGAGGAAAACCTCACACGCCGGCCCAGGCCTCGTCGTACGACGATGTCTCCATGACCGTGGACCTCCCACACGACCTCTTCATCGCGATCGACCACGTCGGCATCGCCGTGGCAGACCTGGACGCGGCGACGACCTTCTACCGCGAGACCTTCGGCATGGAGACGGTGCACCAGGAGGTCAACGAGGATCAGGGCGTGCTCGAGGCGATGGTCCGGGTCGGACCTGCCGGCGGCGCGTCCGGGGCGATGATCCAGCTGTTGGCGCCGCTGGACGAGACCTCGGCGATCGCGAGGTTCCTCGACCGCAACGGCCCCGGCATCCAGCAGCTCGCATACCGCGTCACCGACGTCGACGCTGCCTCGGACGTGTTGCGCGGGCGCGGCCTTCGCCTGGTGTACGACGAGCCTCGCCGCGGCACCAGCGGCTCGCGGGTGAACTTCGTCCACCCCAAGGACACCGGCGGCGTCCTCATCGAGCTGGTCGAACCCGCCTCACCCACCTGACCGCCGAAGTGGAAGTTGTCCCGGGCCGAGGCGGGAGTTCCCCCGAGCCGAAGTGGGAGTTCCCCCGGAGAATCTCCACCTCGCGTGCGGAGAAGTCCCACTTCGGCCGCGGAGAAGGCCCACTTCGGCGGCTGAGCCGTCGGTCACACCGCGAGCATGGGTCGGCCGTGCGCTACTAGGGTGCCGAGCACCCCACCCGTCGATCCCGACACCTGGAGACGACCCGTGCAGCAGATCCTCGAGGCCATCTCGTCCGGCACCGCCCCCACGGAGGACTTCGCCGCGTTGGAGGTGCCCGAGAGCTACCGCGCCGCCACCGTCCACCAGGACGAGGTCGACCTCTTCGAGGGGCTGGACGCCAAGGAGAAGGACCCGCGCAAGTCGCTCCACGTCGACCGGGTGCCGGTGCCCGAGCTCGGACCAGGTGAGGCGCTGGTGGCGGTGATGGCGAGCGCCATCAACTACAACACCGTCTGGACCTCGATCTTCGAGCCGATGCCGACCTTCGCCTTCCTCGAGCGTTACGGACGGCTCAGCCCGCTCGCCAAACGGCACGACCTTCCGTACCACATCGTCGGCTCCGACCTGTCCGGCGTGGTGCTGAAGACCGGCCTCGGTGTCCACACCTGGAAGCCGGGCGACGAGGTCGTCGCGCACTGTCTGTCGGTCGAGCTCGAAGGGCCCGACGGGCACAACGACACGATGATGGACCCCGAGCAGCGCATCTGGGGCTTCGAGACGAACTTCGGCGGCCTGGCCGAGATCGCCCTGGTGAAGTCCAACCAGCTGATGCCGAAGGCGGCTCACCTGACCTGGGAGGAGGCCGCCTCCCCCGGCCTGGTGAACTCCACGGCGTACCGCCAGCTGGTCAGCCGCAACGGCGCCGGCATGAAGCAGGGCGACAACATCCTGATCTGGGGTGCGAGCGGCGGACTGGGTGGCTTCGCGACGCAGTACGCGCTCAACGGCGGCGCCGTACCGGTGTGCGTGGTGTCGAGCGAGGAGAAGGCCGAAATCTGCCGTCGGATGGGGGCCGAGCTGATCATCAACCGCTCGGAGAAGGACTACCGGTTCTGGAAGGACGAGCAGACCGCCGACCCGACGGAGTGGCGCCGTTTCGGCTCCGACATCCGGGAGCTCACCGGAGGCGAGGACGTCGACATCGTCTTCGAGCACCCGGGCCGCGAGACCTTCGGCGCGAGCGTGTACGCCGCGCGCAAGGGCGGCACCATCGTGACCTGCGCGTCCACGACCGGATACCTCCACGAGTACGACAACCGCTACCTCTGGATGAACCTCAAGCGGATCATCGGCTCCCACTTCGCCAACTACCGCGAGTCGTGGGAGGCCAACCGGCTGATCGCGAAGGGGATGATCCACCCGACGCTGTCGCGCAGCTACCCGCTCGACGAGGTCGGCCAGGCCGCGCTCGACGTCCACCACAACCTCCATCAGGGCAAGGTCGGCGTCCTCTGCCTGGCCCCTGAAAGTGGCCTCGGTGTGCGCGACGAGGACACGCGCGCCCGCCATCTGGACGCCATCAACGCCTTCCGCGGCGTCTGAGAGCCACGTCCGGCCAGGTCAGGTCGGCGTGTCGCAGCTACCCGTCAGAGGGCCACGTCCCACCGGGTGGAACTCGTTTCCACGCATCGGCCAGACTGGGTCCACATCGAGTTCCGGGAGGAAGTCCGCATCATGAGCGACCAGGGCCTGTCCATCTTCGACGAGCCGGAAGAGACGCCGAACGGGGATGACCAGCCGACCCGGGTGATGGAGGCCCAGAAGGACCGGGCGAAGGGCGCCAAGCCCTCCTCCAAGCCCTCCCCCAAGCCCTCAGCGAAGCCGGCCAAGAAGGCCGCCGCGACGTCCGCCGCGACATCGGCCGAGCCGCCCGCCGACGCCTCGACCGCGACGGCCGAGGTCGCGGAGAGCACAGCGGACCCGGAGCCCACGAAGCAGGTGACAGCGACTCCAGCGCCGGCGACCCAGGCACCGGCGGCACCCGCGCCGGCCGCCCCCAGGCCGAGCCGACCGACTCCGACGATGCCAGCCGCACCGGCTCAAGTGAGCGCACCGGCGTTCGCGACGGCACGCCGCGGCGGCTACGACAAGGCTTCCGTGGACGCCCAGGTCCGACAGCTGGTCCAGGACCGGGCCGGCGCCACCGCCGCCCTGGCCCAGGCCCAGCAGCGGGTGGCCGACCTCGAGGACCAGCTGCGCACCGCCCAGGACGAGCTCGCCGAGAACGCCAACCCGTCGTACTCCGGCCTCGGCGGCCGCGCGAGCGCGATGCTGCGCCTGGCCGAGGAGGAGGCCAGCGAGATTCGCGAGGCGGGCAGGCGCGACGCGGACGACATCCGCGAGCAGGCGACCCGCGACGCGAAGAACATCCGAGCCGAGGCGACCCGCGAGGCCGACGACATGCGCATCGTCCAGCTGAAAGAGCTCGACGAGACGCGGGCCCGAGTCACCGCCAACGCCGAGCAGGAACGCGCGCTGGCCGTGGCCGAGGCCGAGGACCTGCGTGCGTCCGCCAAGCGCGAGAGCGACCAGATCCGGCTCGCCGCGCAGCAGGAGACCAAGGAGCTGAAGGTCGGCGCGACCCGCGAGGCGGAGCAGGCACGCGCCTCTGCCGACCGCGAGGTCCAGGAGGCGCGGCGCACGCTCGCGGTCGAGCGGGAGCGGCTGGCCAAGGAGGCCAGTGACCACCACGCGACCGCGACCGCCGAGACCAACCGCCTCGTCGAGGAGGCCGAGCAGCGGGCGAACGCCGCCGAGACCCGAGCCCGCGAGGCCACCGCACAGGCCACCACCCACCGTCAGCAGGCCCAGACCGAGTCCGAGGCCATGCTCTCCCGCGCCCGCCGCGAGGCCGAGCAGATCGTGGCGTCCGCGCGCACCCAGGCCGACGCGATCACCACCGCCGGGAACGCCGAGCAGGAGCGCAACCTGTCCGCGCTCAAGGCCGAGGTCGACCGGATGTCCAAGCGCCGCGAGGCCATCTCCGCCCAGCTCGGCTCGCTGCGGGAGATGATGGCCGGCTTCGACGACGAGGAGTCCTGACCGTCCCCCGAGCCACGCGCGGGTCGGCGGCTCCGCGGTGCGGGCACGGCGGACCCCCATAATCGGCGCATGACCGACACCTCCGGGCCGGACGACGATGCCGGACGCGTCGAGCGCGTCGAGGAGGACGCCGAGGACCGGCCCGCCGAGCCGGAGCGAGCCCCCGTCGCTGTCGAGGTGGACGACGCGGTCGACTTCCTCCACCACCCGGACCTCAGCCCCGACGAGGTCGGTGAGCCCGGCCGCCCCCTGAACACACGTTCGCCCTTCATGTGGGGGCTCTTCGGCGGGCTCGGCGCCCTGGTGGCCGTGTGGATCGGCCTGATGGTCGTCTCCATCCGCGGCGTGCTGGTGCTGGTGGTGGTCGCCCTGTTCCTGGCGGTCGGTCTCAACCCGGCCGTCGAGTTCCTGATGCGTCGTGGCCTGAGCCGTCCGTGGGCCGTGCTCTGCGTGATCTTCGGCGTGGTGCTCGTCTTCGCGGGGTTCCTGGTGGTCCTGGTCCCGATCATCAGCCATCAGGTGACCGCGATCGGCGACAACCTGCCCGCCTGGTTCGACCGGCTGCAGAAGAACGACCAGATCCGGAAGTTCGACGACAAGTACGACATCACCACGAAGGTCGAGGACTACGTCAAGGAGGGGACCTGGGCGCAGAAGGCCTTCGGTGGAGTCGTCGGCGTCGGCCTGGCGCTCCTCGGGCTCCTGCTGAACGCGTTCATCGTCATCGTCCTGACGCTGTACTTCCTCGCGTCGCTGCCGTCGATGAAGCAGGCGGCGTACTCACTGGCCCCTGCGTCCCGTCGCGAGCGGGTCTCGCTGCTGGGCGACCGGATCCTCCGCAATGTCGGCGGCTACGTCTCCGGCGCGTTCGTGGTGGCGACGTGCGCCGGCCTCAGCACGTTGATCTTCCTGTTCATCGTCGGGCTCGGGAGCTACGCCCTCGCGCTGGCGATGGTGGTGGCGCTGCTCGACGTGATCCCGATGATCGGGGCCACCATCGGGGCGGTGATCGTCTGCGCGATCGCGTTCGCCACCGACGTCAAGACCGGGATCACCGCGGTGATCTTCTACATCGCCTACCAGCAGTTCGAGAACTACCTCATCTACCCGAAGGTGATGTCGCGGTCCGTGGAGATCCCCGGCGCCCTGACCGTGATCGCCGCCCTGATCGGAGGCACGCTCCTCGGGGTCGTCGGCGCCCTGCTGGCGATCCCGACGGCCGCCTCGATCCTGCTGCTGGTCAGAGAGGTGTTCCTGCCCAGACAGGAGGCCCGCTGAGCGGGCCGTCCCACACCTCCCTGGCAGACTCGCGCCCATGAGCTCCTGCTGCACTCCTGACCGAGATCCAGGAGCCGGGGGCCACCGGAGTGCCGAGCCGCATCCGCCGCGCGCAGCTGTCGCGGGTCCGCCACCCGACATCGCGACGATCCCGGCCGGGACGTTCGCGATGGGCACCGACGATCCCCGCGGGTACGCCGCGGACGGCGAGGGCCCGCCGCACCCCGTCGAGCTCGCGGCGTACCTGATGGGGACGCACACGGTGACGAACTCCGAGTTCGCACGGTTCGTCGATGCCACCCGACACCTGACCACGGCCGAGCAGTTGGGGTCGTCGTTCGTCTTCGCCGGCCTGCTCCCGGACGACTTCCCGCCGACGCGCGCGGTGGCCGCCGCCCCTTGGTGGCGCGAGGTCCCGGGCGCGACCTGGCGGAGCCCCGAGGGCCCGCAGTCCTCCATCACCGGCCGCGAGGATCACCCGGTCGTCCATGTCAGCTGGTACGACGCGGTCGCGTACTGCCGGTGGGCCGGCGCCCGCTTGCCCACCGAGGCGGAGTGGGAGCACGCCGCGCGCGGGCCGGAGGAGGGCCACCATTTCCCGTGGGGCGAGGTGCGCGAACCCGGCGGTGAGCACCGGATGAACGTCTTCCAGGGCCATTTCCCGCAGCACGACACGGGCGACGACGGCTGGGTCGGAACCTGCCCGGTCGGCGCCTTCCCACCGAACGCGTTCGGGCTGTACGAGACGACGGGCAACGTGTGGGAGTGGTGCGCCGACTGGTTCGCCCCCGACTACTACCGCACCTCCCCCGCCGTCGCGCCCATGGGGCCGGCGTCGGGCACCGCCCGGGTGCTGCGCGGAGGCAGCTATCTGTGCCACGACAGCTACTGCTGGCGCTACCGGGTCGACTCGCGGAGCTCGAACACGCCGGACAGCAGCGCCGGGAACGTCGGCTTCCGGGTAGCCGCGGACCTCTAGATGCCCTTCACCGAACCCTGGGCTCGCGTGATGGACGGGTAGCGGGCCATCGCCTCGAGCTCGCCCAGGTCGGTGTGGTTGCGGATGTAGCGGCGGGCTGCGTCGTACGGCGGAGCGTAGTCCCACTCGGGCTGCCGGCCCCGAGCGTGGGCTTCTCCCACGATCCGGCGGCGGCGCTGGCTCTCACGCACCTCCGCATCGATCCGGTCGAGGTCCCAACGCGCGGCGACCTCGGCGCGGAGCTCGGCGAGGATCTCGGCGGCGGCCGGGTCCTCGGCGCGGTTGATCCGCTCCAACGGGTCGTCGGGGAGGTGGAAGAGCTGGTCGGGATCGGCCGGGGAGTGGATCAGCTTCCAGGAGCCGCGGCGGTACATGACGATCGGGGCGATCGCACCCTCGGCGAGGTACTGGCCGACCACCACGTCGCGGTCGTCGTGGTCGCCGCGGAGCAGGGGCATCAGGCTCTCGGCGTCGAGATGCTCCGCGGCCGCCTCGTCGTCGCCGCCGGCGATCCCGACCAGCGTCGGCAGCAGATCCATCGTGGACACCGGCGAGGCCACCCGCGACGGCTCGAAGCGTCCGGGAGCGGACACCACGAGCGGCACCCGGGCGGAGCCTTCGTAGAAGGACATCTTGTACCAGAGCCCGCGCTCCCCCTGCATGTCACCGTGGTCGCTGGTCAGGATCACGACGGTGTTCTCGAGTCGACCGGTGACCCGCAGGATCTCGAGCAACCGGGCCAGGTGGTCGTCGACGTACGAAACCGCGCCGAGGTAGGCGTGGCGCGCGTCGCGCACCATGTCATCGGTGATCTCGACGTCCTCCATCGCGCAGACCGCGCGGAGCCGCTCGTCGTGCGGGTGGGTGATCGAGGCGTCGTACCCGTACGCCGGCATGGGGATGTCGTCGGCGTCGTACCGGTCCCAGTACTCACGGGGGATCGCGTACGGGTCGTGCGGATGGGTGAACGAGACCACGAAGCACAACGGCCGCTCGTCCCCGGACCGGATGTGCTCGAACAAGCCACGCTCGGCGGTGTAGGCGACCTCGTCGTCGAAGTCGAGCTGGTTGGTGCGGATCGTGGAGCCGGCGTCGGTCACCGACGACATGTCGTGGTACCAGTGCGGCCGCGAGTCGGCGCCCCAGTCCGGCGTCCAGTCGTAGTCGGCCGGGTAGATGTCGGTGGTGAGCCGCTCCTCGAAGCCGTGCAGCTGGTCGGGACCGCAGAAGTGCATCTTTCCCGACAACACCGTGCGATAGCCGGCGTTGCGCAGGTGATGGGCGAAGGTCGGGATCTCCGAGGAGAAGCCCGCCGCGTTGTCGTAGCTGTGCGTGTTCGACGGCAGCAGCCCAGTCATCAACGATGCACGGGCGGGCGTGCAGAGGGGGCTCGCGGTGTAGGCGTTGTCGAAGACGACGCCCGTCTCGGCGAGCTCCGCCATCGCCGGAGCCCGGGTCACCTCGTTGCCATGGAACGGCATGGCGGCGGTCGTCAGCTGGTCGGCCACCACGATCAGGATGTCGGGCCGGTCCGAAGCGGTCACGCCATGGGCTCTGGCTCGTTCGGCATCGTCGGCAGTGGCGCGCCCTGGACCTCACTCGTCGCGACCTCGAGGGACGGGGTGTCCGAGATCAGGTGGCGCGTGTAGTCCTGTTGCGGGTTCGCCAGCATCGCCGCGGTCTCGCCGTACTCGACGATGGCGCCGTCCGCGAGGACCGCGACCTTCTGGGCGATCGAGCGCACCAGCGGCAGGTTGTGCGTGACGAAGACCATCGACAGGCCCAGCTCGCGCTGCAGCTCACCGAGCAGCTCGACGATCGCGGCCTGCACGCTGACGTCCAGTGCCGAGGTGATCTCGTCGCAGATCAGTACGGACGGCTTGGAGATCAGCGCGCGGGCGATCGCGACCCGCTGCCGCTCGCCACCCGAGCACTGGTCGGGATAGCGCCGGGCGTAGCTCGCCGACAGCGAAACCTGCTCGAGCATCTCGGCGACCCGGCTCTCCGCCGTGCGACCCGTCGCGATCCCGAAGACGCTGAGCGGCTGCCCGACGGTCTCGCCGATCGTCTTGCGCGGGTTCAGCGAGCCGTACGGATTCTGGAAGATGTACTGGATCTGGCGGCGGATGTCGGTGCTGCGAGCCCGAGCGGACTTGGCCAGCTCGACGTCACCGAGCCTGATCGAGCCGGTCCAGTCGTGGTGAAGGCCGGCGATCGACCGCGCGGTGGTCGTCTTGCCCGACCCCGACTCGCCCACGATGGCCAGGACCTCACCTTGTTCGAGCGTCATGTTGATCGAGTGCAGCACCTCGGTGGGGCCGTAGAAGCCCACGACGTTCTCGAGGCTGAGGGCGGGCGCTTCGCTCTCGATCGGCGGGAGCTCGACGGGATCGCCGTACTCAGCCTGCTCGTAGGTGACCACCTCGCGTGCCTTGATGCACCGCGACACGTGATCGGGAGCGAGCTCGAGCATGTCCGGGACCCGCGCCTCGCACTCGTCGACGCGCAGGCTGCAGCGCGGCGCGAAGGCGCAGCCCGGAGGACGTTTCGCGGGCGACGGGGCGTGGCCGGGGATGCCGACGAGGCTGCGACCACCGGCCAGGCGCGGGATGGCCCCGACCAGGCGGCGGGTGTAGGGGTGACCCGATGAATCGAAGAGCTGGTCGGCGGGACCGAGCTCGACGATTCGGCCCGCGTACATCACCGCGACGCGGGTGGCGACGGCCGCCACGACCGCGAGGTCGTGGGTCACGTAGAGAGCAGCCACACCGTGCGCCGCAGCGAGCTCACGCACGGTCGCCAGCACCGTGGACTGGGTCGTCACGTCGAGGCCGGTGGTCGGCTCGTCGAGGACGATCAGGCGGGGCCGGTTGGCGAAGGCCATCGCGAGCCCGATCCGCTGCTGCTGACCGCCTGAGAGCTGGTGCGGGTAGCGCTTCAGGTACGCCGGGTCGTCGTCGAGCGCGACCTCGCGCATCATCTCCGCCATCCGCGCGGCGTTCTGCTCGTCGTCGTTCTGGCCGTGCGCCTCGAGCACCTCACGCAGCTGGGTCCCGACCCGCAGAGCGGGGTTCAACGAGGAGGCCGGGTCCTGCGGGACGTAGGAGACCAAGGACCCACGCAGGCGACGCAGGTCGGCGTCGCCCATCGCCCGGATGTCCTGGTCGCCGAGCATGATGGTGCCGCCGGTGATCTCGAGGCCGCGGCGGGCGTGACCCAGCAGGGAGAGGCCGACGGTGGTCTTGCCGGAGCCGGACTCGCCGACGACTCCGAGCACCTCGCCGGGAGCGATCTCGAAGGAGATCCCGTCGACGACCGGCGTGCCGTTGGTCGTGGAGATCTCCAGGTCCCGCACGGTGACCGCGGGACCTGCTCCCACGGCTGCGCTCTGCCGGTCGGGCAGCTGGTCGGTCGTCACTCGTCGCCTCGTTCCCGGTCGATGCCGGCCGCGGTGCGGGCGATGCCGTCACCGATGAGGCCGGTGCCCATCGTGAGCAGCGCGATGGCCAGGATCGGTAGCAGAGCACCCCACGGCTGCGTGGCCAGCGACAGCTGGTTCTGCTGGATCATCGTGCCCCAGTTGGCGCCGTTCGGGTCGTTGGCCAGGCCCAGGAAGGCCAGGGCGGCGATGACCGCGATGGAGTAGGTGAGCCGCAGGCTCGCCTCGACCATCATCGGGCCGAGGATGTTGGGGAAGAGCTCCCCGCTGATGATCCGGACTCGGGACATGCCCATCGCCTCGGTGGCGCCGATGAAGTCACGCTCGACGACCGGCTGGGCCGCACCGCGCGCGACGCGCGCCACCCTGGGCGCGGTGGTGAGGGCGATCGCGATGATCGTCACCCAGTTCTTCGGCCCGACGAGGGAGACCGCCACCAGGGCCAGCATGATCTGGGGGAACGCCATGATCACGTCCATCGCCCGCATCAGGACGTCGTCGAGCCAGTTCCGCGAGTACGCCGCCACCAGGCCGATGGCGAGGCCGACGACCAGGCCCATGGCCGTCGAGACGACCGCCAGGACCAGGATCGTCAGGCCGCCGTCCAGGAAGCGGCTCCAGACGTCCTGCCCGAGGTAGTCGGTGCCGAAGAGCGCGCCGTTGCCCGGCGCGGAGAACGGCTTGCCGACGAACTCGTCAGATGCGTGCGGAGCGATCAGCGGACCGAAGACCGAGATCAGCACCAGGATCCCGACGAGGACGAGGCCGACGCGCGTGCGACCGAGCCGGAGGGACCGACGGATGAGGTTCGACCCGCGTCCCGACGGGGTGGGGACGTCGACGCCCTCGGCCACCAGGGCAACGGCTTGGTCCCTGCTCAGCTCGACGTCGCGATCGCTCATAGCCGGGTCCTCAGTCGGGGCGTGACCAGGATCGTGGCCACGTCGGCCAGCAGGTTGAGCAGCACGTACAAGCCGGCGATCAGGATCGCCAGCGCCTGCACCACGGGAATGTCGTGGTTCACCACGGCATCCACCAGCTCGCTTCCGATGCCGGGGTAGTTGAAGACGTACTCGATCACGACGATGCCGCCGGCGAGATAGGCGAGGCTGATCGCCGCGACCTGGAAGACCGGGCCGATGGCGTTAGGCAGTGCGTGCCGGTAGAGCACGGTGCGCTCGGACAGCCCCTTGAGCCGGGCCATCTCGACGTAGTCGCTCTCGAGCACCTCGATCATGGAGGCCCGCATGATGCGCGAGACGTACGGCGTCACCGCGATCGCCAGCGTGGCCACGGGCAGGATCAGCTCGTCGGGATACTCCCACGCACGGTGTCCGGGTGGCACGGGACTGATCGCCGGCAGCCAGTGGAAGACCGACGTCGAGAACAGGATGACCAGGAGGAGGGCCACCACGAACTCCGGCAGCGACGCGAGCGCCAGCATGGTGTTCGAGACGATCGTGTCGAACTTCTTCTCCCGGTGCAGCGCCGCGTAGGAGCCGATCGCGATCGAGAGCGGGATCGAGATCACCGCTGCGATGAGCACCAGCACGATGGAGCTCACCAGCCGTGGGCCGAGCGCGGTGCTGACCGGCTGCTGCGAGGCCAGCGAGGTGCCCAGGTCGCCGTGCAGCAGGCCGCCGAGCCAGCTGAAGTACTGGCCCACGACGTTCTGGTCTAGGTTCAGCTGCGCCTGCAGCGCCGCCAGCCGGTCCGGAGTGGCGTCGCGGCCGAGGATCGCTCGCGCCGGGTCACCGAGGGCCTGCGTCCCGGCGAAGACGATGATCGAGACCAGGAACATCACCAGGACGCCGAGCAGCACCCTACGGACGATGAAGCCCCAGATGCCTCCACCGCGCAGCCACTTCATCGGTGGGCGCCTCCTCAGGCGAACCAGATGGTGCGGAACCCATGCCCGAAGCTCGCCAGGTTCAGCGTGCCCTTGCTGGGCGTAAGACCCTTCACGTTGCTGGCGTAGCCGTCGATGAGAGCGTTGAAGTACGGGATGATGTAGCCGCCGAGGTCGTACTCGTACTTCTGCATCTGGTGCTGGATGTCGATGCGCTTGTTGCTGTCCGTCTCGGCCAGGGCCTGCTTGTAGAGGGACTCGAAGTCCGACCCCGAGCCGGACTTGGGGGGCCAGTGCGTCTCGTTGTACGGCGAGTTCGGCAGCGAGCCCTGCTGCACCTGGTTGAGGTAACCGCGGGTTCCCCAGAAGTCCACCGAGAACGCCAGCTTGAGGTAGGAGTCGCCGTAGTAGTTCGGGTCGTTCTTGACCGTCACGTTGACCCCGGCGGCCTTGGCCTGCGAGGCGAACACACTGGCGAGCGGGACCATGCCGGACGCGCCGTTGGTGGTGTGCAGGTCGACGCTGAGCCCTTCCTTGCCCGCCTGCTTGAGCAGCGACTTGGCCTGTTCGATGTCCTGCTCGCGCTGGGGGAGGTCGGAGTTGTAGCCCTCGTCGAACGGCGAGTAGAGGTCGTTCGCGATCTGGCCGAAGCCGTTCCCGACCTGCTCGAGAATGGCCTTCCGGTCGATGATCAGCCGGAACGCCTGACGCACCTTGGGGTCGTCGAACGGCGGCATGTCGATCGCCATGCACAGCGGGATCCAGCCGCCGGTCTGGGAGTTCAGGACTCCGATGCCGGACGCCTTCGAGGCATCCACCTGCCCGGCCGGGATGTCGGTCATCGCGTCGATCTGACCGCCCTTGAGCGCGTTGAGCTGGGCGGTGGAGTCGTTGAAGTCGGTGATCGTCACCGTGTCGAACCACGGCGACCCGTCACCGCGCCAGTAGTTCGGGTTGCGCTCGTGGACGCTCTCCTGGCCGGGCGTGAAGCTCTTCAGCTTGTAGCAGCCGGTGCCGACCTGCGTCGAGGCGTCGCCCGAGAACTTCTCGTAGCCCACCGGAACCATGCCGAACGTGTAGCTGGCCAACGTCTGCGGGACCGTCGAGTCGGCGGTCAGCAGCGGCAGCTGGACGGTGTGCTTGTCGACCTTCTTCAGGTTCTTGATGTCCATCGTCGCGGTCGCGGCGAACCCGGTCAGGCCGTTCTTCTGGGTGCCGATGCGCTGCAGCGAGTAGATGACGTCGTCGGCGGTGAACGGCTTGCCGTTCTGGAACTCGATACCGTCGCGGATCTTGATCGTGTACTGCGTCGGGTTGTCGGCCTCGACGCTCTCGGCGAGCCCGTCGGTCTGCAGCTGGTAGTTGTCGTCGAAGACCAGCAGGGTCTCGAACGCGGTCATCAGCCGGGCCTGGTCGGGCTTGGTGACGATGTTCTGCCCGTCCATCATGTCCTTCGAGCCGCCACCGGTGACACCGAGGCGGAAGTTGCCGCCCTGCTTGGGGGTCCCGGCCCCGCCACTGGTCTCGGTCCCACCCGAGGGGGCCGGTGAGTTGCCACCGCAGGCCGCCAACGTGCTCGCGGCGACGACCCCTGCGGCGCCCATCACGAGTCCTCGCCGCGACGGGATCCAGAGACCGCCCTCCGGCTCGGACACCTGCCAGCGCTTCTCGCCTGATCCGGTCATCTGCGACGCCCTCTCGCCCGCCGGTCGTCCTGTAGCTGTCACCGATGTCGGTGCCAAGGCGTTCCGGGTGTTCGTATGATGAATGCACGGTTCACATCCGTGTCAAGCGCCACACCCGGAAATGAGCCCCCCAAACGATAGTGGGGCCGAAAGTCCCGGGATTTGGGCATGGAAGGTGCGCCATGAGCAACAACATCCCCGTCCCGGACCTCGACACGTTCCGTGAGCCGCAGCGTCAGTTCGAGCATGTCGAGGTCCCGGCCACGGCCCCGAAGCCCTGGCCGCGCGACGAGCGGCCGCTGGTCACCCGCATCGTCGGTGGGGGGCGCGAGTGGGATGTCGAGGAGTTCCTCACGGTCACGTCGTCGACCTCCTGCGTGGTCGTCGTCGACGGGGTCCTCGTGCACGAGTGGTACGCCGACGGCGTCGTCGCCGAGGCTCGGCTGCTCGGCAACTCGGCGACCAAGTCCGCCCTGGCGCTGCTCACCGGAGTCGCGGTCTCCCGTGGCCTGCTGCCCGACCTCGACCTGCCGGTCCGCGACCTCGTCCCGGAGCTCTCGGGCAGCGGGTACGACGCGGTGACCGTCCGCCAGGTCCTCACCATGACCACGGGCGTGGGTTGGGTCGAGGACTACCACGACCCCGACAGTGCCGCGTCGCGCATGATCGGGCGCTGGCGCGAGGGTCTCGGCGGGATCCGTGAGCTGCTGGGCGACATCCCGGCCGGTGACCCCCCGGGCACCCGCTACGCCTACTGCAGCCCCGACTCCATGGTGCTCGACTGGGTACGCGAACGGGCCACCGGTCAGGTGTACCCCGAGGCCCTGGCCGAGCTGTGGCGTTCCGTCGGCGCGGAGCAACCCGCCGTGGTCGGACTCGACGGACCGGCTCAGGCCGGCGGCGTCGCCATGGCCGCAGCCGCGCTCGCCGTCACGTCGCGGGACTGGGCCCGGATCGGCTGGCTGCAGGTGGACGGCAGCTGGGACGGAGCTCAGCTGGTCGACGAGTCTTGGGTGGCGGCGAGCAGCCGTCCGGAGCGCTCGTTCCTGGAGCCCGGCCGCCTGCCGAGCACCATCACCACGCACGCCGGGTTCGGCTACCACTGGTGGCCCACCACCCCCGATGGGTCCTGCGTGATGGCCGATGGGATGCGCGGTCAGTTTGTCTACGTCGATCGACCGCGCCGTACCGTCGTCGTCAAGACCTCCGCGTGGCCCTACGCCGACGCCTGGTGGGACCGCCAGTGCCGCGACCTGTGCTACCTCGGACTCCCCGCCATCGCGGAGTCGGCGGCACGCAGATGAACGGTCGCCGTCCTCCATGCCACGATGTGCCCGTGGTCATGGACGAGGACGTCGCGGAGCTGGGACCTGAGACGGGTCTCCCGTCGCGGGTGCAGTCCGTGGACCGGGCACTCCGGCTGCTCGAGGTGGTCGCTGCGACGGCGCCCCGCGGCGAGACGGTCGCCACGCTCGCCGGTCGCTGCGGCCTCAACCGCGCCACCGCCTGGCGGCTGCTCGGGACGCTCGAGGCACACAGCCTGGTCGAGCGAGACCCGGCGACGAACCGCTACCGGATCGGTCTGGCGATGATCCGGATGTCGGCCTCAGCCGGGTACGACGGACTCGTGCGCCGGACGCGGCACATCCTCGAGAGCGTCTCGGAGAAGACCGGCGAGACCGCCGACCTCGCGGTCGCCGGCCGGCACGGCGTCACCTACGTCGGCGAGGTCGCCCCGCCCTCGGTGATGGCCATCAACTGGGTGGCGCGCGAGGTGCCGCTGCACGCCACCTCCACGGGCAAGGCGTTCCTGGCGTGGCTCCCCGCCGACGAGGCCCGCCGCATGCTCGACGACCCGCTCCCGCGGTACACCGACACCACGCTGACCGATCCCGACGACCTGATGAAGGAGCTCGCCGCCACCCGCGAGCGCGGGTACGCCGAGTGCGCCGGCGAGCTGGAGCCGGCGTTGTACGGCGTCTCGGCCCCGATCCTCAACAGGGACGGTCGGCCGCTCGGGGTCTTCAGCATCTGGGGGCCGGTCGCCCGGGTCCCCGTGTCGCGTTTCGCCGAGCTGGGCCCGCTGGTGGTCGGAGCCGCGGCAGAGGTCCGCTCGGCCCTCCTGGACTGATCACGACAAGCCCGCAGAGGGTGTCGAACGACCGTTCAACTTGACCGGCTCGGGCTCTTGACAAGCGGGGTTCACGGCTAGGACCGTTTCACATGATGCGAACCACGTTCGCATCATGCACTTCCGACGCCGAACCAGGAGACGCTCATGCCGGCACGCAAGGTCATCATCACGTGCGCAGTGACCGGGGCGGCGCACACGCCGACCATGTCGCCGAACCTTCCGTACACCGTGGAAGACGTCGTCAACCAGTCGGTCGCCGCCGTCGAGGCCGGCGCCGCCATCATCCATCTCCATGCCCGAGACCCCCGCGACGGCCGGCCCACTGCGGAGCCCGCGGTCTTCCTCGACTACCTCAAGGGCATCAAGCACTCCACGGACGCGGTCGTGTCGATCACCAGCGGAGGCGGCACCGGGATGTCGGTCGAGGACCGGCTGCGCGTCATCTACGAGACCAACCCCGAGCTGTGCACGCTCAACCTCGGCACCTTCAACTACGGCAGCTTCCCGATGATCGCGAAGTACGCCGGCGCCTGGAAGTTCGACTGGGAGGAGCCGTACCTCGAGAGCACCCGCACCGAGCCGTTCGTGAGCACGTTCGCCGACATCGAGCACATGCTCACCGACGTCCGCACGCAGACCGGTTCGCGGTTCGAGTACGAGGCCTACGACGTCGGCCACCTGTACACGCTGGCGTACTACCTCGACGCCGGCCTGGTGGAGCCTCCGATCTTCCTGCAGACGATCATGGGCGTGATGGGCGGGATCGGCGCCAGCGTCGAGCATCTCGCCCACATGAGGTCGACCGCGGACCGTCTGCTCGGGGATGCTTACGAGTGGTCCGTGCTGGGCGCCGGTCGCCACCAGTTCGAGATGATCACCGCCTCGGCGGTGATGGGGTCCCACGTCCGTGTCGGTCTCGAGGACGGCCTCTTCATCGGGCGGGGTCAGCTCGCCGAGTCGAACGCCGAGCAGGTCGCGAAGATCAGGCGGATCCTCACCGAGCTCTCGATCGAGATCGCCACGCCCGACGAGGCGCGCCAGATCCTCGGGCTCAAGGGCTTGGACCAGGTCGGCTGGTGAGCCGGCGCGGCCGCCCCCAGCCGGACGCGGTCCGGACGGTCACGGTCGTCGGTACCGGCGTCATCGGCGGTGGGTGGGCGGCCCACTTCCTGCGGCGCGGGTACGACGTCGTCGCCTGGGACCCCGGTCCCGACGCACGCACCCGGCTCGCCGGGCTGCTGGACACCGCGTGGCCGTCGCTGGAGCGCCTCGGGCTCTGCGACGGCGCGAGCCGCGATCGGCTGCGCTGGGCGGACACGCTCGAGGATGCGCTCGTCGACTGCGACTTCGTCCAGGAGTCCTCGCCGGAGGTGCTCGAGAAGAAGATCGCCCTGCTCTCGGAGATCGACCGGCTGACCGGCCCGGAGGTCGTGGTCGCCTCGAGCACGTCGGGCCTGTTGATGACCGACATGGCAGCGGAGTGCCGACACCCCGGCCGCTTCCTGGTCGGTCACCCGTTCAACCCGCCGTACCTGATCCCGCTGGTCGAGGTCGTCGGGGGCCGCAAGACCGACCTCGAGGTGGTGACCTGGGCCGAGGCCTTCTACACGGTCGCCGGCAAGACCTCGCTCACGATGGAGCAGGAGGTGCCGGGCTTCGTCGGCAACCGGCTCCAAGAAGCGCTGTGGCGCGAGGCCCTGCACATGATCGACTCGGGACAGGCGACGGTGCAGCAGATCGACGACTCCATCGCCTACGGTCCCGGGCTGCGGTGGGCGATCATGGGCCCGATGCTCACCTTCCACCTCGCCGGAGGTCCCGGCGGAATGGGGCACATGCTCGACCACTTCGGCCCCGCGCTGCTCGAGCCATGGACGCGGCTCGAGGCCCCGGAGCTGACCACCGAGCTGCGCGACCGCGTGGTCGCGGGCGCCGTGACGGCGGCCAACGGCCACACCGTCGCCGAGCTCGAGCAGAAGCGCGACGCGTTCCTGGTCGACCTCCTGCTGCTGCTGGAGCGGCACCGTGGCGATGGCTGAGCCGGCCGTCGAGGCCGAAGACGGGGCGCCGTTCACGGCGTACCGGGAACCGGTACGCCGGGAGTGGCTGGACTACAACGGTCACCTGAACGACGCTAGCTACGCCCTCGTGTTCAGCGCCGCCCACGAGCTCGTGCTCGAACACCTCGGCCTGAGTGCGGCCTACCGGGAGAGCCACCAAGCGTCGATGTTCACCGTCGAGACCCACATCCGCTTCCTGGCGGAGTGCTCGGACGGCCAGACGCTGACCGCTTCGACGATCCTCGTGGACGCCGACGACAAGCGGCTGCGCCTGTACAGCGAGCTGTACGCCGACGGCGTGCTCGCCGCGACCGGCGAAAGTCTCTACGTCCACGTGGACACGACCGCCGGCCGCAGCGCCGTCCTGCCGGACGACCGCCGGACGCGCGTCGAGGCGATGCGCGAGGCCCACGCCGAGCAGCCGCGCCCACCGCATCTCGGCCTCGGGGTGGGGTCGCGGCCGTGAACGACCGGATCACCACGCCGTACGAGGGCCGGCCGGCGGTCTGGGACGACGACGCAGTCATCGACGCGCCCCTGCGCCTGCACCACACCACCGCGCCGCCGGAGTGGATGGACTACAACGACCACATGAGCGAGTCCTGCTTCCTGCTCGCGTTCGGGGACAATGCCGACGCCTTCTTCCGGTTTCTCGGCATCGACGAGGCCTACCGGGCGGCCGGGCACTCGCTGTACACCTCCGAGACGCATCTCCACCACCGACTCGAGGTCGCGCTCGGCGAGCCCCTCGTGATGACCCTGCAGGTCCTCGACCACGACGATCGTCGGCTGCACCTCTTCCACGAGATGCGCCACGGCGAGTCCGACGTACTGATCGCCTCCGCCGAGCAGCTGCTCGTTCACGTCGACACCGAGGCCGGCCGGTCGGCCGACCTGCCGGAGCAGCTGCGGACGCGGCTCGACGCGATCGCCGCGGCCCATGCCGCACTGCCCCGCCCCGACGTGGTCGGCCGGCCGATGGGCATCAGACGCCGGCACGGGCAGGACGGACAGGACGGATAGGACGGATAGGAGTGGTCATGGACTTCGGTCTCGACGACGAGCAGCGGGCGATCGTCGACACGGTGCGCACGTTCGTCACCCGGGAGCTGTATCCCCATGAGGAGGAGGTGGAGCGGACCAACGAGGTTTCCCAGGAGCTGGCGGCCCAGATCCGAAAGCGCGCGATCGAGGCCGGACTCCATGCCGCGAACATGCCCGCCGAGCTCGGCGGCGGCGGCCTGGACGCCGTGGGCATGACCCTGGCGGAGCGCGAGCTCGGCAAGACCAGCTATGCGCTCCAGTGGCTCGTGGCCAGACCCAGCAACATCCTCCAGGCGTGCGAGGGCGACCAACGCGATCGCTATCTGATGCCGGCCATCAAGGGTGAGCGCTACGACTGTCTCGCGATGAGCGAGCCCGGCGCGGGATCCGATGTCCGGTCGATGACGACGCGGGCGGTGCGCGACGGGGACGACTACGTCATCGACGGCACCAAGCACTTCATCAGCCACGCCGACAAGTCCGACTTCGTGATCCTGTTCGCCTCGACCGGCAGCGATGAGGTGCGCGGGCGCAAGGTCAACCTGATCACCGGCTTCCTGGTCGACCTCGACTCCCCCGGCCTCACCGTCGTGCCGGGACCGCACAGCGTCTCGCACCGCGGCTACCACCACAGCGAGCTGGTCTTCGAGAGCTGCCGGGTGCCGGTGGCCAATCGGCTCGGCGAGGAGGGTCACGGCTTCGACCTGATGGGCGAGTGGCTCGGGGCGAGCCGGCTGACGGTCGCAGCCACCAGCGTCGGCCGTGCCCGCCGCGTGCTCGACATGACGATCCGGTGGGCGGCGGACCGGCAGCAGTTCGGGCAGCCGATCGGGAAGTTCCAAGGTGTCTCCTTCCAGCTCGCAGACATGGTCACCGAGCTGGAGGCCGCCGACCTGCTGACGCTGCGCGCCGCGTGGAAGCTGGACCACGGCACGATGACCGACCAGGACGCCGCGATGGCCAAGGTGTTCGCCTCGGAGACGCTGGGCCGGATCACCGACCGTGCCCTGCAGATCCATGGGGGGATGGGCCTGATGGAGGAGCTGCCGATCGAGCGGTTCTGGCGCGACGCACGGGTCGAGCGCATCTGGGACGGGACGAGCGAGATCCAGCGGCACATCATCGGTCGCTCGCTGCTGCGCCCGTTGGACGCCTGAGTGGACGTGCCTGACACCGCGCGGCTGCAACGCCTGCTGAACCCGCGGAGCCTGGCCGCGATCGGCGGTCGTCCCGCCGAGGTCGCCGTCGAGCAGTGCCGGGCGATCGGGTACGCCGGTGACGTCTGGCCCGTCAACCCCACACGCCGGCAGCTGGGCGGCGTCCCCTGCCTCCCCGACCTCTCGCAGCTGCCCGGCGTACCGGACGCGGCGTTCGTGGCGGTGAACCGGGAGCGCACGATCGAGGTCGTCGCCGAGCTCGCGCGGCTCGGCGTCGGCGGTGTCGTCTGCCATGCGTCGGGGTACGCCGAGGACGGCGACGAGGGTGCGCGGCTGCAGAGCGAGCTGGTCGCGGCCGCCGGAGAGATGGCTCTGGTCGGGCCCAACTGTCTGGGCTTCGTCAACTACCTGGACGGCGCAGCGTTGTGGCCCGAGCAGCAGGGCGGCAAACGGGTCGAGTCCGGTGTCGCGCTGATCGCCCAGAGCGGCAACATCGCCGAGAACCTCACCATGCAGCGCCGGTCTCTCCCGGTGGCGGCCCTGATCACCATCGGCAACAGTGCCGTGACCGGTGTGGTCGACCTGATCGACGCGATGCTGGCCGATCCGCGGATCACCGCGATCGGGTTGTGCCTCGAGGAGATCCCGGAGGTCGCGGACTTCTCCCGGGTGGCGCTCGAGGCGCTCCGCCGCGCGGTGCCCATCGTGGCGCTCAAGTCCGGCGCATCGAGTCTCGGCGCCCAGGTGACACTCAGCCACACCAGCGCGCTCGCCGACTCCGACGTACTCGTCGACGCGCTCCTCGGTCGCCTCGGAGTGGCTCGCGTGCATGACGTCGAGACGTTCCTGGAGACGCTGAAGCTGCTCCACGTGCACGGCGCACGGCCGGGCACGTCGATCGCGTCAGCCAGCTGCTCGGGCGGCGAGGCCGCCCTCCTGGCCGACCTCGCTCACCGGACCGGACTCACCCTGCCCGAACTGCCGCCGCACACCCGGCAGGGACTGCACGCCGTACTCGGCGAGCGGGTCGCGGTGCGCAACCCGCTCGACTACCACACCTACATCTGGGGTGACCTCGCGCGGCTCACCGAGTGCTTCACGGCCCTGCTCGATGCCCGCGTCGACCAGCACCTGCTGATGCTCGACTTCCCGCGCGGCGACCGTTGCGACGTCGGCGAGTTCGAGACGACCGTCGCGGCGTGGGAGGCGGCGCAGCAGAAGACCGGGGCGCGCGCGTGCATCGTCTCCTCGCTTCCGGAGTCGATGCCGGAGGACGTCGCCCAGCGGCTGCTCGACGCCGGCATCGCGCCGATGCAGGGCCTCGTCAGCTGCCTGGCCGCGATCGAGCTGGCCGCGCAGATCGGCGTCGCGCAGACAGCGGTCGACGAGATCCTCCCGCTGCCCACGGCGGGACCGCTGCCGACGCAGACGGTCGAGCAGTGGGACGAGGTCAGGGCCAAGAACGTGCTCGCTGCCTACGGGCTCCCGGTGCCCGCCTCCGCCGTGGTCGTCGATGCCGCGGACCTGCCCGCTGTGGCTGCCGAACTCGGGTTCCCGCTCGTGCTCAAGGCGGTCGCGGACGGTCTCGCCCACAAGTCCGACGTCGGTGGCGTCGCGATCGGCCTCGACTCGGAGGGCGCCGTACGCCGTGCTGCCGAGGAGATGTCGGGGATCGCCGAGCGGTACCTGGTCGAGAAGATGGTCGACGGGGTGGTCCTCGAGCTGATCGTCGGCGTGCAGCGCGATCCCCGCCTGGGCCTGGCACTCACGGTGGGGGCCGGCGGCGTGCTGGTCGAGCTCGTCGCCGACACCGCCACCCTGCTCCTCCCGGCCACCCGCCTCGAGATCCGGGCGGCGCTCAGGGGTCTTCGAGTCGGTCCGGTCCTCGAGGGCTTCCGCGGAAGGCCCGCCGACCTCGAGTCCGTCGTGTCCGCGGTCGAGGCGGTCGCGGCGTTCGCCGTCGACCACGCAGACCGCCTCGTGGAGCTCGAGGTGAACCCCCTGCTGGTGCTCGCCTCCGGCGCGATGGCGGTCGACGCCCTGATCCGCTTGGCTGAACCCGACGGGTGACGAGGAGGACGACGTGGAAGCGGTGCGCACCGAGGTCGTGGACGACATCCTCGTGGTCACGCTCGACCGGCCCCGGGCGAATGCGATCGATGTGGCGACCAGCCGTGCGTTGTACGACGCGTTCGCGCGGCTCGAGTCGGATCCGGCACTACGCGTCGGGATCGTGACCGGCGCCGGGGAACGATTCTTCTCCGCAGGCTGGGACCTGAAGGCGGCCGCCGCCGGCGAGGCCGTCGACGCCGACCACGGGCCTGGTGGGTTCGCGGGCCTGACCGAGCTCTTCGACCGCACCACACCGGTGATCGCGGCCGTCAACGGTCTGGCGCTGGGCGGCGGACTGGAGCTGGCCCTCGCCGCCGACCTCATGGTGCTGGCCGAGCACGCCGAGCTCGCGCTCCCGGAGGTGCGGGTCGGGGTCGTGGCCGACTCCGGCGGGCTGCTGCGTCTCCCGCGCCGCCTTCCGGACGCCGTCGCCCGCGAGCTGTTGCTGACAGGTCGCCGGATGGCGGCCGACGAAGCGGCACGGTGGGGACTGGCCAACCGCGTCGTGCCGGGTGCCGAGCTGATGACGGCCGCCCTCGACCTCGCGCGCGCGATCAGCACCGGAGCTCCGCTGGCCGTGGCGGCGATCCAGGAGGTGCTGGCCACCACCGCCGGCCTCGACCTGCGCGAGGCCTTCGCACGCCTGCGCTCGGGCGAGCTCACGGCGTACACCCGGATGCTCGGTTCGGAGGATGCGGTCGAGGGTCCCCGTGCCTTCGCCGAGAAGCGGCCGCCGGAGTGGCAGGGTCGCTGAGGCACGCGCTGACCCGCCAGAAGGGAACGCTCCAGCACGCCGACCCGCCAGAAGGAGACGAGCCGTTCTGACGGGTCAGCGCCGGTGGGGCGCCCGTTTCTGACGGGTCAGCGCCGGTGGGGCGCGCGTTTCTGACGGGTCAGCGCTGGTCGGTCTCCCCGGTGCGCACGACGATCACTCCGGCGAGGAGCAGCACACCACCGAGCAGCTGGATCTCGCTGGGCAGCTGTCCGAGCAGCAGCCAGGCGAAGACCACGCTGAAGAGGACCTCGAGCAGCGCCACGAACGACGCCAGTCGCGCCCCGAGTGCCCGGGTGGCGAGGATCCCCGAGACGTAGGCGACTCCGGCGGTGACGACGCCGAGGGCCAGCAGGGGCAGCCACCAGGGGACGGCCACGTCGTTGTACGTCGCGTCCGCGGTGCCGACACTCAGGTCGGCCAGCCCGACCAGACCGGCCAGGCCCAGGGCGATCGAGCCGACGACGAGCCCACCGGTGGCGAGCACGATCGGAGGCAGACCGTTGTCCTCGCTCGAGGAGACCACGAAGAAGAACGCGCACCCGACCATGCCGCCGAGTGCCCAGAGCACGCCGAGACCGTCGACCGAACCGACGGAGAAGACGTCGAGCACCAGGAGCAGCCCGGCGATCGCGACGGCCGCTCCGGCGACGGTCAGTCGGGAGGGCGTCTGGCGGTGACGCGCCCAGAGCCAGCCGACCACGGCGACCGGCGCGACGTACTCGATCAGGATGGCGATCGCGACGGGAAGACGGTCGATCGCGTTGAAGTAGGCGAACTGGACGCCGGCACCCGCCACCAGACCGAACGTCAGCAGGAACCCGGCATTCGCGCGCAGCAGGTACCACCGACCGCGCAGGGCGAGCACGGCCGGAGCCAGCAGGGCGAGCGCACCGACCGCGAGTCGGCAGAGCACCAGCGCGCCAGGCGACCAGCCTGCGTCCAGGAGGCCGGCCGCGAGCCCTCCGGACAGCCCGAAGGACGCCGCGGCCAGCACCGCGAACGCGAGCCCGACCCGCGCACGGCGGCCGGCCACGACCCGAGTGTCATGAGTCAACGTCGCCATGACACGTGACATTACGACCGGCTCGTGTAATCTGTCAACATGGTTTTCACCCATGACACGGAGGCTGCGTTGCTGGCGGCCGTCGCGTTGGTGAACTCCGCCGAGGAGCCCGACACGCTGACCACCGTCGACGAGCTCGCCGGCTTCCTCGACGAGCACGAGTTCACCGGGACGCGGACCGGCGACGCCGCCGAGCTGGCCGCGGTCCGGGCGCTCCGTCCGCGGCTGCGCGAGGTGATGACGCGCGACCGCGACACGGCCGCGGGTCTCGTCAACGACCTGCTCGGCGAGGAGCACGCCCTCCCCCAGCTCGTCCGGCACGGCGGTCACGACTGGCACATCCACGCGGTCGCGCCGGATGCCCCACTCGCGACCCGGATGGCCGTCGAGGCGGCGATGGCGATGATCGACGTGATCCGCGGCGACGAGATGTCGCGCCTCGACATCTGTGCTGACCCGGACTGCGAGGGCATCGTCCTGGACCTCTCGCGGAACCGGTCGCGCAGGTTCTGCAGCACCACCTGCACGAACCGCGCCGCGGTCGCCGCCTACCGCGCCCGGCAGCGCTGAGACCGTGCGCATCGCGGTGGTCGGCGCCTCCGGGAAGACCGGCCGGGCGATCACGACGTCCCTCGCGTCGCGGGGCGCGGTCGTGGTGCCCGTCGGACGCCGGGAGTGGCCCGCGCTGGCGGTCTCCCTCGCCGGCTGCGACGCGGTGAGCATCGTGGCGCCGAACCTGCACCCCGACGAGCCGCCCCTCGTGGGCGAGGTGCTGGCGGCCGCGGAGTCGGCGGGCGTGGCCCGGGTCGTCTACCACTCGGTCGCCGCGGCGTTCGCCCCGGCGATGCCGCACCACCTCGGCAAGGCTCGCGCCGAGGACGTCGTACGCCGATCGTCGTTCGCCTGGACGATCCTCCAGCCCTGTGCCTACGTGCAGAACCTCGTCCCCGCGCTTCGGGCGGGCACGCCGTACCTCGAGGTGCCGTACGACGTGGACCGGCCGTTCGGACTGGTAGACCTCGACGACGTCGCCGAGGCGACGGCGGGGGTGCTGTTGGACGACGGCCATGCGGGTGCGACGTACGAGCTGGGCGGGCCGGACCTGGTCTCGGTGTCCGACGTCGCCCTGGCGGCCAGCGCGGTGCTCGGGCGGCCGGTCGTGGCCCGGCGGCAGGATCCGACGGACTGGGCGACCGGTCCGGGCGCCGCGCTCGAGCCGCGTGAGCGCGAGTGGCTGACGGCGATGTTCGGCTACTACGACCGGCACGGTCTGCCGGCCGGCGGTCGCGTGCTGCGTGGCCTGCTGGGTGGTCGCTCGACGTCCCTCGCCGAGACGCTCACGCGGGAGCTGACCGGCTCCGACTGAGCTTCCGGTCACGAGTCGTCCGGAATCCTCGCTAGCGTGGCGTCCATGGCTATCGCACGTTTCCCGACGGTCGTCCTCGACTGCCCCGACCCGAAGATCCTTGCCGAGTTCTACGGCGCGATGCTCGACTGGAAGGTCGAGGTGCCCGACGAGGGGTGGGCCCATGTCCGCGCCGACTACGGGGACTCGATC
Organism: Nocardioides sp.; assembly: GCF_036493135.1. GTDB lineage: Bacteria > Actinomycetota > Actinomycetes > Propionibacteriales > Nocardioidaceae > Nocardioides. Next base: position 89,620 of record NZ_DASXQG010000072.1, on the reverse strand, counting down.
GGCTTCCAGAAGGTCGACGCGTACACACCACCGCAGTGGCCGGGACAGGACGGCCCCCAGCAGATGCACATCGACGTGGTGGTCGAGGACCTCGACGCAGGTGAGGCTGCCGTCCTCGAGCTGGGCGCGACCAGGCACGAGCACCAGCCGGGTACGACGTTCCGGGTCTTCCTCGACCCGGCCGGCCATCCCTTCTGCCTCTGCGTGGACTGAGCGTCCTGCCGATGACGACCACCGAAGCCGCTGGCGCGCTGACCGTTCGAGCGCTGACACCGGAGACCTGGGACGCGTTCGCCGACCTCCTCGAGCGACACAACGGCGTGTTCGGCGGCTGCTGGTGCACGTGGTTCCAGACCCTGCCCTCAGAGAAGACCTTCGACGCGGAGAGCAACCGCGAGCTCAAGGAGCGGCTCGTCCGCGAGGGCAAGGCCCATGCCGCGCTGGTCTTCGACGGCGAGGTCGCGGTCGCGTGGTGCGAGTACGGCAGCTGCGCGGAGCTGCCGAACATCTACCACCGCAAGCAGTACGACGAGGAGGCCGACCTCCACCCCGACTACCGCATCACCTGCCTCTTCGTCGGCAAGGGATATCGCCGCAGTGGTGTTTCGGCGCTCGCCCTGCGCGGAGCGGTCGACCTGATCGCGCGGGCCGGCGGCGGCGTCGTCGAGGGCTATCCGCACGACACCCAGGGCAAGAAGCAGTCCGTGCTCTACAACGGCACCCGCAGCCTCTTCGAGCGCGAGGGCTTCGAGTTCGTGCGCCCCAAGGGCCAGAAGAACACCGTGATGCGGAGGACCGTCACCGCGGCCCGATGACCGACGTCGACCGTCACTCGGCGCCGGATCCAGCGGCGTCGAGGAACCACCTCAGCACCTCGAGGAACACCTCCGGCCGCTCGGAGTGGACCCAGTGGCCGGCTCCCTTGACGGTCACCAGTCGGTTGCGTGGGAACCAGCGGTCCATCGCGCCTGCATACGCCGGGGCGGTGTAGTCGGAACGCTCCCCGGCCACCCAGAGCACCGAGCCCTGGTACGGCGGGGTGCCCGCCAGCTGCTTCTCCGGCCAGCCGCCGATCACGGGGAGCGCCGGGCCGAGCACATCGAGGTTGACCTGCCAGCGCCAGCCGTCACCGTCTCGGCGGAGGTTCTGGAGCAGGAAGCTGCGCACGGTCGCGTTGGGCACGGCCTCGGCCAGGGCTGTGTCCGCCTCGCCGCGCGTCGAGATCGTGTCCAGGGGCAGCCCGCGCATCGCCGCGACGTACCCGGAGAACTCCGAGAGGTGGTCATACGCCGTCGGGGACACGTCGACCACGCACAGCCGCTCGACGAGCTCGGGATGGCGGAGCGCCAGCACCATCGCGACCTTGCCGCCGAGGGAGTGGCCGACCAGGGCGACCGGGTCGTCGGCCCCCAGGAGTCCGGCCACCCGATCGGCGACCCGGACGTAGTCGAACCCGTTCTCCCAGGTCGAGCGACCGTGATGCGGCAGGTCCACGAGGAGAACCCGGTGTTCGTCGGCGAGAGCCTTGCCGATCTGGGTCCAGTTGCGTCCCTGACCGAAGAGACCGTGCAGGAAGACCACGCGCGAGCCCCGGTCACCCAATGCCGTCGTGTGCAGCGCAGTGGTGTCCAGGGGGCCCGGCTCGGTCACCGACGCAGTCTTTCAGAGGCCGAGGTCAGCACCACCGGCGTACGCCGTGCCGGGTCAGGTCGACGTCGCGGCGTACGACGGCGATCCGATCGGACCAGTGGCCGCACGTCCGCCGGAACGCCTTCGCGTGGTACTCCACGGCCAGCACGTGGTCGCCGTAGTGGTCGACGTAGCCGCCGCACTCGCGGTACTGCCCGCACTGCTCGGCGACCGCGAGGTCGAAGCCGACGCTCGTGCCGTCCCACTCGGCCCAGTTCTTCTGCGCGGCCGCCGGGCCGGCGCCATGCGCGCGGGTGACCAACCGCGCGGCGTACTTCTTGTTGTCGGCGCGGGTCAGCAGGAGGGCGCCCCGGGGTACCCGCACGACGCTTGTCAGAAGTCGAAGCCGTCGAAGACGTCGCCGATACCGCCGGCGACGTCGCCGATGCCGTCACCGATCCCACCGGCGAGGTCGCCCATCCCGTCGCCGACGCCCGCGGCCAGATCGCCGAGCCCGTCACCCATCATGTTGAAGGCGAAGCCCATGAAGATCCAGTCCATCGGACCGAAGCCGCCGAAGTAGCCCGCGGCGTACGGCCGGTAGGCGGGGCCGCCCTGCCAGTAGGGCACCCGCTGGGTGCCGACCATCACCTGCCGGGCGTCCGGCTCGGCGCCCGCCCTGACCCGCTCCGCGTCGAGGGCGCAGGCGGGGACCTTGCGGTCGGCGCCGCCGACCGGCGCATAGGTGACGTCCTCGACCGACAGCCCGTGCCGCGGGTCGAAGAAGCACGCCGGCCGGCGCTGCGGGATCGGCTCCCCCGCGACGCGCGCGTGCACGCACGCGATCGCGTATCGGCCGTCGTCGAGGATCTTGGTGACGTCCTGCACCTGCTCGGGCCGCTCGATCCGGTCGGCCGACGTCTTGGCGGCCTCGTAGGCGTCGAGCGCCCGCTGGTAGTCGGCGTTGGCGCCCTCGTCGAGCTGCCGACCGGCGAGGTCGAGGTCGAGGTCCTGCAGCTCGACGCCGAGCGCGGTCACGTCCTCGAACGCGAGCTTCTTGACCGGCTCGAGCTCCCGGACCGCCCGATCGGCGGCCACCTGCTTGTTGCGACGGCGTACGACGACGAAGACTGCCACCGCCAGCAGCACCAGGACCAGCACGATCACGCCACCCATGGACAGAGCCTACGTGGCGATCAGGACTCGCCAGTGCCGCCCGCGGCCCGGATCGCCCGCCCGCCCATCTCCGTCAGAGCGGTGCGCAGCTCGGCCGGCTCCTGCACCTCGAACTCCCAGCCCAAGAACGACAGGTGGAACGCCAGTCCGTACAGCGTCTCGGCACCCGCCTCGAGCAGCGTTGTGTCGTCGTCGATCGCGGTGAGCACGACCGAGCGAACGCTGGTGCGCTCGGCGACCTCCTTCAGCGGAGCTCGGACGACGATCCGCGCCTGGAAGCGGTACGCCGCGCTGGCCACCGCCCGCTGGACGTAGGCCGCGGGGTCCTCGTGCTCGCGCTCGCGAAAACGCCAGGTCGTCGGGGCGACCCTCGTCATCCGGTCGAGGCGGAAGGTCCGCCAGTCGTCGCGGTCGACGTCGTACGCCATCAGGTACCAGCGGCGGCCCGTCGCGACGAGCCCGACCGGCTCCACGGTGCGGGCGCTCGGGGTCTTGTCGCGCGACTCGTAGGCGAAGCGCACCCGGACCGTGTCGCGCACCGCGCGGGCGAGCTGCAGCAGGGCGTCGCCGTCGACGGTCGCCATCCCCGAGTCGAGGGTCTGGGTCGCCGCGTGGATGGCGCGCACCTCGCTGCGCAGCTTCGGCGGCATCACCTGGTCGAGCTTGGCCAGCGTCCGTAGCGCCGCCTCGCTCGCGCCCGAGACGGTGCCACCGGCGGCCATCCGCAGCGAGACCGCGACCGCGACCGCCTCGGCGTTGTCGAGCAGCAGTGGGGGGAGCCCGCGCCCGCGACCGAGCTGGTATCCGCCTCCGATGCCCTGCGTGGCGTGGACCGGATAGCCGAGCGCACGCAGCCGCTCGACGTCACGACGGATGCTGCGGGTGGTGACACCGAGCCGCTCGGCGAGCGCCGGCCCGGTCCAGACGGGCCGCTGCTGCAGCAGCCCGAGCAGGTGCAGCACGCGCTCGGTGGTCTCGGCCATGCCGGCCAGTCTGCCAGGAGTAGCGGACAGATCCTGTCCTGTTTGCAGGCGAGACTGGGACCACCTACCGAAAGGAACCGCCATGGCCCTCCACGTCCCGCCCGTCGCCGACGAGACCGACGCCATCCACGCCTTCCTCGCCCAGGCCCAGGACGCCTTCCGCGCCCTGCTCCATGGCCTGACTCCACGCCAGGCGTCGATCGCGCCCAGCGCGTCGTCCCTCTCTCTCGGCGGGCTGGTCAAGCACGCGACCGCCGTCCAGCGGGGATGGCTCGCGAGCGCCGAGGCAGCACCGGCGCTACCGACCGAGGCCGAGCGGTCCGATGGCGTCGGCGACTACTTCGAGGGCTTCACGTTCCGCGAGACCGACTCGCTCGAGGACCTCCTCGCGGCGTACGACGAGATGTGCGCGGCGGTGCTGGACGCCGTACGCCGCATCGACCTGGACACGGCGGTCCCGGTGCCGGACGCGCCGTGGTTCCCGAAGGACGTCGAGGCGTGGAACGTCCGCTGGGTCTGGTGGCACCTGATGGAGGAGCTCACCCGGCACGCCGGGCACGGCGACATCGTCCGCGAGACCGTCGACGGTGCGACGATGTACCCCCTCGTGGCCGCCCGCGACGGGCTCCCCGACCTGCCCTGGCTGCCGGCGTGGAAGCCGGTCGACCCGCCCTTCACCAGCGGTGTCTCGACGGTGCGCCTGCACGCGGCCGACCTCCCGGCCGCCCGTGCGTGGTACGCCGACCTGCTCGGCGCCGAGCCGTACTTCGTCCGTGACGAGTACGTCGAGTGGCGCGTCGGGCCCCACGACCACGAGCTCGGGATCCTCGACCTGAGGTACGCACCGCAACACGAGCAGGGCGGGACCGTGACCTACTGGCAGGTCGACGACCTCGGCGCGGCGCTGACCGACCTGCTGGCCCGTGGCGCGACCGTGCACGAGGACGTGCGCGACTTCGGCGGCGGCTACCGTGGCGCCGTGGTGATCGACCCGTTCTGCAACGCGCTCGGGATCATGCAGCGACCGACGGTCCCGACGACCGGCACTCACGACACGGGAGAAGCGGCATGAACGTGACCCTCGCCCGCAGCTGGAACGAGACGCTGCGCGACCAGCTCGACTTCCACTACCGCCGGCATCTCCGGCCACGCATGGAGGGGCTGACCGACGAGGAGTACCTCTGGGAGCCGGCGCCCGGATCGTGGAGCATCCGGCCCCGCGGGAGCTCCACCTCCCCGGCGCCGATCGGAGCAGGCACGATGCAGCGCGACGACGCACCGGACGAACCCGACCCGGCTCCGGTCACCACCATCGCCTGGCGGATCGCGCACATGACCGTCGAGTGCCTGTCGATGCGGACCATGAACCATTTCGACGGCCCGACCGCGCACTGGGAGACCTGGGAGTACGCCGCCACCGCCGACGAGGCGCTCGCCCAGCTCGACGCGGCGTACGCCGGGTGGTCGGCCGGTGTGGAGGGGCTCGGCGAGGACGGGCTGGCCCGCGCGGTCGGCCCGGCGGAGGGGCCTTGGGCGGAGTCGCCGTACGCCGACCTCGTGCTCCACATCAACCGCGAGCTGATCCACCACGGCGCCGAGATCTGCCTCCTCCGCGACCTCTACCGAGCCACCCACTCCCAGGAGATCTCATGAGCCGCACCGTCCAGGTCAGCTTCGACTGCGCCGACCCGAATACCCTCGCGGGCTTCTGGAACGAGGTGCTCGGCTACCGCTACGACTCGCCACCGCCCGGCTTCGCCACCTGGGAGGAGGCGCTCGACCACTTCGGGGTCCCCGAGGAGGACCGCAACAACGCCTCCGCCTCGGTCGACCCCGACGGCGTCGGGCCGCGGCTGTGGTTCCAGAGGGTGCCCGAGGGCAAGGTGGCCAAGAACCGGCTCCACCTCGACGTCCGCGTCGCCACCGACCTCTCCGGCGACGAGCGGATGGCAGCACTCGAGACGGAGTGCGCGCGGCTCGTCGGGCTCGGGGGACGTCGGGTACGCCGGTTCGAGCCCGAGCCGCCGATGAGCAAGGGCTTCCTGGTGATGCAGGATCCCGAGGGCAACGAGTTCTGCTTGGACTGATCGCCCTCGGCCAGGGCTGGCTCAGTCGCCGACGATCCCGTGGTGCTGGGCCAGGTACCGCTCGACTCGGCGGTCGGGGACCAGCCAGATCAGGGCCACCGCGATGAAGGGGATCAGCGCGAGCCACGGCTCCACGAACGCCAGCAGGATGCCGATCAGGTAGATCACCGGCGAGAGCTTGCCCTTGAGGTCGTTGCCGACGACCTCGCGCAGCCGCGGGCCGGTGACGGGCAGCCGCATCATGCGGAGCTGGAGGAGGTAGTAGGCGATCGCCGCGGCGAGGAGGTTGACGCCGTACACGACGGTCGGGGTGAGCGCCACCTTCGACTCGTCGAGCCAGGCGGTGGTGAACGGGTAGAGCGACAGCCAGAAGAGAAGGTGGAGGTTGGCCCAGAGCACCGAGCCGTCGACGTACTCGGCGATCTGGAACATGTGGTGGTGGTTGTTCCAGTAGATGCCGATGTAGACGAAGCTCAGCACGTAGGTCAACAACCCGACGCCGGTGTCGTGCCAGAGGTCCGAGAGGTGGTCGCCCTCCGGCTTGTGCAGCTCCAGGACCATCACCGTGATGATGATCGCGAGCACCCCGTCGCTGAACGCCTCGAGGCGGCTGGTCGGCATGCGCAGATCCTAGGAGGACCGGCGCATGTCGACCCTCGTCAGGAGCAGATGGCGGACCTGAGGGCGGCCTCGAGCGGGGTCCCCTTGTCGTCGTGACCGGTCCGGTGCGACTCGGCTCGGGCGGCCGTCTGCTCGGCTCCGCCGAATGGGACGGTCGTCACTCAGGACGTGTAGTCGCGGAAGCCGCGCTTGGTCTTGCGACCGAGGTAGCCGGCCGTGACCAGGTGCTCCAGCAGCGGCGCCGGGGCGAAGCCGGGCTCGCGGAACTCGAGGTACAGCTCCCGCTGGATCGCCAGCGACACGTCGTTGCCCACCACGTCGAGGAGCTCGAACGGACCCATCGGGAGGGCGCAGCCGAGCTTCATCGCGGTGTCGATGTCGTCGGCCGTGGCGTAGTGCGCCTCGAGCATCTTCACCGCGTCGTTGAGGTAAGGGAACAGCAGCGCGTTCACGATGAAGCCCGCCCGGTCGCCGCACGACACCGGCACCTTGTCCAGCGTCGCGCAGAGCGCGAGCACGGTCTCGTGCACGTCATCGGCCGTGGTGACCGTCGAGACGACCTCGACCAGCTTCATCACCGGTGCGGGGTTGAAGAAGTGCATCCCGATGACGTCCTGTGGCCGCTTGGTGGCGGTGGCGCAGGAGATGATCGGCAGGCTGCTGGTCGTGGTGGCCAGGATCGCCCCGGGCTTGCAGATCTCGTCGAGGTTCTCGAACAGCGTGGTCTTGACCTCGAGGTCCTCGGCCACGGCCTCGACGACGAGATCGACCGTCCCGAGGTCGTCGAGACTGGTCGTGCCGGTCAGGTGGCCGAGGATCTCGCCCTTGGCGTCCTGCTCGAGCTTGCCGCGCTGGATCGCCTTGTCGAGCGAGCGCTCGATCGCCCCACGCACGCCGTCCACCTTCGCGGTCGAGCGCCCGGCGTACGTCACGTCGTACCCGGCCTTGGCGAAGACTTCGACGATGCCTGTGGCCATCGTCCCCGTGCCGACGACGCCGACCGAGCGGACCGGACGCTTCAGCTGCGGCCGGTGCTCGGCGTCCGGCGTGTGGGCGTCGGCGACGACCAACGAGCTGTCCGGGCCCTCGTAGGCGTAGAACCCCCGGCCGGTCTTGCGGCCGAGGAATCCGGCAGTGACCAGCTGCTTGAGGATCGGGGCCGGCGCGTGCAGGCGGTCGCGGCCCTGCTTGTACATCGTGTCCAGGATCTCGTACGCCGTGTCGAGGCCGATCAGGTCGAGCAGGGCCAGCGGACCCATCGGGTACCGGCAGCCGAACCGCATCGCGGCGTCGATGTCCTCGCGCGTCGCGAACCGCTGCTCGAACATCGAGGCCGCGTGGTTGAGGTAGCCGAACAGCAGCGTGTTGGCGATGAAGCCGGCCCGGTCGCCGCAGATCACCGGGCTCTTGCCGAGCCTGGCCACCAGACCCTTGACGTCCTCGAGCACCTCCTCCTCGGTGACGACCGTGCGCACGATCTCGACCAGGTTCTGCACCGGGGCGGGGTTGAAGAAGTGGACGCCGATGACCCGGCCAGGATGGAGGTTCGCGGTCGAGATCTCGGTGACGCTGAGGCTCGAGGTGTTGGTCGCAAGGATCGTCTCCGGCTTCACGATCCCCTCGAGCTCGCGGAAGATCGACTTCTTGATGTCGATCGACTCCACGACCGCCTCGACCACGAAGTCGGCGTCCGCGAGGTCCTTGAGGCTGGTCGTGAACGTGACCCGGCCGACCAGCTCGGCCTGGTCCTCCTCGCTCAGCTTGCCGCGCTGGACCGCGCGACCGGTGGAGTGCTCGAGGTGCTGGCGGCCGCGTTCGACGGCCTCGTCGGTCACCTCGACGCCGACCACGGAGAACCCGTTGCGTGCGAACACCTCGGCGATGCCGGCACCCATCGTGCCGAGACCGACGACTCCGATCGTGGTGAACTCGCGGCTGGTCTGCGTCTCGGGCGCGGCGGCGTCGGTGGGACTGCTCGTCATGGGGCGCATCCTCCCACGCACCCCGACGCGGCCACCGCGAGGTGGCCCACAGCCGTCTGGGGCCGACAGGGGCACCGCAGGTCGCCATGACGCATACCACGGGTCGTGACCGGATCGTGACCGGCGCCGAACCGGGGACTCCCCTAGAGTCACGGTCATCGCCCCGGAACTCGGACCGGGGCCGAGTCGATCGGATCTCGGATGCGACACACCCCCCTCCTCGTCCTGCTCGCCGGCTCCGCGCTCGCCCTCGGCGCGTGCGGCGGTTCGGGGTCGTCCTCGGACACCGGCAGCGAGGTCGACACCGGCCAGCTGGGCAACACCGGCAGCGGCACGGATGCCACCGCGACGGGTCCGGTCACCATCGACGGAGCCCAGAAGGGCGGCATCGTCACGGTGCTGACCAACACCGGGCTCACCACGACGATCGACCCAGCCGAGGCCTACTACCTCGACACGATGTCGATCGACGGGCAGCTGATCACCCGGTCGCTGACGCAGTACAAGTACGACCCGACGTCCAAGCAGATGGTGCTGGTGCCCGACCTCGCCACCGACCTCGGGCAGCACAACGACGACTACACGAAGTGGACCTTCACGATCCGCGACGGGGTGAGGTTCGAGGACGGGTCGCCGGTGACCGCGAAGAACATCGCCTGGGCCATCCAGCGGTGCATGGACGCCGAGACCTTCCCGACCGGCCCCTGTCAGTACTACTCCAACGTCTACTTCCGCGGCGGCTCGTCGTACAAGGGCCCCTACACCGCCCCGAACCAGAAGTTCACGGCCGTGAAGGTCAACGGCGACAAGCTGACGATCTTCATGGACAAGCCCTTCCCCGACATGCCCTACTGGGGCGCCTTCCCCGCCAACGGCCCGGTGCCACTGGGCAAGGCCTCGGACCCGAAGACCTACAAGAACCACCCCCTCTCGACCGGGCCGTACATGATCAAGTCGTTCAGTCCCGCGAAGGAGCTGGTGCTGCAACGCAACCCGCACTGGGACCCGAAGACCGACCCGGCGCGGACGGCGTACCCCGACGGCTACGACTTCAAGACCCAGCAGCCGTCGGAGAAGATCGACCAGATCGTGATGTCGGACTCCGGGTCCGGGCAGACGACGCTGACCTACGACAACCTGCTCGCCCCCGATTACCAGACGATGAAGGAGAAGTCCTCCGACCGGCTCACCCTGGGCGGCCAGCCGTGCACGTTCTACTGGGGACCGGACAACCGGAAGATCACCGACAAGCGCATCCGTGAGGCGCTGTCGTGGGCATACCCCTACAAGAACGCCATCCTGGCCGGTGGCGACATCCCGGGGGTCACGGCGGTCCCCGCCACCAACCTGATGCCGTCCGGCATCCCCGGCCGTACGCCGTACAACGTGACGGGGCGCGAGCCCTTCCAGACCGACCCGGCCAAGGCCAAGGAGCTGCTGCAGCAGGCGAATGCGATGGGCTACGACATCACGTTCCTGTTCCGCTCGGACGACCCGGTCAGCGTCAAGGTCAAGGACGCCATCGTGAAGGCGCTCGGGCAGGCCGGCTTCAAGGCGACGCCGGTGCCGACGACGATCGCGAACTACGTCGCCGACCGAGGCAAGACCACCTCCGACATCAACGTCCGCTCGGCCAGCTGGTGCTCGGACTGGCCCTCGGGCAGCACCTGGCTGCCGACGGTCTATGCCGACACCGACGCCGAGAAGACCCGCTCGTTGGGCGCGAACTACTCGGTGTTCTCCAGCAAGGCGGTCGCCAACCAGATCAACCAGATCCAGCTGCTGCCGCTCGATCAGCAACCGAAGGCCTGGAACGACCTCGACAAGGAGGTCATGACGAAGTACTTCCCGCTGTTCCCGACGTACTACGGCGGCGTGGTGATGGCGCACGGGTCACAGGTCAAGGGCATGAGCGACGACAGTGCGCTGGGCATGCCCACCTGGAACACGATGTGGGTGGGTCGGTGACCTGACTCTGGTCCGGGGGCCTGGTCCGTCTTCAGGCAGGGTCCCCGACCAGGGCGGTCACCGCGTCCGCACAACCCCACGACAGGGTGACGCCCGCGCCGCCGTGGCCGTAGCAGTGGATCACGTCGCCGACTCGTTCCAGCCGCACTTCCGGGCGAGCGGGGCGGAGCCCGACCTTGTGCCGCAGGATCCGCGCCCTCGCCACGTCGGGGACGAGCGCGGCGGCTCGCCGCAGGATGTCGTCGGCGACCTCGGGTGACGGCGAACGGCTCCAGTCGCCGTCTTCGTCGGTGCCGCCGAGGACGACGTCGTCGGTGCGCGGGATGACGTACGTCGGGACCTCCCCCGCCGGCCCCTCCTCCGCCAGCCACCACTCGTCGAGACCGAACTGCTCGACCACCACCACCTGCCCGCGCACCGGTCGCGTCGTGGTGTCGCCGGCGAGGGCGCGTGATCCGAGACCGGAACAGTTCACGACCAGCGGCGCCTCGGGGAGCCGCGCGAGGGCCATCCGGGTGATGGTTCCACCCGCGTCGAGGACGCGCTCCGAGAGCCAGCTGAGGTAGCGCGGCATGTCCACGACCGGCGTGACGAACGTCCACGCGTCGACGTACGGCGCGCGCGGGTCGACCCGGTCCAGCGACGGCACGGCGTCGAGCCACCATGGATCGCCCGGCTTCTCGAGGAACAGCTCGGTGCCCCTGCGCATGGCGACCCCGTCGGCCCCCTGCGCGGCGAGCCGCGCGAACTCGGCGTACGCCGTCTTGCCCCAGGCCGTCACCTTGTCCTGCGGGAACGCGAGGTAGGGGTACCAGATCGCGGCCGCCACGCTGGATGTCGTCTCGAGGGGAAGATCGCGCGCCAGGACGTCGACGCGGTGCCCGGCCTCGAGCAGGCGCAGTGCGCAGCTGAGACCCACGACTCCAGCGCCGACGACGACGATCCGATCCGGGCGCTCCGGCATGCGGCCGAGTCTGCCCCACCCGGTAGGGTCACCGCCCGTGAGGCTGCGTCGATGAGGCTGGTGGTCGCTCGCTGCCAGATCGACTACGCCGGGCGCCTGACGGCTCACCTGCCGATGGCGACCCGGGTGCTGATGATCAAGGCCGACGGGTCCGTGCTGGTGCACTCCGACGGCGGCTCCTACAAGCCGCTGAACTGGATGTCGCCGCCGTGCACGCTGCGGGAGGGCGCGTCCGAGGACGGCGCGGTGCTGTGGACGGTGACCTCGCGGTCCTCGTCCCAGGGCCAGGCTGACACCCTGCAGATCCTGATCGACGAGGTCTTCAGCGACAGCTCCCACGACCTCGGCATCGATCCCGGACTGCAGAAGGACGGAGTCGAGAAGCACCTCCAGGAGCTGCTGGCGGAGCACCCCTCGACCCTGGCCGACGGCCTGACGCTGGTCCGCCGGGAGTTCCCGACCGCGATCGGCCCGGTCGACCTGATGTGCCGCGACGCCGACGGCGCCTCGGTGGCGGTCGAGATCAAGCGCCGCGGCGAGATCGACGGGGTCGAGCAGCTCACCCGCTACCTCGAGCTGCTCAACCGCGACCCGCTCCTGGCACCGGTCCGCGGGATCTTCGCCGCCCAGGAGATCAAGCCGCAGGCGCGGGTGCTGGCCACCGACCGCGGGATCTCCTGCGCCGTCGTCGACTACGACAACCTGCGGGGCTTGGACAACGCCGACGATCGCTTGTTCTGAATGCTGTCGGCGGTGACGAGCGGCCGCCCAAGTAGCGCGATCGCGCTGTTATGACAGCCGCGAGCGGCCACCCGCTGTCACAACCGCGCGATCGCGCCGTTTGAGCAGCCCCGGCCGAGAGCGCTCAGGCGCCCACCGCACCGGCTGCGCGCTGGAACAGCTCGACGAGCAGGTGGGCGTACCCGAGGGCGTCGTCGATCGCGCGATGGGTGTGGGGCACCTCGCCGAACCACTCCGAGGGCAGGGTGGCCGGTGACACCTCGCGGACGGATCGACCGGTGACGGCCGCGGCGTACGACCGGAGGCAGAGCGTGTCGTGGAAGAGCGGCTCGGACTCGTAGATGCCGTCGATCAGCTGGTGGTCGGTGAAGCGACGCAGGTAGAAGTCGATCCACGAGCCGTCGAAGGCCACGGGGTGGGCCGCGAAGATCCGCGGGCCCGGCAGATCGAGGACGAACGCCACGAAGTCATTGATCACCTCGGCCGCCTCGCGCGGATCGGTCGTGGCCGCGAGCAACGCCGCTGGCTCGTCGTTCTCGAACCACGCGCGGGTGCCGGGATGCCACGAGCTGCCGGGCAGCTCGGCGAGTACCGCCTCGAAGCGCCCGCGTTCCTCGCCGGTCGCCGTGACGGCCACGGTGGCGAAGGAGAGCATCGAGTGCTGACCCGGCCGGAAGCCGGTCGCCTCGATGTCGGTCACGAGGTACGTCGCGTCGTCGGCGTCGGCGGTCACGAGGCGCCACCCTGCCAGACGGGTCGGACGCGACACCGTCCCGCTGCGACTCAGGACGCGTCGGCCTCCCGCGGCTCCACCCGTGACCGGGCGGGGCCGGACCCGTTCGCGCGCAGCAGGGGCTCGGAGCGCGGCTCCGGCGGGCCGGCGGGGAGCTCGGGCTCGTCCGCGGCCGCGTGCGGCAGGGACGCCTCGCCACTGGCCGCGGCCTCGAAGAACCTGAGCATCTCGACGGGGAAGGGCAGCACGAGGGTGGAGTTCTTCTCGGCGGCCACCTCGACCATGGTCTGCAGCAGTCGCAGCTGCAGCGCGGCCGGGGTGGCGCTCATCGTGCGCGCGGCCGAGGCCAGCTTCTCCGAGGCCTGGAGCTCACCGTCGGCGGTGATGACGCGCGAGCGGCGCTCGCGCTCGGCCTCCGCCTGGCGCGACATGGAGCGCTTCATCGACTCAGGCAACGCGACGTCCTTGATCTCGACCCGGTCGATGTCCACCCCCCACCCGGCGGCGGGGCTGTCCATCATGATCTCCAGCCCCTCGTTGAGCTTCTCCCGGTTGGACAGCAGGTCGTCCATCTCGCTCTTCCCGATGATCGACCGCAGCGAGGTCTGGGCGACCTGGAGGATCGCGAATCGGTAGTCCTCCACGACCACGGCAGCGCGCCAGGGGTCGGTCACCCGGAAGTAGACGACAGCGTCGACCTTCACGGTCACGTTGTCGCGGGTGATGCCGTCCTGGGCGGGCACCGGAAGCGTGATCACCTGGACGTTGACCTTCGTCATCCGGTCCACGAACGGGACCAGAGCGGTCAGGCCGGGCTGGCGCACGCTCTTCTGAGCCCGACCGAGCCTGAAGACCACCCCGCGCTCGATCTGCTTCACCACCCGAGCACTCGCGAACCACATCACGGCCCCGAGAGCGAGGAGGACCAAGAACACCAGGGCCACCACGTCCATGTCGCCTCCCAACCGGGCACGCCACTTCCTCCCAAGGGTACGCCGGGGCCGCGAGGCGTTCAGGCGGCCACCGACTCGGACTCGACGACCTCCTCCTCGGCCGGCGCGGGCAGCCGGCCCGGCAGCAGGAACGCCGAGGCGACCGCACCGGCCAGGCAGAGCAGCCCGACGACCACGCAGGCGGTCGACATGGCCGACATAAACGAGTCGTGGAACGCCGTCAGCAGCTGTGGGTCCCGTAAGGCAACCGCCTGAGCGACCCCGACCGAGTCCTGCGCCCGAGAGACCACCGGGCCCGGCAGCGCCGCGAACGCGCCCGAGGCGAGGTGCGATCCGAAGACCGACGCGAAGATCGAGCCGACCACGGCCACCCCGAGGGTCCCGCCGAGCTCGCGGGTCGCATCGTTCACCGCCGACCCGACGCCGGCCCGCGCCGGAGGCAGTACGAGCAGGATCGACTCGGTCGCCGGGGTGGAGATCAGTCCCATCCCGAGGCCCATCATCACCATCTGCGGCACGATCACAGTGGCGTACGGCGTGGCGACGCCGGACGTCGAGATCCAGAGGAAGGCCGCTCCGAACAGCACCATCCCGGTGGTCACCACGATCTTGGTCCCGATCCGGGGCGCCAAGGCGGCGCCGACGACGGAGGCGACCGCGATCGACAACGCGACCGGCAGGATTCGCGCGCCCGTCGAGAGCGCGCCGAACCCGCGCACGAACTGGAAGTACTGGGTCACCAGGAAGATGAACCCGAACAGCGCGAAGAACGTGATCGTGACGGCTCCGCTGGCGGCGCTGAACCGGCGGTCGCGGAACAGCGAGACGTCCAGCATCGGGTGCGTCGTGCGACGCTCGCGCAGCACGAAGGCGCCCAGCAGCATCGCCGCGATCGCGAACCCGCCCAAGGTCTCGGCCGACCTCCAGCCGTGCGCGGGCGCCTCGATGATGGTGTAGGTGAGCGTGGCCAGCATCGCCACCGACAGTCCCAGGCCGGGCAGGTCGAGCGGCGGCACCGATGGGTCGCGCGACTCGGGGATCAGGGCGTACGCCGCGACGGACGTCACCAGCGCGAGCGGGACCAGCGCCCAGAAGACGCTGCCCCAGTAGAAGTGCTCGAGCAGCACGCCGCCGGTGACCGGACCGGCCGCGACGCCGAGCCCGACGACCGCACCCCAGATGCCGAGCGCCGTCGCGCGCTCGCGGCGCTCACGGAACGTGTTGCTGATGATCGACAGGGTCGTCGGGAAGATCAGGGCAGCGAAAGCGCCCATCACGAAGCGAGCGGCCACCAGCGCCTCCGCCGACGTGACCAGCGCACCGACGGCGCTCGCCGCGGCGAAGCCGACCAGGCCGGTGATCAGGGCCGGACGCCTCCCGAACCGGTCCGACAGGCTGCCCGCCGCCAGGACGAGCCCGGCAAAGGCGAGGTTGTAGCCGTCGACGACCCACTGGAGCTGGCGGGTGCCCGCCGAGAGCTCACGCGAGATCGACGGCAGGGCGACGTTGACGATCGTGGTGTCGAGGTTGATCGCGAGCACGGCCGCGCACACCGTGGCCAGGACCCACCCCTTGCGAACGGTCTGGTGGGGCGCGGTCCGCTCCCTCAGCGAGCTGCTCATCTGTATCTCCGCGGTTCTCGAATCCCATGTGGACGCTGACAACATCACGGTACGACGGGATGTAACCAGTGTCAACATCCATTACCCTGGATCCGTGAGGGATCGCATCCAGCCGTACCACCACGGGAACCTGCGACCCGTCCTGGTCGACACCGCGGTCGAGCTCGCCCGCACCACCGGTCCGGACGGGGTCGTGCTGCGCGAGGTCGCGCGCCGCGCCGGGGTCTCGCACAACGCGGCGTACCGCCACTTCGACGACCGCGCCGCCCTCCTCTGCGAGGTCTCCGACCGTGCGATGGCCGACCTCGAGCAGGCGATGAGGACGCGCATCGAGGCGGTGGCGATCGACGACCCGGTGGCGCGAGCCGTCGAGCGGCTCCGCGAGACCGGGCGCGCCTACGTCGACTTCGCGATCCGCGAGCCCGGCCTGTTCGAGGTCGCGTTCAGCGCCGGGGTGACGGCCGACGAGCACGACGCGGCGACCCGGGCCGGCCCGTACGGCCTCCTGAACGCCGTGCTCGACGAGCTGGTCGACGTCGGCGCGCTCTCATCCGAACGCCGCCAGGGCGCCGACGTGGCGTGCTGGGCAGCCGTCCACGGCTATGCCGAGCTCCACGTGCACGGCCCACTGCGCGACGTACCGGCCATGTTCCGAGATCAGGTGCTCGAGTCGGTGCTCGACGTCGTGCACCGCGGGCTGCTCGGGTAGTCAGCCCGCCACGCGCCACCCATCGGCGTCGTTCTCGAAGACGTACGCCGAGCCGTTGAGGACGCCGTCGCTGGCCGGTGCGTCGGGAGACCCGGGCGCGATCGCGCCCCAGAGCGCGAGCATCACGCCGCCGTGGGTCACCACGAGGACCGTCTCCCCGCGGAACTGGTCGGCGACGTCCTCGAGCACGCCGAGCACCCGATCGGCCGTCTCTCGTCCGGTCTCCCCGCCGGGGACCCCGCGCGACAGGTCACCGGCGAGCCAGGCCCGGACCATCCCGTCGAAGAAGCCGTGCTCGTAGGGATGTCCCAGGTAGTCGCCGGCCGGGAACTCGTGGAGCCGCTCGCGCACCCGCACCGGCAACCCGAGCACGCCGGCCGCGATCTCCGCGGTCTGCACCGCGCGCGACAGCTCGCTGCACATCACCGCCGCAACCTTCTCCGAGCCCAGCCGCTCGCCCAGGTCACGTGCCTGCTTGCGACCGAGCATGGTCAGGCTGCCGCCCGTCGCGTTCATCTCGGGCGTCTCGTACTCCGCCTCCCCGTGCCGGGCCACGATGATCCGGGCCGGGCAGTGCACGTCGCTCACACCACCAACCTAGCCAGGGGACCACGAGCTTCGTCCCGCCCCGTCGGGAACGCGCCGCACGGCCCGGGTACCGGCGCCCTGTCGGCATTCCCACTCGGCCACCTCATGCGCTCGCGCCTGGCGGCCAACCCGACGTACTCCGTCGCCTACCTGTGGGCGTTCACGTTCGAGACGCTCTACCTGACCCGTGGGTGTGGCCGCCTGAGCCGTCCGCGGGGCAGGATGCCCAGCATGCGGATCTACCACGTCGCCACGCTGCCCGACTGGAAGCAGGCGCAGGACACCGGGACGTACACGACGTCGACGTACGGGCGCACGCTCGAGCAGGAGGGCTTCATCCACGCGGCGTACCACGACCAGGTACCCACCGTGCGGGACCGGTACTACGCCGATGTGGCCGAGCCGCTGCTGGTCCTGGAGATCGAGAGCGACCTGCTCGACGCCGAGGTCCGGGAGGAGCCGGTCGGCGACGCGACGTACCCGCACGTGTACGGCCCGATCCCGACCGACGCCGTCGTCGCCTGGCGACCGGCGCGGATGCCGACCATCGACCTCGGGGCCAGCCGCGCGCCGCGTCCTCCGCTCCCCACGATCACGATGGCGTTCCGTGGTCTGACGCTCGTGCTGGCGACGGCCGCGCTGACCGCGTTCGTCTGTGCGGTCATCGCGCAGTCCCGCACGGACGACGGCCACCTCCCGGAAGGAGTCTCCTTCGTGCTCTGGTCCTTGCTGGCGGTCCTCGCGGTCCCTTCCGTCTTCGCCCTCGGGTACGGCGAGTGGGTGCGCCACCAGGCGGCGCAGGCGGGTGAGCTGGCCGGCGAGTAGTCAGGCCGACTGCTCGACCGGCTCCCAGCCCAGCTCGGATCGCCGCTCCTAACGCTGACCCGTCAGAAGCGCGCAGCCTCAGGGCGCTGACCCGTCAGATGACGACTCGGCGGGAGGTCAGCCTCCGGCGGCCCTGGGCGCCGAGGGGTCGTCGCCCTCGAGGCCGCCCTCACGCGCGACGTACTCCTCGATGTTCTCCACGACGTCGGCGTTGCGGCGTACGACGGCGAGCAGGTCGCTCATGGATGCGACCTCCTCGACCTGCTCCTTGATGAACCACTGCAGGAACTGCTCGGAGGCGAAGTCGGACTCGTCGCGCGCGATCACGAGCAGCTCGCTGACCTGGGTGGTCACCCGGTTTTCCTGCTCCAGCGCCAGCTCGACCGGCGCGACGACGCCGTCGAACGAGGAGACCGGCGCCGCAATCGTCGGGATGGCGACCTCGGAGTCGGTGTCGAGGAGGTACTGCACCATCATCAGCGCGTGGCTGCGCTCCTCGAGCGCCTGGGTGTAGAAGTACGCCGCCATCTGCGGCAACGTCAGCCCGTCGTAGTGGATCGCGCAGGCGAGGTACTGGTTGTGAGCGGCCAGCTCGTGGCCCACCTGCTCGTTGAGACGCTCGACGAAACGGGGTGCAGGCACGGGAACTCCTCGGTGATCGACAGGGATCTCAGGCGGCCTTGACCAGCTTGCGCTTCTTGACCGTATAGCCCTGCGGCAGCGTGCCCTCCTTGAGCATGCGGATGGGACAGCGCTGGCAGCGCGTGTCGCTCACGCAGCACTTGGCCTTGGGCTTCTTCTTCTTGCCCTTGGTCTTCTTGGACACGCGCGCACTCTAGCCAATCAGGTGAGGCTTACCTAACTCCGACTGCCCGGGCAGGCACATGCTCCACCGGCCGGTCATCTCGATCCGCGACGCGCCACCGTGGATGAAACCTCCCGCGGCGTGGTAGCGGGCGATCTGATGCCAGGTCGCGCGGGAGTGCGGTGGGGTCCCCCGGCGTGGCCCGCGGCGCTGTCATCCCCGCCCGACGCTCGTCCGGGCCGTCGGGTTGACGCGTCGCCTCCGGAAGAGGATGCGGATCAGTCGAGGTCGTTCGCCTCGCGGATCACGTCGACGATCCCGTCCATGATCTCGGTCAGCCCGAAGTCCTTCGGCGTGTACACCGCCGCCACGCCGGCGTCGATCAACCGGCGGGCGTCGGCGTCGGGGATGATCCCGCCGACGACCACCGGGACGTCACCGATGCCGGACTCCTCCAACGCCACCAGGACCGCCGGCACCAGCTCCATGTGGGATCCGCTGAGGATCGACAGCCCGACGCAGTGCACGTCCTCGGCCACCGCGGCCGAGACGATCTGCTCGGGGGTGAGCCGGATGCCCTGGTAGACCACCTCGAAGCCCGCATCGCGAGCTCGTACGGCGACCTGCTCGGCGCCGTTCGAGTGACCGTCGAGGCCCGGCTTGCCGACCAGGAGTCGCAGCCGGCCACCCAGCTCGTCCCCGGTCTCGCGCACGCGGCGGCGTACCTCGGCCAGCTCCTCACCCGCCGAGCCGACCGTTGACGAAGCGCCGACGGCACCGCTCACCCCGGTCGGTGCCCGGAACTCGCCGAACACCCCGCGCAGGGTCCCCGCCCACTCCCCCGTCGTCGCACCAGCCCGCGCGGCGGCGAGGGTGGCGGTCATCAGGTTTGCGTCGGTCTTCGCATCGGCCGCCAGCCGGGCCAGGGCCTCGGCGACCGCGGCCTCGTCGCGCTGCTCCTTCCAGGCGCGGACGCTCTCGATCGCGGCCCGCTCGGCCTCGGGATCGGCGGCCTGGATCGCGGCATCGAGGTCGGCGGTGAGAGGCGACGGCTCGGTGGTCTCGAACCTGTTCACACCGACCACGATCTCCTCGCCGGACTCGATCCGGGCACGGCGGACGGCGTGCGACGACACCAGTTCCTGTTTCATGTAGCCGGACTCGACGGCACCGATCGCTCCGCCCATCGCCTGGACGCGGTCGATCTCCGCCCTCGCGCTCTCGACCAGCTCGGCGACCTTGCCCTCGACCACGTGCGAGCCGGCGAACAGGTCGTCGTACTCCAGCAGGTCGGACTCGAAGGCCAGCACCTGCTGGAGCCGCAGCGACCACTGCTGGTCCCAGGGCCTCGGCAGGCCGAGCGCCTCGTTCCACGCCGGCAGCTGTACGGCGCGCGCGCGGGCGTCCTTGGAGAGCGTCACGCCCAGCATCTCCAGCACGATCCGCGGCACGTTGTTCTCCGGTTGGGCCTCGGTCAGGCCGAGGCTGTTGACCTGTACGCCGTACCGGAAGCGGCGCATCTTCGGATCGTCGACGCCGTACCGGTCACGGGTGATCTCGTCCCAGAGCTGGACGAACGCCCGCATCTTGCACATCTCCTCCACGAACCGGACACCGGCGTTGACGAAGAACGAGATGCGGCCGACGACCGTGCCGAAGTCCTCCTGTGACACCTGGCCCGACGCCTTGACCGCGTCGAGGACGGCGATCGCGGTGCACAGCGCGTAGGCGAGCTCCTGGGTCGGCGTCGCGCCGGCCTCCTGCAGGTGGTAGCTGCAGATGTTGATCGGGTTCCAGCTCGGGATCTCGTGGACGGTGTAGGCGATCACGTCCGAGATCAGGCGCAGGGAGTGCTCGGGAGGGAAGACGTAGGTGCCGCGGGAGAGATACTCCTTGACGATGTCGTTCTGGGTGGTGCCGTCGAGCTGGTGGGCCACTTCGCGTGCATCGACGCCGGGGTTCTGCTCCTCGGCGACCACCTGGTAGAGCGCCAGCAGCCACATCGCGGTCGCGTTGATCGTCATCGAGGTGTTCATCTCGGTGAGCGGGATGTCCTCGAAGAGTCGTCGCATCTCCCCCAGGTGCGGGATCGGGACACCGACCTTGCCGACCTCGCCCTTGCTCAGGGGGTGGTCGGGGTCGTAGCCGGTCTGCGTCGGCAGGTCGAACGCCACCGAGAGACCGGTCTGGCCCTTGGCCAGGTTGGTGCGGTACAGCGCGTTGGACGCCGCAGCGGTCGAGTGGCCGGCGTACGTGCGCATGACCCAGGGACGGTCCTTGGCGGGCATGAGCCGAGGGTAGGTCCGGCGAACGACGGCCCGCCCGCATCTGTGGGCTATTCCTCACGTGCGCTACTGCACACGGTGGGATCGGTCCGGACCGGTCGATTCTCCCGCGGGATCGCGCCCCGATCCCTACAGTGGAGGCATCCGCGGGTGGGGGCCCGCGCCTGAGCGGGGGAACTCATGAACGAGCAGCACACACCGGTGCCCGCGCGCCGAGGCATCGATCGTCGCAGCGTCGTCCGGGCCGGGGTCTGGACCGTCCCGGTCGTGACCCTGGCGACCGCAGCGCCGGCCTTCGCTGCCGTCTCGGGCCCCACGAAGGGGACGCTGCGGTTCGACACGTTGAACCTCTTCGGGGCCGACTACGACGACAAGGGCAAGCCGACGTCGCTCCAGTCGCAGGTCCAGGTGCAGAACGCCTACACCGCCGGCGGCCCGACGCTGACGAGCCTGTCCCTCTTCGTCACCTACTCCGACGCCCGCGTCGACGGCGACGCCCCGCAGGCGGTCACCGGCACAGGCTGGACCTCCGGCTCGGTCACGAAGACCAATGGTGGCTGGATCTACAGCTTCGTCTGGGTCGGCAGCCTGGCGGCGTCTCAGTCGACACCGCAGCTGAGCTACAAGGTGCCGTTGAAGAACAACTCGAGTGGCAACGCTGACATCTCGGCCATCGCCTCGGCCACCGGCGTGCAGTCGGCCACCGGCAGCGCGTCCACCAACCTCTGACCCGACCCTGACCAGACGGCTCAGGCGCTCGCGGCCGCCCGCTCGACCTCGATGAACCGGGCCAGTCGCGAGAGCTGGAGCATCCGGCGTACGGCGGGCCCGCAACCGCGCACACGCAGGTGCTGTCCGGCGCGGCCGGCCTCGATGGTGGCGTAGGCCAGTACCCGCGCCGCGGTGACGTCGAGGGTGTCGACGTCGGTGAAATCGATGGTCAGGTCGCTGTCGTAGCCATCGAGATGCTCGTGGATGGCGTTGCGGACGTCCATCGTGCTCCGCACGTCGAAGTCGCCGCTGAGCCATAGCGTGTGCCCGTCGTGGACAATTTCCATCGTCCGTCCCCCGATCCCCGTCCTCGTGGTGAGGCGTGTGGTCCGGCTCATCGATCTGCTCCGTCCTCCGCGGACCCGAGTCCCCGGCATTGGTGCTCTCTGAGCAACGTTCCTGTATCCACTATGACGCGCTGACCCAAGCGGAGGTTTGCGCCGGAGCGGGGCGAATCCCCGTGCGGCCGTCGCGCACTACGCTTCAGAGTCATGGTGAACCTGACGCGGATCTACACCCGCACGGGTGACGCGGGCACGACCCGGCTCGGTGACCTGAGCACGACGTCGAAGAACGACCCCCGACTCCACGCCTATGCAGACGTCGACGAGGCGAACGCCCAGCTGGGGGTGGCACTTGCTCATGACCTCGAGGAGCCGGTCCGGGATGTTCTGATACATGTCCAGAACGACCTCTTCGACGTCGGCGCGGACTTCTGCACGCCGATCGTGGAGAACCCGGAGTTCCCGCCGCTGCGGATCACGCAGGAGTACGTCGACCGGCTCGAGGGCTGGTGCGACGAGTACAACGCCGACCTACCCAAGCTTCGGTCGTTCATCCTGTCCGGCGGCACTCCGACCGCGGCCCAGCTGCACATGGCACGGACGGTCATCCGTCGGGCCGAGCGCTCGGCGTGGGCGGCGTACGACGTGCACGCCGAGACCATGAACCCGATCGCGATCCGGTACCTCAACCGCCTCTCCGACCTGGTGTTCATCCTGGCCCGCTACGCGAACCGCGAGCACGGCGACGTGCTCTGGGTGCCGGGAGGGGAGCGCTCGTGACGGGTCAGACGCCCGGGGGCTCGACAGCCTCGACCGACGGAGCCGGCACGGCGCCGAAGCCGGATCCGGTCGACGAGCTCGTCTCGACCACGCACTCCCTGCGGCTGCGGCGCGGCGAGCTGCGCTACACCGCGCGGACCGGACGGGTGGTGCTCCGCGAGGAGGAGCTCAAGAAGGGCGTCTTCCAGGGCTGGAAGGCCCGCGCCGAGATGTCGGTGACGGCGTACACGCTCGACGACACCGACGTCACCACCCGCCCGATCACGTTCGTCTTCAACGGCGGCCCGGGCTCGTCGTCCGTCTGGCTGCACATGGGCCTGCTCGGGCCGCGCAGGGTCGACGTCGGCGACGTGACCGCGCCGCACCCGCCGCCGTACCGCCTGGTCGACAACGCCGAGACGCTGCTCGCGGCCTCCGACCTGGTCTTCATCGACCCGATGTCGACCGGCCACACGCGCGCCGTCGAGGGTGGCAAGCCCAGGCGCTATCACGGCTTCGCCCAGGACGTGGAGCAGGTCACCGAGCTGATCCGGCTGTGGTGCACCCGTGAGGACCGCTGGATGTCGCCGAAGTTCATCATCGGCGAGTCGTACGGCACCGTGCGTGCGGTGGCCGTCGCCGAGCGATTGGCCTCGCGACACGCGATGGGGCTCAACGGCCTGGTGCTGGTCTCGAGCGTGCTCGACTTCGGCAGCCAGGACTTCGAGCACCACCGGGCCGACGAGTCGTGCCTGAACTTCCTCCCGACGTACACCTCGATCGCGCACTACCACGGCAAGGTCAAGGGCCGGGCGGCCAAGCTCCGGGCCGAGGCCGAAGCGTTCTCGGCCGGCTCGTACCGGCTCGCGCTTGCCGCGGGGCGCCGGCTGCCGGCCAAGGAGCGCACCTCGATCGTGCGCACGCTGGCCCGGCTGACGGGGCTCTCCGAGGAGTACGTCGACCGCACCGACCTGCGGGTCGAGCACTGGCGCTTCTGCACCGAGCTGCTACGCGACCGAGGAATGACCGTCGGCCGGATCGACGGCCGTTTCATCGGCCCGCTGTACTCGGCCATCGCGGAGAACATGGACCACGACCCGTCCATGGACGCGATCGAGGCGCCGTACTCCGCGGCTCTGCACCACTACCTGCGCGGCGAGCTCGGCAGCCGCCAGGACCTCCCCTACGAGGTGCATGCCACGTCGATCAAGCACTGGTCGTTCAAAGAGTTCGAGGGAAAGCCGATCTTCGTCGCCGACAAGCTGGAGCGGGTGATGCGGGCCAACCCCCACCTGCGGGTGCGGATCGAGTACGGCTACTACGACCTGGCCACGCCGTACCACGCGGCGGAGAACATGGTCGCCCACCTCCGCCTCCCGGATGCCGCCTTCGATCGGATCGAGCACGAGTACTTCGAGACGGGTCACATGCCCTACCTCCACGAGCCCTCTCGGAAGCGCGAGGCGGCCTCGATCGCCGCCTTCGTCGAGCGGGGCTGAGCGTGGCCCCTCGGCCTCGTCCGGAGCCGATGATGGCGCCTCCGGGCGCCGTCTCCGTGTTCACCGACGGCGCATGCTCCGGCAACCCCGGACCCGGCGGCTGGGCGTGGGCGGTCGACCGCACGACGTACGCCTCGGGCGCCGAGCCGGTCAGCACGAACCAGCGCATGGAGATCCGCGCCGCGCTCGAGGCGGTCACCGCCCTCGAGGGACCTCTCCTCGTGGTCAGCGACTCGACGTACGTCGTGAACTGCTTCCGCGACCGCTGGTGGGAGGGCTGGCTCTCCCGCGGCTGGCTGACCTCGGCGAAGAAGCCGGTCGCCAACCGCGACCTCTGGGAGCCGCTGATCGCGGCGGTCACCGAGCGAGGCGACATCGCCTTCCACTGGGTGAAGGGCCACTCCGGTCACGAGATGAACGACTTCGTCGACCAGCTCGCGGTGGAGGCGAGTCAGCGCGGGTAGCGTTCGCCCAAGCCTCAGGACCCTGCGACCAGCCGATCCATGGCGGTGAGGAGACACCCGGGTGCCTCGTGCCAGACGAAGTGGCCGGCCCCCGGCTCGACGTGGGACCACGCGCCCGGGATGCGGGCGGCGCTGTCCGTGCCGGCACTGGGTGGCATCGGGCTGAGCGCGCCGACGAGGACACCGAACGGCACCGTGATCGACGCGAGCGCCGACTCGAGCTCCGGCAGTCGGGTCGTCAGATCTCCCCAGAGTCCCAGGTTCGCCGCTTTGGAGAACTCCATGTGCGGCATCGGCGGTGCCGATGAAGGGTCGGCGAAGTAGGACGGCCAGAAGAGGGAGAACGCCTCGAGGGACTCCTCCGGCGTCGCCTCGCCGGCCATGTCCTTCTCGTCCAGCTCGCGGGCGCGCTCACGTTCGGCCGCGTTCACGCGCGCCACCATCTCGGCTCCGAACGCCACGCCACCGCCGTCACCGACGGCTCCCAACGGGTCGACGGACAGCACACCGGAGAGCCGCTCGGGAATGACGAGGGCGGCGTGGAACACCAGGTGCCCGCCCCACGAGTGGCCCATCAGGTAGGCGGAGTCCCATCCGAGTCCGTCCAGAACGGAGGCCAGGTCGGCCACCGCCTCGGCCACCGTGAACTCGCCCTGCTCGGTGGACGGCGCGATCCCGCGCTGTTGGTACGTCGCGACCTGGTAGCGGGTGGCGAGCTCGGCCACGGCGTCGTCGAGATAGGCGCCGTTCATGCCCGGGCCACCGTGCACGGCGAGCACACGAGGGCCCTCGCCGGCGACCCAGCCCGAGAGGCCACCTGACTCGGTGGCAGCAGTGAAGGGGGTTCGATCCATCGCCGCAGCGTAAGGCAGTTGCTAGCGTGCGCGGAGAAACTGGACGAGGGAGGGGCGGCCGCTGTGCTGTCGGACATCGAGATTGCCAATGCTGCGACGTTGCGCCCGATCGGTGCGGTGGCCGGCGAAACCCTCGGGATCGACGAGCGGCACCTGGTGCCGTACGGCCACTACAAGGCCAAGGTCGACCTCAACTATCTGGCCTCGCTCGCCGACCGGCCGCTCGGGCGCCTGGTCCTGGTGACCGCGATGTCGCCCACTCCCCCGGGCGAAGGCAAGACCACGACCACGGTCGGTCTCACCGACGCGTTGCACGGGCTGGGACACCGGACGGTCGCCTGCCTGCGCGAGCCGTCGATGGGCCCGGTGTTCGGGATGAAGGGCGGCGCGGCGGGCGGCGGCTACAGCCAGGTCGTGCCGATGACGGACATCAACCTCCACTTCACCGGTGACTTCGCGGCGATCGCCGCCGCGAACAACCTGCTGGCGGCCCTGATCGACAACCACGTGCACCACGGCAACGCGCTCGACATCGACGTCCGGAGCATCACCTGGAAGCGGGTCCTCGACATGAACGACCGCGCCCTGCGCGAGGTCGTGGTCGCGCTCGGCGGACACGCGAACGGCTTCCCTCGCGAGGACGGGTTCGACATCGTCGTCGCATCGGAGCTGATGGCGATCTTCTGCCTGACCGAGTCGTGGTCGGACCTCAAGCGACGCATCGGTGACATCGTGATCGGCCAGTCGCGAGCGATGAAGCCCGTCACCGCGCGCGACCTCGGTGCCGACGGCGCGATGGCGGCGCTGCTGCGGGACGCGCTCGCGCCGAACCTGGTGCAGACCATCGAGGGCGCCCCGGCCTTCGTGCACGGCGGTCCGTTCGCGAACATCGCGCACGGCTGCAGCTCGGTGATGGCCACCCGCTCCGGACTGCGGTTGGCCGACATCGTGATCACCGAGGCCGGGTTCGGCGCGGACCTGGGCGCGGAGAAGTTCGTCGACATCAAGTGCCGCAAGTCCGGCCTGCGTCCCGACGTCGCCGTGGTGGTGGCGACGGTGCGCGCCCTGAAGTACCACGGCGGCGTACCTCTCGCCGACCTCGGTACCGAGGACCTGGGCGCGGTCGAGGCCGGCATGGTGAACCTGCGCCGGCACCTCCACAACATCCGCGAGGTGTACGGCGTGCCGTGCGTCGTGGCGATCAACCGCTTCCCGACCGACACCGACCTAGAGGTGGCCAAGGTCGTCGACCTCGTCGACGAGGAGGGTGTCCGGGCCTTCCCCGCGACGCACTTCGTGGACGGCGGCGGCGGCGCCCAGGACCTCGCCAAGGGCGTGCTGCAGGCGCTCGACGAGCCGTCGCCGTACACCTTCTCGTTCACCTATTCCGACGAGCTGTCGCTCACCGAGAAGGTCGAGGCCATCGCGACCCGGTTGTACGGCGCGGGCCTGGTCACCTGGGAGGCCAGGGCCCGGCGACGGCTGCAGCGCATCGAGCGAGACGGGTACGGCGCACTACCGGTGTGCGTGGCCAAGACGCAGTACTCCTTCTCGACCGACCCGACCGCGCTGGGCGCACCGAGTGGTCACGAGCTCCATGTCCGCGAGGTCCGGCTGTCCGCCGGCGCGGGCTTCGTCGTCCTGGTCTGCGGCGACGTGATGACCATGCCGGGGCTCCCCCGTGAGCCGTCCGCCGCCCGGATCGACCTGGCCGAGGACGGGACCATCCTCGGCCTCTCCTAAGACCCGACCGGGTCTCCCCGTCACGTTTCGCTCGGCTGTCTCGACTCGGGGTGAGAGACAGTCGAGACGAGAGGTGAGAGCGATGCACGTCTACATCGCAGGTGGCACGGGCGTGGTCGGGAGGAGGCTGATCCCCCGGCTGGTCGCGCGCGGGCATCGGGTCACAGCGACGACGCGAGACCCGGCCAAGACCGCCGGGATCGAAACCCTGGGCGCGCAGGCGGTCGTCGTCGACGGGTTGGACAGCGCGGCCGTCGGCGAGGCGGTGGCGAAGGCCGAGCCGGATGCCGTCGTACACCAGATGTCGTCGCTGGCCGGCAAGCTCGACCCGAAGCACTTCGACCGGTCGTTCGCGATGACCAACCGGCTACGCACCGAGGGACTGGACCATCTGGTCGCCGCCGCCCAGGCCAGCGGGGTGCGGCAGATCGTCGCCCAGAGCTACACGGGCTGGCCGAACATCCGCTCGGGCGGATGGGTCAAGGACGAGGAGGACCCGCTCGACCCGGAGCCGCCGAAGGCGCAGCGGGAGTCGCTCGCGGCGATCCGCTACCTCGAGGAGACCGTGCAGAAGGCGGACGGCACGGTCCTGCGGTACGGCGGGTTCTACGGCGACCCCTCGGACCCGATGATCCCGATAGTGCGGAAGCGGCAGTTCCCGCTCGTCGGCGGCGGCACCGGTTACATGTCCTGGGTGCACCTGGACGACGCGGCGAGCGCGACCGCGCTGGCGCTCGAGCAGGACGCCCGCGGGGTCTTCAACATCGTGGACGACGAGCCGGCCCCGGCCTCCGAGTGGCTGCCGTACCTCGCCGACTGCATCGGCGCGAAGTCGCCGCGGCGGCTGCCGGTCTGGGTCTCCCGGCTGGCCGCCGGTGACGTCGCCGTCTCGATGCTGACCCGCACCCGCGGCTCGTCCAACGCGCGGGCCAAGCGCGAGCTCGGGTGGGACCTGCGCTGGCCGTCCTGGCGGGAGGGTTTCCGACATGGCTTGGCGAGGTAGGAGTACGGCGTGAGTGACGAGGAGTTCGAGGACCTGCGCCCGCTGCTGTTCTCGATCGCCTACCGGATCCTCGGCAGCGTCAGCGAGGCCGAGGACGCCGTCCAGGAGACCTGGCTGCGCTACCACGCGAGCAGCACGGTCCCGATCTCGCTGAAGTCCTTCCTGTCCGCGGTCGTGACCCGGGTGTCGATCGACGTGCTGCGATCGGCGCGGGTCCGCCGCGAGTCCTACGTCGGTCACTGGCTGCCGGAGCCTCTGCTCACCGACGGCGAGGCCGCGACGTACCCGGATCCGGAACATGCCGCGGAGCTCGCCGACTCGCTGTCGATGGCGGCCCTGTTGCTGCTCGAGCGGCTGAGCCCGGAGCAGCGGGCGGTCTTCGTGCTGCACGACGTGTTCGCGTTCCCGTTCAGCGAGATCGCCGAGGTCATCGGCAAGTCGGACGTCGCGTGCCGACAGCTCGCGTCGCGCGCGCGCCGGCTGATGGAGGACGGCAGACCGCGGTTCGACGTCGACCGTCGCGAGCGCGAGGAGCTCGCCGCACGGTTCTTCGACGCCCTGACCGTCGGAGACGTCGACGAGCTGCGACAGCTGCTCGCGGCCGACGTCGAGGTGTACGGCGACGGCGGCGGCAAGGCTCCGCAGTGGATGAGGGTCGTCGTGGGCCTGGACAACGTCGCGCGGATGTTCGCGGGGTTGGGTCAGCGGTTCGCCGGCAGCGGGCTCCAGGTCGACCGGCACGAGGTCAACGGCCAACCGGGCGCGGTCTTCCGCGACGCCTCCGGTCGGGTGATCAACGTGCTCACGCTGGACGTCCTGGACGGCCGGATCCAGGTCATCCGTTCGGTGATCAACCCCGACAAGCTCCGGCACATCGGGCCGGTGGCGGATGCCTGGGCGGTGCTGCGCCAGACGTCACCGAGCGCCGGTTCCTGACGTCAGTCCTCGGGCATCGAGCGACGGTCGCCGACCGGGCGGCCGGCCTGCGGGAAGCCGAGCACGCCTGCCGCGACCCACCACTCCATCACGTCGTAGGTGAGTCGTCCCGCCACCACCGAGGGATCGCCGTCGGACAGCCGTGCCGCCTCGGCGAGGTCGCAGGCGAAGATCGACATCCCGCGGTACGACGTGTCGCTCTGCTCGCCGAACGGTCCGTTCACCACCAGCAGACCCTGCCGCCTCAGCTCGGCGCGATACGCCAGATGGCTCGCCTGGAGCTCGTCGAGCTCCTCGTCGGACATCTGCGGCACCTCGGCCGGCCGGCGCAGGACGACGAGCGTGTACACGTCGAAGGCGTCGGGGATGTTGGGGTCGCGTGGCATGGGGCCGTCACGATAGCGGGCGCCCCGGGACGCGGTCGACGGCCGCGACGGCCGGTTCGTCGTGCTCGTTCACAGCGACGACATCAGGAGTCGAAGCCCATGCCGAGGCGGTCGAGGGTGCGGAGCCAGAGGTTGCGCCGGCCCTGGCGGCGGTCGGCGGAGGCCAGCGACCGCCGGGTGAGCTCGATGCCCGTCCAGGCGAACGGCTCAGGTGGGAAGGGCAGCGGTCTCTTCCGCACCATCTCGAGGCGGGTGCGCTCGGAGTCGACGCCGTCGAGCAGGTCGAGCATCACGTCGGCGCCGAAGCGGGTGGCGCCGACACCGAGCCCGGTGAAGCCGAGGGCGTACGCCGCGCGCCCGGCGTACGCGGTGCCGAAGAAGGCACAGAAGCGGGTGCAGGTGTCGATCGCCCCGCCCCAGCGGTGGGAGAATCGCAGGCCCTCCAGCTGCGGGAACGTGGTGAAGAACTGCCGGGCCAGCAGGTCGAACGTCTCGGGCCGCTGGTCGTAGTCCGGGCGGACGTGCCGGCCGACGTGGTAGATCGCGTCGTAGCCGCCCCAGAGGATCCGGCCGTCCCGGGTCATCCGGAAGTAGTGGAACTGGTTGGTCATGTCGTCGAGCCCCTGCCTCCGGCGCCAGCCGACCGCGTCGAGCTGCGCGGGTGAGAGCGGCTCGGTCATCAGTGCGTAGTCGTACACGGGAACCGTGTGCAGCCGCACCCGGCGGACCAAGGAGGGGAACGCGTTGGTGCCGAGCGCGACCCGGCCGGCGCGCACGACGTACCCCGCGTCGGTGCGGACGTCGAGGCCCGCTCCCCCGCGCCCGATGCCCCCGACGTGGGTCCCCTCATGGATGCGGACGCCGAGCGCCTCGGCCGCCGCAGCGAGACCCCAGGCGAGCTTCGCAGGATGGACCAGGGCCATGTCGCGCGGCTCGAAGACACCGCCCAGGAACGTCGGCGAGCTCACCTCGGCCCGGAGGGCCTCCTGGTCGAGGTACGTCGCGTCGGGGTTCTCCGCGGTCATCTCGCGCAGCCACTCGAGATGGTGCGGCTCGGTGGCGACCGTGATGGCACCCGGCCGCTCGAACTCGCAGTCGATGCCGTAGTGCTCGAGCGTCGCCTCGATGGCGTCGAGGTTGTCACGGCCGAGCCGGTCGAGGGTGTCGATCTCGTCGGGCCACCGATCGGCGCCGTTGGCATGCCCGTGCGTGATCGACGCGGCGCAGAAGCCGCCGTTCCGGCCGGACGCCGCCCAGCCGATCCGGCTGCCCTCGAGCAGCACCACGTCGCGCCCGGGGTCCCGCTCCTTGGCCAGGATCGCGGTCCAGAGACCGGAGTAGCCGCCGCCCACGACGCAGAGGTCGGCGACGACGTCGGCGCCGGGCCCCGGTCGCGGCGCAGGCCGGTCGGGGCTGTCGAGCCAGTACGGCGTGGTCGAGGAATCGGCGAGCGACGGGTGGAGGTCCCCTGGCATGGCGGCATCGTGTCAGAACGGCCGGACCTCAGCTGCGGGCCGTCTCCGCCTCGACGAAGGCTCGGGCGTGGCGAGGTCGCCGCAACCGGATCACGGCTGGTCCGGACGTGGCGGTCTCCCACGCCCGCATCTCCCTCCGCTTCCGCTGGAAGGAGGTGAGCTGCCACATGACCAGCGTGTCGCGCGCGAGCACGGCCCCACGGAGCGTCTCGCGGTTCCCGTTACAGACCTCCTCGCCGTCGATGATCCGGGCGGCCGTCCGCCGGAGCAGTCGACCGAGACTGGTCAGCCGCGGGTAGTCCAGGGCGACGACCAGGTCGGCACGCTCGATCACGAGATCCCGCCAGTGGCCGTACGCCGAGTCGAGGACCCACGCGTCGGTGCACGTCAGGGCGTCGAAATGGGCGATCTGGTCCGCGACCGGCATCGGCACCCAATCCGGGCTCCAGGTGATGTCGTCCACGCTGGTGACGGGGAGTCCGGTCAGCTCACCGAGGATCCTCGCCATGGTCGACTTCCCGGACCCGGTCACGCCGTACACCAGGATCCGGCGAGCGTCTCCCAGCCGGTCGGTCTCGGGCACCCGGCGATGGTATAGAGCGAGGAAGGATCACGCAGGGGCCACCCGCGGCTTCCGGACCGAGCTGACCAGCACGGCGGCCGGGATCATCGCGATCGCGATCACCAGCAGCGACCGCAGCGTGCCTACCTGGTCGCCGACGAAGCCGAGCAGGGGTGGCCCGGCCAGGAAGGCGCCGTATCCGATCGTCGAGACCACGCTGACTCGGCGGGCGGCGCGGGCCGGGTCGTCGCCGGCGGCGCTCATCCCGACCGGGAAGCCCAGTGCGGACCCCAGGCCCCACAACACGATGCCGACGACGGCCAGGGCGGCGACCCCGGTCCAGACGACGATCAGGACGCCTGTGGTCGCCGCCAGCGCCGAGGCGAGCATCGACGGAGCCCGCCCGAACCGGTCGAGCACGATCGGTCCGCCGAGCCGGCCGAGCGTCATCGAGGCCACGAAGAGCGCGAAGCCGAGGACGCCGACCCAGTGGCGCGCGTCGTACCCGTCGATGAGCGAGAGCGCCAGCCAGTCGTTGGCGGCACCCTCCGCCAGCGTGAACGCCAGCACCATGAGGCCGATCGCCAGGGTGCGCGGCTCGAGCCAGGCCGACCGGCTGGCGGTCGCATCGTCCACCTCGTGCTCCTCGTCGGCGGGCAGCAGCCGACGGCTCGCGACGACCGCGACGATGACGGCCACCGCGGGGACGACGGCGTAGTGCACGGCCAGGGGTACGCCGAGGCCCGCCGCGACGGCTCCGACTCCGGCGCCCGTGAACGTCCCCAGCGACCAGCCGGCGTGAAAGCGCGGCATGATGCTCCGGCCCAGCTCCCGCTCGACGGCCGCGCCGTCGACGTTCATGGCGACGTCCCAGACGCCGGTGCCGAAGCCGTAGGCGAGGAGCCCGACCGACGCTCCGAGGGCCGAGCCGGCGGTGGCCATGGCACCGGCCACGACCAACCCGACCAGGTCGACCAGCGCGCCGAGCCGGACGACGGCGCCGGCGCCGAACCGCTCGATCAGATGCCCACTCGCCGGCATCCCGATCATCGAGCCCACGGCCACCGACAGCAGGAGTGCGCCCAGGGCGCCGTTGGTGAGGTCGAGGGACTCGCGCAGGTCGGGCACGCGGGAGGCGAGCGTGGCGAAGCAGAAACCGTTCAAGCCGAACACCAGGGCCACCGCGTTGCGAGCGGTGGTCGCGCCGGCCAGGGTCGGCGACGAAGTCACGGGCCGCCGATCACAGGTGATGAGCGCCAGGTGGGGCCGCCTCGAGCCAGGACTGGAAGCCCATCAGCGACGAGGAGCCGAGCGCCAGCTCGATGACACCGCTGGGCGTCTCACAGCGGATCACGACGTGGCCCGGGTAGAGGGAGAGCTGCTCGACGCCCTCGGGCTCGCGGCGCTCGACGTACGCGAGCGTGGTGCGGGCCCAGACCCGCTTCGGCCGGGGCGAGAGCGAGAAGATCCGGAACCACTCGAGCGAGTCACCGGCGTACCGGCCGAGGCCCAGTAACCAGCCGCGCCCGGGCGTGGTGGCCCGGGCGCGGTAGCTGAGCTCGAAAGTGCCGCCGTTGCGGGAGAGCCAGCGTCGGCGGACGATCAGGGCGACTCCCAGGAGCAGCACGAGCAGGAGCACGACGGCGGCCGACTCCAGCAGACCCTCCCAGATCGGCAAGACTTCCTCTCCTGTCAGCCCCAGCGGGCGATCAGTCCTCGCCCTCCAGCGCGGCCTTGCGCTCCTCCAAGAGGCGCTTGGCCTCGTCGAAGTCGCTCTCGTGGGCTAGCTCGGCGTACTCGCACAGCAGCCGGACGTGGTTGTCGGCGACGGAGATGAACCCGCCGTCGACGGCCGCGACCCAGTGCCCGTCATCGACGGTGCGCACGTCCACCTGGCCGGCCGCCAGCACCGACATCACCGGCGTGTGGTCGGCCATGATGCCGATCTCGCCGGCCAGCGTGCGGCAGTTGACCACGGTGGCCTCGCCCGACCAGACCTCACGGTCGGCCGCGACGAGGGACACCTGCATCGTCTTCGCCATCTCAGAGGCTCTTCTGGATCTCGTCCCACTTGCGCTCTACGTCGTCCAGACCGCCGCACATGAAGAACGCCTGCTCCGCCACGTGGTCGTACTCGCCGTCGGCGATCTTGTTGAACGCCTCGACGGTCTCGGTGACCGGGACCGTCGAGCCCTCGAGGCCGGTGAACTGCTTGGCGACGTAGGTGTTCTGGGACAGGAAGCGCTGGATGCGGCGCGCCCGGCTGACGATGATCTTGTCCTCCTCGGACAGCTCGTCGACGCCGAGGATCGCGATGATGTCCTGGAGCTCCTTGTTGCGCGGGAGGATCTGCTTGATCCGGATCGCGCAGTCGTAATGCTCCTGCCCGATGTACTGGGCGTCGAGGATCCGCGACGTCGAGGTCAGCGGATCCACCGCCGGGTAGATGCCGAGCGAGGCGATCTCACGCGACAGCTCCGTGGTGGCGTCCAGGTGGGCGAACGTCGTCGCCGGCGCCGGGTCGGTGTAGTCGTCGGCGGGCACGTAGATCGCCTGCAGCGAGGTGATCGAGTGACCACGCGTCGAGGTGATCCGCTCCTGGAGCGTGCCCATCTCGTCGGCCAGGTTGGGCTGGTAGCCCACCGCTGACGGCATCCGCCCGAGCAGAGTCGAGACCTCCGACCCGGCCTGGGTGAACCGGAAGATGTTGTCGATGAACAGCAGCACGTCCTGGTTCTGTACGTCGCGGAAGTACTCCGCCATCGTCAGCGCGGACAGCGCGACCCGCAGCCGGGTGCCCGGCGGCTCGTCCATCTGGCCGAACACCAGGGCGGTCTGGCCGATGACGCCGGCCTCGGTCATCTCCTGGATCAGGTCGTTGCCCTCACGGGTGCGCTCACCGACGCCGGCGAACACCGAGACACCGCCGTGGTCACGGGCGACGCGCGCGATCATCTCCTGGATCAGCACCGTCTTGCCCACGCCGGCACCGCCGAACAGGCCGATCTTGCCGCCCTGGACGTACGGCGTGAGCAGGTCGATCACCTTGATGCCGGTCTCGAACATCGTGGTCTTGGACTCGAGCTGGTCGAACGCCGGAGCCTTGCGGTGGATGCCCCAGCGCTCCTTGACCTCGAACTTCTCGCCCTCCACGAGGTTCAGCGGCTCGCCGAGCATGTTGAACACGTGACCGAGGGTCACGTCGCCGACGGGCACGCTGATCGGGCCACCGGTGTCGGTCACGGTCGCACCGCGGACCAGGCCGTCGGTCGGCTGCAGCGAGATCGCTCGGACCATGCCGTCTCCGATGTGCTGGGCGACCTCGAGCGACAGCGTGTGCTTCTCGCCGGCGAGCTCGAACTCGCACTCGAGCTTGTTGTACATGTCGGGCATCGAGTCCACGGGGAACTCGATGTCGACGACGGGGCCGATGACCCGGGCGATCCGGCCGCCCGCACCCTCGGTGGCGTCGGCCTTCTTCTCTTCAACCGTGGCACTCATGTCTCTCAACTCACTTCGTTGCTGGTTCGCGGGGGTTACTCGCCGCCGGCGTTGGCGTCGGCCAGCGCGTTCACGCCACCGACGATCTCGCTGATCTCCTGGGTGATGCCCGCCTGGCGGGCCTGGTTGGCGATGCGGGTGTACTTCTTGATGAGCTCCTCGGCGTTGTCCGTCGCGGACTTCATCGCCTTCTGCCGGGCCGCCAGCTCCGAGGCGGAGGCCTGGAGCAGGGCGAAGAAGATGCGGCTCTGGACGTATCTGGGCAGGAGCTCGTCCAGCACCTCCGCCGGCGACGGCTCGAACTCGTACAGCGGGAGCACGTCGTCCTTCTCCGGACGTTCGTCGCTCTCGACGACCTCCAGCGGCAGCATGCGTAGGTTGTGCGGCTCCTGCACCAGCATCGACCGGAACTGCGTGTAGACCAGGTGCACCTCGTCGACCTGCTCCGGCTCGCCCTCCTCGGCGGTGAACGCGCCGATCAGCGCCTCACCGATCTCCTTGGCGTTCTGGTAGCGCGGCTGGTCGGAGAAGCCCGCCCAGCTCTGCGCCACGTCGCGGCCGCGGAAGCGATAGTAGGCCTCCCCCTTGCGGCCGGTGAGGTAGGTGACGACCTGCTTGCCCTCACCGCGCAGCCGCTCGGCGAGCCGCTCCCCCTCCTTGAGCACGCTCGAGGAGTAGGCACCGGCCAGACCACGGTCGCTGGTCACGATCAGGATCGCGGCCCGCTTCGGGTCTTCCGGCTCGGTGGTCAGCGGGTGGTCGGTGTTGGAGTACGTCACCAGCGCCGAGACCGCCCGCGTCAGCTCCCGTGCGTACGGCGCGGCCTGCTGCGCCCGCTGCTGCGCCTTGATGATCCGGGACGCGGCGATGAGCTCCATGGCGCGCGTGATCTTCTTGGTCGACTCGACCGAGCGGATCCGGGCGCGGTACTCACGCAGCGATACGGCCATGTGTCAGCCCCGCTTCTGCTTGACGATCTGCTCCTGCTCGAGCTCCTCGTCGGTCACGGGGTCGGCCTTGGCCTCCGTGCCGGGCTTGATCGACTGGCCCTCGCTGGTCTCGAACTGGTCGAGGAACTCGTCGTACGCCGAGGACGCGTTCTCGTCGGCCGCGTCGTCGAACGTGCGCGACTCCCTGATGCCGTCGAGCAGGTCCTTGTGCTGGCGGGCCAGGAAGTCGAGGAACTCCTGCTCGAACCGCAGTACGTCGTCGACCGGCACGCGGTCGAGACGGCCGGTGGTGCCGAGCCACAGCGAGACCGTCATCTGCTCCAGCGGGTAGGGCGAGTACTGCGGCTGCTTGAGCAGCGCCATCAGCCGCTGACCGCGGTCGAGCTGCTGCCTCGACGCGGCATCGAGGTCGGAGGCGAACATCGCGAACGCCTCCATCGCGCGGAACTGCGCCAGCTCGACCTTGAGCGAGCCGGTGACGGCCTTCATCGCCTTCGTCATGGCGTTGCCACCCACGCGGGAGACCGAGACCCCCACGTCGATCGCCGGGCGTTGGTTGGACGCGAACAGGTCGGACTGCAGGAAGATCTGCCCGTCGGTGATCGAGATGACGTTGGTCGGGATGTAGGCCGACACGTCGTTGGCCTTGGTCTCGATGATCGGCAGGCCGGTCATCGAACCGGCACCCATGTCGTCGGAGAGCTTGGCGCAGCGCTCGAGCAGGCGGCTGTGCAGGTAGAACACGTCGCCGGGGTAGGCCTCGCGGCCCGGTGGGCGGCGCAGCAGCAGCGACACGGCGCGGTACGCCTCGGCCTGCTTGGTGAGGTCGTCGAAGACGATCAGCACGTGCTTGCCCGCGTACATCCAGTGCTGGCCGATGGCCGAGCCGGTGTAGGGCGCGAGGTACTTGAAGCCAGCGCTGTCGGACGCCGGTGACGCCACGATCGTGGTGTACTCCAACGCTCCGGCCTCCTCCAGGGCGCCACGCACGGCGGCGACGGTCGAGCCCTTCTGGCCGATCGCGACGTAGATGCAGCGAACCTGCTGCTTCTCGTCTCCGCTCTCCCAGTTCTGCTTCTGGTTGATGATCGTGTCGATCGCGATCGTGGTCTTGCCCGTCGACCGGTCGCCGATGATCAGCTGACGCTGGCCGCGGCCGATGGGTGTCAGCGCGTCGATGGCCTTGATCCCGGTCGCCATCGGCTCGCTCACCGACTGCCGCAGCATCACGCCCGGGGCCTGGATCTCCAGGGCGCGGCGCTCCTCGGACTCGATCTCACCGAGGCCGTCGATCGGGGTGCCGAGCGGATCGATCACGCGGCCCATGAAGGCGTCGCCGACCGGGACCGACAGGATCTCGCCGGTACGTCGGACGGACTGGCCCTCCTCGATCTTGTCGAAGTCGCCGAGGACCACGACGCCGATCTCGCGAGTGTCGAGGTTGAGCGCGAGGCCGAGCGTACCGTCCTCGAACTCCAGCAGCTCGTTGGCCATCACAGAGGGAAGACCGGTGACGCGCGCGATGCCGTCGGCGGTCTGCGCGACCGTGCCGACCTCCTCCTTGCTGGCCGCCTCGGGCTTGAAGTCCTCGACGTACTTGGTCAGTGCGTCGCGGATCTCCTCCGGACGGATCGTGAGCTCCGTCATCTCTTCCCTACTCTCTTGTCTGTTCTTCGAAGTCTGTGTGCGGTGGTCGAGCCTGTCGAGATCACCCGACGAGACTCCTTCGCGCGTCGTCGAGCCGGCCCGCAACCGTGCCGTCGATGACGTCGTCGCCGATCTCGACGCGCAACCCCCCGAGGACGTCCGGATCGATTTCGACGTTGAGGTGGACCGTCGTGGCGTACTGGCGGCCGAGGATCTCGGCGAGGCGGGTCTCGTCGACCTCGCTCATCGGCCGGGCGACCCGGACCGTCGCGACGATCTCGCTCTGCGTCTCTGCGGCGACCTGGCGGTACGTCGCGAGCGCGTTGGTGACCGTGCGGTAGGTGCCGGCGAGCGACTGCTTCACCAGCGTGATCGTCGCGGGGACGGCCTTTCCGTCGAGCAGCGAGTCGACCAGCGCGGCCTTGTCGTCGACAGAGCGGGCGGGGTCGGACAGGGCCGAGCGCAGCTGCGGGTTGCCGTCGACGATGCCGGACAGCTCGAACAGCTCGTCGGTCACCCGATCAGCCTTGGCACCTGCGGACCGCACGATGGCGATCTCGCTGAGCCGCTCCAGTACGTCGGCCAGGTCGCGCGGGCGCGTCCAGCGACGGCCGACCGCGTCGGTCAGCAGGTCGAGGGTCGGATCACCGATCCGGCCGGTGAACACCTGCTGGACCATGCCCTGCTTGGCCTCGACGGGCAGGGACCCGTCCGTGGCGAACCGGCGCAGACCTGCCTCGCTGCGGAAGAGCTGGCTCACCGTGAACAGCTCGTCGCCGAGCGTGGCCGCGGCCTGGTGGGTCCCGATCGCGCCGTCGAGCCGCTCGATGAGCGCGGTCAGTGCCTCGGCGGAGCCTCCCCGCAGGTCCATCAGTGCGCCTCCTCCAGGTCGGCGAGGAAGCGCTCAACCACACGGCCCTGGCGCTCGTCGTCGTCCATGGACTCGCCCACGATGCGGCCGGCCAGGGTGGTGGCCAGGCTGCCTACGTCGCGACGTAGCGACGCGAAGGCCGACTTGCGGTCGGCCTCGATCTGGGCGTGCGCGTGCTCGACGATGCGGTCGGCCTCACCCTGCGCCTTCTCCCGCGCCTCCTGCACGATCTGCGCCCCTTGCTCGCGAGCCTCCTCGCGGATCCGCGCCGCCTCGTGCTTGGCGTTGTTCAGCTGCTCCTTGTAGTCAGCCTCGGCCTTGCGCGCGTCGGACCTGGCCTCGTCGAGCTCGGCGAACTGGGTGCGGATCGCCTCCTGACGCTTGGTCATCGCCCGGTTGATCGGCGGGATGAGGTACTTCCCGAAGATCCAGACCAGGATCGCGAAGGCGAGGAGCTCGACCAGGAAGGTCCCGTTGGGGACGAGGAAGTTGCTCGCCAACGGCACCACGGGGGTGCTGACAAGTGTGTCCATCAGTCAGTCCTGTCTTCCTGCCGGGTGTCTCGGGGGCCTCGACTCACTTGCCGAGGACGAAGACGAACAACGCCATGAAGGCCAGGTTGATGAAGTACATGCCTTCAACCAGCGCGACCGTCAGGAAGAAGATTGTCTGCAGGCGCCCCTGAGCCTCGGGCTGGCGCGCCACGCCCTGGATGTACGACGAGCCGGCCAGGCCGTCACCGACGCCGGCGCCGATCGCGCCACCCGCGAGAGCCAGGCCACCGCCGACGAACGCGCCGGCCGTCTTGATGGCCGATTCCATGGTGGTTGCTGCCACTATTTCTCCTTGGTTCCGCGCCGGGTGCCGACGCAATGGGTGTACCTCTGGTGCGGTCGAGCGTGAGTCGCTCAGGCCGCGAGTTCGGGTTCGGCTGGCTTCGCCTCCGCATCGGGCTCGGTGTCGTCGGAGTGCTCCTCGGAGAGGTCCTCACCGTGGCCCGCGCCCGCCATGCCGAAGTAGAGCACCGTCAGCAGGGCGAAGATGAAGGCCTGGATGCCTCCGATCGCCATGTCGAACAGCTTCCACAAGATCGCGAACGCGACGGAGAGGACGCCTCCGATGGGGATGACGCCGACCGTCCACGCGGTGAGAGAGGCGATCAGGGCCAGCAGGATGCCGCCGGCGAAGATGTTGCCGAAGAGTCGGAGGGCCAGGGAGATCGGCTTGGTGATCTCCTCGATGATGTTCAGCGGCAGCAGGAAAGGGTAGGGCTTGAGGAAGTGGCTGAGGTAGCCCTGGACACCGTTCTGCTGGATGCCGTAGGACCAGGCCCCGATCATCACCACGAGCGCCATCGCGTAGGTGAGGTTGGTGTCCGACGTGGGGGCGGGGAGGAAGTGGTAGTGCTCGTTGGGCTCGCTCGGGATCATCTCGAGCCAGTTCGCGATCAGGATGAAGAAGAACAGGGACACGGCCAGCGCGACGGCGAACGGGTTGACGCGACCGAGGTTGTCCTCGACCTGCTCCTTGACCTGGTCGACCACCAGCTCCCAGAGGATCTGGAGCTTGGTGGGCACGTGGTCGTCGATGTTGCGGGTGAGCTGGTGCCGGGCCCAGAAACCGAGCACCACGACGATCGTCCCGGCGACCAGGGTCGTCCAGATCGTGTCCATGTTGAAGGTCATGCCCAGGAACTGACGCTGGACGTGCTCGCCGATCTTGATGTCGGTCGCCCAGATGACGGCGGGGGTCATGGGTCCTTCAGCTCCTTCAGCAGGGGCACGGTGGTCATCACGAGTGCGATCAGCCGGAAGATGGCCAGCCCGAACAGCAGTCCGATGCCGTCCGGCCAGAACCACACCGCGATGCCCACGGCGACCACGGACAGCACCAGCAGCCGGACGAGGGTGGACATGGCCAGCTTGTTGCGGGTCGGCTGCTCACCGGACGTGATGATCCGTAGCAGCCAGTACTCGGTGGCCAGGTGGTTCAGCAGGCCGAGCGCGACACCTCCGGCGATACAGCCGGCGAGGGTCCACTCGTCGAGCTGCCCGAGCACCCAGTACGCCGCCCCCGCGAGCACGAAGGCCACCACGATGGTCTTGCGCTGGTCGCGCACAACGCGCCAGTAGGAAGGACGAGCCTCGGGCACCGTGGACGGGCTCTCCTGCTCAGTCACGGCCGTCACCGGACCGACAGGCGTGGTCATGACGCACGCTCATCGCAGGACGCTCCTGACCCGCACCCAGAAGGCCCCGGCACCCGACGCGATGCCGAGCGCGAGGCCCACGAGGGTGAACGCCGGCGTCGTACCGGCCGCGTGGTCGACGAGGAGACCGAGCACCGTCCCGAGGACCACCGCACCCGCGAGCATCCCGCCGAGGCCCGCGAGATCGCGACCCCGCAGGGTCGGGTCCGGGTGTCCGTCGGCCATACACGCAAGTCGCTCTCAGGGGTGTTTACGTCGGGATGATCAACGTCGCCGACGCACACTCCACGGGGCCTCGGCGACGCTCGGAAACTATCACAGCGAGTCCCTGCCTCGAACCGGGCGGGGAGCGTGCACACCACGGCCCCGGAACGGGTCACGAGGCGGTCGGTCGTCATGGTCTGGCGGCCTGATCTGATCGGCAACGGGGTGCTTGTGAAAAGTAGCACAAGCGTTCCGGCGAGCGCCAATCGGGTTCCCTCGAGGTCACCCGGCCGAGCGGATCGGCGTCAGGTCACCTTGTCCGCGGCCGGGTCCCCGGCCGGCACCTGTTGGCGGTGCAGGCCCGGGAGCAGGAGCGTCAACGCGATGGTGACCGCCGCCGCGCTCCCGATCAGCGTCCACATCAACGGCCCGGTGTAGAGGCTGATCACGACCGTGCTGCCGGCGACGAGGGCGGCCCACATCCACATGATCAGCACCGCGCGACGCTGCGAGTGGCCGATCTCGAGCAGCCGGTGGTGGAGGTGCTGCTTGTCCGGAGCGAACGGCGAGCGTCCGGCGCGGGTTCGCCGGATCACCGCCAGTACGAGGTCTGCGATCGGGACCACGAGCAGGGTGATCGGCAGCGCCAGTGGGAGGAAGGTCGGGGCCAGGCTCGCCGGTGAGCCCATCGCGCCCTTGCTGAGCTCGGTACCGGAGTACTGCCCGGTGAGCGTGATCGCGCTCGCGGAGAGGACGAGCCCGATCAGCATCGAGCCGCTGTCGCCCATGAACACCCGGGCCGGGTTTACGTTGTGTGGCAGGAACCCGATGCAGGCTCCGCCCAGCATGGCGCTGAGCAGCGCCCCGGTCGAGGCCAGGGACGCGTTGTTCAGGTTCGTCAGCTGGTAGCAGAAGACGAAGAACGCGATCGCGCCGATACCGACGACACCGGTGGCCAGGCCGTCGAGCCCGTCGACGAAGTTCACCGCGTTGATCGTGGCGACGACCACGAACGCGGTGAGCAGGGCACCCTGCGCGGAGTCCAGGGCGAACTGGCCGCCGTGGCCGGTCGGGAAGAGGTAGTACTGGATGCCGTTGAGCACCAGGAACCCGGATGCGAGCACCTGACCGCCCAGCTTGGTCAGCGCGTCGAGCTCGAAGAGGTCGTCGAGCGTGCCGATCGCGCAGATCATCGCTCCCGCGATCAGCACGATCCGGGCGTCGTGGAACACCACCGGGTCGCTGCGCGAGAGGAACGGAAGCTGGTGCGCCACGACGTACGCCGCGGCCAGGCCGCCGAGCATCGCCAGGCCCCCGAGGTACGGCACCGGCTCGGCGTGCACGTCGCGGTCGCGCACCTTGGCGACCGCGCCGGTGCGCAGGGCGATCTCCCGGGCGATGACCGTCAGGAGGTACGTCGCGGCCGCCGCGACCAGGAAGACGAGGAGGTACTCACGCACGGGGCACGCCCGGTCCCGCCTCGTCCTCGTCGGTCTCGATGACCGTGCAGCCGAGCGGCTGCAGGACGTCGTTGAGCGCCTCCACGGAGAGCGCGCCCGCGCGGAGCAGCCGCGGCTGCGAGAGTCGCACGTCGAGGATGGTCGAGGCCTCACCCTTGGGTGAGGGACCACCGTCGAGCACCACCTCCACGTTGTCGCCGAGCATGCCGTCGGCGGCCGCGGCCTCGGTCGCGGCGGGCAGGCCGCTGAGGTTGGCCGAGCTG
Source organism: Nocardioides sp. (assembly GCF_036493135.1). Classification (GTDB taxonomy): domain Bacteria; phylum Actinomycetota; class Actinomycetes; order Propionibacteriales; family Nocardioidaceae; genus Nocardioides. The sequence goes on along the minus strand of NZ_DASXQG010000072.1, from coordinate 47,108 downwards.
ACCGCGAGAGGGCCGGTGCGCTCGAGCAGCGCCAGGGCGATCTCGTGGTCGGGCATCCGCACCGCGACCGTGCCACGGGTCTCCCCCAGGTCCCAGGTCAGGGACGGCTGCTGCTCGCAGACCAGGGTGAGCGGCCCCGGCCAGAAGGCCTCGGTGAGGGCGTCGACGTACGCCTGGACGTTGGTGGCGAGGGCGGCGAGCGTGGTCGCGGCACTGATCAGCACCGGCGGCGGCATCTCGCGGCCACGGCCCTTCGCCTCGAGCAACGCCTGGACGGCGGCGTGGTCGAACGCGTCGGCCCCGACGCCGTAGACGGTGTCCGTCGGGAGCACGACGAGGCCACCGCGCTGCACGGCCTGCGCGGCCGCCTCGATCGCGGTCTCCCGGTCCTCGTCGGACGCGGTGGGGTACGTCGTGCTCACTCGATCCTCTGAATCGTCCATGTCGATCTGCGGGGTCGGGCTTATCGTGCCAGTCGCGCGGTCAGGTACCGCGCACGCCCGGTCAGGTCCGGGTGGTCGCGCACCTGCTCCCACCGCCCGGTGGCGCTGAACACGGCCGGTGCACTCTCGCCCTGGACGTCTGCGTGCTCGACCCCGACCCGGGCTCCGGGCCGCAGCAGGAGCGCCGCCCGGCCCTCGACGACCCGGATCGTGTCGAGCCCGTCGCCGGTCGCGTAGAGGGCCAGCTCGGGGTCGTGGTCGCGCACCTCGACCGCCACCGACTCCCAGGCCTCGTGCGGGATGTACGGCGGGTTGCTGACCACCACGTCGACCGTGCCGGCCAGGTCGGCGAAGGCGTCCGCCAGGTCACCCAGCCGCAGCTCGACACCGGTGCCGGCCAGGTTGCGAGCCGCCCAGGCATGGGCGGCCTCGTCGAGCTCGATGGCGTGCACGTCGGCGGCCGGGACCTCGGCGGCGACGGCCTTGGCCATGGCGCCCGAGCCGGTGCCGAGGTCGACGACGACGGGCGCTGCCGTGCCGGCCGTGACGGCGGCTCGGGCCTCGTCCACCGCCCATCCGGCCAGCAGCTCCGTCTCGGGCCGGGGCACGAACACACCCGGGCCGACCTGGAGCTCGACGTACCGGAAGTGCGCCACCCCGGTCAGGTGCTGGAGGGGCTCGCGAGCCGCCCGTCGCGCCACCAGCGCGTCGTACTCGGCTGCCTGGGCCGGGCCGACGTCGCCGGTGAGCGGGAGCCGGCTGCGCGGGACTCCGAGGACGAACACGAGCAGCTCGCTCGCGTCGTTGTCGGGCGACTCGACCCCGGCTGCCGCGAGCCTGCGTACGGCGTCGGCGACCAGGTCGCGCGGGGTCGTCACTCAGCCCGCCTCGACCGCGTCCAGTCGCGCCTCGAGGTCGGCCTCCACGCACGAGTCGACGACGGGCTGCAGGTCACCGTCGAGGACCTGGTCGAGGTTGTAGGCCTTGTAGCCGGTGCGGTGGTCGGAGATGCGGTTCTCCGCGAAGTTGTAGGTGCGGATGCGCTCGGACCGGTCGACGGTGCGTACCTGGCTGCGCCGGGCCTCACCCGCGGCCGCGTCGGCTTCCTCCTGGGCGGCGGCCAGCAGCCGGGCCCGCAGGATGCGCAGCGCCTGCTCCTTGTTCTGGAGCTGGCTCTTCTCGTTCTGGCAGCTGACCACGATTCCGGTCGGCAGGTGGGTGATGCGGACCGCGGAGTCGGTGGTGTTCACGCTCTGGCCGCCGGGGCCGCTGCTCCGGAACACGTCGATGCGCAGGTCGTGCTCATCGATCTGGACGTCGATCGCCTCCGCCTCGGGCATCACGAGCACTCCGGCCGCGCTGGTGTGGACCCGGCCCTGCGACTCGGTGACCGGCACCCGCTGGACGCGGTGGACTCCGCCCTCGAACTTCAGCAGTCCGTACGGCGCGTGGCCCGGCTCGGCCCTGCCCCCTCCGGCGCGCGCCTTCACCGCGAGGGTCACGGACTTGTACCCGCCGAGGTCGGACTCGGTGGCGTCGAGGATCTCGGTCGACCAGCCCGCGCGCTCGGCGTACCGCGTGTACATGCGGAGCAGGTCACCGGCGAAGAGCGCCGACTCCTCACCACCCTCACCCGACTTGATCTCCAGGATCGCGTCCTTGTCGTCGGTCGGGTCGCGCGGAACGAGCAGTCGACGGAGGCGCTCCTCGTCCGCCTCGCGCTGGGTCGTGAGGGCCTCGACCTCGTCGGCGAACGCGGGGTCCTCGGCGGCCAGCTCGCGGGCGGCGGCGAGGTCTCCACCGGTCCGCTGCCACGCCCGCCAGGTGGTGATGATCGCGGTGAGCTCGGCGTACCGCTGGTTGAGGGCCTTGGCCGTGCGTGCGTCCGCGTGCGTCTCGGGGAGGGCGAGCTTCGCCTCGAGCTCGGCGTGCTCACCGAGCAGGCTCTCGACGGCCTCGAACACGGCTCCTCCTCCGCTCCGACTTCAGCTGTGACAAATCGCGACGGCGCCGACCCCATGGAGGAGGTCGGCGCCGTGGACGGAGCTACTTGGAGGCCTGCTCGGCAGGTTGCTCAGCTGGCTCGGCCTTCTTCTGGGCCTTGGCGTAGCGAGCCTCGAAGCGGGCCACGCGGCCTCCGGTGTCGAGGATCTTCTGCTTGCCCGTGTAGAACGGGTGGCAGTTGGAGCACACGTCGGAATGGATGACGCCGTTCGCGGCCGTGCTGCGCGTGGTGAACGTGTTCCCGCAGCTGCAGGTCACCTCGGTCACGCGGTACTCGGGGTGGATGTCCTTCTTCATGGTTTCCTTTCGGGCCGCCGGGTCCTCGCCGCCGATCCTGCTGACCAGCGGGTTGAGGTGAACCGGAACCAAGGGGCGATTGTGCCACCGGATGGAACGCCCTCGCGAATCGCGATGTTCCCTCACCGGACGCTCAATCCTCGGCGCCCATAGCCCCCGGAGTGGTCTTCTGCACCTGCATGAGGAACTCGACGTTGCTCTGGCTCTTCTTGAGCCGCTCGATCAGGAGCTCCAGGGCCTGCTGGCCGTCGAGGCCCGAGAGCACCCGGCGGAGCTTCCAGACGATCTGGAGCTCCTCCTTGCTCATCAGGAGCTCCTCGCGGCGCGTGCCGCTCTGGACGGCGTCGATCGCGGGGAACAGGCGCTTGTCGGCGAAGTCGCGACGCAGTCGGATCTCCATGTTGCCGGTGCCCTTGAACTCCTCGAAGATCACCTCGTCCATCTTCGAGCCGCTCTCGATGAGGGCGGTGGCGAGGATGGTCAGCGAGCCGCCGTTCTCGATGTTGCGCGCCGCTCCGAAGAACTTCTTGGGCGGGTAGAGCGCCGCCGAGTCGACCCCACCGGACAGGATCCGGCCGGACGCCGGGGCCGCGAGGTTGTAGGCGCGGCCGAGGCGGGTGATGCCGTCCAGCAGCACCACGACATCGTGACCCAGCTCGACGAGGCGCTTGGCGCGCTCGATCGCGAGCTCGGCGACCATCGTGTGGTCGCTGGCGGGACGGTCGAACGTCGAGGAGATGACCTCGCCCTTGGTCGAGCGCTCGAAGTCGGTGACCTCTTCCGGTCGCTCGTCGACGAGGACGACCATCAGGTGGCACTCGGGGTTGTTGGTGGTGATCGACTTCGCGATCGACTGCATGATCATCGTCTTGCCGGCCTTGGACGGCGACACGATCAGGCCGCGCTGGCCCTTGCCGATCGGTGCGGCGATGTCGATGACGCGACCGATCAGGTTGGTGGGCTCGGTCTCGAGGCGCAGCCGCTCGTCGGGGTACAGCGGGGTCAGCTTGGCGAACTCGACGCGGTTCTTGGACGCCTCGGGGTCGGCGCCGTTGACCGAGTCGATCCGCACCATCGGGTTGAACTTCTCCTTGCGCTCGCCGTCACGGGGCTGGCGCACCTGGCCGACGATCGCGTCGCCTCGTCGTAGGCCGTACTTGCGGACCATCGACAGCGACACGTAGACGTCGTCGGTGCCGGGCAGGTAGCCGCTGGTGCGGACGAACGCGTAGTTGTCCAGCACGTCGAGGATGCCCGCGGCCGGGGTGAGGACGTCGTCATCGAGGATCGTGGTGTCCGGCTCGTTGCGCTGGCCACCGGTCTGCGGGCGGTTGCCGCGGTCGCGGCCCCGACGCCGACGGCTGCGGCGGCTGCCCTGCCCGTCGTCGTACTGCTGGTTGCCGCCCTGCTGACGATCCTTGGTCTGGTTGCCGCCCTGGCGGTCCTTGTTCTGGTTGTCCCGGCCGTCGCGGTTGTCCTGGCGGCGCTGCGAGCCGTTGTCGCCGCGGTCCTCGCGCTGCTCGTCGGACTGCTGGTCGCGGTCCTGCTTCTTCTCGCGCGGGCGGTCGGCGTCGTCGCGGCGCTCGCCACGGCTCTCGGTGCGGCTCTCGGTGCGGCTCTCGGTGCGGGGAGCGGAGGTGCCGTTGCCGCCGGCCTGAGCCGCCTTGATGGCATCGACCAGCTGGGCCTTCTTCATCGAGCCGGTTCCCCGGATGCCGAGGCCGCCGGCCATCGACTTCAGGTCTGCCAACAGCATGGAGTTGAGTCCACCCGACTTCTTCTTGGGAGCGGGCGCGGCGTCGGCAGAGCTGCCGGACGCGTCCGTCGGAGTGGATTCGATGGTTTCCGTCACGTGAGGTCCTTCCCACGTATTCAGTGCCGTCCGGCTGATTGCCGGAGGCCTCTGGGTTCTCTGCCTCTCGGCCGTGGGCAGGACATGAGTGCGAACGCATGCACCGCTGCGGCACGGAGAGGAGGGGTGCGCGGGGTGTGGGGCAGATCCTGGAAGGAACTGCGTCGCCGCCCTGGCGCATCGCCACGATAGCACCAGCCCTCGTCGTGCGCGGCATCGCCACGATTCACCAACGGCGCGCTGGTAAAAGGTGGAACGCCACCCGACGGGTCGGCATTCCCGGCTATCGAACCGCGGTTCGTACGCCGTCCGTGGCGACGTCCAGGACGAGCTGCGCCCACCCCGCCGGGGTGTACGACGTGAGGTCGCGGTCGTCGGCGAGCAGCACGAGCACCGACGGGCCCGCGCCGGACACGACCGCGGCGTGGCCGTCGGCGCGGAGCCGGTCGACCAGGTCCATGGAGTCCGGCATCGCGGGGCGGCGGTACGGCTGATGCAGCAGGTCCTCGGTCGCGGTGAGGAGCAGGTCCGTCCGTCCCGCCAGGGCAGCCACGAGCAGCGCGGCTCGACCGGCGTTCGCGGCGGCGTCACGATGCGGGACGACCTCGGGGAGCAGATCTCGGGCCACCGTCGTCGAGAGCGCCGTCGGCGGCACGAAGGCCACCGCACGGAGGCTCGGTGCCACCGTGGCGCGGCTCGCGTAGAAACCGTCGTCGGACCGACCGGCGACGGTCAGCCCGCCGTACACCGCGGCGGCCACGTTGTCGGGATGCCCCTCGAGCTCGGCGGCCAGCCGGAAGGCCGCGTCGTCGGCGAGCCGCTCCGGCCCTCCTCCGACGAGTGCCCGGGCCAGGAAGACACCGCCCACGATCGCCGCGGCCGAGGACCCCAGGCCCCGGGCGTGGGGGATGCGGTTGCGACAGGACAGGAGCAGTCCGTCCGGCCGTGCGCCCAGGGCATCGAAGGCGGCGTGCATCGCGCGGACCACGAGGTGCGTCTCGTCGCGCGCCACGTCGCCGGCACCTTCGCCGACCACGTCCACGCCGAGGCCCGACCCGGTGGCCGTTGCCTCGAGCTCGTCGCGCAGCTCGAGGGCGAGACCCAGCGAATCGAAGCCCGGGCCGAGGTTCGCACTGGTCGCCGGCACCCGGACCACGACGGGGCAGGAGACGAACGTCATCGGAGTCCCGCCGCCGCCGCGGCCTGCTCGACGTCCGGATCGATGACGGCGTCCACGAGGTCTCCCGCTGACTCCAGCGCGGTCGCGGTGTCCTTGAGCCCGTGACCGGTGACGGTGATGACGACGGTCAGGCCGGCGTACGACTCCCCCGCCTCGAGGTCGGCGAGCAGCCCGGCGACACCGGCGGCGGACGCCGGCTCGACGAAGACCCCGTCGCGACGGGCGAGCTCCGCCTGGGCGGTCAGGATCTGGCCGTCGCTGAGTGCCCGGAACCGTCCACCGGACTCGTGGGCGGCGGCTTCGGCCTGCTTCCACGACGCGGGGTTGCCGACCCGGATCGCGGTGGCCTTGGTCTCGGGGTCGGGGAACGGCTCACCGGTCACGAGGGGCGCGGCCCCCTCGGCCTGGAAGCCGCGCATCCGGGGCTTGCGGGTGGTGCGGCCGAGCACGGCGTACTGCTCATAGCCCAGCCAGTACGCCGTGATGTTGCCGGCGTTGCCGACCGGCAGCAGATGGACGTCGGGCGCATCGCCGAGGAAGTCGACGATCTCGAACGCCGCGGTCTTCTGACCCTGCAGGCGCACGGGGTTCACGGAGTTGACCAGCGCGACGGGATAGGTCCACGACAGGGTCCGGGCGAGCTCGAGGCAGCGGTCGAAGTTGCCGCGCACCATCACGATCAGCGCGCCGTGGACGATCGCCTGGGCCATCTTCCCGGACGCGATCTTGCCCTCGGGCAGCAGCACGATCGGGGTCAGGCCGGCACGCGCGGCATACGCCGACATCGACGCGGAGGTGTTGCCGGTCGACGCGCAGACCACCGCCTGGGCGCCCTCGTGCCGGGCGACGGAGATGGCGGCCGTCATGCCGCGGTCCTTGAACGAGCCGGTCGGGTTGTCGCCCTCGATCTTCAGCCAGACATCACCGTCGGCCCGCTCGGAGAGCCAGTCGGAGTGGACCAACGGCGTGCCGCCCTCACGCAGCGTGACGGGCTCGAGGTCCTCGGGGATCAGGTCGAGGTAGGGGCGGTACTCCTCGATCACACCCCGCCACTGGGCGGTCATTCGGCCATCCCTTCGACCCGCATCACCGAGCTGACCTCGCGCACGCAGGACAGTCCCCGGAGCCGCTCGACGGTGCGGCTGAGCTGCGCGTCGGTGGCGTCGTGCGAGACGACGACGAGCTGCGCGTCGGCGCCGCGGCCTTCCTGGCGCAGCGTCTGGATCGAGACGTCCTCCTGGGCGAAGGCGGTCGCGATCTCGGCCAGCACGCCCGCGCGGTCGTCCACGTCGACGGCGATGTGGTAGCGCGTCCGGGTCTCGCCCATCGGTAGCACGACCCGGTCGGCGTACGACGACTCGCCGGCGCCGCGGGTCTCACCGAGCCGGTTGCGGGCGACGCTCACCAGGTCTCCGAGCACCGCGCTGGCGGTCGGTGCCCCGCCGGCACCGGGGCCGTAGAACATCAGCTGCCCGGCGGCGTCGGACTCGACGAAGACCGCGTTGAACGCCTCGCGGACGCTGGCCAGCGGGTGCGACCTCGGGATCATCGCCGGGTGGACGCGCACCGAGACGCCGTCCCCCGCGAGCTCCGCGATCGCGAGCAGCTTGACGACACTGCCCATCTGAGCGGCCGAGGCGATGTCGGCGGCGGTGACGTCGGTGATGCCCTCGCGATGGACGTCGGCGGCGGTGACCCGGGAGTGGAAGGCCAGGCTCGCCAGGATCGCGGCCTTGGCCGCGGCGTCGAAGCCCTCGACGTCGGCGGTCGGGTCCGCCTCCGCGTACCCGAGGTCCTGCGCCTCCTCCAGCGCCTCCTCGAACCCGGCGCCGGTCGTGTCCATCTTGTCGAGGATGAAGTTCGTGGTGCCGTTGACGATGCCGAGCACCCGGGTGACCCGGTCGCCGGCCAACGACTCACGCAGCGGCCGCAGGATCGGGATCGCACCCGCGACCGCGGCCTCGTAGTAGAGGTCGCGGCCGGCCTTCTCGGCAGCCTCGAAGAGCGTCGGGCCGTCCTCGGCCAGCAGCGCCTTGTTGGCGGTGACCACGCTGGCGCCGTACTCGAGTGCGGACAGGATCAGCGCACGGGCCGGTTCGATGCCGCCGATCACCTCGACGACCACGTCCACGTCGTCGCGGGCGACCAGTCCGGCGGCGTCCGTGGTGAGCAGTCCGTCCGGGACGTCGACCTCGCGCGGCGCGTCGATCCGGCGTACGGCGACGCCCACGAGGTGCACCGGCGCGCCGACCCGGGCGGCGAGGTCGCCGGCCTGCTCGGTCAACAGTCGCACCACCTGCGAGCCGACGGAGCCGCAGCCGAGCACGGCGACGTTCAGCGGCTTCACGTCGCAACTCCCAGGTCGGTGGCCAACAGGTCGTCCACAGTCTCGCGGCGCACGATCGTCGTCGCCACGCCGTCCCGCACCGCGACCACCGGCGGACGCAGCGCGTGGTTGTAGTTGGACGCCATCGAGCGACAGTAGGCCCCGGTCGACGGTACGGCGAGAAGGTCGCCCGGGCGGACGTCGGCGGGCAGGAACTCGTCCTTGACCACGATGTCGCCGGCCTCGCAGTGCTTGCCGACCACCCGGACCAGCGCCGGCGGTGCGTCTGACTCCCGCGACGCGATCGTGCAGGAGTAGTCGGCGTCGTAGAGGGCGGTGCGGATGTTGTCGCTCATGCCGCCGTCGACGCTCACGTAGGTGCGCACCGCTCCCCCGTCGAGCTCGACCCGCTTGACGGTGCCGACGGTGTAGACGGTGCACATCGCCGGGCCGACGATGGCGCGACCGGGCTCGATCGACAAGCGAGGTTGCCCGATTCCGAGCGCACGGCACTCGTGCTCGACGATCTTGGTGATCTCGATCGCGAGCTGTGCGGGGTCGGACGGGTCGTCCTGGGTGGTGTAGGCGATGCCGAAGCCGCCGCCGAGGTCGAGCTCTGCCAACGTGACGCCGAGCTCCTGGCCGACCTGCGCGTGCAGGGCCAGCACGCGACGGGTCGCCACCTCGAAGCCCGAGGTGTCGAAGATCTGGCTACCGATGTGCGAGTGCAGCCCGAGCAGCTCCAGGCCCGGGGCGGCGACGACACGGCGTACGGCCTCCAGGGCGTCGCCGGAGGTGATCGAGAAGCCGAACTTCTGGTCCTCGTGGGCGGTCGCGATGTATTCGTGGGTGTGGGCCTCGACCCCGGCCGTGACGCGCACCATGAGGCGGGCGGAGCGGCCGAGCGAGGCGGTCACGCGCTCGAGCCGCTCGATCTCGTTGAAGGAGTCGACCACGATCCGGCCCACTCCCTCGGCCACGGCGCGCGTCAGCTCGACCTCGGTCTTGGTGTTGCCGTGGTAGCCGAGCCGAGCCGGGTCGAAGCCCGCGCGCAGCGCGACGGTCAGCTCGCCGTCGGAGCAGACGTCGAGCGACAGCCCCTCCTCGGCGACCCAGCGGGCGACCGTCGTGCAGAGGAACGCCTTGCCGGCGTAGAACACGTCGTACCCGGCGAAGGCCTCGCGGAAGGCGCGCGCCCGGGCGCGCAGGTCGGCCTCGTCGAGCACGTACGCCGGCGTGTTGACGTTGGCGACGAGCTCCGGGATCGGGACGCCGCCGACGATGAGGTCACCGTCGACCTTCCGCGTGGTCGACGACCACAGCGCCGGGACCAGGGCGTTGGCATCGTCGGGCGGGCGCAACCAGCCCGGACCGCGCAGGGCACCGTCGGCGTGCGCCCAGCCGGCCTCGTGGGTCGGGCTCACATCCGGTCCGGCGCGGAGACGGCCAACAGGCCGAGCCCGTTGGCCAGCACGATCCGGGTCGCCTCGACCAAACGGAGCCGCGCGCCATGGAGGTCGCTCGGCTCCTCGTCGCCCATCGGCAGGACCCGGCAGTTGTCGTAGAAGCGGTGGTATGACGCGGCCGTGTCCTCGAGGTAGCGCGCGACCCGGTGCGGCTCACGCAGCGTCGTCGCCGCCGTGACGACGCGCGGGAACTCCGCCAGCGCGCGCAGGAGGTCGCCCTCCTTCTCGTGCGTGAGCAGCTCCGGGTGGGAGGCGGGCTCGAGCCCGAGGTCCGCGGCGTTCCGCAGGATCGAGGCGACACGGGCGTGCGCGTACTGCACGTAGAAGACGGGGTTGTCGCTGGTCGCCTTGGCCCAGAGGTCGACGTCGATGTCGAGGTTGGTCTCGATGTGCGTGCGCACGAGCGCGTAGCGGGCGGCGTCGATCCCGATCTCGTCGACCAGGTCGAGCAGGGTGACGATGTTGCCGGTGCGCTTGCCCATCCGCACCACGGAGCCGTGGCTGAGCAGGTTCACCATCTGGCCGATGATGATCTCGAGGTTGACGCCGGGCTCGTCGCCGAACGCCGCGCACAGCGCCATCATCCGGCCGACGTAGCCGTGGTGGTCGGCGCCGAGCAGGATCAGGCACCGGTCGAAGCCGCGCTCGCGCTTGTCGAGGTAGTACGCCGCGTCGCCGGAGATGTAGGCGCCGTGACCGTCGCTCTTGACGATCACGCGGTCCTTGTCGTCGCCGTACTTCTCGGTGCGGAGCCAGGTGGCGCCGTCCTGCTCGTAGATGTTGCCGAGCTCGCGCAGCCGCGCGATGGCGCGATCGGTGGCGCCCGACTCGTAGAGGTCGTTCTCGTGGAAGTACGTGTCGAAGGGCACCCGGAAGTCGGCGAGGGTCTGCTTGATCTCGTCGAACATGATGCCGACGCCGTACTGCCGGAACGCCTCGAGTGCTTCCTCGTCGGGCAGATCCGGCGCCTCGGGGTGGTCGGCGACGATCGCGGCCGCGACCTCGGCGATGTACTGCCCGGGGTAGCCGTCCTCGGGTGTTGGCTGGTGACGTGCGGAGGCGAGCAGCGACCTGCTGTACCGGTCGATCTGGGCGCCGTGGTCGTTGAAGTAGTACTCCCGGCTCACCTGGTAGCCGCTCGCCTCGAGCAGTCGCGAGAGGCTGTCGCCGACCGCGGCCCAGCGGGCACTGGCCAACGTCACCGGACCGGTCGGATTGGCCGAGACGAACTCGACGTTGACCTTCTGCTTGCCGCCCTCCTCGGACCCGCCGTACGCCGAGCCCGCCGCGACGATGTCGTCGGCGACCGCGCCCTGGGCAACGGCGTCGACGCTGATGTTGAGGAAGCCCGGCCCGGCGATGTCGACGCCCGCGATGCCGTCGGCGGCGCCGAGTCGCTCGGCGATCAGCGACGCGAAGTCGCGTGGAGACGTGCCGGCCCGCTTGGCCAGCTGGAGGGCGACGTTCGTCGCATAGTCGCCGTGGCCCTTCTGCCGGGGTCGCTCCACCGTGACCGTATCGGGCAGGCCGTCGGGCAGCGTGATCGCGCCCTCGGCGGAGAGGTCCGCCAGGGACGCGACGATCAGGTCGGAGAGCTGCTCGGGTGTCACCGGGCCAGGGTATCGGCGCACGGCGCGGGACCTCGCCCGACTTCCGCCAACCGGATCGGCGAGGCTGCCCGGGCCTCGACGCCGGTTTCTCGCGCCGCCTGCTGCGCTTGTAAGGTCGTCCCACCCGAGCCCCCGTAGCTCAGGGGATAGAGCACCGCCCTCCGGAGGCGGGAGCGAAGGTTCGAATCCTTCCGGGGGCGCGTTTTTCGCCGGGTACAGAGACCCCCCGGCACGCCTCAGGGCGTCACTTCACCTGATGGGGGCCACCCGCCGGTCGATCCGGGCGGCGAGGCGGGTGGTGTCGGCGGTGGTCCAGCCGGGGGGCGGAAGGATCGTGGCCCAGGCGTAGACCGGAGCCGTGCCGAACTGGTGGCCCTGCCCTGCTGGGGCGTCATTGGCGACCATCTGGTCGGCGCCCAGCTGCAGCATCGTGATGATCGGGATCCAGTGGACGGACGGTGAGACGTCGCGGCCGCGCGGCTCGGACAGCCAGTCGGGCTTGTGCAGTGCCAGGGACCAGTCCCACCAGGTGACCGGGTCGTTCGCGTGCTGGAGGTAGACGACCCGGGAGCCGGTCCAGGAGTCCTCCGTGCCGAAGACCGGCGGGCTGTCGGCGAAGCGGACGGTCGCGCCGCCCTCGTAGGTCGGCAGCACCTCGGGTGTGCCGGGGTCCCGGTCTGCGGTGAACCGACTCCACAGCGAGTTGTTGTTGGTGGGCCCGACGAAGAGCGCGCCGTCCGTCCGGGTGGCGAGGTCCTGGGCGCCGCTGAACGCTGCCTCGGCACCGAAACTGCCCAGGCTCTCGCCACTCACCACGAGCTTCGGCCGGTGAGCGGGCGGCAGCTCCTTCCAGTGCGCATAGACGTCGTCGAACAACAGCCGACCTGCGGTCTCGGCACGGTTCCCGTCCACGAGGAACGACAGCAGGCTCGGCAGATAGGAGTACTGCATGCTGACCGTGGCGGTGTCGCCGCCCCACATGTACTCGAGAGCCTGGGCCTGGTTCTCGTTCACCCAGCCGCGACCGGTGCCGGTCACGACGTTGAGGACGGCACGCTTGAAGCCGCCCATCCGCTCGAGCTCAGCGACTGCCTGAGCGGCCTCCTGCCTCAGGTCGACCTCGCCGTCGGTGCCGACGCCGACGTAGGCCCGGACCGGTGCCATCGCCGGCTGGTCCGTGAACGACGCGATCTGGGCGCGGGTCGGCGCGTTGGCGATGAAGACCCGGCCCTGTCGACCGAGGTCGTCCCAGGTCACCCCCGACCGCGGACCGCCGGACAGGAAGCGGCTCGTGGGCGCGGGGGTGTCGGTGGAGAACTCGTCGTTGGCCGCCATGAACGTCGCATCGAGGGTCTCGAGCAGCCGGTTGGTGGCGACGCCCGTGACCAGCACGTAGGCCACCAAGGCGACGACGAGGCCCCCGACCACGGTCGCGGCCCTGGCCGGTAGGAACCGGCCGACGAACCGGCCCACGACGCGGCCCGCAGCCTTGAGTCCGCGCGCCACCGCCAGCATGACGACGAAGAGGATCGCGCCGATGGCGAGCATCAGCAGCGGGCTGCCGATCCCGATCCGGTCGAGGCCGACGAGGTCGCGCAGCCGGTTCTCCCAGCGGAGGTACGCCGCCAGCATCACGAGGGTGCCGACGAGGGCCGCGACACCGACGACGAGCCAGGCTCGACGACGCGGCCGGCCCACCAACCGACCTCCACAGATGCGTACCAGCCAGCCGAGAAGGGCGCCGAGCCCGTAGCCGACGAGCGCCGCGACCGCCATCACGACGCCCTGGTAGACCGGGCTGCGTGGCAGCAGCGATGGGGTCAGTGAGGCCCAGAACAGCAGTGTCGCGCCCGCGGTCGCGGCGAACGGCGCACGCAGCTGACGTCGGAGCCGGGCCAACACAGGCCTCATGGTGGCATGCGCGTGCCTGCGAGCCTCTTGGCTTGGCCTCGGCCGGCGGCCCCTTCGCCGCCCACGGCCGTTAGCCTCGCAAACGTGACCGAGTACCAGGTGACCTACTGGCGCGAGCTGCCCTCGATGGTGGTGGCCCGCGAGGGGGACGCGACCGTGATCAAGAGCCAGCTGGCTCAGCGGTTCCAGGACGCGATCGACGACGCCGCCATGCGACTGGGCGAGACCGGCGCCGACGCCTACCTCGCCGGGTGGGCGCGAGGCGAGTGGACGCCGGCCGAGGGCGGCGGGACCGAGGTGTGCGACCGCGTGGTCGCCGAGCTGGAGAAACAGTGGCCCGACGCGCGGCTGACCGAGTACCTCGACGGGCTCGAGGCGGCGCCGTAGGCGCACTGAGCCCGGATCCACCGAACCCGTCGAGGACCGACCTCTGGTCGGCGCGTGGGCTCCCGGTGACCCGGCTGTCCGCCGGCTGAGCCCAGCAGCCGCTGAGCTCCTCCCCGGCTCCCGCGGACGGCCGCGGCGCGTGCAGCCGGGTTCGCCTCCACCCGCCACGCAGACTCGTCGCATGCCCTCGCTGTCGCGCCTGACCGACCGGCCGACAGCGGCCACCGTCGTGATTGCCGGCGTGGGCGTCGTCGGGTCGGCCCTGGTCGCGCGGGCGTCGTACGTCGTCGGCACGCTGCCCGGCCACCACCTCGACCGGGCCGCCGCGACGGGGGCGTACCGATGGCCTTACGAGATCGGCGTCGCGCTCCTCGTGCTCGCCTGGCTGGCGCTGGGTCGGCTCGTGCTCGACCCGACCGTCCCGGGGATGACCCGCCGGGTGTGCTGGGCCGCGGCCGCGATGGCCGCTCCTCTGCTCGTCGCGGCGCCGGTGACCAGCCAGGACGTCTGGTCCTACTTGGCACAGGCCAACGTCGCCGCCCACGGACTCGACCCGTACTCCGTGGGTCCGAACGCGGTCCCCGGTCCCTTCGCCCACGCCGTCGCCCACGAGTGGACCGACCATCCGTCGCCGTACGGACCGTTGTGGGTCGGGCTCAGCCGGGTCGTCGTCCAGATCGCACAGCCGCATCCCTGGGCCGGGATGTTCCTCCTGAGACTCGTCGCGGCCGCCGGGATCGTGGCGACCGGTTTCGCGCTGACCCGCCTGTGTCGAGCCACCGGGTGGCGAGCCGAGGTGGCACTATGGCTGACCCTGGCCGGTCCGTTCGCCCTGCTGATGCTGGTCGGGGCGGTGCACAACGACTCGGTGATGCTGGCACTCCTGGTCGGCGGCGTGACGGTCGCGGCCACCGTCCGTTCCCTGCGGACCGCGATCCTGGTCGGTGCCGTCCTGGTCGGCGCCGCTGCCGCGGTCAAGGTCACCGCGTTGGTGGCCTTGCCCTTCCTGCCGCTGGTCTGGCACTGGTACGCCGCGGACTCCGACGCCGCCGACCCCGCCAACCGGAGGCCACCGACACTCGGGCGCTGGATCGTCGCCGGGACGGCCAGTGTGACCGCCGGCGTGGCCGCCCTCCTGCTGACCGGACCGCTTCTCGGGTTCGACCTGGGCTGGATCTCACAGGTCGGGGACGGGACCGTGGGCGTGAGCTGGCTCTCGGTGCCGCAACAGGTCGGGAACCTCCTCCACCTGGTGGCGCCGGACCGGGTCGCGGGCCACGCGCGGGACCGCTACTCACTCATGCACCCGATCGGCCTTGCCCTCCTGGCCCTAGGTCTCGCGGTGGTGACACTCACCGCCCGTCGCCGGCCTCCCCTGCGCACCCTGACCTGGGTGACCCTGCTGCTGGTGGTGAGCAGCCCGGCCCCGCGCCCCTGGTACCTGCTGTGGCCGTTGGTGTTTCTGGCCGCCGACCGCCTCTCGCCGCGCGCGCTCGTCGCGGTGGTGGCGGGGTCGGCGACGCTGGCCCTCTGGTTCCCACCCGCGGTCCACCCGGCGGTGCCCGAGTGGATCCTGCCGGCGCTCTTCTTCCCGCTCGCAGCGCTGATCGTGCTGACGGTGCTCCCCACGACCGCGCGCCGACCGACGTCGACACCCCCGTCGGCCTGAGCCCGTGGCCTGTAGCGAACCACTGGGGTGCGCAACGGTGCTTCAAGCCCGGGCTGCTGGTGCCACCCAGCACCGGCATCCGTTGGATGCGACGCACCCTCATCCCCAGTCGGTCCACCTCGAGCATCGCGCCTCGAAGCCGTTCGGCTCGGTCGCCGTGTTCGGCGCCCAGTCCGGCAGCTTCCAGACGGCTAGCGGCGTCAACGGCGCGAAGGCTCACAAGACAGCGCTGGTGAACGTCGCCACCAACGAGGCGGTCGCGAGCGCCATCAACCCGGTCGGTGGCAAGGACGCGTTGCTGTGCACCGAGGGCCAAACGATCTTCCAGCGCGGACGAGTCGATCGCCGACATCCAGTACACGGCCAACGACACCTTGGCGGTGCTGCACGGCCCCGCGACCACGGCCACCGGCTGGGCGCTCACCCTCGTCAAGAAGGTTCCGCAGGGGCATCACGCGATCAAGGGATCGACCGCGACCACCGCGCCCGACGGAGCCGGCAGCCTTTCGGTCTGGCCACCGCCGGAGTCACTCCGATGAATCGGTTGACCCGGTCACCCGTTTCGACCTAGGCCGGGGCGGCGCCTGCAGCGCAGAATGCGCTCATGGCCTCGCCCCCACAGGTCCCTACGGCCGAGGAGACCCCCGCGGCCTCGGAGGCGGTGCTCGACCGCCGCCGGATGAACCTGGTCTTCGTCACCGTGATGGGCGGGATGCTGCTGGCCGCGCTCGACCAGACCATCGTCTCGACGGCCCTGCCGACCATCGTCGGCGACCTGGGCGGCGCCGACCACCTGTCGTGGGTGGTCTCGGCGTACCTGCTCACCGACACCGTGGCCACGGTTTTGGCCGGCAAGCTCGGGGACCTGTTCGGCCGCAAGCTGGTCTTCCAGGTCTCGGCGGGGTCGTTCGTGCTGGCTTCGGCCGCGTGCGGTCTCGCCCAGAGCATGTCGTGGCTGATCGCGGCGCGCGCCGTCCAGGGGTTCGGGGCCGGCGGGCTCCTGGTCACCGCCACGGCGGTCATCGGCGACGTGATCCCGCTGCGCGAGCGTGGCAAGTACCAGGGCGCGCTGGGCGCGGTGTTCGGCGTCACCACCGTGCTCGGGCCGCTGCTCGGCGGCCTGTTCACCGACCACCTGTCGTGGCGCTGGGCCTTCTACGTCAACCTGCCGATCGGGATCGGGGTGGTCGTCCTCGCCGCCGCGACGATGCCGCACCTCGAGGGCGTCGGCCGACCGGTGATCGACTACTTCGGCGCCGTCTGCGTGGCCGCCAGCGCCGGCTGCCTGACCCTGGCCGTCTCGTGGGGCGGCACCCAGTACGCCTGGGACTCACCGACCATCATCGGGCTGTTCGTCGTCTCGGCGGTCAGCCTGGGGCTGTTCGTGCTGGCGGAATCGCGCGCGGCCGACCCGATCCTGCCACTGCGGCTGTTCCGCTCGTCGGTGTTCACGATCTCGGTCATCCTGGCGTTCATCGTGGGCTTCGCCATGCTCGGCGCGATGACCTTCCTGCCTACGTTCCTGCAGTACGTCGACGGCGTGTCGGCCACCGTGTCGGGTCTACAGATGCTGCCCCTCGTGGTCGGTCTCCTGCTCACCTCCATCGCCTCCGGCACCATCATCGGCAGAACCGGTCGCTACCGCTGGTTCCCGATCGTCGGCACCCTGCTGATGGCCATCGGGCTCTGGCTGCTCTCACGCATGAACGCGTCCACGCCGTGGGGGGTCCGCGCCCTCTACATGTTGGTGTTGGGCTGCGGCATCGGGTTGTCGATGCAGGTGCTCACGATCATCGTGCAGAACACCGCGGCGTACCGCGACCTCGGCGTGGCCACCTCCGGCGTGACCTTCTTCCGCACCCTCGGCAGCTCGTTCGGAGCCTCGATCTTCGGCACCGTCTACGCCAACGTCCTGAGCAACCACCTGCCCGCGGCGTACGCCGCGTCGCCGGGGGTCGACCCGACCCGGACCACCACGCCCGAGGCTCTGCACTCCTACCCACCGGAGCAGATCACGGCCATCGTCGACGCCTACGCACACGCGCTCCAGGTCGTCTTCCTGGCGGCCGCGCCGGTCGCCCTGGCCGCGTTCGTGCTGGCGTGGTTCCTCAAGGAGGTGCCGCTCCGCGGCAGCACGCGGGCCGGGGCGGCCGATGTGGGGGACGGCTTCGGGATGCCCGAGAACAGCGACCGGGTGCGCCGCCTCGAGCTCGCCATCGGCCGGCTCTCCAGCAGGGTCACCCGCGACGACCTGATCGCGATCTGGCGCGAGGCCGGAACCCGGCTCGGGGTGGCCGATGGCTGGTGCCTGGCCCAGGTGCACGCGCGCGCCGATCTCGGCATCCGCCCGACGCTGGAGTCGGTCGCGCTCCGGGTGCGGGTGCCCCAGGAGGTGCTGGCACCGGCCTTCGCCGCCGCGATGAAGCGTGGGTACCTCGTCGACCACGACAACGTGCTCACACTCACCGAGACCGGGCAGCGCGAGGTCGCGCTGCTGGTGAGGGCCCGCCGTGCCTGGCTGGCCCGCGAGCTCAGCGACTGGGGGGCCGAGGACGACGCGCTCCTGGCCGAGGCGTTGGACAACCTCGCGCGACGCCTGCTGGACGAGAGCACCGGCAGGGAGCTCGAAAGCGTTGCCGGCTGAGTCGGGCGGATCCCTCTCCGGCGCGTACCCGGCGCTCGCGGTGGCCGACCCGGTCGCCGTGGACTGATCACTGGTGGACGAGATGGATGACCGAGTCGTCGCCATGGGAGAGCCACAGGTCCTGGTCGAGGACCTCGATGGCGGGGTGTGAGCTCAGGAAGTCGGTCAGCCACGCGTCCTGCCGGCTCAAGGCGTCCTCGCAGGCCTTCCTCGTCGAGGCCAGGGCAGGGACGACCAGGTCGTCGCCCTCGATGGAGGCGCCACCGAACAGCGTGTTGCAGTCCGCGTTCACCGACAACGAGTCGCTCTGGAACCGGATCTCGACCTCCGTCCCCGGCACGAGGCTGACGTCGGGATCCAGCACGCTGTCCGCAACCCAGACACCGCCCTCCAGCTGCGACAGATCAGCGGGTGTCTGAGCAAGGCCGCCTACGTCGACGCGAGGCTGTGAGTTGTCACACGCGGTGAGAGCCAGCGCGACCATCAAGCCGCCTACCGCGAAGCGAACGCCCGATACGCGCATGATCATCGTCCTCCTCGTCGTCAGAACTCCACGGGATCGCGGACGATGGGGCAGGTCATGCAGTGGCCGCCGCCACGCCCACGCCCGAGCTCGGCACCGACGATCGTGATCACCTCGACGCCGGCCTTGCGGAGCAGGGTGTTGGTGAGCGTGTTGCGGTCGTAGGTGAAGACCACCCCCGGCTCGAGAGCCACCGCGTTGTTGCCGCTGTCCCACTGCTGCCGCTCGGACTGGTAGACGTCGCCGCCGGTGTCGATGACCTGGATCGAGTCCAGGCCGAGCGCGCGGGCCACCACGTCGACGAACCTCGCCGAACCCTCGTCCACGACCTGGACGCCGGGTGCCTGGTCCGACGGCAGCAGGGTGAAGGTGTGCACGGCGTCCATGATCGTCGGGTAGAGCGTGACGATGTCGCGGTCGACGAACGTGAACACGGTGTCGAGGTGCATCGCGGCCCGCAGCTTCGGCATACCGGCGATGATCACGCGCTCCGCGGCGCCCTGGGCGAAGAGCGCCGCGGCGACCTGGGTGATGGCCTGTCGCGAGGTCCGCTCGCTCATGCCCATCAGCACCACGCCGTTCCCGACCGGCATGATGTCGCCGCCCTCGAACGTCGCCTCCCCCCAGTCGCGCTCCGGGTCGCCCCACCAGACCGTCGAGCCGGCGTAGTCCGGGTGGAACTCGTAGATCGCCTTGTAGATGAGGGTCTCGTCCTTGCGTGCGGGCCAGTACAGCGGGTTCATGGTCAAGCCGCCGTAGAGCCAGCACGTGGTGTCTCGCGTGTAGAGCGTGTTGGGCAGTGGCGGCATCAGGTACTCCCGGACGCCGGTCGACTCGCGCGCGAGCGCGATGTAGTCGGTGCGGTGGTCCTCGGGCAGGTCGTTGGTGGCCATGCCGCCGATCAGGTACTCGGCGAGCTGGCGCGGCGCCAGCGACTCGAGGTACGCGCGGGTCGCGTCGACCAGTCCGATCCCGACGTGGTTGGGCTCGATCTTGCGGTCCAGCAACCAGTCGCGCGCCCCGTCGACCTCCATCGTCTGCGCCACGAGGTCGTGCAGCTCGACCACCTCGACTCCGCGCTGGGTGAGCTTGTTGACGAAGTCGGCGTGGTCGCGCTGGGCGTTCTCGACCCACATCACGTCGTCGAAGAGCAGCTCGTCGTTGTTGCTCGGCGTGAGCCTCCGGTGGGCCAGACCGGGCGCGCAGACCAGCACCTTGCGGAGCCGGCCGACCTCGGAGTGGACGCCGTACGTCGAAGAGACAGACTCGGTCATGGGGTTGCCTTTCTTGTCGGGGCGGGAACGCCGTCTCAGATCGTGATGCGCCCGGTCCACAGTCCCACGGCGCCGATGATGCCCGCCGCCACGATCACCACGCAGAGCGCCATCTCGGTGGCGCTGAAGATGCGGCGTCCGCGTTCGCTGCGGGCCTTGACGTAGAGCAGCGTGGCCGGGGCGAGGATCACCGTCGACAGCAGCAGGAACTTCAGCCCGGCCGCGTCGAAGAGGAACAGGGTGTAGGCCGTCGCGATGCCGGCGAAGATCGTCTCCCTGCGACGCGTGCCGGGACTGACGGACTCGTAGGACTCTCCGATCAGGCCCAGCTTGAGGGCGTAGGCCGCCGCCAGGAAGTACGGGATCAGAGCCAGGCTGGTGCACAGGTCGAGCATGAAGTTCAAGGCGTCGGTGAGGATGAGCGTGGCCGCCAGCAGGCCCTGGACGGCCAGTGAGGTCACGACGAGGGCCGTGATCGGGGTGCCGTGGGCGTTCTCCTGGCCGAGGAACTCGGGGAAGTCCTCGTTCCGGGACGGGATGTACATGACCTCGGCCGCCATCAGCGTCCAGGCGAGGTAGGCGCCGAGGACCGACACGATCACCGCGACGCTGATGAAGACCTTGCCCCAGTCGCCGACGACGTACTGGAACACCCCGATCATCGACGGCTGCCGGGTGTCGGCGATCTGCGGCTGCGTCATCACGGAGTAGCTCGAGAGGGTGACCAGGGCGAAGATCGACAGCACGCTCAAGAATCCGAGGACGGTCGCCTTGCCGACGTCCTCGCGCCTCTTGGCGTAGCGCGAGTAGACGGTGGCGCCCTCGATGCCGAGGAAGACGAACGTCGTGATGATCATCGTGTTGCGGACCTGCTCGTTGAGGTTGCCGAGGTCGCCGTACCCGGTGGCGGTCCAGTTGTCGCGGAAGACACCCGCGTCGAAGTTCACGAACAGCACGACGATGAAGACCAGGATCGGGAGGATCTTGAAGACGGTGACGATCCGGTTGATCACGGCGGCGTCGCGCACACCCCGGGCGATCAGGATGTGGAAGAGCCACACGCCCACGGTCGAGACGCTCGCCGCGAGCACCGTGTCACCGTCGCCGAAGCTGTCCCAGAACGTGCCGATGGTCGCGGAGATGAAGACCCAGTAGAAGGTGTTGCCGGCGACGGCGCTCGCCCAGAACCCGATCGCGGAGTTGAAGCCGGCGTAGTCCCCGAACCCCGCCTTGGCGTAGATGAAGACACCGGAGTCCAGGTCGGGCTTGCGGATCGCGAGATTCTGGAAGACGAAGGCCAGCATCAGCATCCCGGCACCCGCGATCGCCCACGCGATCAGCGAACCAAGGATCCCGGTCGCGACCCCGAAACGGGCCGGCAGCGAGAACACGCCCGCGCCGACCATCCCTCCGACCACCATCGCGGTCAGGGTCGGCAACGTCATCTTGGCGACGATGCCTGACGTGGTTCCTGCTGCGGTTTCGGCGTCTGTGCTCATGCTGTCTCCTCGATCGGACCGTTGGTGGTGTCGACCTTCTCGATGCGGAACCCGGTGAAGCCGTACAGGACGCTCAGTACCGGACTTGCGTAGGAGAAAATGGCGTACGGAAGGTAGAGCAAGGTCGACACTCCGAGCGTGGCGGCCATGAACGCGCCGCAGGAGTTCCAGGGCACCAGCGGCGAGGTGACCGTGCCGCTGTCGGCGGCGAGCCGGGACAGGTTGGTCGGGGCGAGACCGCGTCTGGCGAACTCCGCACGGAAGATCCGCGTCGGCAGGACCAGCGCGATGTACTGGTCCCCGGCGACGACGTTGAGGCCGAAGCCGCAGACGAAGACCGCCACGAACAGTTGACCGGTCGACGTGGCCATGGCGAACAATGGCGCCACGAGCCGGGTGATCAGGCCGAACTCCTCGAGCATCGCGCCGAAGGTGACCGCACCCAGGATCAGCCAGATCGTGAGCAGCATGCTGTCCATGCCGCCGCGGGAGAGCAGCCTGTCGACGTCGGGGATGCCGGAGTCGATCGAGAAACCGTTGGCCATGGCCAACCAGACCGCCTTGATCGACTCCACGACCACGTTGCCGGTGCCGCTGACGAAGTCGGCGTACACGTCCGGCTGGAGGAACGCCCCGAGCACCCCGGCGAACAGGGTCGACGCCAGCAATGCCAGCGACGCCGGCACCCTCCTGATCGACAGGTAGGCGAGCAGGGCGAGGGGGAGCAGCGCGAACGGGGTGATGTTGAAGACCTGGTTGAGCTTGTCCAGGTCGGACGTGGTCTCTGCGGAGGTGACGGTAACGGGCCCGGTGATGCCGAGCACGGAGAAGACCACGACGGCGATCACGAAGGCGGGCACCGACGTCCAGACCTGACGCTTGATGTGCTGGTAGACGTCGACCTCGACCATCTGCGCGGTGAGGACGGTGGTCTCCGACAGCGGCGAGGCCTTGTCGCCGAGGTAGGCACCGGAGATGACCGCGCCGGCGGTGATCTCGGGCGAGACTCCGATCAGGCCGGCGATGCCGACGAGGCCGACGCCGATCGTGGCGGCGGTGGTCCACGAGCTGCCGATGCTCAACGCCACGACGCCGCAGATCAGCGCCGTCGCTGCGTAGTACCAGCCGGGCGACAGGATCTGGATGCCGTAGTACACAAGGGTGGGGATGGTGCCGCTGAGGTTCCAGACGCCGATCAGTGCGCCCACGGCCAGGAGGATGAAGACCGCGCTCGTCACGGACGCCAGCGCGCTCCGGCCCGACTCCTGGACGGCGGAGAACTCATACCCGTTCTTCATCGCGATCAGGGCCACGACCGCGCAGCACAGGAGCAACGCGACCTGGACCGGGCCGTCGAGCGCGTCGAGCCCGAAGAGCGCCAGCGCGCCGGCGATGAGCAGGGCCAGCGTCGCCAGCGGCAGGAGGGCGTCGAACAGCGAGGGTGGCCGGATCCGGTCCAGGTCCGTCTGGTCAGACACGGGCAGACCTCCGGAACTGGACCGACGGCACCGAGACCCGGCCGACCACGTCCGTCGGGCGCGCTGGGCGCACCGCCGTCGAGCGACAGCGTGGCAGGACACCGGCACGTGGTCGTTCACCCGATCCGGGTGAACGCATCGCGATCCGGCCGCCTGCGGGTCAGGTATCAGGGACGACGTCCGCCGGTGCCGGCAAGCTCCGCCGCCAGGTCGCCACCGCGACCACACCCATGAGGACAGGCACTCCGACCGTGAACACCCGCCACACGATGAGACCGGCCACGGCCGCCGCCTCGATCGACGTCCCGCCCGACTCCACCAACCCGGCCAGGATCAGCGCGTCGACGACGCCGAGGCCCGAGAACGGGAAGAGCGTGAAAGGGTAGGCGAACAGGTAGGCCACCGCGAGGTCGGCCAGCGAGGCGTCACCCGGTCCGACGCCGACGAACCGCAGGCACAGCAGCAGGACCAGGATGTCGGTCGCGAGCATCCCGCAGTAGGCGAGCAGCGAACGCGGGAACCCGCGCCGGAAGGTGGCGGAGATGTCGGCGCGGAAGGTGAGGCAGGCCTCTGCCCAGGCCCCGGGGTCGACGTCGCGGCCAACCCGCCGGACCACCTGCCCCGCCCGCGTGCCGACCGTACGCGCGAGCGCCTCGCTCCGGAGCACCAGCAGGATCCCGGCCAGGATGGCGAGCGCCACCAGGATGAACAGGATCTCGAGCCAGCGGAGGCCGGCCGGTCGGTCCAGCACCAGCAGGAAGACGAACCCGAGCGCCGGGGTGAGGAACCGTACGACGTAGAAGGTGAGGGTGTTCATCAACGTCCCGGCGAGTCCCTTCGCCGCCGAGACGCCCCAGGACACGAACATGGCCACCCGCAGCGCCAGGTCGCTGGGCGGCGGCGCGATCATCGACATCAGGATCGCGCCCAGGTCGTTCAGCGTGGCCTTGTAGGTCGAGACCCCCCGGATGTAGAGCGCCAACGGCAGCGCGTTCAGCACCTGGCGGACCAGCACGACGGCGAGCAGGACGATCGGCTGCCACCACGTCAGCTTGGTCAGCGCGCCGCGTACCGCTGCCCAGTCGATGGCACCGATCACTTGGACCACCAGCACCGCAACCACCACGGAGAGGGCGAACATCGCTCCCCGCCTGAGCCAGGCCTTGCGCTGCACACTCAACGCTCAGCCCGTCCCGTTGAGTGTGTTCACGACACCGAACAGGTCGCCCCGGTCGTAGAAGTCCACCGCGACGAAGTTCGGCAGCAGCCCGCGCTCGGCCTGGCACTGCTCCGCGCGGGTGAGCAGCACCGCACGGGCATTGACCTCGGCCGCGTTCGAGACCTCGCGCCGCTTGTTGGTGATCCAGTGGTTCAGCAGGAACAACGAGGCGTTCGGGGAGCCGCGGTTGACGCGGCACGAGAACTGCCCAGGACCCCGGAAGTGGAACGGCGTCTCCTGTACCCACTGGAAGCCGGGCAGCAGCCAGGGGTACGTCGTACCGCCGCCGTGGTTCTCCATCAGCACCACCA
Organism: Nocardioides sp.; assembly: GCF_036493135.1. Taxonomy (GTDB): domain Bacteria; phylum Actinomycetota; class Actinomycetes; order Propionibacteriales; family Nocardioidaceae; genus Nocardioides. The sequence continues at coordinate 23,015 of NZ_DASXQG010000072.1, read as the reverse complement.
GCCGCTGACCGGACGCGATCATCTGGCCGAGCGTTGGCCACCGCCCGTCGGAGCCGGGTGTGTAGACGTAGGGCAACAGCCCGGCCTGGTCGAACACCTCGGCGGTGTCGGCCGGGCTCACCATGTCCTGCACGAAGACCGTGACGACCTCGCGCGGGTGGGCGGCCAGCCAGGCGCGCACGTCCTTCATCACCGGCAGCCACTTCGTCGAGCCGAGAGCGCACAGCGCGTGGCACAGGTACGGCTCCACCGGTCCACGAGGAGTCAGGTTCAGGGCATCCCGCAGGCGGAGGGCGCTGCGCAGGGAGGCCTCGCCGAACGACGCCCGCGCCTCGGTCAGTGCGGCTGCGCGGCTGTCGTCGGCGTTGGCGATGATCCCGCGGCGCTGCGTCCGCTGGCCGTACCAGCTGTCGACGAGAAGTACCCGGATCCCGTGGTCCAGCTGGGCGACGATGCCGTCGGGCTGCTCCGCGAAGAACCAGCCGGGCTCGTTCGCCGCCGACATGGCGTTGTGGGTCGCCGGGAAGGCCACGGCGTCGTACGGGCGGTCGCACAGGGCGGCGTATCCGTTGCAGGTGCTGTCGTCATGGCCGAACGCATCTGCTGCGTCGTCGTGCGCGGGCCAGGCACCGACCACCAGGATGAGCACCAGCGCGAGCAGCGCGGCCACACCGGCCACGTGCTGCCACTGTGCCCGGTGGCCCACGGCGCGCCCCCCGTGCAGCACCGTCTCGCGGACCGCCTCCACCACGATCGGAACCAGCAGCGCGACGGCGGTCACCACGAGCACGAGTCCGGTGGCCCACAGCAGCGCCCGGAACAGCTCGAGGGGCTGCAGCACGAGGGCCACGCCGGCGAGCCCGACGAACACCGCCCGGTAGGTCCGCGGACCGAGCCGCGGCCCCGGGTCGACCATCTGGCTCCACGCGTGCGCCGCCAGCGCGCGGGGACCGAGATCACCCCCGAGCCGGTCCGGCCACGGCCGAGCCAGCAGCGTCAGCACGTAACCCGTCGCTGCGAGGACGCCCGCAGCGGCCCAGAAGTCCCCGTCGAGCTCGTGCCACACCGCCCGCACGACGGCACCGGACAGCGTGCCGTCGTCCAGCCTCCCGGTCAGGAAACCGACCAGCACCAGCAGGGCGGCCAAGCCGGCGGCCGCGCCGAGCGCGCCCCGGCCCACCGTCCCGAGGGCGCCGGACAGCCGAGCGCGGCGGGCGCGGTCGTCGGCTCCGAGGGTGGCGCCGGCAACGACCAGCACCAGCAGCCCGAGCAGCGGAAGCACCCAGGACATCCAGCGCACCAGGTGCACCCAGCGCACGGCATCTCCGCTGGCGTCCTGGCCGCCGAACGCCGACAGCCGGACGTCGATCTCGGCCGGCAGCGCGGCACGCTGCTCCGGCGCGGCGACGTTGACGACACCGACCACGAGCGCGGCCACGTCGGCCAGCCGCAGCACGACCGTGTTGCGACCCCCGTCGGTCAGGCTCCGGTAGAGCGGTCCGACTGCCGCGGATCGCACCGTGGAGCCCAGGGCAGGGCTGGCCACGAGGGCGGTGGCGGTGGACTCCAGGAGCGGCCGGATCGCGGTCAGGTCCGGTTGCGCGGCGAGCAGGCGCGCGGTGACCAGGCCCCCGAGCTGGCGTGAGACCGCCGGATCGGCGCGGACGGCGTCGACATGGTCGGCGAACCTGTCGGCGTCGAGCACCTCACGGTGCAGGACGCCGGCGATCGTGCCGAGGAGCAGGAGCAGCGTCCCGAACACCGTCAGCAGCCGGTGCACCGCCCTCACCCGCCGCACTATCCCACAGGAGTGACGCGTGAGGGCGCGCTGCTCACGCGTCCGCGGCCACCGCCGCACGGAACGTCGCGGCCGCCGTCGTGACATCGTCCGCCGTCGTCTGCCAGCTCGTCACCAGACGGATGCTCGTCTCGTCCATCCGGTAGAACAGCAGGCCGGCGTCGGCCGCTGCGTCGAGCGCGGCAGCCGGCAGCTCCACGAAGGCCATGTTCACGTCCACCCGCTCGGCGAGGCGCACGCCGTACGACGCGAGCGACTCCAGCTCGGCGACGAGCTCGGCCATCCGCTGGTTGGAGTGGCCCGCGAGCCGCAGCCACAGGCCGTCGGTGAGGTACGCCGCGACCTGCGCCGACTGGAACCGCATCTTGCTGGTGACGTGGCCGGAGCGCTTGGTCCGGTAGACCAACTCCTCGGCGATCCGGTCGTCGAATGCCACGATCGCCTCCGCGCTCAGGGCGCCGTTCTTGGTCGCACCGAGCGACAACACGTCCACACCCGCGCGCCAGGTGACGTCCGCCGGTGCGCAGTCGAGAGCCGCCACCGCGTTCGCGATCCGCGCGCCGTCCAGGTGCACACGGAGCTCGAACTCGCGGGCGATGTCGGTCAACGCCGCGATCTCGTGGGGCCGGTAGACGGTCCCGTAGTCGCTGGGCAGCGTCAGCGACAGCACGCTCGGCTGGCTCTCGTGCGGATCGCCCCAGCGGACCGACTCGAGCGCCGCACGCAACTCGTCCGGCTCGATCAGGGCATGGGGACCGCCGACGCCGCGCATCACGGCGCCGCCGCTGAACAACGACGTCGCGCCGCCCTCCGCGGTGATGATGTGAGCGGACTCGTGGCAGAGCACCGCACCCCACGGCGGGGTCGACGCCGACAGGGCCAGGGAGTTCGCGGCGGTGCCACTGGTGACCGGGAAGACCCGGGCGGTCGGGTGCTCGAACACCGACCGGACGACCTCCTGCAGGTGGGCGGTGAGCTCGTCGCCGCCGTACGCCAGGGCGGAGCCGGTGTTGGCCGCGTCGACCGCGGCCAGGATCTCGGGAGCGACGCCGGCGGCGTTGTCGCTACGGAGCTCGATCACTGCTCGATCACTGGTCGATCACTGCTCGATCACTGGTCGATCACTTGGGCGGGAGCGAGCGCGCGTAGGTGAGGCCACGGCCGACCCAGCGGGCGAGGTCGTGCTCGTCCGTGACGGCGTCGGCCGAGACCCGGAGCCAGCCGCTCATCTCACCCCGGCCGCCCATCTTGAACGGCGCGGCGCCCGGCTCTTCGAGCAGCGACTCGGTCTCCGACGGCTCCACCCGGACCATCAGCCCGCCCTTGCCACTGGCGGCCACGGCCATGTGTCCGCCGAGCAGGAACGCGAGCCCGCCGAACATCTTCTTCTCCTCGACCGGCTCCCCCGCCGTGTGCTCGCGGATGCGCGCCGCGAGCGCTTCGTCGTACGCCATGGGCCGAGGCTAGCCGCAGTGCGAGAGGGTCGCGTCCTTCCGGATCTGGTTGCCCATGTCGCGGGCCTGCGCGACGTACGGCAGCACGATGCTCGCGCCGCCGGACGAGACTCCGATGCCACCCTGGACGACGCAGGCCCTCACCTTGCTCGGGTCGACCTGGGCCATCACCTGGGCCAGCCGGAACAGCTCGACCGGCGGCAGGTTCGTGTACATGTGGCTCATTGCGTCCAGGACGCCGTGCTCGATGAAGCCCGGCTTGTGGGCGTTGGCGCTCACCTTGGCCTGGATCGCCTTGAGCACGATCTCCTGGTGGGCGGACCGGTCGAAGTCCCCCCGCGGCAGGGTGTGCCGGATGCGGGAGTACGCCACGGCGTCGTACCCACTCAGGTGGATCCGTCCGGCCTTGAAGCCCTTGGGCTTGAGCGAGACGTCGCTGAACGCGTACGGGTTGCGCACATCGACACCCCCGAGCCAGTGCACCATCTGGGTGAGGTACTGGAAGCGGGTCACGAAGACGTACTTCGGATGGACGCCGATCAGGTTGCCGACCGTACGGCCCAGCAGCTCCGGTCCGCCGTAGTAGAGGGCCGCGTTGATCTTGTCGTTGCCGTGGCCCGGAATGTCGACCCAGGAGTCGCGGGGTACGCCGATGATGCTCGCGGCGTGCGTCTTGGTGTTGATCGTCACCAGCTGCAGAGCGTCGCCGCGGGTGTGGGTGAAGTTCTCCCCCGGTCGGGCGTCGGATCCGACCGCGAGGATCGAGATCACGTTCTGGTTGATGGCCGCCGCATCGGCCTGGTGCACCTTCACCAGGGCGAACTCGGTCGACTTGGGAGACGCGTCGGGCAGCGCCAGCGTGATCAGCGCGAGTACGACGCCGAGCGACACCAGCTTGGCCACCCGCAGGATCCGGCGCTTCATCACTTGCTCCCGTTCGACACGTCGTACCCGAAGACCCGCCACGACCCGTGGTCGTCCGGGCTGAGGAACAGCCGCCCGGTGACGGTCACACGCTGCGTGGTGTGGCCGGTGGTCCTGAACACCAGGCCGACCCGGGCGGTCGCACCGGCCGGGCGCCCGTGCGGAGCGAACACGTCGACGGTCACCTTCCGCTTCTTCACGACGACGCCGTCGATCTTCTTGCGGAGCTTCCAGTTGGTCATCAGCTGCATCTGCTGCCGGGCCTCGTGCTTCGCGGGCTTGGTGAACGCCGCGAACGCCGACTTGAAGTCGCTACGCGGATAGGTGACGGCGACGAACCCGCCGTCGATCCAGGTGTCGGCGGCATGGCCGACCCGCTTGAGTACCTGCTTGCGATGCTTCTTGAAGATCCGTCTTCCGGGCTGGTGGACGTCGCCGGCCACCCGCCCGAGCACCACCGTCGAGGCCACGGGTTGGGCTCCGCCGATGCCGGAGGCCCCGGACGTCGGACCGGCCTCGGGTGCGGACGAGTCGCTACTGCTGCACCCGCCGGCGGTGAGCGCCAGTACGACGAGCGCAGCCAGGGCAGCGCTCCGCGAGGTGGTCCGGGATCTGGTCACGGACCTGGTCACGGATCTGGTCGGATGCGTGTGGAAGGGAGGCAAGCCTCGGTCCTTTCCGGTCGGTTCGGGGGTGTCGTCTCGGTGTCCCGGACGGCCTCCGGGACCTCCTGACAACGACCGGTCGTGGTGATCGGGTACACCTTGCACCAGCGCAGCACCGTACTTCGGTATTTGTGTGCGTGGGGGACTAGCCTGGATGTCGCACCCCGATCATCCACGCGCACGTCCCGGAAGAGGCGAAACACACTCGTGTCGCAGCAGCAGACAAGCCCGTCCGACTCGGCCTCGTCAGCACCATCCTCCGACTTCGGAGCCAACGAGTGGCTCGTCGAGGAGATGTACGAGCAGTACCAACGCGATCCGGGAAGCGTGGACCCGAGCTGGGCGGCGTACTTCAAGACCGGTGGGAACGGTACCGACAAGGGTGCCGCGAACGGAGCGGCGGGCGCGTCGAGCGCTCCGGCGACCGACAAGCCGGCCCCCGCCCCGACGCCCGCCCCGACGCCCTTCCCGGCGGCGCCCGCGAAGGCGCCCGACGAGGGCCGGGCCGCTCCGCAGGCGACCCCGCGCCCCGCCAGTGCGGCGGAGCCGGCCAAGGGCACCGACAAGCCCGTGCCGAAGGAGAAGAAGGTGCCCGCGCCGGTCCCGCTGAGCGACCAGGCGACGTACACCATCCTGCGCGGTGCGCCCGCTCGCACCGTGGCGAACATGGACGACTCGCTCTCGGTGCCGACCGCGACCTCCGTTCGCTCGGTGCCGGTGAAGCTGCTCTGGGACAACCGGATCGTGATCAACAACCACCTGTCCCGGGCCCGCGGCGGCAAGGTGTCGTTCACCCACCTGATCGGCTACGCGTTGGTCAAGGCGCTCAAGGCGATGCCGGAGATGAACGTCGGCTTCGACGTGGTCGACGGCAAGCCCAACCAGATCACCCCGGCCCACATCAACCTCGGGCTGGCGATCGACATGCAGAAGAAGGACGGCACCCGCCAGCTCCTCGTGCCCAACATCAAGGGCGCCGAGACGATGGACTTCGCCGCCTTCTGGACGGCGTACGAGGACATCGTGCGCAAGGCCCGCGACGCGCGGCTCACGGTCGAGGACTTCCAGGGCACCACGATCTCGCTGACCAACCCGGGCACGATCGGCACCAACCACTCCGTGCCGCGGCTGATGCGCGGTCAGGGCGCGATCATCGGCGTCGGCGCCATGGAGTACCCCCCGGAGTGGCAGGGCGCCTCCGAGGAGGCGATCGCCCGCAACGCCATCAGCAAGGTGATGACGCTGACCTCGACGTACGACCACCGCGTCATCCAGGGCGCGCAGTCGGGCGACTTCCTCAAGCGCCTCCACCAGCTCCTGCTCGGTGACGGGGGCTTCTACGACGAGATCTTCCGGGCGCTGCGGATCCCCTACGAGCCGATCCGCTGGAGCAACGACATCGCGACGTCGCACGACGACGAGATCTCCAAGCAGGCGCGCATCCTGGAGCTGATCCACGCCTACCGCGTGCGGGGTCACCTGATGGCCGACACCGACCCGCTGGAGTACCGCCAGCGCAGCCACCCCGACCTCGAGGTCGAGTCGCACGGCCTGACCTTGTGGGACCTCGACCGGGAGTTCGCCACCGGCTCGTTCGGCGGCGAGGGCCGGCGCTTCATGAAGCTGCGCCACATCCTCGGCATCCTGCGTGACTCCTACTGCCGCACCACCGGCATCGAGTACATGCACATCATGGATCCCGAGCAGCGCAAGTGGCTCCAGGAGCGCGTCGAGCGGCCGCACGTCAAGCCCCCCCGCGAGGAGCAGCTGCGGATCCTGCTCAAGCTCAACCAGGCCGAGGCGTTCGAGACGTTCCTGCAGACCAAGTTCGTCGGCCAGAAGCGGTTCAGCCTCGAGGGCGCCGAGACCACGGTCCCGGTGATCGACGAGATCTGCGAGGCGGCCGCGGAGGCCGAGCTCGACGAGGTCACGATCGGTATGGCGCACCGCGGGCGGCTCAACGTGCTGGCCAACATCGTCGGCAAGAAGTACTCCCAGATCTTCCGGGAGTTCGAAGGCAACATCGACCCGCGCACGGTCCAGGGCTCCGGCGATGTGAAGTACCACCTCGGTGCGGAGGGCGAGTTCGTGTCAGGGAGCGGCGACACGATCAAGGTGTCCGTCGCCGCGAACCCCTCACACCTCGAGGCGGTCGACCCGGTGCTCGAGGGCATCGCCCGCGCCAAGCAGGACATGCTCGACCGCGGTGCCGAGTACCCCGTGCTCCCGCTGCTGCTCCACGGCGACGCGGCGTTCGCCGGCCAGGGTGTGGTGGCCGAGACGCTGAACCTGTCGCAGCTGCGCGGCTACCGCACCGGCGGCACCATCCACCTGGTCGTCAACAACCAGGTCGGCTTCACGACCTCGCCCGGCGCCTCGCGGTCCTCGCTGTACTGCACCGACGTCGCGCGGATGGTGCAGGCGCCGATCTTCCACGTGAACGGCGATGACCCGGAGGCGTGCATCCGGGTGGCGCGGCTGGCGTTCGAGTACCGCCAGGCGTTCAACAAGGACGTCGTCATCGACCTGGTCTGCTACCGCCGCCGCGGTCACAACGAGGGCGACGACCCGTCGTACACCCAACCGTTGATGTACGACCTGATCGAGCAGAAGCGCTCGGTTCGCAAGCTGTACACCGAGTCGCTGATCGGTCGTGGCGACATCACGATCGAGGAGGCCGAGCAGGTCCTCAAGGACTACCAGCAGCAGCTGGAACGGGTGTTCACCGAGGTGCGCGAGGCCGACTCGCAACCGACCGAGTGGACGACCGTGCCCGACTACCCGGAGAAGTCCGTGGGCACGACGGACACCGCGGTCACCCCCGATGTGATGAAGCGGATCGCCGACGCGTACGTGACGCCGCCGAACGGCTTCACGGTCCACCACAAGGTGATGCCGCAGCTCCAGCGCCGGGCCAACGCCATCGCCGACGGCCCGATCGACTGGGGCACGGGCGAGATCCTGGCGCTCGGCTCGCTGCTGATGGACGGCCGCCCGGTGCGCCTGGCCGGCCAGGACTCGCGCCGCGGCACCTTCGTGCAGCGGTTCGCCACCATCATCGACCGCACCAACGCCAACGAGTGGACGCCGCTGGCCGCGCTCACCGAGGACCAGGCGAAGTTCCACATCTACGACTCGCTGCTCTCCGAGTACGCCGCCCTCGGCTTCGAGTACGGCTACTCCGTGGCCCGGCCCGACGCGCTGGTCGTCTGGGAGGCGCAGTTCGGCGACTTCGTGAACGGTGCCCAGACGGTGATCGACGAGTTCATCAGCTCCGGCGAGGCGAAGTGGCGACAGCAGTCCGGCGTCGTGCTCCTGCTCCCCCACGGGTACGAGGGTCAGGGTCCCGACCACTCGTCGGCCCGTATCGAGCGGTGGCTGACCATGGCCGCCGACGACGCGTTCGTGGTGGCGCAGCCGTCGACCCCCGCGTCGTACTTCCACCTGTTGCGGCAGCACTCGCTGAGCGAGGAGCACCGGCCGATGGTCGTGTTCACGCCGAAGTCGATGCTCAAGCGCAAGGAGGCGGCGTCGCAGCCGGCCGACTTCACCACGGGCACGTTCCGGCCGTTCGTCACCGACGACGCCGACCACGCCGACCCGGCAACCGTCGACACTCTGCTCATCTGCTCGGGCCGGATCACCTGGGACCTGATGGTCGAGCGGGCCAAGCGCGAGGACGCCGGCCGGTTCGCGATCGCCCGGGTGGAGCAGCTCTACCCCGCCCCGATCGACGAGATCAAGGCCGAGCTGGCCCGGTTCCCCGGGCTGAAGGCCGTGCGCTGGGTGCAGGACGAGCCGGGCAACATGGGCCCCGCGCCGTACTACTCGCTCAACGTGTGGCCCCAGCTCGATCTGCCGGTGGAGTGCGTGACGCGGCCGCGGTCGTCGTCCCCGTCGGTCGGCACCGCGAAGCGGCACGCCGAGGAGCAGAAGTCGCTGGTGGCGGCGGCGTTCGAGAGTGTCGCCGACCGCACCGTCCGGGATTACTGACGGCTCCGCCGGCCAGCAGCAGCGATGTACTTCACCGACCGCGGGATCGAGGAGCTCCAGCAGCGCCGGGGCGACGAGGAGGTCACCCTGGCGTGGCTGAGCGACCGGCTCCAGGAGTTCACCGACACCCACCCGGAGTTCGAGACCGCCGTCGAGCGGTTCGCGACCTGGCTGGCACGCCTCGACGACCCCGAGGACTAGCACCCGGTGGGTGGAACGACGGTCGGCGCGCGCCTCGACGCGGCGGTGCGCGAGCTCTCGCCGGGCTACTTCTCGGTGGTGATGGCCACCGGCATCATCTCCGTGGGTCTGGGATACGACGGCCGACGGCTGCTGTCGCGGTGCCTCCTCGTGTTGTCCGTGGCCGCCTTCGTCGGTCTGGTGCTGCTCAACGCCTGGCGCCTGGTCTCCCACCGCGCCGAGCTGGTCGACGACCTCACCCATCTGTCGGGCGGGTTCGGGTTCTTCACGTTCGTCGCCGCTGCCGACGTGCTCTCCGCCAGGATCGCCGCCGACCAGGCGACGTTGGCGCTGTGGCTGCTCGGCGTCGGCGCGGCCTGCTGGCTGCTCCGGGGCTACGCCGCCCCGTGGACGACCAGGCTCGGCGCGGATGACCGACCCGTCACGGCCGTCGCCAACGGGACCTGGTTCTTGTGGGCGGTCGGTGGCCAGTCCGTGGCCGTCGCGGCCGCCGTGCTGGCCGTCGAGCGCCCCGGTCCGGCCCTGCCCGCCGTCGCCGTGGGGACGTGGTTCCTCGGGGTGTTCCTGTACGCCGTGACCGGCTTGTTCGTGGCGATGCGGCTGCTGGCCCACGACCTCGGGGCCGACGACCTGACTGCCCCGTACTGGATCGCCATGGGTGCAGCCGCCATCACCACACTGGCCGGCGCGGAGATCACCCTGCTGCCCCACGACGCGGTCCTCGACGCGGCCGGCAGCGCGATCCGTGGTGGTGACCTGTTCGCGTGGGTGCTGGCGACCTGGCTGGTGCCGGCCCTGGTCGCGGCGGGTTGGTGGCGGCATGTCACCCACCGGGTGCCGCTCCGGTACGACGTACACCTGTGGAGCATCGTCTTCCCCCTCGGTATGTACGCCGTCGCGAGCACCCGGCTCGGGGTCGCCGACGGGTTCCCGCTGCTGGTCGACATCGGCCGGGTCTGGATCTGGGTCGCCCTGGCCGCCTGGGCCGTCACGTCCGTGGCGGGGGTCGCGCACGTCGTACGCCGGGTGTTGCGGCCGTAGACGCCGTCCCGGCAGGAGGGCACGCTGTTAGGTTCACCGGTGTGGGCGTGGCCGCAGACCTCGGTTACCGGATCGGACGACCCACCGGGTTGCAGCGGGCGACCCAGTCCGTCGCCTCCACCCGGGCCGGGGCGTGGGTGTTCTCCAAGGTGCTGCGTCACCTCGACGACCTGGTCGGTCGCGCCTCACGCGGACGCACCAGTGTGCCGGAGCTGCTCGCGGGTCTGCCGGTGGTCGACGTGACCACCACGGGCCGGAGGTCCGGGCTGCGACGTACCACGCACCTGATCGCCGTCCCGTACGGCGACACGCTCGCCCTCCTCGGCACGAACTTCGGGCAACCCGCGACCCCGGCGTGGGTGCTGAACCTCGAGGCGGACCCGCGCGCGACGCTGCGCCATCGGGGGACCACGCTCGAGGCCGTCGCCCGGCCGGCCACCGAGGAGGAGCGCGAGTCCGTGCTGGCGGGGTCGACGGAGGTCTACGGCGGGTACCTGACGTATCAGGCGCGGATCACCGGCCGCCGGCTGCGGATCTTCCTTCTCGAGCCCGCCTGACCGCCGAGTCGGCGCAAAGTGACGCCAGGTCCTCAGCGGGGGCGGTGGCGGTGGAACTCGACTACCTGCTGGAACGTCGGACGGTTCTGCCAGTCGATGCTCGGCTGGCCGACCAGACCGAGGGCGCGGAAGCCGATCGAGTCGAACTCCGGCATGGTCTGTCCCGCGGCATGCGACAGCGTCGAGTCGGTCCAGGCGGCGGCGTGGGTGCTCCCGTTCGCCCGCGCCAGCCCGGCGTACGTCGCAGCCAGCGCGCGGGCGACCTTCCGTCGGCACGTGGCCGGTCCGCCACCGCACTCGTGCCGCGTCAGCACCCGCCCGAACCCGTCCTTCGGATGCCGGTGGAGCAGCTGCTGGAGGGTCGACATCAGGTACCCCTCGAACCCCCCGTCGTACGACGAGCCCAGGTGCGCGTCGCCGCTGTTCGGGGTGTTCACCCACTGCATCGGCAGCTTCGCGTATCCCGGCAGGGACGCACCGCCCGTCGACGCGACCCCGGAGAGCCCACCCTTGGCCAGGATCCCGTCGTAGAGGGCGCGGATCAGGTTCGGCATCAGCTCGTCGTCGATCGCGATCGCCGCGTGGTGGCGGTACTGCGTCGCGGACGCCTTCGCCTTGCGCCGATGTGCGCCGTCCGCGACCCAGCCCTTCAGCAGCCTGCCCATCGCCCGCGTATGTGCGGTCTGGTGATGTCCCTTCAGGAAGCGCAGGAGCAACGGTGTGACCTCGACGCCGTCGAGGTCCTGGCTGGCCGCCGCTTCCATCGCCTGCACGACGTCCGCCCGCGTGACCCGGTCGCCCGTGGCTCGGAGCTTCCGCTTCAGATGTCGCACCAGCATCACCGAGCGGTAGGTCTGCCCGTTCGCGTACTCGCCGTCGGTGGCGAAGCCCGGCGCCGGCTTGTTGTTCCAGCTGACCAAGAAGCCCTGCTTCGGGTTGACCTCGTGCGGGTGCTGCTTCAGCGAGAGGAAGCCGCGCCACTCGGACTTCCCGGTGCCCCACGTCGGCAGTGTCGGGTCGGCATGCGGGTTGCGCCTCGGGTCGCGGCCGCTGACGAAGTAGCCGGTGTCGCGGTCGTCGACGTAGAACCAGTTGAACGTGTAGCCGATCTTGTTCGCCTGCCGCATCCAGCTGTGCACGTCGTGGGTCACCCTCGGGTCGCCGAACCCCAGGAAGCCGACCACCGAGTCGATGTCGTGGCCGTACGTCGACCGCTGGTTGACGATCGCGACCGGATGGCCGTGGACCTTCGTCCAGCCCTGCACGACGCCGTGCCGCGTCCGGTAGATCTCGTGCGAGATCGTGGCCGGCACACCTCCGCCGCTCCCGGGCTTGGGCAGGACGTTCTCGCTGAACGAGTCGTGCCTCATCGGCACGCACCGCCCGCGGAAGACGTACGACGTGCCCTGCGCGGCCGGCGCCGCGCCGCCCGGGTCACAGATCCTCTCCACCCGCTGGTCGATCAGGTCGCTGCCTGCCGACGTCGCCGACCAGGCGTAGTCACGTCCGCGGCCGAGCTCGACCAGGCCGGTGCCGGGGAACGAGGCGCCCATCGCGTCGTAGTCCGGCGCGTGCAGGTCGAGCACGGAGAGGATCTGCGGCGCGAAGTACGAGACCTGCGGCCCGAACACCGCGACCGGATGGCCGGACTTCGTGTGCGAGCCGTTGACGACGAGCGCGTTGCTCATGTGCTGCGGCATCGCCCGCAGCGCGTTCACGATGTTGGCGCCGATCCGCTGGCGGGTCGTGAGCTGCGAGGTGGACCCGGTCGGCAGACCGGAGCTCGTGCCGCAGCCGGCGGACGTCGACGCCGGCCCGCCGCTCAGCGCACGCGGGCCCGGGATCGCGTTCAGCGAACGGTGCCACGGCGCCGTTCGCACGTCGTACCGGAATCGCCGGTCGGTGATCGTGGTCGGGGCGAGCGGGTCGTTCTGGTGATTGAGGTCGCGGTAGGCCCTCATCCCGGCCTGGGCGCCGTACCGGCCCTGGAGATAGCGCAGCAGGTGACCGTCGTCGGTCTCGGAGCCGCCGCCCTTGCCGAAGATGCCGCCGATCAGGCCGGCGATGGAGACCACGTCGGCAGCCGTCCACGGCTGCGGGACCGTGGCGTCGGGCGCACCGGCCAGGTAGTCGACCGGCAGCTTCGACGGGTCCCGCTCGGCGGCGCTGATGTAGGCGTTCACCCCCTCCACGTAGGAGTCGATCATCGACTTCGCGAGCGCACCGCGGGCGCCGTACCGCTTCGGCAGGAGGTCGACCTGCCGCTGCGCCTGTGCCTGCGTGTACGGCGCGAGCAGCAGCTGATCGTGGTCCATCTGCTCGAACTCGCACGATGCCCCGAGGAAGCCCGACAGGGTGCCCGCGCCGTAGTGGCGCAGCACGTCCATCAAGAAGAGCCGGTCCTCGGCCTGCGCGTAGCCGGCGCCGAATGCCGCGGTCTGGTCGGTGTCGCCGTAGATGTGGGGCACGTCGTGGGTGTCGCGGTAGATCGTGACGCCGTTCTCCGGCGTCTCGGTGCGTGTGATGTCCCTCGGCCGGACCCCGAACGACTCGTCGTTGAAGTACCTCCCGAGCGTCGCGTTCGTGAGGTGGGGGTAGCCGTAGAGCAGGCCGGAGTACTGGCCCAGCTGGTCCTGGCTGCTCGCCGGACGCTGCTGCGTCGTCTCGAACGCCAGCGCGTCGGTCGCGTTGACCAGACCGTTCTCCCCCGGTGGCAGCACGTAGCGCGCCCGGCCGTCGGCCAAGTCGTGCCGGCGGTACGTCGGGCCTCCGGCGGCATCGGCCGGGCCGAGTGCGGGCGCGAGCAGCGCCAGGGACGTGGCCGCAGCCGTGAGGGAGAGGGCCAGGGAACCGGCACGCAGGCGCATCGCGACCTCCAGGGCATCGTCGGGTCTGGTGTCCCAACGCGCCGGAGCGCCCGGAAGTTACGGAGCGGTAACCGGCCTACTTCGGCGTCCACGGCACCAGCGGCCGCACCGTCACCTCGGGGATCGTCGCGTCACGGGGCACGTCGAGGACGTGGAGCACGGTGGCGGCCACGGTCTCCGGACTGATCCAGAGCGCCGAGTCGTAGGTGCGGCCCTCCTGCTCGTGCACCTTCTCCTGCATCGGCGTCGCTGTCCGCGAGGGGAAGACGGTCGTCACGCGCACGCCGTTCCCCAGCTCCTCGGCGCGCAGCGAGTCCGCAACGGCGCGCAGCCCGAACTTCGACGCGGCGTACGCCGCCCACGAGGCGCCGGCGGCCAGCCCGGCCCCCGAGTTCACGAAGACGACGATGCCGCGTGCGGCCCGGAGGGCCGGCAGGCACGCGCGGGTGAGGAGAGCAGGGGCAACGAGATTCACCTCCAGCTGCTCCCGGAAGTGCTCGGCGCGCAGCTCGGCCACGGGAGCGAGCTCGACGACACCGGCGATGTGCTGCACCGAGTCGAGCCGGTCGGGAAGACCGGTGATCTGGTCGATCGCGTCGGGGTCGGCCAGGTCGGCCATGATCAACGTGGCGCCCGGGAACCGCTCGGCCAGGGTGTCGGCGCGCTCCGGGTTCCGCGCCAGGAGGACCAGGTCGTCTCCTCGGCCGTGCAACGCCTCGGCGACCGCCGCGCCGATGCCCGAGCCGGCGCCGGTGATCAGGTGGGTCGCCATCAGCGGGTGAACACGATCTTGCCGAAGACCTCACCGTCGTTCATCGCGGCGAAGCCGTCGCGGGCGTCGGTCATCGGCAGCGTGCGGTCGATCAGCGGCTTGGTGCCGGTGGCGTCGAGGAACGACACCAGCTGCCCGAGCTCGGTGCTCGTGCCCATGGTCGAACCGACCACCCGGAGCTGCAGGAAGAAGATCCGGTTCAGCTCGGTGCTGTCCGGGTTGGGCCCGCTGGTCGCACCACTGATCACGAGCGTGCCTCCGGGGCGGAGCGAACGCAGCGAGTGGGTCCACGTGGCGGCGCCTACCGTCTCCATCACGGCGTCGACCCGGTCGGGCAGCCGCGCACCGCTCTCGAACGTCGCGTGGGCGCCGATCTCGAGCGCCCGTGCCCGCTTGCGCTCGTCACGGCTGGTCGCGAACACCTGGAGACCGCCGGCCCGGGCCAGCGTGATCAGGGCGGTGGCGACGCCACCGCCCGCGCCCTGGACCAGCACCGACTGTCCCGGTCTGAGGGCGCCCTGCACGAAGAGCATCCGGTACGCCGTCAGCCAGGCCGTGGGCAGACAGGACGCCTCCTCGAACGACAGCGATGCCGGCTTCGGCACCAGGTTCGCCCTCGGTACGGCGACCCGGTCGGCGAAGGTGCCCTGGTAGCGCTCGGACAGCAGTGACCGACGCGGGTCCTCGGTCTCGTCACCACGCCACGAAGGATCGCTGATCACGGCGTGGATCAGCACCTCGTTGCCGTCCTCGTCGATGCCGACGGCGTCGCAGCCGAGGATCATCGGCAGCGCGTCCTCGCGCAGCCCGACGCCGCGCAGCGACCAGAGGTCGTGGTGGTTCAGCGACGCCGCCTTGACCTGCACGGTGGTCCACCCGTCCGGGACCTCCGGGTCGGGTCGCTCCCCCACCACCAACCCGGTCAGCGGGTCGTCGGTGCTGAACTTCTCGGCGTACAAGGCGAACATGTCCCGACCCTACTGACACGCCGAGGTGGCTCTTCTCCCGTGCCGAGGTGGGCCCTCTCCCGTGCCGAGGTGGGGTCTCTCCGTCTCCCAGGTGGCGCTTGTCGAGGCGAGCCGGCCGGGACAACTCCCACCTCGGTTGCTGACAAGGCCCACCTCGGCGGTCAGGGGCGGGCGACGCCGTCGGCGCGGGCCGCCGCGGCGACGGCCGTGGCCACGGCCGGTGCGACCCGCGGGTCGAACGGCGAGGGCACGATCAGGTCGTCGGCCCGGTCGTCGCCGACGAGCCCGGCGAGCGCCTCGGCGGCAGCGAGCTTCATCCCCTCGGTGATCGCGGTGGCGTGGACGTCGAAAGCCCCTCGGAAGATCCCGGGGAACGCCAGCACGTTGTTGATCTGGTTCGGGTAGTCGGAGCGACCGGTCGCGAAGATCCGGGCATGCCGGTGAGCGATCTCGACCGGCACCTCGGGGGTCGGGTTCGCGAGTGCGAAGACGATCGCGTCGTCGGCCATGCTCGCGACGACCTCCTCGGGCACCGTCCCACCCGAGACACCGAGGTAGACGTCCGCGCCGACCATCACGTCGGCCAGCGACCCGTGCCGGTCGTGACGGTCGGCGGTGTCGACGGCCAGCGCCTTCTTGACCGGGGTGAGATCGGTACGCCGCGAGTTCAGCACCCCTTGCCGGTCGACGACCGCGATGTCACCCACCCCGTCGTTGAGGAGGATCCGCGCCACCGCGACACCGGCTGCTCCGGCGCCCGAGACGACCACGCGCGTGCTCTCCGGCGTACGACCGGTCAGCGTCAGCGCGTTGGTCAGCGCGGCGAGCGCGACCACGGCGGTGCCGTGCTGGTCGTCGTGGAAGACCGGGATGTCGAGCATCGCCTTGAGCCGTTCCTCGATCTCGAAGCAGCGCGGCGCCGAGATGTCCTCGAGGTTGATGCCGCCGAAGCTCGGCGCCAGCCGCGCCACGGTGGCGATGATCTCCTCGACATCTGTGGTCGACAGGCAGATCGGCACCGCGTCGACACCGCCGAACTGCTTGAACAGCACCGCCTTCCCCTCCATCACCGGCATCGCCGCCGCCGGCCCGATGTCGCCGAGGCCGAGGACCGCGGTGCCGTCGGTGACGACGGCGACGGTGTGGGGCACCCAGGTGTACTCCCGGGTCAGCGTCGGGTCGGCGGCGATGGCCTCGCAGACGCGCGCGACCCCGGGGGTGTAGGCCAGTGAGAGGTCGTCCCGGTCGCGCAGCGCGACCCGCGACCGTACCTCCATCTTCCCGCCCACGTGCAGGTCGAACACGGGGTCGCCGGCGAACCGGTGTGCGTCGGGGGCAGCCACTCCGTCACTGTGGCACAGCGGGTACGGCGCGCCTCGCGCCGAGGGCGTTCGTGGACACCACTCCGGGCGGCTCCGGTCACAACCGCCGACCGACCGCGGGGTGCGGCCAGATCCGGGCCACGACGACCGCCACCACGTCATCGGCCGAGATCACACCGCGATGACGCGAGTCGACACCGTCGTCCGGATTGTCACTCAGCAGCCACCAGCCAGGCTCGCCGGCGCGGGTCGGGCGCTGCTCGACAGCCCGCTTCACCGCCAAGGTGCCGTCGGCGAAGCGGGCGAGCACCAGGCGGCCGGCCGACACCGGTGCGGCGTACCTGACCAGGAGACGGTCGCCCGGCTCGAGGGTCGGCCGCATCGACTCGTGGTGGACGCGGGCCACCCCGATTGCTCGCGGACGAAGAGGGTACGAACCCGGTCCAGGGGGCCTCGGCACGCGGAGTAGTGTCCCAGGCGAGGCAGGAATCCTCTGGAATCCCCGACCTCCATCTGACAGAGAGGACCACGATGTTCGCGAAGCTGTTCGCTCCCACGATCGACGTCTCGGCCCACTGCGACCTCCCGTGCGGCGTGTATGACCCGGCCCAGGCCCGCATCGAGGCGGAGTCGGTCAAGGCGATCATCGCCAAGGTCGCCGACAACGACGACCCCGACTTCCGCACCCGAGCGATCCTGATCAAGGAGCAGCGCTCCGAGCTGGTCAAGCACCACCTGTGGGTGCTCTGGACCGACTACTTCAAGCCGCCGCACTTCGAGAAGTACCCGCAGCTGCACACCCTGGTGAACGAGGCCACCAAGCTGGCCGGCGCCACCGGTACCAAGGGTGAGATGGACGCCGGCAAGGCCGACGAGCTGCTGGCGAAGATCGACGAGATCGCCGAGATCTTCTGGGAGACCAAGAAGGCTTGAGGCAACCTGCAGGCCGCTGACCTGCGCGTTTATCCTTCTGACGCTGGTGTAGTCCGCAAAAAGTCCGCGAGCGGACCAAGCGCTGCGTCGAGGACGTTGCGCGTGCGGTCCTCGTCGCCGGGGAACAGGTGCGCGTAGGTGCGCAGGGTGATCACCGCCGACGAATGGCCGAGGAACGTCTGAACCTGCTTCACCGACGCGCCCCCGGAGATCAGTGCCGAGGCCGCAAAGTGGCGTAGACCGTGGCTTGTCACCCGGACGCCAGCCTCGCACGCTGCGTCACCGAGAAGTCGCTTCCAGCGCCGGTAGGACAACGGGACGCCCCACTCATCGCGGAAGAGGGCATCGTCGGACGGGTATGCCGCGAGGTATGCGGCCAGCGCTTCGATGACGACCTGGCCCACCGGGACGATGCGGCGGGAAGTCCTCGACTTCACCGCCGCAAGCTCTCCGGACTGCAACCGCTGGCGCTCGACGCGGATCGTCCCGCGCAGGAAGTCGACGTCCGAGACCGAAAGCCCCAACAGCTCGCCAACCCGCAGTCCGGAGCCTGCCAACGTGACTACGACGGCCTGCCACTGCGGGTCGAGCGCGGAGCGAAGCGCTGCGACCTCCTCGACGGTGGGCGGCACGACCTCGTCGCCGTCGCTCTTCGGAAATGTGATCCGCCGGCACGGCGAGGCGGAAATGACCCTGTCGTCCACAGCCGCGTCGAACACTCGCGCCGCTACCTCGTAGATGTTGCGCACCGTCCCAGCCGAGAGGCCCTTGGTCTCCAGCAGCTTGATGAACGCTTGGACGTCGCTGCGGCGCACCGCCCCGATCGCGCGCCCGCCGAGTGCGGGCATGATGTGTCGTCGTAGCGCATTGTCGACGATGCGCGCCGTGCCACTGCTGGAGACCTGCACACTCTGCCAGCGGGACGAGTACGCCCGTACGGTTTCGCGTCCCGCTTTCGGGTCGACGTAGTCGCCTCGGACGATGGACGCCGTCACTGTGTCGAGCCATCGTTGGGCGTCGACCTTGCGAGTGAAGTGCCGGGCGTGCTCGCGATCGGCCTCGTCGCGATATCGCGCCCTCCACCTGCCGTCCGGGCGCTTCTGAATGCTGGCCATGGGTGCCTCCGAGTTGGTGTGACCTCCGCTCGTGTCGACAGGTTAGGCCGAGTGCTGGTTGTGTCGTTGTTCGCGGATGTAGCGGCGGAGGTCGCCGACGGTGGTGACGAGGTGGCGGCCGATCTTGAAGAACTCGGGTCCTTTGCCGGTCTGGCGCCACCAGCGCAGGGTGTTGATGGGCATTCTGAGGATGTCAGCGGCCTCGGACAGGGTCAGGAGCTCCTCGGGGTCGCGCTCGGGGAACGGGATCTGGTGGGTGATGGTGCTGGTCATGGCGTCCTCCTGTGGCTCGTGGTCGGCTCTCCCCGATCAAGCGCAGGCGTCCGGGTGAATGGACAGTCGGTGCCGGTCGTCGGTGGAGAGGTGGTGCTGACAGGTAGGTGTGCAGCGGTTGCCAACGTGGCCACCGAAAACATCCGATCGGGTATCGTGGGCGGATCGACCCGTGGTACCTGCTCGAGATCGCGAGGCGAGCCAGCGGCCTCAGCCAGGCGGAGGTGGCTCGCCTGGGTGGCACGTCCCAGGCCACGGTCTCGGCCTATGAGCGGGGACTGAAGACACCGTCGCTGCGGGTGGCGGCCCGCCTGTTGGCCGCGATGGGCTGGGAGCTCACCGTGCGGTCGCGGGTGGTGTTCACCGAATACCACCCGGAGGGGATCGTGGCGTTCTGGGCGCCGAACCGGCTGTGGCGGGTTCCTGCCCCGGACTGCTTCACCACCCTTCACGTCCCGGACCTGTTGGGCCACACCGAGCAGGACGACTGGAACCTGGCGGATCTGACCGACCGACGGCGGGCCTATGAGATTCTGATCCGCCGCGGGATGCCGCAGATGATGATCCGGTGGCTCGACGGCGGGTTCCTGGTCGACTGCTGGGATCGGCTCGACCTGCCCGACCCGGTCCGTGCCGCGTGGGAGCCGGCGGTCCGGGACGCCACCCGATCCCACGGCAGCGGCGTCTTCTCCTGGACCTCCGGAGAAGACCCGGAGACCGGGCCGCTGGCCCGGATCACCTGGATGGAGTTCCTGCCGAAGCCACCTCCCCCGCCTCCCCCGCCGCCGCCACGGCGGTCCCGGTTCGACCCACGCCCCTGACGAGGCCATCAGAACCCGATGCCGGGGCTTCTGGTTCTCGATGGTGGCGAGTAGGCCGGCTCCGTGGGCGACTGGCGAATGTGCTCCACTCTGCGTTGTTCGATCTCGGCGGGCGAGAGCAGTCTGCGGCGGCGTGGATCGTGGGGGGCGTTGGGACCGTAGCGTTCGATGTCGTCGGTGGCGCGTTGTGCGGCGTGGGTGGGGCCGAGGTCGGCGCGGTCGCGGCCGAAGACCTCGATCCACTGACGCCGCGCCTCCTCCAGCGACGGTGCGACGAGGTGGGCGGTGTTGTGGTCGCGGCCGCGGGTCATGCCGACGTAGGCCGAGGCGGCGCCGGTGTGGTCGCCGACCAGCACGCGGGCCGATGCGACGGTGGTGCCTTGGGCGCCGTAGGCGGTGGTGGCGTAGGCGAGCTCGACATGCTTGGCCACATAGTCGGGGGGCAGGGTCCGGCGTCCCGCCTCGCCGACCACGACCAGCCCGCCGCCCGCGGAAGTGGTGGTGGTGGCGGTGACGGTCCAGGTCTCCCGGTTGGCGACATCGACCTCGCTGTCGTTGCGGCGGGTGGCGATCCGGTCCCCTACCCCGATCTGCTCCCCGGTGCCGGTGGTCACCTGGTCGGCGGCCTCCCCGGTGACTTGGCCGGTGTCGTGGCGGATCTGGTGGGCCAGGGCGTTGATCCGGCCGACCTGGTCGCGGGTGTCGGCGACCACCAGCTCGCCGAGACAGGCTCGGACGGCCAGGGCGTGGTCGCGTTCGACCTCGCTGGCATGGACCACGATCTCGCCGCGGTCGTTGAGGTGGTCAAAGACCCAGTCGATGTTCTGGCCCTGACGCATCCGCAGCGACAGGCCGGCGTAATCGGGGTCGGTGAACCGGCGCACCCCGTCGAGCTCGACGCACCGGTGGGGGGCGTACCGGGCCGCGAGATCGAGCACTCCCCCACGGCCCACGGCGGGGAGCTGGTGCCGGTCCCCGACCAGGTCGAGGTCGGCGCCGGTGGTGTCGGCCAACTCGAACAGTCCGCGGGCGGTGTCCTGGTCCAACATCCCGGCCTCGTCGACCACCAGCACCGTGCGATGGTCCAACCGCGGCGCCGTCGGCGACGGTGCCACGCGGGTCCAGTTGCCGTCGGTGTCCCACCGGTAGCCGTACCGGTGCAGCAGCCACGCCACCGACCGCGCCGGAGCACCGATCTCGTGGGTGGCGACCTGGGCGGCCTTGCGGGTCGGGGTCACCACCAGCATCCGCCCACCCCGAGCCTCGACGTGGGCGCGAGCGGCCGCCAGCCTTATGGTCTTGCCCGACCCGGCCGCCCCCTCCACCACCGTCAGCCGGTTCGCGGCGGCCCGGGTGGTGATCCGTGCGATCAGCTCCCGCTCCACCGCCAACACCGGGGCCGAGGTGTGGGAGCGGATGTGCTCGGGCACATCGGCGCGATCGAGCAGTGGCCGCGAGGCCCGGAGCACCCGGGCGGTGAGGTCCTCGGCCAGCTCACCGCGGACCCCGGCCTCGGCGACCACGCCGGCCGAGGCGACCAGGCGCTCCACCTCACCGCGAACATCGGCGGCGTTCCACGCCGAGTGGCGGCTCCCCAACCTCGTCATCGCGGTCTCAACCATCGACTCGCGGTCCAGCGTCCCCACCCGCACCGCCGCCGGGTCCCCTCGCACCACTGTGAGGGTCTCGGGGTCCACTGGCTGGTTGGGTGGTCGGAACCCCAGCTCCCCCAGCTCCTCACACCACCGTGCGGTCAGATCCTCCCCAGTGGTGGGCACGACCTTGTCCGGCCGCGCCTGCGCCCACGCCCGCCGGTCCCATGCCCGCCGCAACCTCGGTCCGGGCTCCTCCCCAGAATGCTCCCCACGCCAGACGGCCTCATAGGAGTCGACCTGGGTCTCGATCTGCTTGGCCCGGGCGCTGAACGCCCCCACGTACCCGGCCAGCTCGGTGATCTCGCCCGACTCCGGGTCGACGGTGTAGCCGTGAGCGGCCAACGCGGCCCGGAACCCCGGATCACACATCACCGCGGCATGCCCGATCCCGTTGATCGCCTCCAGACTGTCCCGCACCCCCACCGTATGCAGGCCCCGCCACCGGCCCTGTGC
Organism: Nocardioides sp.; assembly: GCF_036493135.1. Lineage (GTDB taxonomy): Bacteria > Actinomycetota > Actinomycetes > Propionibacteriales > Nocardioidaceae > Nocardioides. The sequence continues at coordinate 1,203 of NZ_DASXQG010000072.1, read as the reverse complement.
CCAGACCCGGGCGTTGACCTGGAGGTGGAGATGTCGGTGCGGGTCCCCAGCCCGCGAGGTGTAGTGCCGGACCACGGCGGCCTCGATCTGCTCGACCGGAACCTGCACCTGCCTCCCCCGCGGCCCAATCCGGGTGGTCGCATGCACCGCCAGCCACCCCACGACCTGACGGGCGGCCCGGTCCTGGGCCGCGTCATAGGCGGCCGCCACCTCCGGATCCACCGCTGCGGCCAGCGACCAGGTCTTCGGCCCGTTGACCGTGACCTCGACGAACCGGACCGCCCGGTCATCGGTCCGCAGCCGCCCCTTGGGCCGGTCGGTCTCCACCGTGCGGCCGGCCACCCAGCGCTCATAGGCCGGGCCGTCCATCGGCGCCAACTGAACGACGCCGTCTTGGGTGGCGACCAGCCGAGAAGCTAGTCCGGTGCCCTCGGCCAGGTAGTAGTCGTCGGCACGCGACCGGTCGGCCTCCACATACGCCCGAGCCGCAGCCGGGCTCCCGCGGTAGATCTTCACCCCGCCATGCACCCCGAAACACCCTCCCTCGACAACCCTCAACAGCCACAAACCCCCAGGTCAGCAGCCCTTTTCCCTACCCAACTTCGTAGCATGCGTGCCGCCGAATGAGGAGAGAGGAGGGGCCAGAAGGGGAAGGAATTGAGGAGCCGTTGGTGGTTGGTAATGAGGGACGAGGGGAGGAAGGGAGCGTGGGGAGAGGCGAGCAGGGAGAGACATGGAAGCTGGTACGGAGCGGACCTGGGAATACCCCGAGGCGGCGTCACGCCCTGGTCCGCTTCCCGGGCAGCAGCAACGTCACCTCCCTCAGAGCTGCCGGCGCGCCGACGGGGCCCACGACCTGGCGCCAGCGCATCCATCCCAGTCGTAGCAACGCCGGGCTACTGCGCCGCGGATTGACGCCGACTCATCGCACTGTCATGCCGATGAGAGGTTGTTACGGAGCGGCCGTCCGCCAACTCATATCCTGCGGCCGAACCACCATCGGCGTGCCAGCGGGGGTTCTCCCTCTCGGCGCAGCTCCGGCCGCAGCTGCGGCGCCCTGTCGTAGGAGGACGACTGCCCCAGTACCGTGCCCGACCTGTGCCGATGGAGCCGGTACGTCGGTGTCCGGCGGAACCACAAGAAGCACGCCACGGCCAGCAGAACGAAGAAAACGACCTCGACGACCGGGACCATGAGTGTCTC